>NZ_JBXARP010000002.1:0-626516 GCF_058808375.1 Caulobacter sp. GW821-FHT11E10
TCTTGCCATGGTCAACGTGACCAATCGTGCCGATGTTGCAGTGCGGCTTAGTGCGTTCGAACTTTTCCTTGGCCATCGTCTCTACCTTCGCGCCGGCGGCTGTTGTTGGGATGTAACTCGGGGAGCTGGAGCGGGTAGCGGGAATCGAACCCGCGTCCTCAGCTTGGAAGGCTGCTGCACTACCATTGTGCTATACCCGCCCAATCACCCAATAGGGGCTAGCGGGGTCGCGATCGGCTCCCGGTCTCTGGCTCTGGAGCGCCCTTTTTGCCTTAAGACCGGCCTGCCCTCGGAACTCGTCGCGTGCATGGTGGGGGAAGCAGGACTCGAACCTGCGAAGGCGTACGCCAGGGGATTTACAGTCCCCCCCCTTTGCCACTCGGGACATTCCCCCAAGCACGCGACGGAGTTCCGAAGCCGGCGGCCTTTACCCGGTCCGATGCGCAACAGCAAGCCGTTGAACTTCGAACTGGAACAAAAGCTTCTTTAGCCGGTGACGGACGGTGCTAAGAGCAGCGCCGGTCGGCCGAGAAACCCTTGGGGCCCCAAATCGGAGCGCGTCTTATAGTGTCCTCTCATTCCGAACGCAACGACCGGAAACGTCCTTCTGCACCTGGACGCGATTTTCGTTCCAAGCCCCGGAAAGAGAACAACTTTTCCAAGGGCCAAGGTGACGCCAAGGACTGGATCTGGGGAACTCACGCCGTCGAAGCGGCGCTTTCGAACCCGCATCGCCCGCCGCCGAAGCGCCTCCTGGCGACCCCGGACCGCGCCAAGCGACTCGCGCCGAATCTGCAGAAACTTTCCTGCCTGCAGGTGATGGAAGGCCAGGAGATCGCCCGACAGCTGCCACAGGGCGCCGTGCACCAGGGCCTGGCGCTGAAGATCGACGAGCAAGAGGCCCTGTCGATCGCCGAACTGGGGACCCCGGCCAAGGGCCTCCTGGTCATGCTGGACCAGATCACCGACCCGCAGAACATCGGCGCCATCTTCCGCTCGGCCGCCGCCTTCGGCGCCACGGGCGTGATCCTCCAGGATCGCCACGCGCCGGCGCTGTCGGGCGTTCTGGCCAAGACCGCCGTCGGAGCCGTCGACAAGGTCGCCCACGCGCGCGTGGTCAATCTGTCCCGCGCCCTGGAAGAACTGGCCGACCTCGGCTGGCGCGCCGTCGCCTTGGCCGGCGAGGCCGAGGAAAGCCTGGAGGCCGTGCTCGACCATCAGCCGACCGTGCTCGTTCTGGGTTCCGAAGGCGAAGGCGTCCGCCGCCTGGTCGCCGAGCACTGCGACGCCCTCGGAAAGATCCCCATGCCGGGCGGCTTTGAGAGTCTCAATGTGTCAGCCGCCGCCGCGATCGCGCTCTATGAGGCCGCCAGAGTTCGCGTGAAGGATGAAATGGGTTCGTGAATCCCCGTTAACCGTTTTGATTTCGTCGCAAGCACGTGCTCTTCTCGCGAACAGTGATCCGCGAGCGCTGCTTCGCGGAGGATTCTGACATGGGATCGGGGGACCCGATGTTTGGGAATAAGGTACGCTTAGCCGCTCTGGCCACTTCGGCGGCCGGGGTTCTCTTGCTCGCCGGCTGTAGCGCCGGCGATCAGGGCCCTTCGGCGCCGCCGACCAGCGACTACCGCGCGGAATCGAGCACGCCGGACTTGATGGGGGCTCCGCCGCCGCCAAGCGCCGGTCAAGCGCAGGACGGTCTGCTGGGTGGTCCCAGCGCGCCCGGAAGCGTCAGCTCACGTCCGCTGTCCGCGCCGAATTCGAACCTGAAGACCTGGCGCCGCGCCGACGGCACGCTGGTGACCGCCATGCGTCCGGTTCCGAACCCTGGCGGCGCGCGTCATGCGGCGCATGCGGCTCCGCATGCAACCCAACGCGCCGACGTCGCCGCGACCGGCGACACCCGCAGCTGGCGTCGCGCCGACGGCACCCTGGTCACGGCCATGCGTCCGGTTCCCAATCCGAAGGGCGCGCGCCGCGTCGCTTTGGCCCCGCGCGCTCACGCCACCATCGCGACGGCGCCCGTCGCCCGTCCGGTCGCTCACGCCGCCGCCAAGCCGGTCGTCGCGCCCAAGCCCGTCGCCAAGCCCGCCGTGGTCGCGGCCGCCAAGCCCGCACCCGCCAAGCCGGGGGTGGTGAAGCCCATCACGCCAAAGACCGTCGCGCCCGCGCCGGCGCCCCTGAAGGCGGCTCAACCGGCCAAGCCGACCACGCCGCTGATCAAGCCGCCGGTCGTGGCCGCCGCCAAGCCTGTCGCCCCGCCCGCCGCGCCGCCGAAGGCCGCCAAGCCGGCCACCAAGCTCGAGAAACTGCAGGCCGCCGTCGCGACCGAAGCCACCAACGGCGCGGTCCTGGCCGCCGGCGAGAGCCTGTCGAAGAACCAGCCCGGCCAAGTGACCCTGTCGCTGCCGACCACCCTGGGCGATCTGATCAAGAAGGAAGCCGCCAAGCTGGGCCTCAGCAAGGCCGCCAGGAAGACCAGCGCCTACGCCCAGCTCTCGGGCGACGGCTATGAGGTTACCCCGAACGGTCGCCAGACCGCCGTGGTCAAGCCCGGAGAGCCGGCCACCTTCGCCTGGCAGGTCAAGCCGGGTCCGGAAGCCAAGGGCCAGCTGAAGTCGGAGTTCGGCGTCGAGCTGAACGGCGCCAAGCCCCCGCAAGGCTTCGCCCTGGGCACGATCACCAAGCGGGTCTTCGCCGTGCCGGAGCAGGTCAAGAAGGGCGTCGGCGGGATGGATCTCGGCGCGCTGAACGGCAAGGTCTCGCTGCCGGGCCTGGGCCCGACGTCGATGAAGACGGTGCTGGGCGCGATCCTGGTGCTGTTGGCCCTGGCCATCCTGGTCGGCGTCTCGCGCAACGCCGCGGCGAGCCGTCGCCGCGCCGAACGCCAGCGCAAATACCGCACGCAGTCCGACTACGGCCGCAACGAGATGGAGTTCGAGCCGCCTCAACCGGCCCAGACCTCGTACGTGAACCCGTTCATGGCCGCCGCCGGCGGCGCGGCGGTGGGCGCGGTGGCCGCCACGGCCATGGCGCGTCATGACCAGCATCAGGCCCCAGCGGAGCCGGAACCGGTCACCCAGGCCTACGAGGGCCATCCCTTCGCCGCGCCCGAAGAGCCGACTCACAACCCGCATGTCGAGGCTCATCCGGAACCGCAAGCTCCCGTCGAGCATGTCCAGGCCCCCTACGCGCCGCCGGCGACCGCGCCCGCCGCTGGCCATGATCATGGCGACCACGTCCAAGGTCATGAGACCCAGCCGGCTCGGGAACCCGAACCCGTCCACTGAGCCTGACACCGAAAGCGGCGCCCCGGATCACCGATCCGGGGCGCCTTGCTTTTGGCCTGTTCTCTTTCGCCCGCTGGCCCATTGCGTCTTGCATCGTCGCGCGCGTCGCCCCATTGAGGACGCATGTTTGAAGCACTGACGGCCCAGTTGGGCGCCCTGCAGGGACCTTTGATGGCCCTGCTGCAAGTCCTGATGATCGACCTGGTCCTCGCCGGCGACAACGCCGTGGCCGTGGGCCTGGCCGCGGGCGGCCTGCCGCCCAAGGAACGCAAGAAGGTCATCCTCTACGGCTTGGCCGCCGCCGTCGTTCTGCGTATCGGCTTCGCCCTGATCACCGCCTGGCTGCTGGGCGTTATCGGCCTGCTGCTGGCCGGCGGCTTCCTGCTGCTGTGGGTCTGCTGGAAGATGTGGCGCGAGATGCGCGAGCAGGCTTCGCATGATCAGGCCGACGCCATGGCCATGATCGACGGCAATCCCGCGACCGAACCCCGTGTCCGCCCGGCCAAGTCGTTCAAGGCCGCCTTCATCCAGGTGTTGATCGCCGACGTCTCGATGTCGCTGGACAACGTGCTGGCCGTGGCCGGCGCCGCGCGCGAGCACCCCGGCATCCTGATCTTCGGCCTGCTGCTGTCGATCGCCCTGATGGGCCTGGCTGCCAGCGCCATCGCCAACCTGCTGCACAAGCACCGCTGGATCGGCTTCATCGGCCTGGCGATCGTGCTCTATGTCGCTGCGCACATGATCTGGGAAGGTCACCGCAGCGTCGTCATGGACCTGAACAAGACCGCTGCCTACAACGCCGCCGCTCCCGGGTTCCTGGACATCAGCTCCGACGAACTGGCCAAGCACAACAAGCACAAGTAGCCGGCCCGCTTGGCGCCAGGAATGACGACCAACCGGCGCGCTCAGCGCGCCGGCATGGGAGGCAAGTCCAGCCGGCGCAGGTCCGCCATCTTGGCGTAGAGCCGTAGGATCGCGTGATGACGTGGGGTGTCGCCTCGCGCTTCCACGGCTTCATGCAGCCCGATCAGCGCCTTGCGCAGCGCCGCATTGACCCGATCCAGCGCTGAGAAGGTCACGTCCTCCGTGGACGGAAGGCCCGCGACATAGAGGCCGTAGTCTTCCGCCGCCTCGACCAAGGTCGCGCGGATCAAGGCGCTCTCCGCCACTCTCGCTGCCGCGCCGCGTTCGGCCTCCTGGGCCGCCAACAGGGACAGGATCGCGACGATTCCGACCTTGCCTGCCATGAACTCGCCCTGCTGCTCCGGCGGCCCCGCATCCAGCATGCACAGGAAGTTGCCGACCAGGATGTCAGGCAGGCTGGGCGTCATGACAGGCCCTCCAGACGCATCAGGGCGGCGGCCAGGATCTCGTCGTGCCGCCGGGCCGTGTACCAGCCCGAGACCGCCAGGATCGGCTCCTTGAAGCCGCCGTCGCGATATTCCTTGGCCGCCGAGGTCCA
The DNA here is from genome assembly GCF_058808375.1 of Caulobacter sp. GW821-FHT11E10. NCBI lineage: Bacteria > Pseudomonadati > Pseudomonadota > Alphaproteobacteria > Caulobacterales > Caulobacteraceae > Caulobacter > Caulobacter sp. GW821-FHT11E10. The sequence continues at coordinate 4,753 of NZ_JBXARP010000002.1, forward strand.
GATCGCCTGGCCCTTCACGGCGGAAAACAGCGACCACCAGGACAGCGCCGTCTCGTCGATCGGCAGGCCGCTGGCCCTGGACCAGATCGAGAGCGCATCGGCGCGCGGGATCATGCCGGCGACATTGGCGGCGTCGAAGTGACCCCACAGCGGATCGATCGCCCAGGCGAGGTCCTCCAGCGGATCGCCGAGGTGAACCATCTCCCAGTCCAGAACGGCCAGGATCTTCCCTGCCCCGTCGTGCAGGAAGTTGCCGGTGCGATAGTCGCCATGCACCACGCGCACCGCGCTGGCGGGCGGCGGCGGCCGGCGGCGCAAGGCCCGGATGGCGGCGCGGACGATCGGCTGCGGATGCTGCTCGTCGGCCTCGATCACCTCGGCCCACTGGTCGAGCGCCACACGCCAGCAGTCCTCGGGCGCCGGGGCCGGGGCCGCCTTGGCCAGCGGCAAGTCGGCCGGGTGGGCGGCGGCGATGGTCCCGAGGATCGAGAAGAACGCTTCGCCGATCGCGCGCGCCTGGGCGCCGTACGGCAGGACTGTGAACGGCGACGCCGCCGCCCCGCCATCGACCCGCTCCATGACGAAGAACGGCCGCTCCAGCTCTGCTCCCTCGGCGTCCATGACCACGGGGCGCGGCGCGGGCACGCGGTCGTGGAAACTTTCCAGGGCCAGGTACTCCAGGCTCCGATCGGTTTCGATCAGGCTGCCGGGCGGATCGCGGCGCAGGATCAGCGCCCGGGTTTCACCATCGACGCGGGCGGTGAAGCGATAGGTCTCGCGACTGGCGCCGCCGGGGATGCGGGAAAGATCGGCGACCGTCACCGGCGTCGCCCAGGTCCGGCTCAGATACGCCTGCAGGCGTTCGGCCAGCGTCGCGGGACCCGCGCTCATGGGGCCATATCCAGGATCGAGGCGAAGCCCGAGGGCCCGTGCGGCCCGATCGCCAGCTGCTCGAAGACGCCGCGCCCGACACGCGAACGCCCCTCCCCGTCGACATAGGTCACCCGGCTCAGCGCCTGGACGTGGAGCAGATGCGGCATCCGCCGATCGAGCTCGGCGGTGACGAAGTCCTCGCGTTCGATCTTCAGCTCGCCCTGGTTCTGGCCATGGCCCCAGGTGGGGTGGTTGTAGCCGAGGCCCAGCATGAAGAACTCCGCCTGGGGCGCAATGGTCATCGAACCGTCGGCGCCCAGGTCGAGGCTCGCGGCCGAGGCGTGGCGCGTGGCGCTCCTCCACTGGATGGCGCAGGCGGACTCGGCGAAGCCGCCGAACGCCTCCTCGCGACCGCCGTCCTCCAGCCAGACCGCGCGGCGGTTCCAGGCCCGGCCCAGCTCGTCGTCATTGGTGTGGAAGAACAGGCTGCCGTCCTCGAAATTGCACGGAGCCCACAGCCAGAAGAACTGCGGCAAGGCCGGCGGGACCTGTTCCTGCGGGTCGCGCGCGCCTATCGGACGGACACCCCAGGAGCGGTCGCGCGTGCCGACGAAGCCATCGACGCGGGTCCGCACGCCGTCGACCTCGACCCAGCCCGTGTAGCGGCCGTTCTGGGTGAGACGCGTGTAGTCCAGCAGGGTTCGGGGCCCGGTGCGTCGGACGAAGCGCGGCTCCTCGATCGGGAAGGCGCGGCCTTCGAAGACGATCTCGGCGGCGATCCCCTGCTCCGGCGCCGTGACGGTCAGCTTCAGGCGTTGCAGCGGTTGGAGAACCTCGATGGCGATCGGGCCGACGGTCAGGTCCATCCGCTCCATGCGCAGCCAGCGGCTGGCGTGGAGGTTCACCTGGCGGCCGTCCCTCATCACGCAGAAGGCGGCGTCGGCGATGTTGAGGTGGGGATAGACCCCGAATGCCGCGGCGAAGAAGAGGTCTCCGCCATCGCCTTCGGGTGCGTAGCCGTTGAAGAAATAGCGGTCGTAGAAGTTCCGGTCCGTGCCGGCATAGGCCACGGGCTCGGGCGTCTGATGGATCGGATAGTCGTCGCCCCAGGTGAGCGCCATGCCGTCCTCCCCTGTTCGCGCCGGGTCTCTGTCGGACCGGCTTTACGTCCAGGTGAACGACGTTAAGGTCGCGCCCGACGATTGCAACGGTGACGGAGCGTAAGGCCGATGGCTGGGTGGACTTCCAGAACCTGGACGAGCCTCGCGGCGATCAGCGGCCTGCTGGCGGTGGCGTTCGGCGCCTTCGCGGCGCACGGCATGACCGAGCCGAAGCCGATCGAATGGCTGCACACCGGTTCGCAGTACCAGATGGTCCACGCCTTGGCGGTGTTCGCCGCGTTCGGGCTTCATCGGGCCGGCGCCAAGAGCATGGGCGTCGTCGCGGCGCTCTTCCTGGCCGGAACCCTGCTGTTTTCGGGCTCGCTATACGCCATGGCGCTGGGCGGACCGCGCGGGCTGGGCGCGATCACGCCGCTGGGCGGGCTGGCATTCTTGGCCGGCTGGGCGCTGCTGGCCTGGCGGGCCTTCCGGCTGCCTCAGGCCTGAACCTTCTTCGCGCCAGGCAGGGCCAGCAGGAAGATCGCCAGGGCCGAGCCGACCAGACAGGCGAACATCACGCCCGCCACTGGACGCGGCGTGCCGTCATGCAGCTGGGCGCCGACCCAGGAGGCGAGCGCTCCGGCGCCGAAAGAGGCCGAGCCCATAAGGGCCGAGATCGAGCCGGCGCGGCGCGGGTCGACACTGAGCGCGCCGGCCATGGTGTTGCCGCCCATCAGACCGTAGATCGAGAGGGCGCAGAACAGCAGCGGCAGCACGGTCCATTGGCCGCCCCAGCCAGTCCAGGCCGCCAGGGTCAGCAGGAACGCCGCGACGATCGAGGCGATGCTGGCGTTGCTCAGCACCTGGTCCGGCAGGTATCGGCGCAGCAGCAGGCGGTTGACCTGACTGGCGCCGATGATGCCCACCGCGTTGAAGGCGAAGATCAGGTTGAAGACCAGCGGCGTGTGGCCGTAGGTCCCCATCACCAGGTCTGGCGCGCCCGAGATGTAGGTGAAAAGCACCGCCCCGTTCAGCGCCCCGGCGATGGCGTAGCCCATCAGCCGACGCATGCCCAGCAGGGCGATATAGGCCTTCAGCGGGTTCTCGGACCGGGCCTGGGCCTCCGTCTCGGCCGAGCGGGATTCCGCCAGGCTGACGGTCACCCAGAGACCGATGATCACGCCGAACCCGGCCAGGACCCAGAACACCCCGCGCCAGCCGGCGAAATACTGCACCACGCCGCCGAGCTGCGGCGCGAGCACCGGGGCGAGACCCATGATCAGCATCATCAGCGACAGCACGCGGGCGGTGTCCGCATGACTGAAGCGATCGCGCACGACGGCGCGGGCGACGACCGCCCCGGCGCAACCGCCCAGAGCCTGGACGAAGCGCGCGGCGATCAGGATTTCGATGGTCGGGGCCAGGGCGCAGACCACCGAGGCCGCCAGGAACACACCGATCCCGATCAGCAGCGGCGTGCGCCGACCGAACCGGTCCGAGGCCGGGCCATAGACGAACTGGCCGATGGCCATGCCCGCGAAGAAGGCCGCCAGGGTCGCCTGGGTCTGTTCCGGCCCCGCGCTCAGCGACCTGCCGATCGACGGCAGGCTGGAAAGATACATGTCGATCGACATCGGCGCGAAGGCCGTGAGCGCGCCCAGAAGCAGGACGAGGCGCCACTGAACGGCGGCGGGCGACGGGCTGGTGTCGGTCATGGCCCGCTTCTACCCCCTTTCGCCCCTAGGGAAACCTCAAATGGCGCTTGCCCGTCCAGCGAGAGCGCTCCAGGGTGATCATCAATCACATAAGAAATCGGGAGGGGCGCAAGCATGACCGTCACAAATCAGGAGGCCCCGCCCCTTCCCGCGCCCCGGTACGCGGACGTCAACGGCATCCGGATGGCCTATTACGAGGCAGGACCCCGCGAGGGCGTGCCGATCGTCTTCTGCCACGGCTTTCCCGAGCTCGCCTTTTCCTGGCGCCACCAGATCGCCGCCCTGGCCGCCGCCGGCCGTTGGGTGATCGCCCCCGACCAGCGCGGCTACGGCCTCACGCCCGGTCCGGAGACCGTCGAAGCCTATGACATGGAGCACCTGACCGGCGACCTGGTCGGCCTGCTCGACCATCTGGGTGTCGAGAAGGCGATCTTCGTCGGCCATGACTGGGGCGGCATCGTCGTCTGGCAGATGCCGCTGCTGCACCCGGACCGGGTGGCGGGCGTCATTGGGCTCAACACCCCCTTCACGCCGCGCCTGCCGATGGATCCGATCGCGATGTTCCGCAACGCCTTCGGCGAGGACATGTACATCGTCCACTTCCAGAAGCCCGGCGAGGCCGACGCCCAGCTTGCCGCCGACGTGGAACGGACGATCCGCTTCTTCATGCGCAAGCCCCGGGGGACCCAGGACGACTTCCTGGCCCGCCCCGCCGAGCGGCGCAGCCTGGCCCTGCAGGAGGCCTTGGCCCACTACGATCAGACGAGCGACGACAACCAGTTCCTCACCGCCGCCGAACTGGCCGTCTTCGTGGAGGCGTTCCAACGCACCGGCTTCACCGGCGGCATCAACTGGTACCGCAACTTCAGCCGCAACTGGGAGAAGGCCGAAACTCTGCCGCGCCGCATCGACGGCGTGCCCTGCCTGATGATCATGGCCGAACTGGACGTGGTCCTGCCGCCGGCCATGGCCGATCGCATGGGCGATCAGATCGCCGACCTCGAGAAGGTGCTGATCGAAGGCAGCGGGCACTGGACCCAGCAGGAGAAGCCCGCCGAAGTGAACGTGGCGATCCTCGACTGGCTGGATCGGCGCTTTCCGCTCTAGTTCCGCGCCCTAGTTCCGGGAGGCGATCATCGCCTCGGCGCGCCGACGCATGGCGGCGGCCAGCTGCAGCATGGCCAGGGCGGAAACCGGATCGCGTTCGCCCGCGCGCAAACTGTAGACGCTGGCCATGGCGAACAGGGCCTCGGCGCGGTCGACGCCTTCGGCCCCGAACATCTCGCCAATCTGACGGTCGAGCTCGGCCAGCTGAACCGGGTTCAGCATCTCGAGCAGCTCGTCGTCGGTATAGTCTTCAGGCGCTAGCTGAGTCATCGCCGCACCATACAGAACCGAATGAAAGGCATGAACCCAGGACGTTCCTCCGTTCACAGGCGGCGACAAAACACGTTAGGGTCGCTCTCATGGATCGTAACGCCTCCGCCGCCGCCATGAGTTCCGTCGGCCGTCGTGGCCTCTTCCGCGAGGTCGAGCCCTTCTCGTTCGGCTGGATGCAGACCGGCGGCCCACACGAGATCTACTACGAGGAATGCGGCAACCCGCGGGGCAAGCCCTGCGTGATCCTGCACGGCGGCCCGGGCGGCGCGGTCAATCCGACCATGCGGCGGTTCTTCGATCCGGCGAAGTGGCGCATGACCCTGTTCGACCAGCGCGGCTGCGGCCGCTCGCGTCCGAACGCCAGCCTGGACGACAACACCACCTGGAGCCTCATCGAGGACATCGAGCGCCTGCGCGAGCATCTGGGCGTCGAGAAATGGACCGTGTTCGGCGGCTCCTGGGGTTCGACCCTGGCCCTGGCCTACGCCATCAAGCATCCCGACCGGGTCGACGGCCTGGTCCTGCGCGGCATCTTCCTGCTGACCCAGAGGGAGCTGCGCTGGTTCTATCAGGAAGGCGCCTCGATGCTGTTCCCCGACGCCTGGGAGCGGTTCCTGGCTCCGATCCCGGAGGACGAACGCGGCGACCTGATGAGCGCCTATCACCGCCGCCTGGTGGCGCCCGACCGACGCGTCCAACTGGAAGCGGCCGCCGCCTGGAGCCAGTGGGAGGGCGACACCATCTCGCTCCGAGGGCCGGAGGCCCGTCCCCCCAAATTCAACGAAGAAGACTTCGCGATCGCCTTCGCGCGGATCGAGTGCCACTTCTTCACCAACGCCGGCTTCTTCGATCAGGACGGCTGGATCCTGAAGAACATCGACAAGATCCGCCACATCCCCGGCTGGATCGTCCAGGGTCGGTTCGATGTGGTCACGCCGCTGGACAGCGCCTGGAAGCTGCACAAGGCCTGGCCCGAGGCGCGGTTCGACATCGTCTGGGACGCCGGCCACGCCTCGACCGAGCCCGGCGTCATCGACGGCCTGATCCGCGCCACCGAGGCAGCGCTGGTCAGCTAGACCCGCAGGCGTCTAGACCAGCGAACCCTTGCCGCTGGTGACTTCGGTGTAGCGGTGCACCCTCACGGACTGCACGAGGCCGAAACCGACCATGACCGTCAGCATGACGGTGCCGCCGTACGACAGCATCGGCATCGGCACGCCCACGACGGGGGCCAGACCCATCACCATCGCCCCGTTGATCAGCACGTACAGCGAGAAGGTCGCCGTCACCCCGGCCGCCGCCAGACGTCCGAAATGGCTATGGCTGATCGACGCGATGCGCAGGGCCATGAAGATGAGCGCGCCGTACAGGAACAGCACGCCGAAACAGCCGACAAAGCCGAACTCCTCGGCCAGGGTGGCGAAGATGAAGTCGGTCTGCTTCTCGGGCAGGAAATTCAGCTGGCTCTGAGAGCCAAGGCCGAAACCCTTGCCCAGCAGACCGCCCGAGCCCAAGGCGATCTTGGACTGCAGGATGTGATAGCCGTCGCCGGACGGGTCCTGCTCGGGATTCAGGAAGGTCAGGATCCGGTTGCGCTGGTAGTCGTGCAGCCCGAACATGATGAAGGGCGGGATCGCGACGGCGGCGGCCACGGCCAGGGCCGCGATGACTCGCCAGGACAGGCCGGCCAGGACCATGATCGCCGCGCCCGTGGCGCCCAGCAGGATGGCGGTGCCGAGGTCGGGCTGCTTGGCCACCAGCAGGAACGGCACGCCGATCATCGCCGCCGGGATCAGCAGCCACCAGGAGAACTTCGCCCGATCCGCCGAGAGGCCGTGATAGAATCGCGCCAGCGCCAGGACGAGGCCGATCTTCATCACCTCGGACGGCTGGAAGCGCAGGGGCCCGATCTGCAGCCAGCGCTGGGCGCCGAGCGCGATGTCGCCGACGACATCCACCGCGATCAGCAGCAGCACGCCGACCACATAGATCGGATAGGCCAGATTGAACCACCAGCGCAGATCGCACATGGCCAGGGCGATCATGATGATGAAATAGACGCCGAACCGCAGCAGGTGCCGGTCGGCCCAGGGCTCCCACGAGGCCCCCGCGATCGAGAACAGCATCAGGCCGCCCGTACCGGCGATCAGGGCCAGCACGAGGCAGAAGGTCCAGTCCACCTCCATGAACTTGATGATCGGCCGGTCGCGTTCGCCCGGACGGGTCAGGCCGCCGCTCAGGGTCATATGTGGCCTCCCTGCGGAGCGTTGGATGGAGCGTTGGCCGGCGCGGCGCCGGGCGCTGGCGGCGGAGCTTCGACGGGGTCCTCCGGCGCGGCGCCTTCCATGACGTCTTCCGGCGCGGCCTCGGGCAGCGGCGTCGGACGCTCGATGCGGGCGCGGATCTCGGGATCCTTCAGCAAGGCGACGCGCATCACCTCGCGGGCGCGGGGCGCGCCAGCGGTGGCGCCGCCCAGACCGCCGTGCTCGATGATGACCGCCACGGCGTAGCGCGGGTCGTCATAGGGGGCGAAGGCCACGAACAGGTTGTGGTCCTTCAGGCGCCAGGTCGTAGCGTAGCCCTTCCGGTTGGTGACGCCGTCATAGCTGCGCACCTGGGCCGTGCCCGTCTTGCCGGCCATCTGCACGTCGCCCAGGCCCAACTGGCTCTGGCGATAGGCGGTGCCGCGCACGTCGTTGGCCACGGCCGCCATGCCGCCGCGTACATATTCCAGATGCTCCGCCGAGAACGGCAGGTCGGGAACGGCCGCGCCGCTGGGCTGCTCGACCCCGCCGACCGACTTGATCAGGCGAGGGTTGAGGGCCTTCTTGCCGTTGGCCAGGCGCGAGGTCATCACCGCCAGCTGCAGGGCGTTGACCGTCAGGGCCCCCTGCCCGATCCCGTAGCTGGGGGTCTCGCCGGGAAACCAGGTCTGGTTTGCCGGATTCTTCTTAAACGCCCGCTTCTTCCAGGCTCGGTCGGGCACGTTGCCCTTCTTCTGGCCGGGAATACCGATGTCGAAGAGCTGACCAAAACCCATGGCCCGGGCCGCCACGGCGATCGGGTCGGGGCCGATCTTCAGCGAGGTCTGGTAGAAGTAGACGTCGCAGGAGTTCTTGATCGCGTCGTGCAGGTTCTGCGAGCCATGGCCGCGCGGTTCCCAGCACCGCCAGGTGCGGCCGCCGTAATACCAGCTGCCGCCACAGTTGATGCGGACCTCTGGGTCGATGCCCGCGGCCAACGCCGCCAGGCCCACGGTCGGTTTGAATGTGGAGCCGGGCGGGAACAGGCCCGTCATCGACTTGTCGAGCAACGGTTTGCGCTCGTACTCGGCCAGCGCCTTGTACTCGGCGCCCGACAGCCCTTTCACGAACCGATTGGCGTCGAAGCTGGGGGCCGAGACCATGGCCAGCAGGTCGCCGTTACGGATATCCATGACGACGATCGCGCCGCTCTCGTCGCCCATCACCTCCAGCGCGCGGTTCTGGATATCGGCGTCCAGAGTCAGGCGGATTTCCTTGCCCGGGGTCGGACGGATATCGCCGGCGGGATCGAGGCGCACCACGCGACCCTGGGCGTCGACCTCGGCCTTGGTGGCGCCCGCGCGCCCGCGCAGGTCCTGGTCGAAGGCCTTCTCCACGCCCTGCTTGCCGATCCGGAAGCCCGGGTGATGCAGCAGGTCCTGGTCCTGCGTCGCGTCCCCCTCGGCCGCCTTCAGGTCGCGTTCCGAGGCCTTGGCGACATAACCAATGACGTGTGCGAAGGCGCCGCCGAACGGATAGACCCGCACCTCGCCCATATCGGCGGTCACGTGGGGCAACTCCGGCGCGCGGATATTGACGCGCGAGAACTCCTCCCACGAGAGGTCCTCCATCACGACGACAGGGGCCTTGCGCGGCGCCCGGTCCAGCTCCTTGAGCACCCGGGCCCGGCGAGTGCCGTCGATCGGCACCAGCTTGGCGAGGTCGTCCATGACGGCCTCGGCGTCCAGGTCCTTGTCCTTGTTGACCATCAGCCGGAAATTGGGCCGGTTGGACGCCAGTGATACGCCGTTGCGGTCCAGGATCAGGCCGCGCGGCGGCGGCACCAGGCGGTAGTTGAACTGGTTGCCGGCCGACAGCTTCTGATAGCGCTGGGCCTCGACCAGCTGCAGCTGGGCCAGGCGTCCGCCCAGGGCCAACAGGCCCATGCCCGTGAACCCGCCCAGCAGGAACGCGCGCCGGTGGAAGACCCCCTGACGCTCGTTGACCTCGAAGAAGAAGATGGACGGTTCGCTCATGCCCTCACCGGAAACGCACGTCGGCGTCCTCGAAGCGATCGACCAGGCGGTGGGCGAACGGGAAGAGCAGCGCGGTTACCAGGAACTGCCAGAATACGGCCAGCAGGCTAGGCATGGCCAGGCTGTCGAGCATGGTGAAAAGGAAACCGCCGGTCATGGCCATCGCCGTCACGGCCGCGAACCAGGCCCACATCATCGGCCGGCTCTGGCCGGTCATGGCGTTGCGCAGGACCAGCACCATGGCATAGGCCAGCAGGAGCGACAGGCCCCACAGGCCGGTCGGCCCGCCCCAGAAGATGTCGAGGAACAGGCCCAGCACCAGGATTGCGAACGGCGCCAGGATCGAAGGACGGATCATGGCCCAGGCGAAGGCCGGAACCATGGCGAACACGGGCTCGGGCAGTTGCAGGCCCCAGATCCGGATCGGCGCGGCGAAGATCACCGTCGCGACGACGCAGAGCAGCATGGGCACGCCCAGCCAGCGGCCAGGATTGAGGGGCCGCGCGCCGCTCATGCTCATCGGGGCGCTCCCGTCGGCGCGGGGTTCGCGGCGGGCTTGGCTGGCGGCTTGGCGGCCGGCGCCACGGTCGTCGGCTTGGGCGCGGCCGGCGTCGGCGTCCCAGCGGCGGGGGTCGCGGGTGGCGGCGGGGCCGACAGGATCGAGGTCTGCGGGTCTTCGGTCGTCACCGGTGGCAGGGTCTTGGTTTCCAGCTGCTTCTCGTCGGCCAGCTGGGCGAAGTCCTTGAACAGCAGGATACGGATGTAGTCGATCGAGGCCTGGTCGGCGAACAGCACGACGCGCCAGCGACCATCCAGGCCCTTGACGGCCGCGCCGACCGGCAGACCGCGCGGCACGACGCCGCCGTCGCCGGAGGTCACGACACGGTCGCCCTGCTGGATCGGATCGACGCCACGCAGATATTCGAGCTTCGGATTGGGCCCGCCGTCACCGGTCAGGACGGCGCGGGCGTTGGTGCGGTCGATCATCACCGGCGTGCGCGAGGCGATGTCGGTGAGCAGCAGCACCCGGCTGACGCCCTTCGAGACCCCGACGACGCGACCGACCAGGCCACGCTCGTTCAGCACGGGATTGCCGACCACGATGCCGCGCTCCGAGCCGGCGTCGGCCAGGCGGGTGTTGGCGAAGGGACCGCGGCTATCGCTGACCACCCGGGCCGAGGCCATCGGGATCGGCGGATCGGTCCGCAGGCCCAGCAGCGACTTGTAGCGGTCGTTGGTGTCCTGCAGCGCCAGGGCCCGGTCACGCCATAGGCGCATCTCGGCCAGCTCGGTCTTCAGACGGCGGTTCTCCGACGCGGTGAAGAAGTAGCTGCGGACGAAGTCCAGGCCCAGGCCCGTCCAGCGTCCCGGCGCGGCGATGGCGCCGCTGACCGGCCTGGCCACGACGTCCACCGTCTGGCGGGTGACGCCATAGGCCTGTTCCTGGAGGGTCTCGCGGCGATCGGCCAGCAGGAACGCGACGGCGATGACCGCCGCGACGATCAGGGCCACCGCCGCCGTCCAGGTAAGCGGCACTTTCAGGTCGCCGAGGGGACCTTCGCGAAAGGGCACGAATTGTATCTCCCGACGCCCCCCGAGGCGCCTCTAGAGGAAATCCTAGCTTACGCCAGCGTGGATTCCAGGACGCCCTTCATCCACTTCGGGTGCTCCAGCACCTTGCCGCAGCCCAGGGCTACGCACGACAGCGGATCATCGGCCACCGTGACCGGCAGGCCGGTGTGGTCGCGGATCTCGGCGTCCAGGCCGCGCAGCAGCGCGCCGCCGCCCGTCAGCATGATGCCCTTGTCGGCGATGTCGCTGGCCAGTTCCGGCGGGGTGGCTTCCAGCGCCACCTTCACGGCTTCGACGATCTGCCCGACCGGTTCGGCCAGGGCGTCGGCGGCCTGCTTTTCCGAGATCCGGACTTCGCGCGGCACGCCCTGCATCAGGTCGCGGCCCTTGACGTCGATCGACAGGCCTTCGCCATCGGCCGGCGCGCGGGCGGTGCCGATTTCCTTCTTGATGCGCTCGGCGGTCGTTTCGCCGATCAGCAGGTTATGGTGGCGACGCATGTAGCTGATGATCGCCTCGTCCATCTTGTCGCCGCCGACGCGGACCGAGCGCGAATAGACGATGCCCGACAGCGACAGAACGGCCACTTCGGTGGTGCCGCCGCCGATGTCGACGACCATCGAACCGGTCGGCTCGTGGATCGGCAGGCCGGCGCCGATCGCGGCGGCCATCGGCTCGTCGATCAGGCCGACGCGACGAGCGCTGGCGTTCAGACAGCTGTCGTTGATGGCGCGGCGTTCGACGGCAGTGGCGCCCGACGGCACGCAGACGATGACCTTGGGGTTCACGAAGCCCTTGCGGTTGTGAACCTTGCGGATGAAGTACTTGATCATTTCCTCGGCGACTTCAAAGTCGGCGATGACGCCGTCGCGCATCGGGCGAATGGCTTCCATGTGGCCCGGCGTGCGGCCCAGCATCTGCTTGGCCTCGATACCCACGGCGTGGACGATCTTGCGACCGCCGACATTGCGCAAGGCGACCACCGACGGCTCGTTCAGAACGATCCCCTTGCCCTTCATGTAGATGAGGGTGTTGGCCGTACCGAGGTCGATGGCGATGTCGTTCGAGATCACGCCGAAGAGGGAAGAGAACATTGAAAGCCCTGACTGAGGGATAGGAGGGGCGTAACGCGGGCAGATCGAAGTGGTCAGATCGGAGAAGAGGAGCCTATCCGTCCCGGAGACGGGGTCGGCGGAGAAGAAAAGGCTCCTACTTCAATTCAATGCGAGGACAACATGATTCCCGCATTTAGGGGATTTCGACCCGGTCCGCGCGTCTTGTCGCTCGGCGGGAGCGCCGCCCCCTGGCCGCGCCGTCGTCCGAGCGGCCAAAAGCGCGCCGACGCCCGCCCGTGTGCCCTGCGAAAGCGTTGAATTCAAGGTCTATTAGCGGGGTTGTCCAAGGCTTTTGCAGCCAAGCTGGCCAAGCATCCGATCGTGGCGAAATCTAGCCGAGCGCGGCCATGACCACGCCGACCGCCGTGATCAGTCCCGCGACCATCTGGAAGAGGCTCAGACGCTCCTTGAACAGACGGCGTCCAGCGATGGCGGCGATGGGCATTTCGACCACCCCGACCGCCCTCACCGGCCCCACCGGCGACAGGGCCATGGCGGTGAACCACAGGCCCGAGGCCGCCGCGCCGCAGAACCCCGCGCCCAGCGACTGGCGCCAGGCGGCGATCACCGCCTTCAGGGAGTCCGGATTGCGCCAGGCCAGGTAGCTGGTCAGGCCGACGGTCTGGATGGCCTGCACGACCATCACCGTCACGAACGCCGAGGCGGCGGGGTGGGCGGGATCGAAAGCCAGGCTGGCCTGGCGGAAACAGTTGGCGCTGAGCGCGAACATCGCGCCAGAGCCCAGGCCCGCCAGCACCGCGCCCTTGCGCATGACCACTTCGCCGCGCGGCCAGGTCAGGGCGGCCAGGCCCCCCGTGGCGATCAGGCCGCCGACCCAGGTGACCGGACCGATGTGGTCGCCGAAGAACAGCGCGCCCCAGATCAAGGCGAACGGCAGGCCGCTCTGCTGCATGGCCGTGCCCAAGGCGAAGGTCGAGCGGTGCATGGCGACCAGCAGCGCCGCCGTCGCCGCGATCTGCAGCCCCGCCCCCGCCGCGCACGCCAGCCAGAAGGATGGTGTCGGATGGGCGCTGGCGCCGGGCGTCAGCATCCAGGCCACGGCGGCGAACACCGTCGCGAACGGCAGACCGAACAGGAAGCGCACCAGGGTCGCGCCCCACGGCCCCGCTCCGCCCATGATCGAGCGCTGGGCGGCGTTGCGGGCGACCTGCAGGGCCGCCGCGCCGATGGTGATCGGAATCCAGATCATGCCCTACCGCCTCGCCGCGATGATCAGGCCCGAGGCCCAGGCCAGGCGGGTCGTGACCAGATCGGCATGGCTTTCCAGACGCACGGTCAACTCGTCAACCCGGGCCTGGTGTCCTTCTGGCCAGTTGGGCTGGGGCAGCATGTCATCGACCACGTACAGCCCTCCCCGTCTCAGCAGGGCCAGGGTCTCGTCCAGCCCTTCGTACTTGCCGGGCCAGGCGTCGGCGAAGATCAGGTCGAACGAGGCCGGCGGCTGATCACGGACATAGTCCAGGCCATCGGCCAGCACGAAGCGCAGGCGCTCATCCTTCAGGTGTTCGCGCGCGATCTCCTGGACCCGGGCGTCGGTGTCGACGCTGACCAGTCCGGCCGACGAATCCAGGCCCGCCAGCAGCCAGGCGGTGGCCAAGCCCGTCCCAGTTCCCAATTCCAGCATCCGGCCGCCCGGCTTGGACGCGGCAAGGAGGCGCAAGATGGCCCCGGTGTCGGCCTCGGACGGCATGTCGAAGCCCAGCGCGGCCGTGCGCGCCTGGATCGCGCGCCAAGCGCTCGGCGCGCCTTGGGTATTGTCGCCAAAGATCATGGCATGCCCCTCCGCCGCGTCATGCAAGCGCGCGCCATCGCCGGCGCCCTCGCGGGAGGCCGTTCAGGACGCACGCCATCTGGCTCGCCTTTTCAGGCGAGGCCAAGCGACGCGACTATTCAGTGATGGAAGGTCTCGGCCGGAGCCGAGACGACCGCGAACCTCAGAAGCCGCTGGCGATCGCCGCTTCCGGCCGGCTCTTTTCCTTGCGGGCGAAGAGGTTGTTCAGGGCGTTGACGTACGCCTTGGCCGAGGCCGTGAGCGTGTCGGTGTCGGCGGCCGCGCCGGTGGCGATGCGGCCGTCCTCTTCCAGACGCACCGAGACCTGGGCCTGGGCGTCCGTGCCTTCGGTCACCGCGTGCACCTGGAACAGGCGCAGGGCGGCGCTGTGCGGCACGATCTTGTGGATGGCGTTGAACACCGCGTCGACCGGGCCGTCGCCGGTGGCTTCCGCCGTGCTCGAGACGCCGTCGACGTCCAGGGTCAGCTCAGCCGACTGGCCGTCGGTGCCGGCCACCACGCGCAGGTGCGAAACGCGGATTTTCTCCGAGCCGCGCGCCAGGGCGTCATCAACCAGGGCGATGATGTCGTCGTCGTAGACGTGCTTCTTGCGGTCAGCCAAGTCCTTGAAGCGGCCGAAGGCTTCCTTCAGCGCGTTCTCGCCGAGCTCGTAGCCCAAGTCCTTCAGCTTGGCGCGGAAGGCGTGGCTGCCCGAGTGCTTGCCCATGACCAGGCTCGACGGGGCCTGGCCCACCGACTCCGGCGTCATGATCTCGTAGGTCTCGCGGTTCTTGAGCATGCCATCCTGGTGGATGCCGCTCTCGTGGGCGAAGGCGTTCTTGCCGACGATCGCCTTGTTGTACTGCACCGGGAAGCCGGTGATGGCCGAGACGTAGCGGCTGGCGCGGGTGATGTGCGTCGTGTCGATGCCGGTCTGGTAGGGCAGACGGTCGCCGCGCACCTTCAGGGCCATGACGATCTCTTCCAGCGCGGCGTTGCCGGCGCGCTCGCCCAGGCCGTTCACGGCGCACTCGACCTGGCGGGCCCCGCCCTGAACGCCGGCCAGGCTGTTGGCCACGGCCAGGCCCAGGTCGTTGTGGCAATGGGTCGAGAAGACGACGCGGTCGGCGCCCTCGACGTTCTGAGTCATCCAGCTGAACAGGTCGGCGTATTCCGACGGATAGGTGTAGCCCACCGTGTCGGGCAGGTTGATCGTCGTGGCGCCGGCCTTGATGGCGGTCTCGATGGCGCGGCGCAGGAACTGGCGGTCGCTGCGGGTGGCGTCCTCGGCCGACCACTCGACGTCATCGCGCAGGTTGCGGGCGTGGGTGACCGAGCGGGCGATCACGTCGATGACGGCGTCCGGCTCCATCTGCAGCTTGTGCTTCATGTGCAGGTCGGAGGTGGCGATGACCACGTGGATCCGGCCGCGCTGGGTCGGCTTCAGGGCCTCGGCGCACCGGTCGATGTCGACCTGGTGGGCGCGGCACAGGCCGGCGATGGTCGAGTTCTTGACGATCTTGGCCACTTCGCGGACGGCCTCGAAGTCACCGTTCGAGGCGATCGGGAAGCCGGCCTCGATGATATCGACCCCCATCTCCTCGAGGATCTTGGCCAGTTCCAGCTTCTCTTCCAGCGACATCGACGCGCCGGGCGATTGCTCGCCGTCGCGCATGGTGGTGTCGAAAATAACGACGTTGTCGCGCTTGTCGAAAGCGGCGGGCGATACGGGGGTCATGGATATACTCGTCGAATGGGGTGTCTGCGTGCGGGCTGCGGGCTCAATGTCCCCTGTGCGCCCGGCCACGACGATGCGCGGCCCCTAGAGCGCCCAGGGGCTGATAAGCCGAAGCGAAAGCAGGTCGCGCGTGACAGTCATGGCCGACTTTCTACACAGACGGCCAGAATCGAGCAAGCAATTTGCGCCAGCCGCGCGATCCGTCGCAGCTGGCGCAAGTTTATTCCAGGCCCTGGTTAATTCGGGCGCGTTACGATCGGGAAGTCGGTGGGGAAGGCGTCAAACCATCCCGCCAAACGGCCCATCGCCGCGCGATCTCCCTCAAGCTTGACTTCCCCGGTCAGGATTTTCGGGACCAGCGAGGTTCCGCGGAACAGCGAGTCCAGGAACACCGGCCGCGCGACGGTCAGGGTGGCGTCGACCCCCTCCCCGCCCGTGGAGGGCTGGGCCACCAGCACGCCGTTGCGCACCTCGACCAGGAACCGCTCGCCGCGATCCGGGAAGGCGAAGACCATGCGCAGGCGTGCGTCGCCGGCCTTGTCGGCGTTGAGGCGGATGGCCAGGACATCGAAGATCATCTGGCTATCCAGCGCGGTGATCATGTCCAGCGGCGCCATTGAGGTCGGCAGCTTGCGCACCCCGCCCCGCAGCTCGTCCGCGCCGGTCAGGTAGATGTTCCGCCACAACGAGTTCTCGGTCTGGTAGCCCATCTGCTCGTAGGCGGCGGCCAGCAGGGTCTTGGCTTCCTTGTCGGCGTCGTCGGCCATCACCGCGTGATTCAGCAGGCTCGCGGCCCAGGCGTAGTCGCCCTTCTCCACCGCTTCCTGGGCCAGCGCCTTGACCTTGGCGGCCCCGCCCATGGCCGCGACATAGCGCTTGCCCGCGTCGGCCGGCGGCGCGGGGACCAGGTGGGCCGGGTTGGCGTCGTACCAGCCCATGTAGCGCTGATAGACGGCCCGGCTGTTGAAGCTCATCGACCCGTAGTAGCCGCGATTGAACCAGTCCTTGGCCAGGCCCGGCGGCAGCTGGATCTTGGCGGCGATCTCATCGCCGGTCATGCCGAGGTTCATCATCCGCACCGTCTGGTCATGCAGATATTTGTAGGCGTCGCGGTGATCGGCCAGGAAGTCCCGGACCACCGCCCCGCCGAAGCGCGGCCAGCCATGGCTGGTGATCATCACGTCGGTGGCGTCCCCGAACAGCCGGATGGACTCGGTCAGGTCGTCGGCCCAGGCCTTGCTGTCGCGAACCAGGGCTCCACGCGGGGTCAGGATGTTGTGCATCGTGACATTGGCGTTCTCGGCCATGTCCAGGACGCGCAGCTCCGGGAAATAGAGGTTCATCTCGGCCGGGGCCTCGGTCGAGGGCGTGTACTGGAAGCGGACCTTGACCCCGTCCAGCGTCAGCTCCTGGCCGGTGTGGTCGATGCTGATGGTCGGCGGGATCAGGGTGATCGAGCCGCGCGCGATGTTCTGGCCAATGCCGGCGCTGACCTGCCCCTCGACGCCCGGCGGCAGCATGATGCCGAACTGGTATTGGGCCCGGCGGCTCATGGCGTTGCCGGCCAGGATGTTCTCGGCGGCCACCTCCTCCATAAAGCCCGTCGGGGCCACGATGGCGACCTTGCCCGCCTTGACGGCGGCCTCGTCGACCACGCCCCGCACGCCGCCGAAGTGGTCGCTGTGGCTGTGGGTATAGACCACCGCCTTGACCGGCAGGACGCCCAGCTTCTCGTTGACCAGGTCCAGCGCCGCCTTGGCGGTCTCCTTCATGGTCAGCGGATCGATGACGATCCAGCCGGTGTCGCCGCGCACGAAGGTGATGTTGGAGATGTCGAAGCCGCGCACCTGGTAGACGCGGTCCGAGACCTTGAAGAGGCCATGCTTGGACAACAGTTGCGCCTGCCGCCAGAGGCTGGGGTTCACGGTGGCCGGCGGCTCGCCCTTCAGGAAGGCGTAGGCGCCGAGGTTCCAGGCCGGCTGGCCGTCGTCGCGCTTGATCAGCGGATCGGCGCGCGTGCCCAGGAAGCCCTTGTCGGCGAACTCGAAGTCCTGGCGGTCGGCCATCGGCAGGGTCTGGGCGAAGGCCTTCTGGCGCTCGACCGTGATCGGGCTGGCGATTTCACCGGCGCTGGCCGCGCCCGCGACCATGACCACAGCCAAAGCGCTCGCCGCCAACATTTCCTTGCGCATGTCACCCTCCCGCTATTTGAAACTTTATAGTTTCATTCTATATATCACCGATGAGCGGAGTCGCGAAAGTCCCTGCGCCCAGAGGCCGCCCCGGCCAGCCCAAGCCCCGGGTGGACAAGGCCGCGCGCGGCCTGGCCGTGCTGGAGGCCGCCGTCGAGGTGTTCGCGGAAAAGGGCCTGCAGGCCGCCACCATGCAGGACGTCGCTGACCGCCTGGGCGTGGCCAAGATCCTGATCTACCGGCTCTACCCCTCACGTCAGAGCCTGATCGACGCCCTGTTCGGCGACATGCTGGCGCGCATCGAGGCCGAAGCGGGCCGCCCCTGGGGCGGCTACGGCTCCAGCATCGCGCGGCTGGTGGCGATGTCGCGCGGCAATCCCAAGCTGGCCCTATTGTTGCTCCGCGACGCGCGGGCCGCGCCCGAGGCCTTCGCCTGGCGCGAGGCGCTCGAAGCGTTGCTGACCCAGTTGATCGAACCGTTCGTGGCGCCGCCCCCGACAGCGTCCGACGCCGCCCGCGCCACCTGCCGACACGCCGCACGCACCTTCATGCACTTCGTGATCGAGGCCTGGGCGGCGGGAATCGAGGGGACGGACGGCATGGACGACGCCACTCGCACGCGCTGGTTCGGCGAGATCGTCAGAGCGTGGCGCGAGGCGACCTACGCCGCCGCGGGCCTTAGCCCACTTCCTCTTCCGCCGACTCACGACGCTTGAGCCAGGCGCGGCTGAGCAGGCCCATGGCCAGCCAGATGACGACGGCCAGCACGATCATGACGATGTGCTGTTTGCCCCCGCCCTTCATCGCCTGAACGATCGAATTGCCGGCGAAGGCGGTCAGGGCGATCTTGGGAATGATCCCGATGGCCGTGCCGGCCGCGAAGTGACGTAGCCGCATCGGCGTGACGCCGGCGGCCATGTTGACGACGATGAACGGCGCCGAGGGCACCAGACGCACGATCAGGCTGGCCATGAAGCCGTTCTTGCCGATCATCCGCATGAACTTGTTGACGCCCTCGCCCGCGAAGTCGCGCAGGATCCGCGCGCCATAGGCCCGGCCGAGCCAGAAACCGACCATCGACGAGACCAGCGTCCCGATCCAGCTGTAGGCGAAGCCTGTCCAGGGCCCGAAGGCGACCACCGCCGCGGCGATCAGCACGAACTGCGGCACGCCCAGGAAGGCCATGACCGCGAACGCCGCCACGGCCGCCGGCAGGGCCCAGGGCCCGCTGGCCGCGCCCAGCCAGTGCTCGACCGCCGCCTCGCCATTCACGCCCAGAAGCTGCGCGCCGAACAGGAAGACCACACCGACCCCGCCGAACAGGACGAACGAGACCGCCACCGTGCGCCAGGCGCGGGCGTCCATGTTGGTCACGAAGTCGAGTATGCGGCGGATCACGGGCCCTCCTCGCGCAAGCGCCGTTCCGGGTCAAGCATGCCGCCCAAAACGATGGGCGGACACGCGCAGGCGAACGGGGCGTTTTTCCGACCAACACCCCCCAACCGCGATCCGGGGACGTTAAGACTCGCCCGTCACGACAATTCAGTTGCGCGCGCTTCACATCACAGCGTTACTTATCCACAGGCTGCAAGGGCCGAAAACCTTGGCCTGACAAGGAGTCGTGACGTGAAAACCCTGGCTGTCATCTCCCGCAAGGGCGGCGCCGGCAAGACGACGCTCTCGGTCAACTTGGCGATCACCGCGCATCTTGCCGGCCTCAAGACCATGCTCGCCGACATCGACCCCCAGCGTTCCGCGTCCGACGCCCTGCGCGCCCGCAACGGCGACGGCCCGGTCCTGGCCGAGATCAACGCCGGAAAGCTGTTCTCCACCCAGATGCTGGGCCAGAACAGCCACTTCGACGCCCTGGTCATCGACACGCCTGCCTCGCCCGAAGCCGACGTGCTGCAGGCGATCCACTGCGCCGACCTCTGCGTGCTGGTTTGCCGCCCGACCTTCCTGGATATCGCCTCCGTGGTCCGCTCGGCCGAGGCTGTGCGCCGTCTGGGCAAGAAAGGCGTGATCGTGCTGAGCCAAGCCCCGGCGCGCCGCAACGGCATCGAACCGCCGGCCGTCGTGAAGGCCGCCGAGGCCCTGCGCTTCACCGGCCTGCCGCTAGCCCCGATCGGCCTGCGCGCCCGCAACGCCTTCCAGCAATCGATCGCCCATGGTCGTTCGGTGTGCGAATGGGAGCCCGGTTCGGCCGCGGCCGAGGAAATCTCGCGCCTGTGGGACCTGATCGCCCCGATGCTGCTCGGCCACGAGGACATTCGCGCCCGCGCCGGCTAGATCTTCTCGCATGAAGATTCTCGCCGTCTCCGGCAGCCTGCGGGCGGCCTCATACAACACCGCCCTGCTGCACGCCGCCCGCGAACTGGCGCCCGAGGAGATGCGGATCACGGTCTTCGGCCTGGGCGACCTGCCGTTCTTCAACCAGGACATCGAGGACCAGGGCGATCCCGCGCCCGTCGCCGCCTGGAAGACCGCCGTCCGCGAGGCCGACGGCATCCTGATCGCCTGCCCGGAATACAATGGCGGCCTGACGGCGGTGCTGAAGAACGCCATCGACTGGGCCTCGCGTGGCAAGCCCGCCCCGCTGGACGGCAAGATCGCCTGCGCCTTGGGGGCCAGCCCCGGGATCACCGGCACGGTCCGCGCCCAGGACGCCCTGCGCCTGAACCTCAAGCGCACCGGCGCCGACCTGGCCCCGCTCTCGGACATCCTGGTGGGCCAGGCCCATACCAAGTTCGAGAACGGGACCTTGATCGACGAACGCACCCGCCAGGCGATCGCGCGTCACCTGGCGAGCTTCGCGGCGATCGTTCGCGCGCGGTCCTGAAGGCTACTGGGTCAGCTTGTTGAGATCATAGTCCGGACCGAAGTCCAGGACGAAGACCGGACCTAGCAGCAAGGCTTGCTTGGCCGCGCCGATATGCAGTGAGACGTTGGCCGCGCCGGCCGGGATGTCGATCGTGGCCCGGCCGGGCACGGTGTACATCTTCCACTCCCCGCCGACCTTGACCGTGGAGCCCTGCATCGCCGCCTCGTAGGGCGCGGCGGCCTGCTGGACGCGAACGGCCGAGACCGTGCCCTCAGCCGGGCCGCCTTCGACCGCTTCGGCCTTCGCCCAGAAGGCCACCAGGATCACGTCGCCCTTGGTGACCTTGCCGGTCAGGCCCTGCTGGGCGCCGACGCCCCAGGGCTTGTCGCTGGCCGCCTGGACCTCGACCTTCATGGCCCCGCCGCCAGCCACGGCCTTGTCCTTGACCGGGCTGGTCCGCTGGCCAGCGCCATAGACCTGCCAATTGGCCGAGGGCTTGTTGATCGCCTTCTGCAGGATGTCGCCGTCGCCCGACTGGCGGGTGAAGCCCGGCGAGGCCGCGCCCAGCGCCAGCGCCAAGACGGCCAGGGCGATGTACAGAATCTTCGTGTTCACGGTGGTTTTCCCTCCCCCAAAGGGCCGTCTTCGCGGCCCGCGTTTCCCCCGAGGCCGACCGCTGTTGCGCGCGATCGATCCTACAAATGGTAGCGGTATCTGGCAGGCGCGCCGGACGCAAGACGGTCACGCGGGGGAAGCGGCGCCAAAATGTCTCAGGCCGCCCAGGAAACCGCCCTTGCTGCGTTGCACCGCGGCGAACGGGGGCGTAAACACCGCCGCAATCCTGAAACGGCCCGCTTGAAGGGCCAGGCAAGCACAGGGGAGTCCTGCAAGATGTCGCTAGAGTCCGCCGCCCTGCGGCGCATCGCACCGTCGGCCACCATCGCCATCAGCGCCAAGGCGCGCGCGCTGAAAGCCGCCGGTCGTGACGTAATCGCCCTTTCCGCGGGCGAGCCTGACTTCGACACGCCGGACAATATCAAGAACGCCGCCATCGACGCGATCAAGGCCGGCAAGACCAAATATACCGACCCGGACGGCATGCCCGAGCTGAAGGCGGCCATCTGCGCCAAGTTCAAGCGCGAGAACGGCCTGGACTACAAGCCGGCCCAGATCCACGTCGCTCCGGGCGGCAAGCCGGTGATCTTCAACGCCCTGGTCGCCACCCTGAACCCGGGCGACGAGGTGATCATCCCCGCGCCGTACTGGGTGTCGTACCCCGACATGACCCTGCTGGCCGGCGGCACGCCGGTGTCGGTCGAGACCACCGCCGAGAGCGGTTTCAAGATCACGCCGGAAGCCCTGGAAGCGGCGATCACGCCCAAGTCCAAGTGGCTGATTATCAACAGCCCGTCCAACCCCTCGGGCGGCGCCTATACGCGCGCCGAGCTGCAGGCCATCGCCGACGTCCTGCTGCGCCACCCGCAGGTCTGGGTTCTGACCGACGACATGTACGAGCACCTGGTGTTCGACGACTTCGAGTTCACCACCATCGCCCAGGTCGAGCCCAAGCTCTACGACCGCACCCTGACGATGAACGGCGTCTCGAAGGGCTATTCGATGACCGGCTGGCGGATCGGCTACGCCGGCGGTCCGGAAGCGCTGATCAAGGCCATGGGCAAGATGATCAGCCAGACGACCTCCAACCCCTGCTCGATCTCGCAGTGGGCGGCCTTGGAGGCGTTGAACGGCCCGCAGGACTTCATCAAGCCGAACGCCAAGCTGTTCCAGGAGCGCCGCGATCTGGTGGTCTCGATGCTGAACCAGGCCACCGGCCTGAACTGCCCGACCCCGGACGGCGCTTTCTACGTCTACCCCTCGTGCGCCGGCCTGATCGGCAAGACCGCGCCGTCGGGCAAGGTCATCGCCACCGACGAGGACTTCGCCGGCGAACTGCTGGAAGCCGAGGGCGTGGCGGTCGTGCACGGCGCGGCGTTCGGCCTCTCGCCGTTCTTCCGCATCAGCTACGCCACCAGCAACGACGTGCTGGAGGACGCCTGCGAACGCATCCAGCGCTTCTGCGCCAGCGTGAAGTAAGACGCTTCAAGCGACTGATATGACGAAGGGGATCGGCTCGGCCGGTCCCCTTTTTCTTGGCTTCTAGTCCGGCAACTGGAAGAGGTCCTCGACGCTGGTCTCCAGCACCTTGGCCAGGGTCAGGGCCAGGATCGTCGAGGGCACGAAGACGCCGTTCTCGACCGTGTTGATCGTCTTGCGCGAGACGCTGGCCCGCTCGGCCAAGTCAGCCTGGGTCAGTCCCTTGCCCGTGCGGATCTCGCGCAGTCGGTTGTTCAGCCGCTCATGCATCCCGGTAAGCGCGCCGCTCCAGATAGGAAAACACCAGCAGCGGGACCGTCACCCCGAAGGTGATCACCGCGTGCAGGACCTCGCGGGTCGTCACTTCCTGGAACAGGTTCAAGATGTAAAGGCCGAAGGCGGTGGCGATCATCGTCCAGAAGCCCCAGACGAAAGCCAGTCGCCGGTGCGCCCGGGTGGACTCATCGTCCAGCAGGTCGCGGATGTCCCGGCCCCGGATCAGGTTGCCACCGGTCGCCAGCAGGATCAGCAGGACGATCGCGTTCACCGCCCAGGCGCCGATCTTGATGTGGCTGGTCCGTGAGGCCTCCACCAGCGCGCCGTTGGACAGATAGACGAACTGCAGGGCCAGGAACGTCACGGCCAGGACCGCGAAGATCCTCGCCCGCTTCTTGGACAGTCGTTCGGCCCTCTCGACCCGATTGAGCTCACTCATCGCAAATCCCCCAGTGATGTAACGCTAAGGTTACATGTAACGCTTGGGTTACACGGCGACAAGCCTCAGATCGGAATCGACTCGAACATTCGTTTGACGCCCTGCGCCGCCTCGGTCGAAATGCCGAGAACAAAGGGAGACGCGCCGTGAGATTGTCCGAGGCCAGGATCCGTCCGCTCGATCCCAGCGAATGGACGCCCGACCAGGCCGAGGTCCTCGGCCCCCTCGGCGGCGGCGGGGTGATCCCGGCGGGGCCGGTGCTGAACATCTTCCGGACCATGGCCCACGCGCCCAAGGCGCTGAAGGCGTTCCTGGCCTGGGGCAACTATGTCCTCTCCAAGAAGAACGACCTGCCGCCGCGCGAGCGCGAGATCGTCATTCTCCGCACGGGTTTCCTGTGCCGCAGCGGCTACGAGTGGACCCAGCACGCCGAGATCGGCCGCCGCTGCGGCCTGACCGACGATGAGATCGAGCGGTTGAAGACCGGTCCAGCCGCCGGCTGGGGCCCCGCCGACACCGCCCTGATCCAGGCGACCGACGAGCTGCACTACGACCACTTTGTCTCGAACGTGACGTGGAGCGCCCTGCTCGCCCATTTCAGCGAGAAACAGGCCATGGATGTGGTCTTCACCGCCGGCCAGTACACCCAGGTCTCGATGCTGCTGAACACCTTCGGCGTGCAGCTCGATGAAGGCCAGACGCTCGATCCCGACCTGAAGGCCTTCTGAGATGCCGGGTCGCCTTGAAGGCAAGCGCGCCGTGGTGGTCGGGGCCGGCCAGACCCCGGGCGAGACGATCGGCAACGGCCGCGCCATCGCCCTGCTGTTCGCCCGCGAGGGGGCCAGCGTCCTTTGCGTCGACCGTCATATCGATCGCGCCGAGGAGACCGCCGCGCTGATCGCCGCCGAGGGAGGAGCCGCTCACGCCCTGGCCGCCGATATCCGCGAGACCGACGCCGGCGAAGCCATCGTGGCGGCGGCCCGGGCCCATCTCGGCGGCCTCGACATCCTGGTCAACAATGTCGGCATCGGCGGCGGCGGCGACGGGCCCGCCCATCGCCTGACCGAGGAGGCCTTCGACCGGATCCTCGATGTCAATCTGAAGGGCCTCTGGCGGGTGACCCATGCCGCCCTTCCCGTCCTACGTGACCAGGGCTCGGGCGCGATCGTCAACATCTCGTCCCTGGCCGGGATCGCCGGCGGGATCCAGCTGGCCTATGAGGTCTCCAAGGCGGGCGTGAACCGGCTGACCGCCAGCGTCGCCCAGGCTAACGCCGGCAAGGGGGTGCGCTGCAACGCCGTCGCGCCGGGCCTGATGGATACGCCGATGGCTGTCGCCGGTATCGCCGAAGCCACCGGCCAGGACATCGAGACCGTCCGCGCCGCTCGCAGCGCCCGCGTGCCGCTGGGCGGAACGATGGGCACGGCCTGGGACACAGCCTACGCCGCCCTCTATCTGGCCAGCGACGAAGCCCGCTTCGTCACCGGCGTCGTGCTTCCGGTCGACGGCGGGATGTCCACGCGTATTGGTTAGCCGTCGATCCAGTCCGTCAGGCCTTCACGCACGTGGACTTCACGCAGCGCCGGACGCTGGCGAATGCGGTCGAGATAACGCTTCAGGTTCGGAAATTCCGTCGCGGGCTTGGGCATGTTGCGCGTCCAGCGGCAGAGGATCGTGGCCAGCAGGTCAACGGTGCTGAAACGGTCGCCGACCAGGTAGTCGCGCTCCGCCAGCCGGGCGTCCATGCGCGCCAGGCCGGCTTCGATCCGCCCGCGCGCGGCGGTCTTCACCGCTTCCTGCGCTTGCCCGCCCGCTAGCTCATGCGGATAGAACCAGGCCCGGAAATTGGGCTGGAAGCTGTTGGCCAGCCAGAGAGTCCAGCTCAGATATTCGGCCCGCTCGACCGAGCCTAGCGGCGGCGCGAAACCGGCTTCCGGGTGACGCTCGGCCAGCAGGGTGGCGATGCCCGCCATCTGGGTGATCGGCGCGCCGTCGATGATCAGGGTCGGCACCACCCCGTCGGGGTTGAGCGCCAGATAGTCCGCCGTCTTGTGTTCACCCTTGTCGAAGTCGAGCAAGGTGACCTCGAACGGAACCTTCAGCTCCAGCAGCATCCAGTGGATGGCCGTCCCGGCCGTGCTGGGTGAACCATAGAGCGTGTACATCGAAGCCCTCCGCGCTGATGGCGCGGATAGGTCTCTGCTTCTCTCGGCCGGTCAAGTTAAGGACCGGCAAGGTGACGTGAAAAGGCCTCCGCCCTCGCGGACGGAGGCCTCGAAATCATCGGCGCCTGGCTCAGTGCTTCTCGCGCCACTGGGTCTTGGCGTCGTCCTTGGTCAGGCTGAGGTGGACCGCGTCGTCGTCGACATACTCCACCCACGACAGCGGGATCATGTGGTGCTTGAAGCCGCCGCCCAGATCCAGCTTGGCCAGCTCGATCTCGCCGCCGGCGATATGGTCGACCCGGCCGACGTGCCCGCCGTCGGAACCGACCACTTCCTGGTGTTCCTTGATTTGCGAGAGGTCGATCATCTGTCGTCTCCTGAAATTGCCGGGACCGTCGCGATCCCTCCGCCCTCAAACGGTCACGTCAGCGGCCAAGTTTCACTTGCGCTCGCGCGATGATTGTTCTTGATATGTTCGCGAAAACCGTGAGGCCGTCATGCTGACCCTGTTCCACGCGCCCCGCTCGCGCTCGACCCGTTTCCTCTGGCTGCTGGAGGAGCTGGGCGCGACCTACGAGATCCGCAAGGTCGACATCTATCGCAGCGTCAGCGACAGCGGCGCGCGGGATCCGGCTAATCCCCATCCCCATGGCCAAGTGCCGGCCCTGCTGGACGACGGCGTGCTGATCACCGAGTCGGCGGCCATCGCCCTCTATCTGACCGACAGGTTCCCCGACGCCGGCCTGGGTCCGGCGATCGGCGATCCTCGGCGCGGTCCTTACCTCTCCTGGCTGGCCTATTATGCCGGCGTGCTCGAGCCCTGCGTGACCAACCTCTGGAAGCAGCGCCAGGACGACCAGGACAAGGCCCAGTACCAGGCGATGGACGAACGGCTGAAGTCCACGTTGGAAAGCTCGCCCTGGCTTCTGGGCGACACCTTCTCGGCCGCCGACATCATGTTCGTCAGCCTGCTGCAGTTCGCCCGCCAGATGCTGCCGCCGCATGCGGTCTATGACGACTGGCTGGCCCGCGCCAATGCCCGTCCCGCCCTGGCGCGGGCCCTCGCCAAGGATGACGCATGAGCCTCCGCGCCCTTCTCGCCTCAGCGCTTGTCCTGGTCTTCGCCGCGCCCGCCCTCGCCGACCCGGCCATCGGCAAGCGCGTGGACGCCGTGTTCGCCGACGACGCGGTGACCCTGACCGAGGCCGGCAAGACCGTGCTCGTCTATCGCACCAAGCCGCTGGATCCGGCCGTCGAGCCCGGGCGCTCGAACTA
This sequence comes from Caulobacter sp. GW821-FHT11E10, assembly GCF_058808375.1. Lineage (NCBI taxonomy): Bacteria > Pseudomonadati > Pseudomonadota > Alphaproteobacteria > Caulobacterales > Caulobacteraceae > Caulobacter > Caulobacter sp. GW821-FHT11E10. The sequence continues at coordinate 31,579 of NZ_JBXARP010000002.1, forward strand.
TGTCAGCCTGCTCTACGCCCCGGACGGCACGGCCCTGACCGAGGACAAGCCTGGGGACCATCCGCACCAGCGCGGCGTGTGGTGGGCCTGGATGAAGGTCCAGACCGGCGGCAAGGCCGTCGCCGACGGCTGGTACATGAAGGGCCTCACCTACTTCGTCCGTGAGAAGCGCTTCCTCGGCGACGCCGAAGGCGGCGGGACCCTGAAGGTCGAGGTCGACTGGATGGTCAATTCCGGGCCCGAGCTCGTCTATCTCGCCCGCGAGACCACCAAGGTCACCGTGCGGCCGCTGAAAGCCGGCGCACGCCGGGTTGAGTTCGACACCACCATCACCTCGCGCGTCGACAGCCTGGGCCTGGGCGGCAGCGAGGACGACCGCGGCTTCGGGGGCTTCTCGATCCGGCTCGTCGATCCAGAGCACCTGACCTTCTCGTCCGGCGGCAAGACCATCACCCCCAACGGTGGGGCGATCGACGCAGGCGCTTCGATGGGTTTCGCCTGGAGCGGCGGAACCGCCTCGCCTGCCTGGACCGTGGGCCTGGCCTGCAAGGCCAATGGCCAGGCGGTGAAGCGCTGGATGCTGTATAATGACCGCTCGATGCAGAACTGCGTCTTCCCCGGCCGCGCCCCGCTGGTGCTGAAGAAGGACCAGGCGTTGCATCTGCAGGAAACCTTGGTCATTCGTCCGATGACCGCCGCCAAGAAGAAGCCCTGAGTTCCAGGAAGCCCGAGTCCCGCCATGGCTGACATCGTCAATCTCAACCAGGCCCGCAAGGCCAAGGCCAAGGCCGACGACAAGGCCCGCGCGGCCGAGAACCGCGCCAAGTTCGGCCGCACCAAGGGCGAGAAGTCCCTGGAAACGGCGCGTGTGGAGAAGCTCAAGCGCGACCTCGACGGCGCCAAGCGCGAAGACTGAGCGTCAGGGACATGGCTGGCTTGAAGAAACGGTCGGTGAACCTGGCCGGTCACGCGACCTCCCTGGCCCTCGAGCCGGAGTTCTGGACCGTGCTGGAGCGCGCGGCCACGACCGAGGCGCTCAGCCTGGCCGGCCTCATCCAGAAGATCGACACCGAGCGCGGCGAACGCCCCCTCGCCTCGGCCTGCCGGGTGTTCGCCCTGGCGCGCGCCGGGGAAACGGGCTGACCCTCAGAGGCCGCCGTCGAGGCTGAAGCCCCTGGCCATCGACTGGCCAAAGTACATCCTGAGCAACCCGCCAAGGCCCATGCCCGCGGGGTCGGCCTCGCGAACCAGATGCGCCCTGACCGTCTCAGGCACCGAGCCCTCCGGCGCCAACGGGGTTCCCTGCGTCGCGACGCAGGTCTCATAGATCCTCAGGTCCTCGCCGGGATCCCCTGTCGGGTCGGCCACCCGATGGAGGACGCAGGTCGAGGCCACCGGCGAGCCGCCGGCGTCGCGCAGACAGGCCAGGGTGATCCCATCCAGGACCTCCGCCTTCTGCCGCGCCACACCATTGAAGATGCTGAACAGCATCGTCCCATGCGCCCGTTCCGCCGCCACGCTGAACAGCTGATGCTGCAGCAACAAAGCCCCGCCTTCGAAACACACGCCCTCGACGCCGGTACGAAACGACAGCAGGCCGTTGTCCGCGCGCTGGATCAGACAGTGGTCGTGCAGGAAGCGGCCCGGCAGATCGCTGGAGGGCCGCGTCGATCGCCAGACCCCCTCATAGGCCCCGCCCCGCGCGGCCGTGCCCTGCAAGGCCTCCTTCAGAATGGCGGGTGGTATCCAATCGGCCAGGATCTCGGCCGACGATAATGAGGAGGCCTCCACGCCCAAGGCGGCGGCCAAGCCGTCGAGATCCCTGTCCCAATCCAGCAACGTGAAGCCTGGCCGGCGGACGGCGATCAGTTCGGTCAGTCGGGTCAGGTTGTGCGCCGAAGGCACGACCTTTCCGGAAATCCACCGTCCGACCAGGGACTTGTCGACCACCAGCTCAGCCGCCATCCGCCCCCGGCTCATCGAGAGGGCCTTCAGGGCCAGTTCCAGCTTAGGGGCCAAGCCGTCCATAAGCTGGACAGTGGTCTACCCCCGCCTAGCGTGCAACCCGGATGCATTTCGCGGACCGCCGACGCCCGGCGCTGCAACTGAGCGCGCGTCCTTGGTCCCTGCAGAACAGGCTAGGGACACGCGCCAAGGCGCGACATCGGAGGAAACAACAGCATGAAGCGTTCAGTCCTAGTCACCGCCATCGCCGCCTGCGCGATGCTCGGCGCCGTCCAGGTCCAGGCCAAGCCCGCGTTCATGAAGTACGACGGCGTGAAGGGTGAAAGCCAAAAGGCCAAGGGCCAGAAGGCGGGCCGCGTGAACGTCGCCGCCGGCGACGTCACTGGCGACGGGCGGTTCAAGCGCGCCGGCAAGAAGCACGACGACCACAAGGAATGGATCCCGGTCGAAAGCGCCCAGGCCAGCCGGAGCGGCGGGGCCGGCGCCGGCAAGGCGTCCAACCACGACATCAAGGCCCAGACCGATCAGGCCGGTCTGCTGGTCCCCGCCGTCCAGAAGGTGCGCAACTGAACCTGGTCAGGTCAGTTCGGCGCCTCCGATGTCACGCCAGGCCGGCGTGACGTCGGAACCGGCGCGGGCTGCGGATTGGGCCCCTTGCGTAGCGCCAGCGCCGCCTTCGGCAAGCCCTGGCGCCATTCCACCTGGTCGCCGGCCATGACGCCCAGCCGCCAGGCGCCCCAGATCGCCATCACCAACCCGACGATGACCAGGACGGCCGTCCAGGCCGCCCCGGAGCCACGGTGGTGATCTTGATGATGATCATGAGCGAGGGTCTTCATGGTCAACCTCAGCCGGGCGCCTTGGGCGCTTCAGGCAGCTTCGGAGCATCCGGCAGCTTGGGCGCGGACGCCGAGATGTTCACGTCGACCTTCTTCTTCTGCGTGAAGCCGCCGGACATCATGAAGAAGGCGAGCACCGCGACGATGACGACGAGCCCGCCCACGATGAACGCCAGGCCACTGTTGCCCCCGCCACTGCTGGTTCCTTCGGCCATGAGAGTCTCCCCGCCTTTCGGCTCTGTTCGTGATGGCGGATCAACGGTGTCTCGGCGCGGAAGTTCCGGGATGGCGACATAAGCGCGTCGCCCATGGGGACTTAAGCGGCGCGCGCTTTGTGCTACATATGTTCCATGTATCCCGACGATGATTCATCGGATTTCCCCGGTGACCTCCCCGCTCCCCGTATCTCCGACCTCGCCCGGGCTCGCCCCCCGGCGGGCGCGTCGCCCGGCTATCTGGAGGGTCTGAACCCCGAGCAGCGCGAGGCGGTCGAGACGACCGAAGGCCCCCTGCTGGTCCTGGCCGGCGCCGGCACCGGCAAGACCCGGGTGCTGACCACCCGCTTGGCTCACATCCTGGCGACCGGCAAGGCCCGTCCGTGGGAGATGCTGGCCGTCACCTTCACCAACAAGGCCGCGCGCGAGATGCGCGAGCGGATCACCCACATCATCGGCCCGGAGGCCGAGGGCCTGCGCTGGCTGGGCACCTTCCACTCGGTGGCCGCCCAGATCCTGCGTCGCCACGCCGAGTTGGTCGGCCTCAAGTCGAACTATACGATCATCGACACCGACGATAACGAGCGGCTGCTCAAGCAGCTGATCGAGGCCGAGAACATCGACGCCAAGCGTTGGACCCCACGCATTCTCTCCGGGATCATCGACGGCTGGAAGAACCGCGGCTGGACGCCCGACCGTGTGCCGACCAGCGAGGCCGGCGAGTTCGCCAACGGCAAGGGCATCAGCCTCTATCGCCAGTACCAGGAGCGACTGCGCATCCTGAACGCCTGCGATTTCGGGGACTTGCTGCTGCACAATATCAGCCTGTTCACCGGCCATCCCGACGTGCTGGAGGATTTCCAGCGTCGCTTCAAATACGTGATGGTCGACGAGTACCAGGACACCAACGTCGCCCAGTACCTGTGGCTGCGCCTGCTGGCCCAGGGTCGCCAGAACGTCTGCTGCGTCGGCGACGACGACCAGTCGATCTATGGCTGGCGCGGGGCCGAGGTCGACAACATCCTGCGGTTCGAACGCGACTTCGCCGGCGCCAAGGTGGTGCGGCTGGAGCGCAACTACCGCTCGACCGAACACATTCTCGCGGCCGCATCGGGCCTGATCACCAGCAACAAGGGCCGCCTGGGCAAGACCCTGTGGACCGAGGCCAAGGGCGGCGAGAAGGTCAAGGTCAGCGGCGTCTGGGACGGCGAGGCCGAGAGCCGGATGATCGCCGACGCGATCGAGCGGGCCAAGCGCGACGGCCGCAAGTACAACCAGATGGCCATTCTGGTCCGGGCCAGCTTCCAGATGCGCGCCTTCGAAGAACGCTTCGTGCTGCTGCAGATCCCCTACAAGGTGGTGGGCGGGCCGCGCTTCTTCGAACGGGCCGAAATCCGCGACGCCCACGCCTATCTGCGTTTGATCCAGTCGCCCGACGATGATCTGGCTTTCGAGCGCATCGTCAACACGCCCAAGCGCGGCATCGGCGACACCAGCGTCCAGAAGCTGCTGCAGATCGCCCGGCTGGGCGGAATCTCGACCACGGAGGCCGCCCGCCAGATCATCACCAGCGACGAGCTTCCGGCCCGCACCCGCACGGCCCTGTCGAACTTCATCCGCGACCTGGACCGTTGGCGCTCGCTGATCGGCAATGTCCACCACCAGCGCCTGCTGGAGACGGTGCTGGAGGAGAGCGGCTACACGGACGCCCTGCGCCTGGACAAGGGCCCGACCAGCCAAACGCGCCTGGAGAACCTGAAGGAACTGGTCCAGTCCATGGCCGCCTTCGACACGCTTGAGGCCTATCTGGAGCACGTGTCGCTGGTCATGGACCTGGACCGCGAAGCCACCGGCGACGCCGTCTGGATCATGACCCTGCACTCGGCCAAGGGCCTGGAGTTCCCGCTGGTCTTCCTGCCAGGCTGGGAAGAAGGCGTGTTCCCCAGCCAGCGCAGCATGGACGACAAGGGCGAGAAGGGGCTCGAGGAAGAGCGCCGCCTGGCCTATGTCGGCATCACCCGCGCCCGCGAGCAGGCCTTGATCAGCTTCGTGGCCAACCGCCAGGTCTATGGCCGTTGGACCAGCCAACTGCCGTCGCGGTTTGTCGACGAACTGCCGATCGCCCACGTCGATGCCGCGTCAGAGACGGGCTATTACGGCGGCGGCCCCGGCATGCAGTCGACGGCCGCCTCGCGCTGGGACGATCCGGGGACCAGCGCCTTCCAGGCCGGAAGCTATGACAGCCCGGGCTGGAAGCGCGCCCAGGAGCGCACGGCCGGCTTCGGCGAGCGCGCGACCCCATGGCGCGGGAACACGGGTGTCCGCAGCGGTTCCTCCGCCCGCTCGGCGCCGATCGAGGGTGAAGGCCGGCTGGTGGCCATGTCCGCGCCGTCGAACAGCGCCTATTCGCGCGGCGACCGCGTGTTCCACGTCAAGTTCGGCTACGGCAAGGTCACGGGCATCGAGGGCAACAAGCTGACCGTCGCCTTCGACAAGGCCGGTGAGAAGAAGGTCATCGACAGCTTCGTCGAAAAGGCCTGATCGGGGCCTTCCGACACGGTCCGTGTCGTCGACCGACGGCCGTTCAAACACGGGCCGGGTGAGTCTCCATGCCCGCCCGCATGAGTAAGAAACACCTTACCGAACGTACATCATCGACCCGCGTTCATTAAAAACTAGACAGCTTCGCGCAGCACACGACGCTAAATTATCTAGTTAATTCAATATCTTAAATTGCAATCTGAAGATGCGGCAATCATTACGCTCGCCTGTGTGAACAAAGTTTCACTACTGCGAAGGGCCGCCGCTGGGTATCGCCCCGGCTCCCCGATAACGGGAAAAATCCAGTACCCATCGCACACCCTTTTTACGCGAGACTTCCAGAAGCAAGCCGGACCCATGTCGAACGTCGCCGCCCCCTTCGCGAAACATCGCTTGGTTCCCCGTCGGAACGGCGTCGGCCTGATGGCCGCCCCGGTTCGCGCTGGGCGCCGGTGGGCTGACGCGCGACCGCCGAGCTTTCCGATGAGTTCTCGCCGCCGAGACCTCGCTCCCGCGTGGCGACGGCGACCAACGCGCCGAATTCCGATCCCACCAGGATCACCGGCGTCCGGCGACCGACCGCCCACCAGGGCCTAGGACTCCCCGGCCGACGCCCGGCCCTTCCAGACATCCCGTCTTTGAAGATCTCCGATCGACCGTGTGACCCCGTCACGCCGAACCGGAGAACGCCATCCGCGCGCCGCGCGGATCGCGGCCGCGCGCCTGTCACCACACAAAAAAACCAAACAAATCAAAGTCAGAGAGAAGGAATACGACAATGGCAGTTATCTTCGGCACCGATGGCCACGACACCCTGAACGGCACGACCGGCATCGACCAAATGAATGGCGGCAAGGGCAACGACGTCCTGAGCGGCCTCGAGGGCAACGACACGCTCTACGGCGACGACGGCGCCGATATCCTGGATGGCGGCGACGGCGAGGACTACGTGTACGCCGGCGGGACCAACGACAATGACGGCTATGGCGACATTCTGCGAGGCGGCAACGGCTTCGATCGCCTGTTCGGCGGCATCGGCGACCACTTCGACGGCGGCGCGCACGCCAGCCAGGGCGACTACGCCTACATCAACGTGATGGGGCTGACCTCTTCGCTGATCCTCGACATGGGTGGCGCCGGCGTGCAGCAGATCGCGGGCGGCGGCAGCATCGTCAATGTGGAGCAGGTCGAGATCTGGTCGGGTTCGGCCACGGACCGCATCAAGGGCACGGCGACGGGCGACAAGATCCACGCCGGCAACGGCCATGACGCCATCTATGGCGGCGATGGTCAGGACTTCATCTACGGCCAAGCCGACAATGACGTGCTCCGCGGCGAGGCGGGCGAGGACACCCTGCGCGGCGACGCCGGCCACGACCGCCTGATCGGTGGAGATGGCAGCGACACCCTGCAGGGCGACCAGGACCTGGCCAACACCACGGACGGCCAGGATCAGTTGCAAGGCAACGCCGGCAACGACTACCTCTACGGCAACGGCGGCGACGACATCCTGATCGGCGGCGCCGGCGACGACCAGCTGTACGGCGGCGCCGGCGCCGACCGCTTCGCCTTCGCGGGCCAGGGCCAAGGCACGGACCTGGTCCGCGACTTCTCCAAGACCGAGGACCGCTTCGACCTGGACGGCAAGCAGTTCACCGGTGTGGTCAGCGACGGCAACGGCGGCTCGCGCCTGACCTGGGACGGCGGCACGATCATCGTCGAAAAGGTCACGGGCACCCTGGCCGACTGGAACGGCCTGCTGGTCAAGGGCGCCAACACCCTGGTGCGTCTGACCGATGCGTTCGACAACCTGCTGCGCTACAGCCCGGCCAGCGACACCGACCGCGCCTATGTCCAAGGCCTGACCGACAAGGTCGCCTCCGGCCAGATGACCGAGGCCAATGCGCTGAAGACCATCATCAACCTGGCCGACGCCACTTCGGCCGTCGCGACCACGTCCTACGCCTTCTTCACCGGCAAGACCCCGGGCGAAGCGGGCATGGACTATCTGGTCTCGCCGATCGGTCCCAACCCGAACAACCTCAACTCGGCCTACTACCAGACCTTCAACGCCGAGAACCGCTACATCAACTTCGCGGTCAACCTGGGCCGTGATGGCGCGGGCGCGGCATCGTTCGCGGCCGAGTACGGGACCAAGACCCTGTTCGAGGCGACGCGCACGGCCTACGCCAAGATCTTCGGTTCGTCGCCCGACGACGCCAAGGTCCACGCCCTGATCGACGATCGGACCGACTATTTCGCGTCCTACGGCAAGACCGACATGGGCACCAAGGCGGCCATGGTCGGCTGGCTGTTGGCCGAGGCGATGAAGGCGGACGTCGGCAAGTTCGCCGGCTCCAGCAACGCCTACTTCACCGATCTGGCCGATGGCGGCCCGTTCGCCGTCGACCTCGTCGGTGACTACGCCAAGCCCGAATACAATCTCTGACGAGACGGCGCCGGCCCCCTCAGCCGGCGCCTGACCGCCCGAGGGCCGCGCCTCCGCTCACCGCGGGGCGCGGTTTTTCGCGTGACAGCCTCACCGTTTGTCGGGCGGCGTCAGCATCGTCTCCCAGACCCCGACCGCGACCAGGCACAGGGTCGAGAGGATCGACAGCACCAGCGGGCTGACATGGCCGGCGATCGGGATCAGGGTCGCCAGCAGGCCAAGACCAACGATCCGGGTGTGCGACCACCGCCGGAACACCGCCAGCTTGAAGACCAGCGCGCCGAACAGGAACAGGGCCGGTCCGCCGATCACGGCCGCGGCGATCTTGAAATCGGCATGGCCCAGCGGATGGTGCAGCACCCACTCGTCGCCCACCGCCGCCACGATGATCCCCGCGATCGGCAGCAGGTGGCTGTAGGTATAGGCCACGCGCGCGATGGCGCCCGGATTGGACGAATGGGCGATGGCCTCGCTGGCTGCCTCGGCCGTGGACGAGAAATAGATCCACCACATGGCGATGCTGCAGACCAGGGCGCTGGCGAAGGCGGCGATGACGTCCGGAGTCCAAGGCAGACCAATCACCGTTCCACCGGTGACGATGATCGACTCGCCCAGGGCGATGATCGTGAACAGCGCGCAGCGTTCGGCCAGGTGCGCGCCTTCGACGCTCCAGTCGTTGGCGCTGGTCTTGCCCAGGCCCGGCGTCCAGAAGCCCAGCGCCGGCGAGACATATTCCAGACCCATGGCCAGCGCCCAGATCAACAGCCGCGCCTCGCCCTCGACGAATGCGCCGCTGATCCAGAAGACGCCCGAGAGCACCAGCCACGCCAGGATGCGGATGAAGTTCAGTCGGTGGACCGGGTCTCGCCATGTGCTCCAGAGGAAGAACAGCGTCCGCCCCACCTGGATGAAGACATAGGCCGCGGCGAACACCAGGCCGCGCTTGCCGAAGGCGTCCGGGATCGCGGCGGCCAGCACCAGTGCCGCGGCCATCATCACGAACAGCATCACCCGCACCAGCGGCCGCTCGGGGTCCAGCCAGTTGGTGACCCAGGCCGTATAGATCCAGGCCCACCAGACGGCCAGCAGCAGAAGACCCGCGTGCAGCAACCCCGGTCCGTCCGGATGGGCCAGCACGGCGTGCGACAGCTGGGTGATCGCGAACACGAAGACGAGGTCGAAGAACAGCTCCACATAGGTGACGCGGGCGTGCTCGTCGGCGCGGCGTACGCGCAGTAGCTTGGTGGTGCGGTCGGTCATGGCTCTCCCTCGCGGCCAGACTAGAGGCGCCACGGCGAGTCCCGCGAGCGCCTTTCGCAGGCTTCGGCGAACCAAAGGCTGTCTCGCGCGCTATCGCGGCATGGACCGCTTCGCCCCCATCCTCGAAACTCTGAAGGCCTTCGCCCTCACCCGCCCCGTCAGCTATGGCGCGCCGTTCTGCGCCATCGTCGGCGCGCTGGCGGGCCTGGCGATGCAGACGGGTCCCCAAGACGGTCCGTTCAAGCCCGACATGGAGCCGGTCGGCTCCACGACGGAGGCCGTCGCTGAGCCGATCTCCTGGCCGTCCGGCAGGGTTCCCGACTATGTGATCGGCACCGACTTCCTGCGGACCACCCAGCTGCCGCCGATCCAGATGGCGACCTACGACGTCGGCTACGAGGTCCCGCCCGCGCCCGAGGTCCCGCCCTACCAGCCAACCCAGCATGGCCCCGCGAGCCCGCCGCCGGATCCGGACAGCCCGAACTGGGCCTCCCAGCGCGGCGACATCCTTGACGTCTCCCTGCCCGAGGACCGCGCGCCACAGCCGATCCCCACGGTGCTGGCCGACGCGGCCGCTACCGGCATGACGACGCGCTGAAGGCTCGCTTTTTCGGCCGTCTCGCTCTAGTGGGAGCGGCATGACCGACTATACGCCCCAGCAGATCGTCGCCCGCGGCGCGCGCGCCGAAGCCGAGACCGCCGCCGACGCCATCGACAACCATCCGGGCCTGGAAGGCGCGACCTACTCGATCCTCGAAGAGGATGAGGACAAGAACATCTGGCGCATCGACGCCTTCCCGACCACGGAAGACGAAGACGCGGGCGTGATGGCTCTGCTCGCGCAGTACGACCTGAAGGTCACGCGCGACACCCTGGCCGACGCCGATTGGTTGGCCATGGCGCTGTCGGGCCTGCCGCCGGTGCGCGCCGGGCGCTTCTTCGTCTACGGCATGCACGATCGCGGCCGCCTGCCGGCCAGCACCGTCAACCTGCGCATCGAAGCCGGCGCGGCGTTCGGCACCGGCCACCATGGCACGACGGTCGGCTGCCTCCAGGCTTACGACCGGCTGATCAAGGCCCGCCGCTTCAACAAGGTGCTGGACGTCGGCGCCGGCACGGGCCTGCTGGCCATCGCCGCCGCCCGCACGGGCACGAAACTGGCCGTCGGCACCGACATCGACAAGCCCAGTGTGCGGATCGCCAAGGAAAACGCCGAGGTCAACAAGGCCAACGCCCGCTTCGTCCACGCCTCGGGTCTGGGTCACCGTCTGGTCGCCGAAAGCGCGCCCTACGACCTCGTCTTCGCCAACATCCTGGCCCGCCCGTTGATCAGCCTGGCCCAAGATATCAAGCGCGCCCTGGTCCCCGGCGGCACCGTGATCCTGTCGGGCCTGCTGCGCACTCAGGAGCGAATGGTCAAGGCCGCCTACCTGTCGCGCGGCTTCAAGGTCGTGAACCGCATCCATCGCGACGCCTGGGCGACGTTGGTTCTCCAGCGGCCTTAGGAACTTACGTCTCACTGGTCACGTTCCTTCAGCCACAGACCTTGAGGCTGGAGGAACCGCCCGTGACCTATACCGATCCCAACATCCCGCCCCCCGAACGCCGCGTCGAAATTCGCGAGAGCGGCACGAACAGCACCGGCTGGCTGATCGCCGGCATGATCGCCATCGTCGCGGTGATCGCCGTCGGCTTCCTGATGATGCGTCCGACCACCAACGACCCGAACCAGCTGCAGCAGGCCCAGGAGCAAGGTCGCCAGGCTGGTCTGGTCGAAGGCGCCTCGTCGGCGACCCAGGCCGCCCAGATGGCCGCCGAGAATGCGGCCCGCGATGCTCGCACCACCGCCGACCAGGCGCGCCGGGATACTCAGCAGGCCGCCGCGGACGCCAGCAAGGCCGCTCAGGACGCCGCCGACCGCGCGGCCGCCAGCCGCAACGACCAAGCCGTCTCGCCGGACAACCCGCCGGCGCAGCCGCCCCAGTAAACCCAGGGGAAATCGTCCCCTTTCCAGGCCGGGATCGGCGGATTACATCCAAGGCATGCGCCAGACCTTCGATGAATCCACCGACCCGTCCTTTGGACCCAAGCACGTCCCGCTGATCCGCGCCGCCATGGCCGCGCAGGGCTTGGACGGCTTCCTCGTGCCGCACGAGGACGAACACCAGAACGAATACCTCCCCGCCGCCAATGACCGCCTGGCCTGGGCCAGTGGCTTCACGGGCTCGGCGGGCGCCGGCGTGATCCTGAAGGACCGCGCCGCCGTCTTCGTCGACGGCCGCTACACCCTGCAGGTCCGCGAGCAGGTCGATCAGGACATCTTCGAGATCCGCGACCTCGTCGAAGGTGGGGTGCCGGCCTATCTGGAGACCGCCGAAAAGGGCGCGGTGATCGGCTACGACGCCCGCCTGCACAGCCCCTCGGCCCTGGAGGGCCTGAAGGCCGCCGCCACCCGCGCCGGCGCGATGCTCAAGCCGGTCGCCGGCAACCCGGTCGACCAGGCCTGGGGCGCGGCCCGTCCCGCCCAACCGATGGCGCCGATCGTGCCGCAATACGTCGAATATGCCGGCGAGGAGTCGAGCTCCAAGCGGACGCGAGTCGGCGCTTCCATCGGCGCGTTCGGCGCGGACGCGGCTGTGATCACCGCCCCCGCCTCGATCGCCTGGCTATTCAACATCCGCGGCGGCGACGTCATTCGCTCGCCCCTGCCGCTGTCGCAGGCGATCCTGAACGCCGACGGGACCGCGCGCCTGTTTATCGAGCCGGCCAAGGTCACCGCCGACCTACCCGCCTGGCTGGGCAACCAGGTCTCGCTCGAAACGCCGGACAAGCTGGAGGAGGCCCTGGGCGACCTTACCGGCAAGGCGGTCGTGGTCGATCCCGGTCAGTCATCCGCCTGGTACTTCGACACCTTGGCCACCGCCGGTGCCAAGGTCTTGCCGGCCATGGACCCCTGCACCCTGCCCCGCGCCTGCAAGAACGCCGTCGAGCTGGACGGCACGCGCGAGGCCCACAAGCGCGACGGCGCGGCCCTGACCCGCTTCCTGCACTGGCTGGCTACCGAGGGTCAGGTCAATCCGCCGGATGAGAAGGAAGCCGTCGCCAAGCTGGAGGCGTTCCGCGAAGCCACGGGCGTGCTGAAGGACCTTTCCTTCGACACCATCGGCGCCGCCAACGGCCATGGCGCCCTGCCCCACTATCGCCCGACCGAGCGCAGCAACCAGCGGGCGGCCATGGGTTCGCTGCTGCTGGTCGACAGCGGCGGCCAATACCTGGACGGCACCACCGACGTCACGCGCACCGTGGCGATCGGCGAGCCCAGCGCCGAGATGATCCAGCGCAACACCCTGGTCTTGAAGGGCCACCTGGCCATCGCCCGCCTGCGCTTCCCGGCCGGCACGACCGGCTCGGCCATCGACGCCCTCGCGCGGATGGCGCTGTGGGCGCACGGCCTGGACTACGATCACGGCACCGGGCACGGCGTCGGCGTCTATCTGGGTGTCCACGAAGGTCCGCAACGGATCTCCAAGGCCCCCAACGTCATCGCCCTGCAGCCGGGCATGATCGTCTCGAACGAGCCCGGCTACTACAAGGACGGCGAATACGGCATCCGGATCGAGAACCTTGAGGTCGTCATGCCGGCCGAAGAGGTTCGCGGCGGCGACCGCCCGATGCACCGCTTCGAAGCGCTGACCCTGGCCCCCATCGACCGCCGCCTGGTCGACAAGACGATGCTGACGGCCGACGAAGTAGCCCAGTTCGACGCCTATCACGCGCGAGTGCTGCGCGAGATCGGGCCTCGGGTCGAGCCGGAGATCCGGGCATGGATGGAAGAGGTCTGCGCGCCGCTCTAGGGCATGCCTGCTAAATCCTAAATCCTCTCCCCAGCGGGAAAGGTGTCGGCCCGAAGGGACGACGGAGAGGGAAGAAGCCGGCTCACCAGCACTTCCCCCTCCGGTCGCTCCGCGACCACCTCCCCCGCTAGGGGGAGGATCTTGAACCGCCTACCGGATCCGGTTCCAGACCTGCGTCTTGCAGAGTGGCACGATGATGCAGCCCTTCAGCTTCAGCTGATTGTCGCCGATCATCTCGATCGTGCCCGAATAGGTGCCGCCGTCCTCGGGATTGTAGACCTTGCCGCCGGTCCACTTGGTCGGACCGCCCGTGAAGTCGTAAAGCATCTGCAGGTTCTTCAGCGTGCGGGTGCGCTGCGCCTCGTCCTTGTTCTTGCTGTCCTTCAAGGCCGGGTTGGACTTGATGTTGTTGGAGGTCAGCAGCTTGCCGCACAGGCTGTTGCCGCAACGGGCGATCTCGACCTGGCCGCCGTTGCTCGGCGTGGCCCACAGGCCGCTGATGTCGCCGGCCAAGGCTGGGGTCGTCAGGACGCACAGCAGGGCGCCGGCGATCAGTGCGGTGCGGAACATCCAGAACTCCCTAGTGGCGCTTCAAATGCGCGTTTGATCGTCTTGGTTGCGCGATCTCATCGCTCGCGACAAGGCCTGACACGAAAACGAGGCGGGATTTCGGAAAGCGGTCAGGACAAGCGCCGCCACGGGCCGACGGCGGCCCGCGAAGGGGTGTAGCCGTCGTGATCCAGTCGCCCCAGGCTCATGCCCAGCCGTTTCGGCAGATCGCTCACGTGAGCCAGGCCGCTCAGGCCGGCGGCCGCCAGGGCCACCTGCCCGCAGGCATAGGCGTCAGCCGCCGCGTCGTGGTGCGCGAACTCGACGCCCAGGTGGCCGCAGACGACATTCAGCTTGTGCGACGGCAGGTCGGTCCAGACGCTGCGCGCCACTTGCACCGTGCACAGATAGTCGAAACCGGGCGCCCTCACGCCGTAGTGCTCGCAGGTCCGGCGGATCACGCTGATGTCGAACGAGGCGTTGTGCGCCATGACCAGCGCGCCTTCCAGCTCCGGCCGCAGTTGTTCCAGAACGGCCGGCCACTCCTCGGCGTCCTCGACGTGCTCGGGCCGGATGCCGTGGAACGCCATGTTGAACGACGCGAAGCGATTGCCCGGCGGGCGGATGTAGTGGTGCTCGATCCGCGCCACCGCCCCCTCCTCGATCCAGGCCAGGCCGATGGAACACGGGCTGGATCGCTGCTCGTTGGCGGTCTCGAAGTCGATCGCGATGACCTTCATCCGGCCACGAGCTCCAGCCACTCGTCCTCGGTCATCACCTGGATACCCAGCTCGGTCGCGGTCTTCAGCTTGGAGCCCGCGCCCGGACCGGCGACCACGAGGTCAGTCTTCTTGGACACCGACGAGGCGACCTTGGCCCCCAGCCCCTCGGCCTGCGCCTTGGCCTCGTCGCGGGTCATCTTCTCCAGAGACCCGGTGAAGACGATGGTTTTGCCGGCCACCGCCGTGTCGGTCTTCGGCTTGGCCACCGGCTGGATGTCGAGCTCGGCGACCAGGTTGGCCACCTTCTGACGATTGTGCTCTTCGGCGAAGAACCGGGCCAAGGACTGGGCCGCGACCGGGCCGACGCCATCGACGGCGGCCAGATGCAGATAGTCGTCGCCCGGCGCGCCCGAAGCCGCCGCGGCCAGGCCCTCGGCGAAGGCGTCCCAGGTCCCGTAGCGCTGGGCCAGGGCCGCGCGGGCGGGCTTGGTCAGCTTGGGCACGGCGTGGCCGATCTTGATCTCCAGGTCATCGGCCTGAGGCCACGGGTCGGCCAGCAGACCGCCCCTCCCCGCCTCGATCAGCGTATCGAGCGCCTTGGGCCCGACGCCCTGGGCGGTCGAGAGCTCCAGATAGGTCTCGCCCGGCAGGCCCTCGGCGGCCTTTTCGGCGGCGGCCTGCAGGTCCTCGAAGCGGTCGAAGTTGCGGGCCAGCACGGTCGAGGTCGTCTCGCCGATATCACGAGCGCCCAGGCCATAGATCATCCGGTCCATGCCGATCGTGCGGCGCGCCTCGATGCCCTTGATCAGGTTGGCGACCGAGGTCTCGCCATAGCCGTCGCGCGTGCGCAGCGCCGCCAGCTTTTCCTCGTCCTTGGCCAGTTTGAAGATGTCGGCGGGCTCGGTGATCCAGCCCTCCTCGAAGAAGGCCTGCAATTGCTTTTCGCCCAGGCCCTCGATGTCGAAGGCGCGGCGCGACACGAAATGGCGAAGGTGCTCGACGCGCTGGAAGGGACAGGCGAACTCGCCGGTGCAGCGGCGCACGACCGACTCCTGGCCCGAGGCCGTGACCTCGCGGGCCAGCGGCGTCTGGAGCGGACACGGGCAGGCATGTGGGAATTCGTAGGGCTCCGGGGCCGGATCGGGCCGCGCCTCCAGAGCCACCTCGACGATCTGCGGGATCACGTCGCCGGCGCGCTGGATCACCACCGTGTCGCCGACGCGAACGTCCAGGCGCGCGATCTCGTCGCCATTGTGCAGGGTGGCGTTGGTCACCGAGACCCCGCCGACCGTGACGGGCTTCAGCCGCGCGACCGGCGTGATGGCGCCCGTGCGACCGACTTGCAGGTCGATGGCTTCCAGGATGGTGCGGGCCCGCTGGGCGGGGAACTTGCGAGCGATCGCCCAGCGCGGCGAGCGCGAGACGAAGCCCAGGCGGCGCTGCTGCTCTAGGTCGTCGACCTTGTAGACCACGCCGTCGATGTCGAAGCCGAGGGTGGGACGCAGGGTCTCGAACTGGGCGTAGATATCCAACAGTCCTTGAGCGTTCTCGACCCGCTTGGCCGGCGGCGCCGTGGTCACGAAGCCCCATTCGGAGAGCTTTTCCAGCGCGCCCCACTGGCTGTCGGCGAAAGGCTCCGACACCAGTCCCCAGGCGTAGCCGAAGAAGCGGAGTGGCCGCTGGGCGCTGATCTTCGGGTCGATCTGGCGCAGCGAACCGGCGGCGAAGTTGCGCGGATTGGCGTAGGTGCGCTGGCCGGCCTCGAGCGCGGCGGCGTTGAAGGCGGCGAAGGCTTCGAGCTCGACATAGACCTCGCCGCGCACCTCGATCACGTCGGGCCAGCCAGAGCCCTTCAGGCGGTGCGGGATGTCGGCGATGGTGCGCAGATTGGCGGTGACGTCTTCACCGACCCGGCCGTCGCCGCGCGTCGCGCCCTGAACCAGCACGCCCTTCTCGTAGCGCAGCGACGCCGACAGGCCGTCGATCTTCGGCTCGGCCGTATAGGCGACCGTATCGCTGGGCGACAGGCGCAAGAACCGCCGGATCCGCGCGTCGAACTCGGTCGCCTCGTCGTTGGAGAAGGCGTTGTCGAGGCTCAGCATCGGCACGCCGTGCTCGACCGGCGCGAACTGCTCGGCCCGCGCCGCGCCGACCCGCATCGACGGGGAGTTGTCGCGGATCAGGTGCGGAAAGCGGGTCTCGATGTCGAGGTTGCGGCGCTTCAGGGCGTCGTACTCGCCGTCGCTGATCGTGGGCGCGTCCTGCTGGTGATAGGCCAGATCGTGGGCGGTCAGCGCGTCGGCCAGCTGCTCCAGTTCCTCGACGGCCTGGGCTTCGGTGAGGTCGGCGACGGAAATCTGGGACACGGCGGCGAATCCGGCAGCGGCAAGAGGCCGGCAGGTTAGCAACGCCGCCCGGACGGGGGGAGTCAGCTACCGATCACGTCCGGCCGAAAGTGGCCCGGGCCTTGCGGGACAAAGGACGAAGGAGTTCCGCATGTCCAAAGCCGGCACAGGTTCCGCCCCCATGGCCGCCCTGCCCGTCCTGTCGCGAGACGGACCGCTGGACGCCCTGCGCTTCCTGGCGGCCCTGTTCATCGTGCTCTACCACGTGGCCGAGCGAGCTCCGGTGTCGCTGTTCAGCCTTTCGCCCGCGTTCGGGCGCGGCTATCTGGCCACCGACTTCTTCCTGATGCTGTCGGGCTATGTGCTGGCGCGCACCTATGGGCCACGTGTCGAGAATGCTGGCGTCGACACCTTGAGCTTCCTGAAGCGCCGGGTGCAGCGAATCTGGCCGTCGCACCTGGTCATGCTGGCCCTGTTCGTCGCCTTCTTCCTAGCCACCAGCGCCATCGGCCTGGCTCCCCAGAACCCGCAGTGGTTCCAGTGGGACCAGCTGTTGCCGCAGATCTTCCTGGTCCAGGCCTGGTTCGCGCCCGGCAACTCGGGCTGGAACATGCCCACCTGGACCCTGTCGGCGCTGATCGCCGCCTACGCCCTGTTTCCGGTCGTCTGGCGAGCCGTGTCGCGCGCCAAATCGCCCTGGGTGCTGCTCGTCGCCGGCGTCGCCGCCTATCTGGCCCTCGACTATGCCGCCCTCGCCGCCTTTGGCGTCCCCGGCTACCAGCTGCCGCTACGCTTTGGTCTGATCCGGGGCGTGCCGCTGTTCATGGTCGGCCTGCTGGTGGCCCGTTTGCCGGTCGGCGAGCTGGCCCGCAGCCTCGCCGATCCGCTCGCCGCGGTCGCCCTGGTCAGCGTCCTCTGCATCCAGGCGTTCGGCAAGTTCGACCATCTGAGCCTGGCCTTGCTCGCCCTGCTGATCTACGCCGCCGGCGCGTCGCCGCCGAAGGCCTGGCGCTGGGCCGGCGCGGCCGGGCGGCTGTCGTTCTCGCTGTTCCTGACCAACACCCTGACCGCCATCGTCTGGCTGGGCGCGGTGCGCGTCATCGAGCAGAAGGTTGGCCTGCCCTCGGTCGCCGAATGGGCGCTGTGGGCCGCCACGATCCCAGCCGCGATCGTCGTCGCCTGGTTGTTCGAGCGCCTGGTCGATGCGCCGCTGCAGCGCTGGATAAAGGCGCGGCAGACCCGGGTACGCGAGTTGGCGATGCCCGCCAGCCCAATCCAGGCTTAATTTCCCTCGTCATCCCGGAAGCCTCGCAGAGGCTATCCGGGACCCAGGGGCCGATGCAGTGCGGTTGCTCCTGGGTCCCGGCTCTTCGCTACGCTTCGGCCGGGATGACGAGGGTTTGATTGTTTCGAGGAAGTCTCGGTCAGGCCATCAGGGCCCGCGCCGCCGCCCGTGCGGCTTCGGTCACCTCGGCGCCCGAGAGCATCCGCGCGATCTCTTCCTCGCTCTGGGCGGGGGTGAGCGGCTCGACCTTGGTCCGGGTCGAGGTGTCGTCGCCGGACTTGGAGATCCGCCAGTGAGCGTCGCCGCGCGCGGCGACCTGAGCCGAGTGGGTGACGACCAGCACCTGGGCGTTCTGGGCCAGGCGCTTGAGGCGCAGGCCCACCGCGTCGGCCACGGCGCCGCCGACGCCCTGGTCCACTTCGTCGAAGATCATCAGGGGCTGCGGACCGCCGCCCCGTCCGGCCAGGGCCGCCTTCAGGGCCAGGGCGAAGCGCGCCAGTTCGCCGCCCGAAGCAATGGCCTCCATCGGGCCGAACGGCGCGCCGGGATTGGTCGAGATTTCGAAGGCCACGCGATCCAGGCCCGTCGGGCCGGCGCGATCCTCGCCCAGCGGTTCGACGGCGACGCGGAACTTGGCCTTCTCCAGCTTCAGCGGGGCCAACTCGGCCTCGACCGCCTTGGCTAGGGCGTCGCCGGCGGCGCGGCGCTCGGTCGACAACTGCTCGGCGGCGTAGAGATAGGCGTCACGCGCCTCGGCGGCTTCCTTGTCGGCGGCCTTGAGAGCCTCCTCGGAGGTCTCGATGGCCTGCAGCCGCGCGGCGAATTCGGCGCGCTTGGCCGGCAGGTCCTGGACCAGGACATTGAGCTTGCGGGCCATGCCGCGCAGGGCGAACAGGCGCTCCTCAGCCTTCTCCAGGCGATCGGGCTCGAACTCGAAGGATTCGGCGACGGCGTCGATGGTCGCGCTGGCCTCCTGGGCCTCGACAAGCGCGCGGTCGACCGCCTCGCAGGCGGCCGAGAGCCGGGTCATGGCGACGCCCTCGGCGGGGGCCCCGGCCTGCAAGGCGCGATCACGGGCCCGTTCCAGGGCCCGATAGGCCTGAGCCAGCTTGCCGGACAGCGCGTCGCCGCCCAGGGCGTCCTGGGCCAGGGCGATGTCGGCCAGGGCCTTCTCGGCCGAGCTCAGCAGGGCGCGTTCCTCGGCCAGGCTGTCTTCCTCGCCCGCGCGGGGGTCAAGGCGGTCCAGTTCCGACAGACGCAGCGTCAGTTCCTCGGTCTCGGCGGCGGCGCGGCCAGCCAGGTCGCGCAGGCCTTGGGCCTTTTCGCGCGCCGCGCGCCAGCCGCTCCAGGCCGAGGCGACGGCCGAGACGGCGACGCCGCCGAAGGCGTCCAGCAGGCCCTTGTGGGTCTTGGGGTCCAGCAGGCCGACGGTCTCGTGCTGGCCGTGGACCTCCAGCAGCAGGCCGCCGAGGTCCTTCAGCACTCCGACGCTGGTGGCCTGGTCGTTGACGAAGGCGCGCGAGCGGCCGTCCGGCGACAGCTGGCGACGCAGGACCAGGTCCTCGTCCCGGCCATAGTCCAGGCCCTTGTCGTCGAGATAGGCGAAGGCGGGGTGGTCGGCCGGCAGGGCGAAGATGGCCGTCGCCGAAGCGTGGCCGGTCGCCCCGCGCCGCACCAGGCCGGCGTCGGCGCGCGCGCCTGTCGCCAGGCCCAGGGCGTCGAGAATGATCGACTTGCCGGCGCCGGTTTCACCGGTCAACGCGGTCAGGCCCTCGCCGATGGCGAGGTCCAGGCTCTCGATGAGCACGACGTCCCGAATGGAAAGGCCGATCAGCATGTCGCGCAAGATCGCCGGGAATCAGAGTTTTTCAAATAGGCATCGAGAACGGAACGAGCACAAACCCGTTCCATCGCTCGGATCTACATGCCAAGGACGCCCATCAGGCCGCCCTTTTTGGCGCGCTTCTCGCCCGGAGGCGGCAGGGTCGCGTCCTTGTCCTTCGACAGGATGCGCTCCAGCGCGTTGCGCTTCGTGCCGGCCTTCAGGGGCTCGACAGCGGGTCGAAGGCCGTTGTCGTTCAAGAGCTTGTAGGCGTCGGCGTACCAGCGATCGCCCGGGAAGTTGTAGCCCAGGACGGCGCCGTTGCGCTTGGCCTCGTCCAGCAGACCGAGGGTCATATAGGCCTCGACCAGGCGATAGAGCGCCTCGGGCGTGTGCGAAGTCGTCTGGTGGCGCTCGATCACGGCCTTGAAGCGGCCGATCGCGGCCAGGGTGCTGCCGTTGCGCAGGTACCAGCGGCCGATGGCCATTTCCTTGCCGGCCAACTGGTCATTGACCATGTCGATCTTCAGGCGGGCGTCCGTGGCGTATTCGGTGTTCGGATAGCGCTGGACGACGTCGCGCAGGGCCGCCAGGGCCTGCTCGGTGGCCGCCTGGTCGCGGTTCACGTCGACGATCTGTTCGAAATAGCAGATGGCCTTCAGATAGAAGGCGTACTGGGCCGACGGATTGCCCGGATACAGCGAGATGAAGCGGTCGGCGTCGCCGATGGCCTCATTGTACTGGTTGCCCTGATAGTGGGCGTAGCCGGTCATCAGGATCGAGCGACGCGACCATTCCGAATAGGGGTGCTGACGCTCGACTTCACGGAAGTAGTCGACGGCCTCGTTCCAGCTGCCGCGGTCCAGGCGATCGGCGCCGGTGGAGTACAGCAGCTCGACGGGGCGCTCTTCGTAGGCGAGGGTCGGCTTCTTGGGCTTGCCCGCGCAACCCGCCACCGACACGGCGACGAGCATTGCGGCGATGGTGACGGCCGAACGTCCCGAAAAATTACGAAGCACGGAGTCTCTCACCTTCGAAGCAAACGCGCGCCCCTGCGCCGTGCAAGGCTTCTACACCACGCCGCCGAAGGCGCAAATGCGAAGGCCAAGTCCGAGCTTAGGAGCTTCCCCTTAGACCGCTTCGGCCAGTTCCGGCGCGAGAGCGCGCAGGCGCCAGGCGCGCGGCTGGGACAGCAACGCCCGAACCACGGCGTTATTGAGGCCATGACCGGCCAGAACGCCTTCGAAGCGGCCGACGATCGCCTTGCCCAGCACATAGAGATCGCCGATGGCGTCCAGCGCCTTGTGGCGAACGAATTCGTCCGGACGGCGCAGGCCTTCCGGGTTCAGGACACGGTCGCCGTCGATGACCACGGCGTTTTCCATCGAACCGCCGCGGGCCAGACCGATGGCGCGCAGGGCTTCGACGTCGCGAACGAAGCCGAAGGTGCGGCAGTCGGAGAGTTCCGAACGGAACGATTCTTCGTCGATGGTCAGGTCGACGGACTGGCGGCCGATGGCCTTGCTGCCGAACTCGATCTCGAAGGCGACCTCGAAGCGATCCGACGGCAGCAGGCTGGCGCGCTTGTCGCCCTCCTCCACCGTGATCGGCGACAGGATCTCGATGTATTGGCGGACGGCTTCCTGCTTGCGGCGGCCGGCGCGGTCCAGGATCTGGACGAAGGGCTCGGACGAGCCGTCCATGATCGGCACTTCCGGGCCGTCCAGCTCGACGATGCAATTGTCGATCGAGAGGGCCGCCAGGGCCGCCATCAGGTGCTCGATTGTCGAGACGCGCACGTCGTCGCCATTGTTGATCACCGTACCCAGCTGGGTCTGGCAAACGGAGGCGACGGTGACGGGGACGCGGTTGTCACGGTCATGCACATCGGTCCGCACAAAGACGATCCCCGCGTCGGGAGCGGCCGGACGCACGGCGACGCGCACGTGCGCGCCCGTGTGCAGGCCAATCCCCGCGAAGATCACCGGTCCTGCGACCGTGTGCTGAAAATAACCCGAAGCCGACACTAGAGACCCTTACAGTTTGACGGACAGCTCTACGGCCGCCCTTTCGCCCCAACGTAGCATGTAGGAGTGATGCTGCGTCGCGGCAAAGCAAAGTCTGTTTCGGATTGTTACCGTCTAAGCGACTGACTTTATTTCACTTTTATTACACAGGCGCATACGGAGAAACAGAACGCCGATCGGCGATCCGTGCTCGGGAATCTCAGGCCGGCCGCACTAGTCGGGGCCAAAAAGCGGGACTAGGCTCCGCCCGCCAAAGGGATAACTGTTTCCGGGAAATAGGGTTTCATGATCAAGAGTTTGCGCCTCGCCGCCTCCGTCGTCGCCCTCGTCGCCGCCACGGCCGGAGCCGCCGCCGCGCAGGCGCCCCAAGCCCCGCCGGCCAAGACCGACATCTTCACCGCCAAGGACATGGCCAGCCTCGACCGCCTGAGCGATCCCCGCGTTTCGCCGGATGGCCGCTACGTCCTCTACTCGGTCCGGACCCTGGACTATCCGGCCAACAAGGCCGCGATGTCGCTATGGATCGCCGATCTGAAGACCAAGATGGCCCCGCGCAGGCTGAAGATCTCCGATGGCGGCGCCGCGAGCGGCCGCTGGAGCGGCGATGGCAAGGCGATCTATTTCAGCTCCAGCCGCGCGGGCGGGACCGAGCAGGTGTTCCGCACCGACGCGGCGGGCGAAACCGCCACCCAGGTGACTTCGGCCCCGTTCGATGTCCAGGCCTACAAGGTGGCGCCGGACGGCAAGACCATCGTCGTCGCCCTGGCCGTGTTCCCCGACTGCGCGGACTTCGCCTGCACCGAGGCCAAGCTGGCGGCCAAGACGGCGACCAAGGCCACGGGCGTGGTCTATGACCGCCTGTTCGTGCGCCACTGGGACACCTGGAACGACGGGACCAAGAATCACCTGTTCGCCTGGACCCTGGACGCCAACGGCGTGGCGGCCGGCCAGCCGATCGACCTGATGAAGGGCTTCGATGGCGACACCCCCACCAAGCCCTATGGCGGGGACGAGGACTTCGCCATCTCGCCGGACAGCAAGTTCGTCGCCTTCTCGGCCAAGGTCGCCGGCAAGGACGAGTCCTGGACCACCAACTACGACATCTGGGGCGCGCCCCTCGACGGGTCGGAGAAGCTGCAAAACCTGACGGCCGCCAACAAGGCCTGGGACACCGCCCCGGTGTTCTCGCCCGACGGCAAATGGGCCGCCTATCGCGCCATGAAGCGCCCCGGCTTCGAGGCCGACCGCTTCGGGATCATCCTGCACGACGAAGCCACCGGCCAGGAGCGCGAATTGGCCCCGACCTGGGACCGCTCGGCCGACGCCATCGCCTGGAGCCGTGACGGCAAGACGATCTACGCAACCGCCCTGGACGTCGGCCAGGGCAAGCTGTTCGCCATCGACGTCAAGACGGGCAAGGTCACGGCCCTGACCGGCGACGGCCACGTCACCGCCTTCGATGTGGGCCCCGGCGGTATCGTCTACGCCTCCGACTCGCTGAAGAGCCCGTCGGAGCTGTTCATGACGGCGCCCAAGGGGCCGCCGATCAAGATCGCCAGCGTCAGCGGCGAGGCCCTGAAGGACGTCGCCTGGGGCGAGCCCGAACAGTTCGCCTTCAAGGGCTGGAACGACGAAGAGGTCCACGGCTTCGTCGTGAAGCCGGCCAATTTCGATCCGGCCAAGAAGTACCCCGTCGCCTTCCTGATCCACGGCGGCCCGCAAGGCTCGTTCAGCAACGCCTGGTCCTATCGCTGGAACCCGCAGGTCTACGCCAACGCCGGCTACGCCGTGGTCATGGTCGATTTCCATGGCTCGACCGGCTACGGCCAGGCCTTCACCGACGCGATCAGCCAGCACTGGGGCGACCGCCCCCTGGAGGACCTGCAGAAGGGCTGGACCGCCGCCCTGGGCAAGTACGCCTTCCTCGACGGCGACCGCGCCTGCGCGCTCGGCGCCTCGTACGGCGGCTACATGATCAACTGGATCGCCGGCAACTGGAACGAGCCCTGGAAGTGCCTCGTCGACCACGACGGCGTCTTCGACACCCGGAGCATGGGCTATTCGACCGAGGAGCTGTGGTTCACCGAGTGGGAAAACGGTGGGACGCCTTCGCAGCCGGGCGCGACCTACGAGACCTTCAACCCGGTCCTCCACGTCGACAAGTGGACCAAGCCGCAATTGGTCATCCAGGGCCAGCTCGACTACCGCATCCCCGTGGAACAGGGCCTCTCGGCCTTCACCGCCCTGCAGCGCAAGGGCGTGCCCAGCAAGTTCCTGTACTTCCCCAACGAGAACCACTGGGTGCTGAAGGCCCAGAACTCGGTGCAGTGGCACAAGGAAGTGCTGGACTGGCTGGACCAGTGGACGGGGAACAAGCGACCGGGAAAGTGACCGCCGCGGGTGATCATCCCGGCTCTCGAGCCGGGACCTGGTGAAAAGTCTAGAGACGGCCCGTCGCCACCGCGAAGGTGAGGCGGGCCTTCTTTTCGAGATCGCCCATCTGGCGTCCCGCCGCGAAGGGCTTGGCCAGGGCCGCAGTCGCCACGGCCGGGAAGGCCGCCACCGGCAGCGCGCCCACCTCGCCCTGGGCCGCCTTGAGCTGCGCCTCGACCCGGCGCGCGACGTCGTCCTGCGTCCAGTCGGTCGGCAGGCGTGAGCGCCCCGCCTGCCCCAGCCGCCAGAGCCCCGCCAGGCCATAGGCTCGCGCCGCGCCCTTCACGGCATGGGGATCGGCCGAAGGATCCAACCGCCGCGCCGCCAGCACCGCCAGCGCGCCGGCGGTGGCGTCGACATAGACCAGCACCGCCGCCTCGTCCTTCAGAGGCCCCTCGTCGAGATCGGCGAACCGGGCTTCGGCCAGCACCGCCAGAGCGTTGGGGTCGAATCTCGACGCGGCCAGGGCCTCGACATTGGGATGCTTGCGCGAGGCCTTGCCGGCGGCGATCTCTTCCATCGCCTCGCGCCACCAGGTGATGCGGATCTCGCCCATCAGGGCGTTGGAGACACCGCCCGCCACCCGGGCCAGCTCGTAGTTCATGGCGTAGAGCGCGATCACATCGGCCCGCGCGGCGCCGTCGCCGATGAACCGCGTGGCCAGCCAGCGATCGGGATCGACGCGGCGGACGAGATCGTCGAGGGTTTCGGTGTCGGCCATGTTCCGGAGCGATAAGGGACTCAAACGAAAAGGGCCCGCCGGCGGATTCGCGGCGGGCCCTCCCCTTACAGCATTTCTCGGCGGTGTTTAGCCGAAGATGGTCTGGTTCATCGCCATGGTCGCCAGCATCGGCAGGCTGAGCAGGGTGTTGGTGCGCGAGAACAGCATGGCCGTCTTCGCCGCCTTGGCCTTGGCGTCGGCGTCGGCCTCGACCATGCCCAGGGCGATCTTCTGGTTTGGCCAGATGAAGACCCAGACGTTGAAGAACATCACCGTGCCCAGCCACATGCCGGTGCCGATGAAGGTGAAGCTCATGTCGACGCCCGGCGTATAGCCGCCGGCCAGGCCCAGGGTCGCCGCTTCCACCAGATAGCCGCGGCTGAAGGCCAGGATCACGCCCATGACCCAGGTGAACAGCGCCGCCCAGCGGAACCAGAACAGGGCTTCAGGCGCGATATACTTGCTGACCGCCGGCTTCAGCTCGGCCGGGATCTGCGGCATCACGCGGATTTGGACGAAATTGAAATAGTACAGCAGCCCGATCCACAGGATGCCGAACAGCACGTGCAGCCAGCGGAAGACGGCTTGCAGGAACACTTCGCCGTGGCCCTGGGGACCGTGCGAATAGCCAATGACGATCACCAGCGCCAGCACGAAGCTGACGATGATGGTGTTGCGGAAGTTGGAAAGCAGTCCAGACATCGGTTTCCCCCTCGGATCCCCTTAGAATTGCGTGGGACCATAGGACGGTTCGAGGGAGTCGGCAAAGTCGGGAGAACGACGGTCCTTCCGGGCCGCGTCAGACGGCGATCAGGGCCGCCGCCAGCCGGCGTCCCTCGCTGGCCAGGACGTTGTAGGTCCGGGCGGCCGCTTCGGTGCTCATGAACTCCAGGCCCACGCCCGCCGTCTTCAGCGCGTCGCGGACGGCGCGCGGCGGCAGGGCGTTGACAAGGCCCGTGCCCAGCAGAACGAACTCCACGGTCCCGACGGCCGCGAACACCTCGGCGAAGGATTCGGGCGTCAGGTCGGCCAGGGCGGTCACGGCCCAGTCGCGTGGCTGATCATCGATGATCAGCAGCGAACCGGGCCGCCAGTCTCCGGAAACCCGAAAGCCGCCGCCGCCCCAGGCGTCGATGGACGGCGGTTGCCGCATCAGGGCCGCGAGGCCGCGCCGAGCTTGATCGGCGTGGCTTCCTCGTCGCCGCGCCGCACGCCCCAGACCAGGATCAGCGGCAGGGCGATATAGATCGACGAGTAGGTGCCGATGATGATCCCGAAGACCATCGTGAACACCAGCGGGAACAGGACTGGGCCGCCGAAGATCATCGTGCCGCCCAGGGCCAGCAGGGCCGTGGTGCCGGTGATGATCGTCCGCGACAGACGCTCGTTTTCCGACAGGTCGATGATGTCGCGCAGCGGGGTCGTCTTGTACTTGCGCAGGTTCTCTTTCAGACGGTCGAAGGTGATGACCTTCTCGTTCATCGAATAGCCGATGACCGTCAGCAGGGCCGCGATCTCGGTCATCGAGAACTCGATTTTCATGAACGACAGCAGGCCCAGGGTCAGGACGATGTCGTGGATCACGGCCACGACCGCGCCAGTGCCGTACGACAGGCCGAAGCGGAACCAGATGTAGCCCAGGGTCAGCAGCAGGGCCACGCCGAGGGCCTTGAACCCCGACATCAGCAGCTCGCCCGACACCTTGGCGCCGACTTCCGAACGGCTGACGACCTTCAGGTCTGGGAAGCGCTTTACCAGCTCGGTCTCGACGTGCTTGGAGGCGGCAGTCGCGGCCTCGCCTTCGGCGGGCCGGAACTTGACCATCGCCGAGTTCGGCGAACCGAAGCCCTGCACCTGGGCGTCATGCGCCCCGATCTGGTTCATGGCCGCGCGCAGCGCCTCCTGCGGGACCGGCCGCGACATGGCGATTTCCAGGGCGTTGCCGCCCTTGAAGTCGATGCCGAGATTCAGGCCTTGCAGGAACAGCAGGGCGATCGAAGCGACGATCAGGACGGCCGAGAAGACGGCCGCGACGGGAGCCCAGCGCACGAACCGATAGTGGGTCGAACGCGGGATGTAGCGAATGAGGGGCCAACGCATGGTCGGGTCTCCTATGCGATCGGCAGCTTCTTCGGCTTGGTGGTCTTGAACCACCAGCCGATGAGCACTTGGGTGATGAAGATGGCGGTGAACAGCGACGTGAACACGCCGATCACCAGCGTCCAGGCGAAGCCCTTCACCGGGCCCGAGCCGAAGCCGAACATGATCAGGCCCGAGATCAGGCTGGTGATGTTGGCGTCCAGGATCGAGGTCAGGGCCAGTCTGTAGCCGTGGTCGGCCGCGGCCATGGGCGTGCGCCCGGCGTTGGCCTCGTCGCGCATGCGCTCGTAGATCAGCACGTTGGCGTCGACGGCGACGGCCAGGGTCAGGATCAGGCCGGCGATGCCCGGGAAGGTCAGCGTGGCTTGAGTCATCGACATGATGCCGATGATCAGCAGTACGTTGACCACCAGGGCGACGGCCGCGAAGCCGCCGAACAGGCCGTAGGCCAGGATCACGAACACGAACATGGCGGCCGCGCCGATGGCCAGCGAGATGGAGCCGGCCTTGACGGCGTCGGCGCCGAGCTCGGCGGTCACGGTGCGCTGGTCCTCGATGTTCAGCGGCGCCGGCAGGGCGCCCGAGCGCAACAGGAGCGCCAATTCGTTGGCGCTCTGGGCCGTGAAGCTGCCGGTGATGATGCCGCTGCCGCCCGTGATCGGATCGTTGATCACCGGGGCCGAAAGCACTCTCTTGTCGAGGACGATGGCGAACTTCTTGCCGCGATTGCGGGTGGTGACCTCACCGAACTTCTTGGCGCCCGAGCCATTGAAGGCGAAGGCCACGGCCGGCTGGCCGTTCTGGTCGAAGCTTTGCGAGGCGTTGGTCAGCTCTTCACCCGAAACCACCGCGCGCTTCTTGACCACGTAGACCGGCGAGAAGCGGTCGCCGGGCAGCACTTCCGAGCCGGGCGGAATGCGGCCCGCCTGAATGTCCTCCGGCGTGACCGTCTCGTCGACCATCTGGAAGGTCAGCTTGGCGGTCTTGCCGACGATGTCACGCAGCTTTTGCGGATCGCTCTCGCCGGGCGCCTGGATCATGATCCGGTTTTCGCCCTGGCGATTGATCGAGGGCTCCTTGGTGCCCAGGCTGTCGATGCGGCGACGGATGGTCTCGATCGACTGGTCCACGGCCTTGACCGCGTCGGCGCGGATGGCTTCCGGCACGAAGGTGACTTCGATGCGCTGGTCGCCCTTGGCCGAAATCGCCACGTCCTTGCCGCCGATCACGCCGGCCAGCGGCGCGCCGAGGTTCTTGCGCAGCAGGTTCAGAGCGTCGTTGTAGCGGCTCGCGTCCGCGATACGCACGCTGATGATCTCGCCCTGCTGGGTCAGCTCGCCGAACTGGATCTGCTCGTTGCGCAGTTGGGTGCGGGTGTCCTCCACCATGTTCGACAGACGCTCGCGATGCAGGGCGTCGGTGTCGACTTCATAGAGCAGGTAGGAGCCGCCTTGCAGGTCAAGGCCGAGATTCAGCTTCTGGTGCGGCAGCCAGCCAGG
The DNA here is from genome assembly GCF_058808375.1 of Caulobacter sp. GW821-FHT11E10. Classification (NCBI taxonomy): domain Bacteria; kingdom Pseudomonadati; phylum Pseudomonadota; class Alphaproteobacteria; order Caulobacterales; family Caulobacteraceae; genus Caulobacter; species Caulobacter sp. GW821-FHT11E10. Next base: position 60,205 of record NZ_JBXARP010000002.1, read on the forward strand.
CATGGCGTCCAACGTCTTCTGAGGAAGGACGTTGGGCAGGGAGAACAGGATGCCGAAGATCACCGACAGGGTGACGGCGATGATCTTCCAGCGGGAGAGTGTCAGCATGGATCGGGACTTTTCAGGCGGCGCCGCGACGGGCGCCTCGCAGGGGTTCGGATTCGCCTTAGTTCTTGGCGTCGTTGGCCGCGGCCGGTTCGCCCTTGGCGCGGACCTCGGTGATCATGCCCTTCATGACCTTCACCGTGACGCCTTGAGCGATCTCGACGCCCACTTCCTTGTCCTCGACGCGGACGATCTTGCCCAGCACGCCCGAGGACAGGACGACATTGTCGCCGCGCTTGATGTTGGCGAGCATGGTCTGGTGCTCCTTCGCGCGCTTCTGCTGCGGGCGGATGAGCATGAAATAGAACAGCACGACCATCAGCAGGATGGGCGCGAGTTGCACGAGTTGGGCAGGCAAACCGGACATAAAGAGCTCCAAGGAAATCGGTAAGGCGCGCCGCCTGACATAGGGTCGCGCCAAGTCGGCGGAAGCTATGCGTTCGCCTTCCCTTTTGCAATGCGACCGCACAAGGGTATGGAACGCGCCATGACCGACGCGCCCTTCCCCCTGCTCGCCCCCCAGCTGACGCGCATCGCCGAAGCCTTGGAGCGCCTGGCCCCGCCACCGCCCGCCGAGCCCGATTTCGGCGCCGCGCGCCTCTTCCGGCATGAGCCGAAGGACGGCGCGTTCGTGCCCGCCCCCGACTATCCGCTGTCGCTGGACCTGCTGGTCGGAATCGACCGCCAGAAGGCGCGCTTCGTCGAGAACCTGCGCCGCTTCGCCGTCGGTCTGCCCAGCAACCACGTGCTGCTATGGGGCGTGCGCGGCACGGGCAAGAGCTCGGTGACCAAGGCCGCCTTCGTCACCCTGGCCGACGAATATCCCGCGCTGAAGCTGGTCGAGGTCGATCGTGACGAGGTCACGGCCCTGCCCCCGCTGTTCGACCTGCTACGTACGCGTTCGGAGCGCTTCGTCGTGCTGTGCGACGATCTCTCGTTCGAGGACGGCGCGGCGGCGGGCAAGGCCCTGAAGTCGGCGCTGGAGGGCGGCGTCTCGGGTCCGCCCGAAAACGTGCTGTTCGTGGCCACCTCGAACCGTCGCCACCTGATGCCGCGCGACCACGTCGAGCGCCAGGGCGCCATCGCCGCCGCCGAGAACGCGGAAGAAGAGATGAGCGTCTCCGACCGCTTTGGCCTGTGGATCGGCTTCCCGCCGATGGACCAGGACACCTATCTCAACGCCATCCGCAGCTACGCCGAGACATTCAACCTCTCGGCGCCCGACCTCGACCGCCGCGCCCTGCAGTGGTCGCAGCAGCGCGGCGGCCGTTCGGGCCGGGTGGCCTGGCAGTTCGTTCGCGACCTCGCCGGCGAACTGGGCGTGAAGCTGCCGAGCTGAGCCATGAAAGACGCCGCCCAAGCCTTCCGCATCGTCCCCGGGGACTTTGACAACCCCAAGGTCGCCGCGCTCCTGGCCGGCCACTTCGCCGCCATGCGATCGACCGCTCCGGTGGAGAGCTGTCACGTCATGCCGATCGACGCGATGCGGGACGCCGATCTCGACTTCTTCGCCGTCTGGGACGGTGAGGCGTTGGCCGGCGTCGGCGCCGTGAAGCGGCTCGACGGCGGACACGGCGAGATCAAGTCGATGCACACGGCGGCCGCTTACCGGCGGCGCGGCGTCGGACAGGTGACCCTGGACCACCTGATCGCCCATGCCGTCGCCATCGGCCTGTCACGCCTGAGTCTCGAAACCGGCGCTGGCGACTTCTTCGTCCCCGCCCGCGCCCTCTATGCCCGGAACGGCTTTGCCACATGCGAGCCGTTCGGGTCCTACAAGCCCGATCCCAACAGCGTCTTCATGACCCGAGTCCTCTGAAGCGGCTCGCCGACGCTGGCCTCGACGCCAAAGAAAACGCCCCGCCTCTCTCGAAGCGGGTCGCTCTGTTTCTTGTTCAGAGAAAGCCTTAGCGCGGCAGCACCAGGCTCGGATCGACCGGCTTGGCCTTGTCCTTGACGGTGGGGGCGAAGCGCATCTCGAAGTGCAGCTTGGGCTCATTGGTCCCGCCCGTGGCGCCGACCGCGCCCAGCTGGTCGCCCTGGCGGACGTCCTGCTGCATCTTCACGGCGATGCTGGAGAGGTGGGCGTAGGCGGTGACCCAGCCGTCGGCGTGCCTGATCAGGACCAGGTTTCCAAAGTCCGGAACCTGGTTGCCGGCATAGGCCACCTTGCCGTCGCCAGCGGACAGGACAGGCGTGCCTTGCGGCGCGCGAATATCCAGCCCGTCGTTGCGCTGGCCCGTCCCCTTCACGCCGAAGCTCGAAATGACCTCGCCGCGCAGCGGCCAGGCGAATTTGCCCTTGCCCGAGGCGATGATCTCGGCCTCGGTCGGCGCGGCGCTGCTCTCGATGATCGGACGCGAGCTGGGCGGCGGCGTGACCGGCTGGGCGGCGATCGGGGCGCTGGGGCGCGAATAGCTGGGCTGATACGGGATCGGATTGGACGGCGTCGACGGCGCGGGCGCCGAGGTCGACGGACGGGCGGCGCCCGGCGTCGGGGTCGGCGTCTCGACCTTGGCGTAGGTGTTCGACGGCTGGGCCGGCTCGGGCCGGGTCACCGTCGTCGTGGTCCGGATCGGGCCCTTGTCCCTGTAGCCGTCGGGCAGCTGGATCTTCTGGCCCTTCTTCACCGCCGCGCTGGTCCGCAGGTTGTTCTCGGCCGCCAGCGTCTTGACGCTGACGTTGAAGCGCTTGGCGATGGCGGTCAGGGTGTCGCCGCTCTGGGCGACATAGGCCTTGGCCGTGGTCGCGGGCCCTTTGACCTTCTGGCCCAGGCGCAGGGTCTTGCTGGCGCTGAGCTTGTTGTCGTCGGCGAGATCGCTGACGCTCATGTCGAACTTGCGGGCGATCGAGCTGAGGGTGTCGCCCGACTTGACTGTATGGACCAGACGCGGCCCCTGCACGGTCACGACCGAACCGGTGACGCTGAGCGAGGTGGTGCTGGTGGTGGTCGTCTCCACCGGCTCCGAGCCGATGGGCGGCAGGGCCGGACGCGAGGACGTCGAGGTCGAGGGACGCGAGGGCGTGGTCGTCGCCGGACGGGTCGGCGCGGGCTCCGCTTCACTGGCCTGCACGCCAGGCGCGCCTGGGATCACCTGGGTGGTCTTGATCGGGCCCTTGTCCTTGAAGCCCTCCGGCAGGAGCAGCTTCTGGCCCTTCTTGATGGCCGCGCCCGTCTTCAGGTCGTTCTCCTCGGCGAGCGCCGCCGCGGTGACGTTGAAGCGCTTGGCGATGGCGAACATCGTGTCGCCCGTCTGGACGGAATAGGCCTTTTGCGTCCCAGCCGGGCCCTTGATCTTCTGGCCCAGCTTCAGGGCGTAGGGCGCCTTCAGGTCGTTGATCTCGGCCAGTTCGGCCCGGGTCGTACCCATGCCGCGCGCGATGGCGTCCAGGACGTCGCCGGACTTCACGACGCGCACCTGCGGCTTTCCGGCGACCTCGACCACCGGACCGGTGACGGTGGTGGTGACGACGGTCTTCGTCGGCGCCGGACGCGGCGGCGGGGCCGAGACCGGTCGCGCCGCCGGCGGCGGGGCGGACATCGACACGGGGGCCGGAGCCGGCTGTTCCGCTTGAGTCATCGGCGCCAGGGGCTGACTCTGGATCGGCGTCGGCTTGGGCAGGGTTTCGCTCTCGCCCCGAGCGGTCTGGACCGTCTCCGGCTGAGCCACGGGCGGCGCGGGTTCCGGCTGGGTCGCGGGCTGGGTGATCGGGAAGTTCGGCGTGAAGCGCTGGCCGGCCAAGCCTTCAAGCGGCGCGGCATTCGCACCGGCGCCGAGCGTTCCAGCCGTCAGGGCGACCAGCGCCGCTTGCGTCCACAACTGCCTCATAGCCTCTCCTTTCCCGTCGGGGCTCCCAGAGGGCTCCGCCAGGGTAAACCAACCTTTAACATCGAAGAGCACGAACGCCGCGCCCCCCAACCTTCACTGATCCTTGGCCACGCCGGCCAGCAGCGGCACGAAGCGCACGTCGCAAAGGATCTCGACCCGGAAGCCCCCCTTGCCGTCGCCGGCATAGCGGCGAAGGCTCTGTACAGGCCCCTTCCCCACCGGCGCGACCAGCACGCCATTGGGTTTCAGCTGCGAAAGCAGCCGCTTGGGATCATCTTCAGCGGCAGCCGTGACCATAATGCGGTCGAACGGCGCCTGTTCGGCCCAACCTTCGCCGCCATCGCCGAACTTGGTGATGACATTGGTCAGGCCCAGCTTGTGGAAGCGGCTCTCGGCCTCCTTCATCAGGGTTCGATAGCGCTCGATCGTATAGACGAGGCGCGAGACCTTGCTGAGGATCGTCGTCTGGTAGCCCGAGCCCGTGCCGATCTCCAGCACGCGCGAGCGCGGCTCGACCGTCAGGGCCTGGGTCATCAGGCCGACGATATAGGGCTGGCTGATGGTCTGGCCGCAGGCGATCGGCAGGGCCGAGTCCTCCCACGAGCGGTCCTTGAACAGGTCCGGCGTGAACAGGTCGCGCGGCGTGGTCTCGATAGCTTTCAGCACCTGGGGATCGGTGACCCCCTGGTCGCGCAGGGCCTGCATCAGGCGCGGCAGGTCGGCCTTGGCGTTCTCGGCGGCCTTGGTCGTCCGTCCGCTCATGCGGTTCCCCCGAGGGGCTTGGGAGTCTTGGGCGGAACGCCGCCCAGCACACCCTTCAACGCATGAACCGTCTCGTTGTGCGTCAGGTCGATATGCAGCGGCGTGACCGAGATGCGGCCTTCGTAGACCGCGCGCAGGTCGGTGCCCTCGACGGGGTTCGACGCCTTGGCCGAGAAGCCCATCCAGTAGTAGTCGCGGCCGCGCAGGTCGGTGCGCTTGTCCATATGGCGCAGCAAGCCGTCGCGGAAGCCCTGGCGGGTCACCTCCACCGCCGACACCTGCTCTGGCGGCAGCGCCGGGAAGTTGACATTCATCACCACGTCGGCGGGCCAGCCCACCTCCAGCAGGCGCTGGACGATGCCGGGACCGAAGTGTTCGGCCGTCTCCCAGTGGGCGACGACCTCGTCGTGGAACCAGGTCATGGCCTGGGACAGGGCGATCGACGGGATGCCGTGGACCATACCCTCGATCGCGCCGGCGACCGTACCCGACAGGGTGACGTCCTCGGCCAGGTTCTGGCCGCGATTGACGCCCGACAGCACCAGGTCCGGCGCGGGGCCCTCGATCAATTGCTGCACGGCCATCATCACGCAGTCGGTCGGCGTGCCCTCGACGGCGAAGCGGCGGTCATCCAGGCGGCGCACGCGGATCGGGTCCGACAGGGTCAGCGCCCGGCTGGCCCCCGACTGTTCGTACTCGGGCGCGCAGATCCAGACGTCGTCGGTCAGGGCGCGGGCGATCTTTTCTAGGCTCGCCAGGCCCGGCGCGTGAATGCCGTCATCGTTGGTGAGGAGAAGCCTCACGCAGCGCCCCCGATGTGGGTCAGGCCGCCCATATAGGGCTGCAGGACGGCCGGGATCGCGATGCGGCCGGCTTCGTCCTGATAGTTTTCCATCACGGCCACCAGGGTGCGGCCGACGGCCAGGCCCGAGCCGTTCAGGGTATGGACGAAGTGGCCGCCCTTCTCGCCGGTCTTGCGGAAGCGGGCGTCCATGCGGCGCGCCTGGAAGTCGCCGCAGTTCGAGCACGAGCTGATCTCGCGATACATGCCCTGCGACGGCAGCCAGACTTCGAGGTCGTAGGTCTTCTTCGCGCCGAAGCCCATGTCGCCGGTGCACAGCAGCATGGTGCGGAAGGGCAGTTCCAGCTTCTTCAGCACGGTCTCGGCGCATTCGACCATGCGCTGGTGTTCGGCCTCGGACTGGTCGGGCGTGGTGATCGAGACCAGCTCGACCTTGTAGAACTGGTGCTGGCGGATCATGCCGCGCGTGTCGCGGCCAGCCGAACCGGCCTCGGCGCGGAACGACGGCGTCAGGGCCGTCAGGCGCATCGGCAGCTCTTCCTCGGCCAGGATCTGCTCGCGGACGATGTTGGTGAGGGAGACTTCGGCGGTGGGGATCAGCCAGCGGTCATCGTGGGTATGGAACAGGTCGTCGGCGAACTTCGGCAGTTGGCCGGTGCCGAACAGGGCCTCATCGCGCACCAGCAGCGGCGGGCTGACCTCGGTGTAGCCGTGCTCGACCGTCTGCAGGTCCAGCATGAATTGGCCGATGGCGCGCTCGAGGCGGGCGATCTCCTTCTTCAGCACCACGAAGCGCGCGCCGCTCATGCGGGCGGCGGCCTCGAAGTCCATGCCGCCGAGGGCCGCGCCCAGGTCGACGTGGTCCTTGGGCGCGTTCAGGCGGCCGGCGGGCAGCTTGCTCGCGTCGCCCCAGTGGCGCTCCTCGACATTGCCGCCCTCGTCCTCGCCCGCCGGAACTTCCGGGGCCGGGATATTGGGCAGGCTGGCCAGGAGGTCCTTCAGCTTGCCGCCGACCAAAGCCTCCTCTTCCGAGGCGGCGGCCATGACGCCTTTCAAGGACTCGACCTCGGCCATCAGGCGCGAGGCTTCGGCCTCGTCCTTCTTGGCCTTGGCCTGGCCGATCAGCTTGGAGCTCTCGTTGCGCTTGGCTTGCGCTTCCTGCAGGGCGGTCTGGGCGGCGCGCAGCTGGGCGTCCAGCTTGACCGCCTCGGCGGCCGCGCCCGAACGACCCTTGGCCGACCATTGACGGTCGAACGCTTCGGGATTGTCGCGGATGGCCTTGATGTCGTGCATCGAACGAAAGCTCGGTAGAGGCGTTGGGGAAACGCCCTCTCTAAGGCGCGTCGGCGGGGGCGCCAAGCTTTCCGGACCGCCTGCCCGCCTCTCCACGGCTTCGTGATCCGCCCCGACCGCCGCCGCGATCAGGCCGTGTTGCGCGAAATCCCGGAAATCGGAAACATGCGACCGCATGACGCGGGCTTCAAAAGTGGTTCATTCCCCACTTTTCGCCGTTGAAAGCACGAACAAGCCAACTGTTAACGGAAATTAGTCGCACTTGCACACCAGAGCTTAATCCCGAACGCGGAAAAGCCCGCCTCAATTCCAGTGCGTTTTTTCTTCCCACGGCCCTCCCCGGCCCGCTCGATCATTCAAGGATTTCGAAGACCATGAAGACGTTCGCCGCTTTCGCCGCCCTCGCCATCGCCGCCGCCGCCATCGCCGCTCCGGCCGCCGCCAAGACCACCAACGAAGTTCGCGTCTCGATCACGGGCAAGAACTCGGTCCAGATCCAAAACGAGATCAAGGCCGCGGCCAACACGGTCTGCGCCGGCTCCTCGAAGCTGGCCGCCCAAGAGTGCATCGACAACGCCCTGATGAGCGCCAACCGCCAGCTGGCCTCGATCGTCCGCGTCCGTGACGCCGGCAAGACCCCGGCCACCGAAACCGTCTCGGTCGTCCGCATCTCGCTGAAGGGCAAGACCCGCGACCAGATCCACTCGGAAATCCGCGTCGCCGCCGCCACGGTCTGCAAGGCCCAGCCGCGCTTCAGCGTCGTGACCTATCAAGCCTGCGTCAGCGACACGGTTCGCGCCGCCAAGGCCCAGCTGCAAGCCCGCGTGGGCGCCGCCGCCTAATAAGGCCGGCTACAAGAGTCACTCGCGTATCTGAGTGGGAACAGGGCTCCGCGGCACAGTCGCGGGGCCCTTTTTCGTTTTGGGCGATCTTACAGGCGCCGCAAGTAACCTTCGTCGTTCCCGCCCTTGTGGCGGGACCCCCTCTATGGGCCGCAGGTGCAGTAGTGGCGAACCGCTGACGGTTCGCTTGCGTCTCACATGTCAGCTGAACCAGGGGTTCCCGCCACAAGGGCGGGAATGACGGAAGCTGATATTTTGGAGACGCCTTAAACCGCCACGATATCCGTGCCGGCCTCGGCTTCGTCTTCCTTCTTGCGGCGGCGTTCGATCAGCCACACGCACCAGATCGAAATCTCGTAGAGCAGGCACAGCGGCACCGCGAGGGTGATCTGGCTGATCGGATCCGGCGGGGTGACGATGGCGGCCACGACGAAGACGGCGACGATCGCGTAGCGACGACCGGCCCGCAGCATCCCCGAATTCACCAGACCCGCCAGGCCGGCCAGCGACAGCACCACCGGCAGCTGGAAGCTGAGGCCGAAGGCCAGCAGCAGGGTGGTGACCAGGGTCAGATATTCCGAGACCCGCGTCTGCAGCACGACCTTCACGCCCTCGCCCACCATCTGCTGGGACAGCGAGAACCACAGCACGAACGGCAGCATGATGAAGTAGACCAGCGACGCGCCCATCAGGAACAGGACGGGCGAGGCGATCAGGAACGGCAGGAACGCGTTGCGCTCCTTCTTGTACAGACCCGGGGCGACGAAGCGGTAAAGCTGCCAGGCGATGATCGGGAAGGCGACGATGATCGCCCCGAACGCCGACAGCTTGATGTTGGTGAAGAACTGTTCCAGCGGCGCGGTGGCCTGCAGGGTGATGTCGGCCAGGGCCCCGGCCGGCAGCTTCTTGATGCCGACCAAGGCCAGCAGCAGGTCGAACTGACCATGATGCCCGCCCGCTTCCTGCATGGTCTTCAGCCCTTCCGCGACGGTGAAGGGGCGGACCAGGAACAGGAAGATCGGCCTGACGAAGGCGAAGCAGACGCCGAACGCCACCGCGATGGCGCCGACGCAGATGATCAGGCGCAAGCGTAGCTCGATCAGGTGATCCAGCAGGGGCGCGCGCGAGGATTCGATCTCCTCGTCGGGGTCGTATCCGATGGCCTTGTCGTTCACGAGACGATGTCCGAAGCGGTCGAGCCGCCGGCCTTGGCCACCCGCTTGCGGGGCGCGCGAGCGGCCTTGGGGGCTTCGACGGTGATGTCCTTCGTGGCCGGCGCGCGCTTGCGCGGGGCCTTGGCCGGTTCGACGATGGTGGGCTCGGCCACGGCGACGGCCTTCTTGCGCGAGGCGCGCTTGGGCTTCTCGATGATCTCGACGCCCGGCTGCGGCGGCAGGATCGAGTTGTCGGTGGTCAGGGCCGGATTGTGGATCTGGCCGCCCGCATAGGGGTGCATCTGGGTCGCGCCGCTGGACAGCGAAGCGTCGATATCGGCGAAGACCTGGTCGGCCCCGACGTCGCTGGCGTCGGCCGCCGCCTGCAGCGGATTGGCGAATTGGCCTGAGCGCATGGCCTGGACCTCGCGGCGCAGCTCATCCAGCTCGGACTGGCGAGCCATCTCGTCGAAGCTGGCTCGGAACTCGGACGCCATGCCGCGCATGCGCCCGACGAACTGGCCGAGCTTGCGCAGCAGAACGGGCAGATCCTTGGGACCGACCACGATCAGAGCGACGGCGGCGATGACAAGAAGTTCTGTGCCGCCGATATCAGGTAGCATGGACGCGCCCTAGAGCGGCGGAGCTCAGGCTCCCCGCGAGATTGGATCGTCGCGCGCGGAGAACCCTCCCCGCGCGCCTCAAAGCCTTACGACTTGCGAAGCTCTTCGGCTTCCGACTCGGTGCGCGGCAGCGCGCCCTTGGTCTTGTTGTCGGCGACTTCAGTGCTGGTGTCGTCCTTCAGGCCTTCCTTGAAAGCCTTAATGCCCTTGGCCGCGTCACCCATGATGCCCGACAGCTTGCCGCGACCGCCAAACAGCAGCAGCACCACGACCGCGACGATGATCCAGTGGATCGGACCGAAACTTCCCATAACGGAGACTCCTTGCGACAGCGCCCTGTAGCCGCTGCGACGCGTCGTTACAACATGCCGAAGAATATAGGCGCTCGCGGGGCCGGCGACCATCGTTCGACCGCAGGCCGACGGTCGCCGGGCCGCCGCCAGGCTGTTGGGCAAGTTCTGCTCGGCGAAGTTGACCGCCCGACCGCGCCTCGCTCAAGCCCTTGCGCCCTAAGGGATTGCAAAGCCTAGCTTTCCATCTCTGGCACACGTCTTGCCAAGATGTCGCACCCACAGTGCGGGAGCGCGTCCATGTCGATTTCCTCCATCGGTTCTTCCTTCGCCGTCACCGGCCCCTATCAGGGCCTGAGCGCCAGCGCTTCCGGGCCGTCCAGCGTGGACACCGCCCGCGAAGAGTTCATGAAGTTCCAGGCCATGACGCCCGCCCAGAAGATGCGGGCCATGATGCTGGCCAAGCTGGGCGTCACCGAGGAACAGCTGAAGGCGATGACGCCGGAAGAGCGGCAGAAGGTCGAGCAGAAGCTCAAGGACATGATCAAGCAGCAGGTCCAGGGCGATCCCGAGAAAAAGGGTCAGAAGGGCCTGGTGGCCGATATCCTGGCCTAAGGTTCGGTCTTCTCCGGTTCCCCCAGGAAGTCCTGAGCGAATTCCGGCGTTTCGCCATCCTCGAGATCCAGCGGATCCTCGTCGTCGCCGCCCGGGCGCAGGCCCAGCGGATCGGGCACGTTGAAGCCCGGCGGCAGATTCATCTCCAGCAAGCCCGCGGCCTTCATCTCGGCGATGCCCGGCAGGTCGCCCAGGTTGGCCAGCCCATAGTGCTCGAGGAAGGCGTCGGTCGTCCCGAAGGTCACCGGCCGGCCGGGCGTGCGCCGCCGCCCCCGCATGCGGATCAGGCCCAACTCCAGCAGGACGTCGATCGTGCCCCGGCTGGCCTGGACCCCACGCACCGCCTCGATCTCGGCCCGGGTCACCGGCTGGTGGTAGGCGACGATGGCCAGGGTCTCCTGGGCGGCCTTGGACAGGCGACGCGGCTCCTCGCGCTCCTCGGTCATCAGGAACGACAGGTCGTTGGCCGTCTGGAAGCGCCAGCGGCCGGCCACGCAGACCAGTTCGATCCCCCGCCCGTCGTAGCGCGCCCGCAGGCCCGCGATCCCGGCGGCGATGTCCGCGCCCTCGGGCAGGCGCTTGGCCAGGTCGACATCGCTGAGCGGCTCGGCCGCCGCGAACAGCAGGGCCTCGATGCAGCGCTCGACGAAGAGCGGTTCAAGCGCGATGGTCATTCGGTGATTTCCAACGGCTCGGCCCGCGTCCGCAAGTAGATGTCGGCGAAGGCTTCCATTTGGCGCGCTTCCAGCACGCCCTCCTTCACCAGCTCCAGCGAGGCCGACAGGGTCGAGGCCAGGTACGAGGCCGGCGAGGGCCCGTCATCCTCTTCCAGCACCCGCTCGATCGGGGCGACGGTGGTGAGGACCGTCCAGTGCTCCATCTTCGGCAGCAGGCTGCGCAGGCGGTCGCGGGCGTCCTCCAGCGGATAGGCCGTCGGTGGGCGCGGCGCGTAGTGGCGGCTGTGCTCGCGTTTGCGCTGGGTGATGTAGGCGCTCATCAGGCCGTAGAGGTCGCCTTCCAGCCGGGTCGAGGAGACGATCTTCACCGCCTCGGGATCGCCGCGCATGAAGACGTCGCGCTTGAGGATCGGGCGTTCCTTCAAGGCCTCGACGGCCTTGCGCATCACGTCCAGCTTGGCCAGGCGGAAGGCCAGTTGGGCGGCCATCTCCTCGGCCGGAGGCTCCTCGGCCTTGGCGCGCTCGGGCTTGGGCAGCAGCAGGCGGGACTTGAGGTAGGCCAGCCAGGCGGCCATCACCAGATAGTCGGCCGCCAAGGCGAAGCGTACGCGGCGGGCCTGCTGCACGAAGGCCAGGTACTGCTCGGCCAGACGGGTGATCGACAGCTGCAGCAGGTCGACCTTCTGGCTGCGGGCCAGGGCCAGGAGGACGTGCAGCGGGCCCTCGTAGCCGTCGATGTCGATGACGAGCGCCGCGCCGTCTTCGGCCGCTTCATCGGCGGCCGCGAAGTCAAAGGTGGGCTGGAAGCCCGTGCTCAAGCGTACTTTCCGTCAAACGCCGCGTCGAAACGGGCGCGGGCTTCGGCGACATCGAAGGGCTCGGGAACCTTGACCAGGCGGCCCATGACGGCCTGGGCCCGGCGGCGGGCTTCCTTGGACATCTTGCCGACGCCCGACATCACGGCCTTCATCTCGGCCATGTCGCCGTTGCAGTGCAGGACGACGTCGCAGCCGGCCGACAGGCTGTCCTTGGCGCGCTGCTTGAAGTCGCCCGACAGCGCCTTCATCGACAGGTCGTCGCTCATCAGAAGTCCGTCGAAGCCGATGGATTCGCGGATGATCTTCTTGATGGCCTTCTTCGAGGTGGTGGCCGGGTTCTTGCGGTCGATGGCCGTGTAGACGACGTGGGCGGTCATCGCCATCGGCATGTCGGACAGCACCCGGAACGGCGCGAAGTCGCGGATCTCGAGCTCCAGAAGCTTGGCCTTGACCACCGGCAGCTCCAGGTGGCTGTCGGCCATGGCGCGGCCGTGGCCGGGGATGTGCTTGATGATCGGCAGCACGCCGCCGGCCAGAAGGCCCTCGGCCGCCGCGCGCCCCAGGGTCGCCACCTGCTCGGGCGTGTCGCCATAGGCGCGGTCGCCGATGATCTCGTGGCCCTTGGGGTCGGGCACGTCCAGCACCGGCACGCAGTCGACATTGATCCCGATCGAACGCAGGTCATGAGCCATCAGGCGCGCGCCCAGGCGGGTGACCTCGCGGGCGACCAGCGGATCGTTGGCGACCAGCTGTCCGTAGGCGCGTCCCGGAGGATAGATCCGCCAGTGCGGCGGCTGCAGGCGGGCGACGCGGCCGCCCTCCTGATCGATCAGGATCGGGGCGTCCTCTCGCCCGACCGTGGCGCGCAGGGCGGCGGTCAGCGCCCTCACCTGCTCCGGGTCGGCGATGTTGCGCTTGAACAGGATGAAGCCCCAGGGCTTCACGTCCTTGAAGAAATCCACTTCCTCACGCGAAAGCGTGGTCCCGGCGCAGCCGAGGATGGCGGCCGACGCGGCGCCCGACAGCAGGCTCATTTGACGAAGCAGGACTTGCCGGACGCCGAGATGGCTTCGCAGAAAGCCTTGGCGGCCTCACGGCTGGGGAAACCCGTCACCGAGGTGCGATAGAGCGTCGTGCCGTTCTTATCCACGGCCTCGACCTTCTTGCCCTTGCCCGAGGCCAGGCCCGGGGCCAGGCGGACAGCGTCGGACCAGGCCTTGTCGGCCAAAGCCGGCGAGGACAGGGCGCCGATCTGCACCGAGGCGGGGCCCGAGGCCGTGGCGGCGGGCTTGGGCGCGGCGGTCGTCGAGACCGGCGCGGCGGCGATCGGCTTAGGCGGGGTGGCCTGGGCGACCTGGACCGGCTTCGGCGCGGCCTTGGGCGTGGCCGCGGCGGTGGCCAGGGACTCGATGGTCGGCGCGGGCGCGGCCGGCTTGGCGGCCGGCAGGGCGGCGCTCTGGACCGGGGCGCTCGCCGCCGGCGTGGTCGGACGCGTCTGCGGGGTCTCCGGCGGCGCGGCGAAGGTCGCCGACGGCTGCGGGTCCTCGTTGTGATAGATCTGCAGGCCCGAGGCCGGATCCTTCGGCTGGCTGCCGGCCGTCGGCGCGGTCTTCATCTGCGCGACTTCGGCGCCGACCGTCTGCGGCGGCTCGTTGGGGCCCCGGATGCCGCCGCGATAGATCATGACCACGGCCACGGTGAGCGTCACCAGCACCACGGCGCTGATGATCAGGGTCATGGGCAGCGGGCGGGCGCCCCGCACGGGCTGACGCGCGTCGAACGACAACGGCGCGTCGGTAGGCGGCGTATAGGCCCCGCGGTGCGGATCGGACATCTGAGACAGGCTCCAAATACTCGGTGCGCCAAAATAGAGGCGCGCGGATCGAACGCCTCGAATCAGACGCGCGCGCCCCTAGGTTACCCAACGGCGGCGCGTCTCAGAAGCGTCCGCCCCGCTCTGGTGGCAGACGGAAGGCCGCTCGCGTCCCCGCTCTGGGGCCCAGGCCTCCCGGCCTAGTTCCAGACGTCGAGGTGGAACAGCTTGCGATGCTCTTCTATCGCGAAGCGATCGGTCATGCCGGCGATGTAGTCGCACACCACCCGGGCCCGGCCGGCTTCGTCGCGATTCTGCGACTTTGCGAACCAGACGGTCGGAAGGACCTCCGGCTCGTTCAAAAAGAGCGTGAACATTTCGCCCAGAATACGGCGAGCCTGGCTGCGGGTCCGATTGACGCGCCAGTGACGGTACATTCGCTCGTAGAGGAAGGCGCGCAGGCGGGCCAGGTCTTCGGCCATGTCAGGCGAGAACGCCACCAGGGCGTGGTCCAGGCCGCGAACCTGATCAGCCGACTGCACGCCGGTGGCGGCGGCGCGCTGCAGCGTCTCGCCCATCACGTCGTCGATCATCGCGCCGATCATGCGGCGGATGGCCTCCAGGTGGGTCAGGCGCGGGTCGAGGTCGGGGCGCTCGCTCTTCACGGCGAACAGGATCGGGCCGATCAGCGGCACGTCCATCAGGTCTTCCAGGGTGAACAGGCCGGCGGTCACGCCGTCGTCGACGTCGTGGTTGTTGTAGGCGATGTCATCGGCCAGGGCCGCGACCTGCGCTTCGGCCGAGGCCCAGGTGTCCAGGCCCAGCCCATACTCGTTGTCGTACTTGGAGATCGCCTTCCAGGACGGCTTGCCCAGTTTGTTGGTCACCGGGCCGTTGTGCTTGATGATCCCTTCGAGGGTCTCCCAGGTCAGGTTCAGGCCCAGGAAGTCCGGATAACGGTGCTCGAGCTCGGTCACCACGCGGAAGGTCTGCACATTGTGGTCGAAGCCACCGTACGGCTTCATCTGGATTTCCAGCTCGTCCTCGCCGGCGTGGCCGAACGGCGGATGGCCCAGGTCGTGGCCCAGGGCGATGGTCTCGGCCAGGTCGCTGTCCAGGCCCAGGGCCGTGGCCAGCGAGCGCGCGACCTGCGCCACTTCCAGCGAATGGGTCAGGCGCGTGCGGAAGTTGTCGCCCTCGTGGGCCACGAAGACCTGGGTCTTTTCCTTCAGCCGGCGGAAGGCCGAAGTATGGATGATGCGGTCACGGTCGCGGGCGAACGGGGTCCGGGTTCGGCTTTCGTCCTCCTTGAACCGACGGCCCTTCGACTTGAAGGGATCTTCGGCATAGGGCGCGCGGGGAACGAAGTACGGGGCCTGGGACATTAACCGCCTTTATCGCTTTGGACGATTTGGCCCCTTCCGTCAGGGCCGCGACATCCTCATATAGGCTAAGGATGACCTTTCCACAGCCATGACCCAAGTAGACTTAACGCTTTCCGAAAACGCCGCTCGGCGGATCAAGACCATCGCCGCGAGCGAGGGGCGCCCCCTGATGTTGCGCGTCGCCGTCGACGGCGGCGGCTGCTCGGGCTTCCAGTACCGTTTCGATCTGGTCGACACCGTCGAGGACGACGACCTGAAGATCGAGCGCGACGGGGCCGCGGCCCTGGTCGACGTGGTGTCCATGGCCCTGCTGAAGGGTTCGGAGATCGACTTCGTCGACGAACTGGCCGGGGCGGAGTTCCGGGTCCGCAACCCGAACGCCAAGTCCAGCTGCGGCTGCGGCGTCAGCTTTTCAATCTAAGGTTTCGCTTCTAGGATTGCCGTAACGCCGGGTCGTCGAGTCGGCTTTCGGGACTCTTAGCATGCTCGCCATCGCCTTCGCCGCCAGCCTGGCCGCGACAGCCGCCGCTTCGCCCGTCGAAACCTTTGTCGAGATTTCGGGACCGCTGAAGGGCACGCAATTGGCGCCCGCCGCCGGCGCCAAGGCGCCGGTCGCGGTGATCCTGCCGGGTTCGGGCCCCACCGATCGCGACGGCAACAGTCCGCTTGGGGTCAAGGCGTCGACCTATCGCCTGCTGGCCGAGAGCCTGGCCGCCCAAGGCGTGACGACAGTGCGCATCGACAAGCGCGGCCAGTTCGCCAGCGGCGCGGCCGCGGCCGACGGCAACAAGGTGTTCATCGCCGACCTCGCCACCGACGCCAACGCCTGGGCGGCCGACCTGAAGAAGCGCACCGGCGCCCCGTGCGTATGGTTGATCGGCCACAGCGAGGGCGCCCTCGTCGCCGAGGTCGCCGGCCAAGCCGGCAAGGATCTCTGCGGCGTCGTCCTAGTGTCCGGCTCCGGCGAAAAGCTTGGTGACACCCTTCGCCGCCAGCTCAAGGCTGGCGTGCCGGCGGGACCGATCCTCGACCAGAGCCTGGCCAATATCGACACTCTGGAGGCCGGCGCCGACGTCGACGCCTCGACCCTGCCGCCGGGTCTGCAGAGGCTGTTCGCGCCGCAGGTTCAACCTTTCCTGAAGGCCGTCTTCGCCTACGATCCGGCGCTGCTGGTGAAAACCCTCGAGGGTCCAGTGCTGATCGTGCAGGGTGCGACCGATCTCCAGATCACGCCGGACAACGCCAAGCGATTGAAGGCCGCCAGGCCCGAGGCGACCTTGGTCGAGCTCGAGGGCGTCAATCATGTGCTCAAGGTCGCCCCCGTCGACCGGGCGAGCAACATGGCCGCCTACGCAGATCCGTCGCTCCCCCTGGCGCCCGGCGTGGCCGAAGCCATCGCCGGCTTCATCAAGACTCACTAGCTCGGCACGAACTGGAGCAAGGTCAGCGTCGCCGCGCCCCAGGCCAGCGGCGCGGCCATGGCGGCCCACGCCCCCTGGGTCTCGCCTTTGCGCCACAGGATCCAGCCGGCCAGCGGCGAGAGCAGACACACCACCCAGAACAGCGCCGCGAGCAGGAAGCCCACCCAGGCCACCGGGTTCAGCAGGTTGCCGTTGTCGAAGATCACCGGCGTGAAGATCGCCAGGATCGCCCCCACCACCGCCAGGGCTCCGCACACAACCGTGGCCAGGACCAACAGCAGAACCTGCTTCGATACGCGCGGCGACTTGAGCGAGACCTTCATGCGCCGCCCCTTTTCTAACACTTAGTGCGTGGCGGACGCCAAAACCGCTCACACTTTTGGCTGCCACGCACTAGCCTCCGGCCGCAGTCTGGAGCCGTCAATGCGTATCGCCACCTGGAACGTCAATTCGATCAACGCTCGCCTGGAAGGCGTCCTGGCGTGGTTCGAATCGGAAGCGCCCGACGTGGCGGTGCTTCAGGAGATCAAGTGCGTCGACGAGAAGTTCCCGACCGAAGCCTTTGAGCGCCTTGGCTACAACGTCGTCGTCCACGGCCAGAAGACCTACAACGGCGTGGCTCTGCTCTCGAAGTTTCCGCTCGAGGATGTCCGCAAGGGCCTGCCGTTCCTGTTCGACGGCGAGGTCGACGAGCAGTCGCGCTATGTCGAGGCGGTGATCGGCGCGCCGACGCCCTTCCGCGTGGTCGGCATCTACCTGCCCAACGGCAATCCGATCGGCACCGAGAAGTTCGACTACAAGCTGGCCTGGATGCGCCGCCTGCACGCCCACGCCAAGGGCCTGCTGGCGTTCGAGGAGCCCTTGGTGATCCTCGGCGACTACAACGTCATCCCCGAGGCCGAGGACGTGGCCAATCCCGAGGCGTGGGTGAACGACGCCCTCTTCCAGCCCGAGAGCCGGGGCGCGTTCCGGGCCCTGAAGAACCTGGGCCTCGCCGACGCCTACATGCAGGTCGATGGCGCGCCGGGCGGCTACACCTTCTGGGACTATCAGGCCGGCGCCTGGCCGAGGAACCTGGGTATCCGCATCGACCACCTGCTGCTCTCGCCCCAAGCCGCCGATCGGTTGACCGACGTCGTCATCCACCGCGACGAACGCGACAAGGAAAAGCCCTCGGACCACGTGCCGGTGGTCGGCCACTTCCGCGACTGACGCGGCTGGACAAACCTGAGGTTTAGCCGCAAGTATGTGAACACTCACTTCAGAGGTTCACATGTTGATCGCCGCCGTCCTGATACTGGCCTTGGCCGATCCCGCGCCGGCGCCCAAGAGCCCCACCCCGCCGTATTCGGCGCTCACCTCCTCCACGGAATCCGCGCGCTACGCGCTCATCCACGGCTGCCTCGCGGCGGCCCGACGGAGTGGAAAACTGGCAGACGCGCCAAACCACTTCATTCGGCTCGTGGACAAGAAACGCGGCGTCTATCGAATGACCGGCGCCGGCCACATCGAGCTGTCCGACACCCCGCCCCAGGTCGGCTGCTACACCCGCGTCGGTCACGGCAAGGCCGAAGCCCTGCGGAGCATGGCCCTGGGGCTACTGGAAGCGGAAGGCCCCGTGCGGCCGATGGTCGACAGCGGCCCAGGCTCGAGGGATTCCATCGGGTCCTTCCGGCAGGAGACCCACTGCGCCCGGATCGCGGGGCGCCCGTGGGCGGTTCTGATCTCGACGTCCGAGGAAAGGCGCCGGCCGGCCCTGCAGCTGTCGCTTATCCCCAGCGACGGCAAGATCTGCGCTTCCTGACCCCCTGTCGCGGAATCGGGACTCCCGCTAGCCTGTCCCGACTATGAGCGAACTCGCGCGTCTTTTGCTGTTCGTGGCCATCGCCGGCTCGGCGGTGACGTTTCTTGGCAGCCTGGCCATCTGGTATGGCGACGAGGACCGGCGCATACGCCGCGCCCTGCGCAATGTGCTGAAAAGCGAGCCCGAAGGCGTGATGGTGGCCCGCGGCCGGGGTCGCGGCGCCGGCTTCTCGTTCTCCACCAACCTGTTGGCCGTGGCCTGGGACCGGGGCGGCTGGTGCCTGGTCTATCGCCTGGAAGAGCTGATGGGGGCCGAACTGCTGGTCGACGGCCAGGTGATGGGCCGCGTGTTCCGGGGCGAAGGCCGCCGGGCCATCGACCATGTCGCGCCCCAGGCCCAGACCGTCACCCTGCGCCTGGTTTTCGACGATCCGCGCCATCCCGACTTCACGCTGGAGCTCTGGACTCCGGGTGACGAGCAGCGCCGCGAGAGCCGTTCGCCCGGCGAACTGATGCAGGAAGCCAATCGCTGGCTGGCCCGCTGCGAGGCGATCGTCCGCCGCCCCCTGCCACCTCGCCCGCCGCGTCCGGAGCCGCAAGTCGCCTCGCCGCCCGCCGCGCCCGTGCCGGCCGCCCGTCCCGCGCCCGCGCCCGCGCCCGCGCCGCCGCCGCCGCCGCCGGAGGAGGAGCCGTTCTACGACGACGAGGACGATGAGGACGACGACTACCGCGCACCGCCGCCCCTGCCCGGCACCCCGCCGCCCCTGGCGCGGCGCTCGTCGTTCGACGGCGTTCAGCGTCCGGCGCCGACCCGCCCCGGGTCACGCCCCCCGCCGCCCGCCGCCGAACCCGACATGTTCGACGCCCCGCCCTGGGACGACGACGAGGCCGACATCCCCAGGCCGCCGCCGACGCCGACCTACAAGCCGGTTTCCAAGGCCCGCCGCGATGACGCCAAGGATCAGGACGAGCTGCCCTTCGATATCGACGAGTGAGCCGGCGGCGGCGTCGCGATCACGCTTTCGAGAGGTTCGGCTTTTCGTTTGCTGCAGTGCACGCACGGGCGTAAAGCGCCGCCGCCGGACCTGAGCCGGCGCTAGGAGCCTTGAGCTTACATGGCGGGCAAAGATCCCCTCGCCGCTGCCGCCTCCGCTACCCCGACTACCCAAGCTTCCAACCACGGCCACGCGGCGTCGCGTTTCTGGCCGCTGGCGCTGGGCAGCGTGGGCGTCGTGTTCGGCGACATCGGCACCAGCCCTCTCTACGCTTTCCGCGACGCCCTGGAAGAAGCCGCCCGCGACGGTCTGGTCCGCCCCGAAATCATGGGCGTGCTGTCCCTGGCCCTCTGGGCCCTGATCCTGGTGGTCAGCATCAAGTACGTCCTCTTCCTGATGCGCGCCTCGAACAAAGGCGAAGGCGGGGTGCTGTCGCTGATGGCCCTGGCCCAGCAGGGGGCCAAGGGCCGGACCGGGCTGATCTTCGCGCTCGGCGCCATCGGCGCGGCGCTGTTCTACGGCGACGGGATCATTACGCCGGCCGTGTCGGTGCTGTCGGCGGTCGAAGGGCTCAAGTCCGTGAAGGGCTTCGAGCACTGGTTCGGGACCCAGGAGGTGATCGTCGTCAGCCTGGTGATCCTGACCGCCCTGTTCGCCTTCCAGGCCAAGGGCACGGCCAGGGTCGCCACCATCTTCGGCCCGATCATGGTCTGCTGGTTCCTGTGCCTCGGGGCCCTGGGGATCTGGCACATCAAGGACGACCCGGCGGTGCTGGGCGCGATCTCGCCGACCTATGCGATCTATTTCCTGACCCATCACGGCCTGACCGGCTTCCTGGTCATGGGCGCGGTGTTCCTGACCGTGACCGGGGCCGAGGCCCTGACCGCGGACATGGGCCACTTCGGGCGCGGACCGATCCAGGTCTCGTGGTTCACCCTGGCCCTGCCGATGCTGGCGCTGAACTATTTCGGCCAGGCGGCCCTGGCCTCGAAGGCGCTGGCCGCCGCCGAGGCCGCCGGAACCGGCCTACCGAACGCCGACTGGTTCTTCCTGCTGGCCCCGCACCAATGGCGGCTGGGCCTGGTCCTGTTCTCGGGCGTCGCCACCGTCATCGCCAGCCAGGCGGTGATCACCGGCGCCTTCTCCCTGACCCAGCAGGCGATCCAACTGGGCCTGCTGCCGCGCATGGACATCAAGATCACGTCCTCGACCGAGGCCGGCCAGATCTATGTCGCGCCGATCAACTGGCTGCTGTTCGTCGGCGTGGTGCTGGTGGTGCTGTCGTTCCGCTCGTCCAGCGCCCTGGCCCACGCCTACGGCATCTCGGTGACCGGCACAATGGTGGTGACCACCATGCTGGCCTACATCGTCGTCCGCCACGTCTGGAAATGGCGCCTGGCCGCCGCCCTGGCGCTGATCGTGCCGCTATTCGCCCTCGACCTGACCTTCTTCGCCGCCAACCTCCTGAAGGTGCTGACCGGCGGCTGGGTCCCGCTGGCCCTGGGCGCAGGCCTGTGCCTGCTGATGGCGATCTTCGTCACCGCCACCGAGCGTCTGCGGGCCAAGCTCAGCAAGGACGGCCTGCCGTTCGGCGACTTCCGCGAGATGATCCTGCGCCGCCCGGCCGCCGCCACGGCGGGCACGGCGGTCTTCCTGACCTCGGACCCCGACACCACACCGCCGGCCCTGATGCACAGCCTCAAGCACTTCAAGGTGCTGCACGAGCGCAACGTGCTGCTGAAGGTGGTCAGTGAAACCAGGCCCCACGTGCCTGACGACGAACGGGTCGAGACCCAGGTGCTGGACGACCGCTTCTCGCTGGTCACCCTGCGCTACGGCTACATGGAGAGCCCGAACATTCCCAAGGCGCTGGCGGCCTGTCGCAAGCAGGGCCTGAAGTTCGACATCATGAGCACGTCGTTCTTCGTCAGCCGTCGCACGATCGTGCCGTCGACGGCCGGCGACGCCCTGCCGGCCTGGAAGCGCAAGCTCTTTACCTTCCTGACCCGCAACGCCGCCGATCCGACCACCTTCTTCCACCTGCCGCCAGGACGGGTGGTGGAGCTGGGCACACAGGTCAGCCTGTAAGGCCCAGGCGGAGGGTCCTACCCCTCCGCCGCCTGCTCGACCGCCAGCGCCAGATCGAGGGCGCGCGCGGCCTCCTCGCCGGTGACCACGGGCCGGGGGGCCTCACCGCGCACGGCGGCCAGGAAGCCGGCGACCGACAGGCCTAGCGGGTCCTTGCCGGCCGGGGTTTCGGTGAAGTTCTCGATCAGCGGATAGGGCGTGGTGTTCCGGAAGGTGCGGGCCAGGAAGTCGATCTCGACCTCGCCCGACGGGTAGACGACCTTCATGGTCCGCTCGCGGGCCTCGGCGACGCGCGAGCTGTCGAAGACCGCGGTGAAGCCGTTGTCGAACGTGGCCTCGGCCTTCACCCAGTCCAGCGACGTGGAGCGGGTGATGGCGCCCTCGCCTTCCACCGCGATCGGCTCGCCGTCGCACAGCGCCAGGGCCAGGTCGATGTCGTGGATCATCAGGTCCAGCACGACCGAGACGTCGAGGTTGCGGTCCGAGGGCGTGCCCCGTCGCACGGCTTCCAGGCGCAACGGCTGCTCGGGGATGTCCAGCAGGCCCATGGCCTGGAACACGACCCGCTCCTGGTGACCGCAGGCCAGGGGGAGACCCGCCCAGGCTGCGACGGCGACCATCCGGTCGGCGTCCTCGGGCGCGACGGCCAGGGGTTTCTCGGAATAGACCGGCTTGCCTGCCTTCAGCGCCGCGAGGGCCGCGCTGGCGTGGTGGACGGCGGGCGTGGCGACCGTGACCACGTCGACGGCGGCCAGGAAGGCCTCCATGTCATCGAAGCCCGCCGCGCCCAGCGGCTCCGCCAAGGCCTCGGCGCGCGCGAGGTCGATGTCGAACACGCCGACCAGGGTCACACCGTCCAGCTCGGCGTACTTCTTGGCGTGATAGCCGCCGAACACGCCGGCGCCGACGACGCCCGCCCTCAGGGGACGAGAAGAAAGCTCTTGGGTCATGCCCGGCTGTCTACCGCGCTTCGTCGCCGCTTAGAAGCACTGGAGCCGCCGGCAAGGACGCGCTAAACATCCGTTTAAATTAGCAACGCTTGCCGTCCCACGGCACGCTCCCCGGAGGAACACCATGACCACCTCGCGCGAGATCCGCCTGAAGAGCCGTCCCGTGGGCATGCCCAAGGACTCCGATTTCGAACTGGCCACCGTCGAGCTGCCCGCGATCGGCGACGGCGAGGTCCAGGTCAAGAACCTCTGGATGTCGGTCGACCCCTATATGCGCGGCCGCATGTACGACCGCCCCAGCTATGTGCCGCCCTTCCAGATCGGCCAGGCCCTGCAGGGTGGCGCGATCGGCGAAATCGTCGCCTCCAACGATCCGGACTTCAAGCCGGGCGACATCGTCAATTCGATGTTCGGCTGGCGCGAGGCCTTCAACGCTCATCCCAAGTCCCTGGCGGCCGCGGGCATGGGGGCGATCACCAAGATCGACACCCACGGCATCCCGCCCCAAGCCTTCCTAGGCGTGGTGGGCATGCCGGGCATGACGGCCTACGCCGGCCTGCTGCGCGTCGCGGCGCTGAAGGACGGCGACGTCGTCTTCGTCTCGGCCGCGGCCGGCGCCGTCGGCTCGATCGTCTGCCAGATCGCCAAGCTGAAGGGCCACACCGTGATCGGCTCGGCCGGCGGCCCCGAGAAGGTGGCGTTCCTGAAGTCGATCGGCGTCGACCACGTCATCGACTACAAGGCCACGCCCGACGTGGTGGCCGAGCTGGCCAAGGTCGCTCCCAAGGGCATCGACGTCTATTTCGAGAATGTCGGCGGCGTGCACCTGGAGGCGGCCATCAACTCGGCCCGCCCCTTCGCCCGCTTCGCCCTGTGCGGAATGATCTCGCAGTACAACGAGACCGGTAAGCCCGAGGGCCCCTCGAACATCATCCTGGCGGTGGGCAAGAGCCTGCGCATGGAAGGCTTCATCGTCTCGAACCACTACGAC
This sequence comes from Caulobacter sp. GW821-FHT11E10, assembly GCF_058808375.1. Classification (NCBI taxonomy): domain Bacteria; kingdom Pseudomonadati; phylum Pseudomonadota; class Alphaproteobacteria; order Caulobacterales; family Caulobacteraceae; genus Caulobacter; species Caulobacter sp. GW821-FHT11E10. The sequence continues at coordinate 83,462 of NZ_JBXARP010000002.1, forward strand.
CTCTATCCGCAGTTCGCCAAGGACATGAGCGAGTGGATCAAGGCCGGAAAGGTCACCTGGAAGGAAACCGTCGAGGACGGTATCGGGCGCGCCCCGGACGCGTTCCTCAAGCTCTTCACGGGCGAGAACCTGGGCAAGATGCTGGTCAAGCTGGGCTAGTTGCGGCCCTACTCCTGGGCGTAGATGCGGCCTTCGCATCTACGCCCTTTGGAGATTCCCATGCCCGTCGCCCGCCTCAAGCGCTGGAACCTCTCGATCGGCGACGGCCAGCCGCTGGCGGTGATCGCCGGGCTGAATGTTCTTGAGAACCTGGACCTGGCCCTGTCCGTCGGCCGGGAGCTCAAGGCGATCACCGCCGAGCTGGGCCTGCCCTATGTGTTCAAGGCCAGTTTCGACAAGGCCAACCGCTCGTCGATCACCAGCTATCGTGGCCCGGGCCTGACCGAGGGCCTGAAGCTGCTGGCCGAGATCAAGCGCCAGCTGGATGTGCCGATCGCCACCGACCTGCACGCGCCCGAACAGGCCGAGCCGGTCGCCGCCGTGGCCGACCTCGTCCAGATCCCCGCCTTCCTGGTCCGCCAGACCGATCTGATCGTCGCCGCCGCCAAGGCCACGGCGGCGAATGAAGGCCTGATGCACGTCAAGAAGGCCCAGTTCCTGGCGCCCTGGGACTGCAAGAACATCATCACCAAGGCCCGCGAGGCCGCCCCCGACCTGGAAATCGTGCTGTGCGAGCGCGGCGCCTCGTTCGGCTACAACAACCTCGTGGTCGACATGCTGGCCATCGGCCAGATGCGGGCGCTGGGCGTGCCGGTCAGCATCGACGCCACCCACGCCGTGCAGCTGCCGGGCGCCGACCCGCGCACCGGCGGGGCCTCGACCGGCGGCCGACGCGAGGGCGTGCCGATCATCGCCAAGGCGGCGGTGGCGGCGGGGGCCGACGCCGTCTTCCTGGAATTCCACCCCGATCCGGACAAGGCCCTGTGCGACGGGCCCAGCTGCCTGCCGCTGGATGGCGCGGCGGCGCTGCTCAAGACCCTGAAGGCCGTGCACGAGGCCGTGCGGGTCTAGGGGCGCGTTTCCAGCTTCGACACTTCCAGCCCGTCCGGCGCCTTCTTGAACTGGAACGTCACCCGCGCGCCGGGCGTGATCGGCGCTTCGGCCAACACGTCGGCGTAAACTTTGAATTGATCGCGGCCGGGCTTCAGGCCCGCCGCGCTCGCGCCGTCGTGATCGAGCGTGAGAATCTGGCCGTCCAGGCTCGAAATCACCCCCTGAGCGTCATAGGCTGGCAAGGATTCCGTCGACGCCATCGCCTGAACGGCGCTCGGGCGTGAGGCGGCGTGATGATCAGCCTTCTCGCACGCGGCCAAGCTCAAAACGGCGAAGGCCAGGGCAAAAGCTCTAAAATTCATAGCCTTAATAAATTTCCTCGGAGCGTCTGGCGCCCGACACACGACGCCCTCCCCATGTTTTTTCTCGCAACTGCGAAATCAGCGTGATTTCTGGTAGCGAATTTGTGATCGAAGTTTTACTGTGGGAACACCGGTGGCTCTCCACGCCGGTTTTCGACCGTCATTGAAGCCGTCACCAACACCTCGGCCCGTTCCCTAGCGGACACTCGGCGGGGCGGAAAGGGGCCAGCGGCGTCGAAACGCGCGGAGAGAGCCCGGCTCGCCGGAAAAGTCCGAGATCTGACGATATGAGCGATCGCTCCGCCCTCTTCGACGTGCGCTCCTCCACGAGCGTGACCCTCGATCAGGTCGTTCGCCGTGACACGGTCGAGATCCCGGCGGAAGTTCCGCTGGCCATGCCGGTCCAGCCGCTGGGCTTCTGGCAAGGCGGCCCCCGCCGCGCCACGGCGCTGGTGGCCAATATGACCATGCGACGCTGGATCGTGGCCCTGGCGACCATCGTCATGGGCTTCGCCGGCTGGAAGGCCACCTTCGACACCGTGGCCTTGGGCGGCGTGACCCGCCTGGAAGGCGTCGTCATCGCCTTGCTGGCCCCGCTGTTCCTGGCCCTGTCGCTGTGGTTCTGCACGGCCGTCGCCGGCTTCGTGATCCTGCTGGGCAAGCCCAAGGATCCGCTCGGCATCGACGGCGAGGCCCCGATGCCCAAGCTGCACACGCGCACGGCCATCCTGATGCCGGTCCACAACGAGGACGCCGCCGCCGTCTTCGCGCGCCTGCGCGCCATGGACGCCTCGATCGCCGAGACGGGCATGAGCCGCCACTTCGACATCTTCGTTCTCAGCGACACCCGCGACGCGCAGGTGGCCCTGGCCGAGCAGGCCTGCTTCGCCCGCTTCCGCCGCGAGGCCAACAGCAGCGTCTACTATCGCGTCCGCAAGGAAAATACGGGCCGCAAGGCCGGCAACGTCGCCGACTGGGTCAGCCGCTGGGGCAGCGCCTACGAGCACATGCTGGTCCTGGACGCCGACAGCCTGATGACCGGCGAGGCCATGGTCCGCCTGGCCGACGCCATGGAGCGTCACCCGGGCGCCGGCCTGATCCAGACCATGCCGATGATCATCAACGGCCAGACGATCTTCGCCCGCACCCTGCAGTTCGCCACGCGCCTGTATGGCCGCGTCGCCTGGACGGGTCTGGCCTGGTGGTCGGGCACGGAGAGCTCCTTCTGGGGCCACAACGCCATCGTCCGCACCCGCGCCTTCGCCGAGACCTGCGGCCTGCCGCACCTGGCCGGCCCCAAGCCCTTCGGTGGCGAAGTGATGAGCCACGACGCCCTGGAAAGCGCCCTGCTGCGCCGTGGCGGCTGGAGCGTTCACCTGGCGCCGTACCTGGAAGGCTCGTACGAGGAGAGCCCCTCGAACCTGCTCGACTTCGCCACGCGCGACCGCCGCTGGTGCCGCGGCAACGTCCAGCACGTGCCGCTGATCGCCCTGCCCGGTCTGCACTGGATGAGCCGCATGCACCTGGTGATCGGCGTGCTGAGCTACGCCCTGTCGCCGCTGTGGTTCATCGCCCTGACGGCTGGCATCACCTCGCGCGCCCTGATGCCCGAGTTGAAGAAGGCGGCCTTCACCATGGCCGACCTGCAGGCCGCCGCCCACGCCCTGATCGACTGGCGCGAGATCCAGGCCACCGCCTGGGCCATGATCATCACCTTCCTGCTGCTGTTCGGGCCCAAGATCATGGGTTCGATCCTGGTCTTCTCGCGCAAGGCCGAGACCAAGGGCTTCGGCGGCAAGCGCCGCGTGGCCGCCGGCCTCGCCGTCGAGATGCTGCTGTCGGCCCTGGTCGCCCCGATGCTGATGTTCACCCAGACGCGCGCCATCGTCGAAATCCTGGCCGGCAAGGTCGGCGGCTGGGCCACCCAGCGCCGCGACGCCGACCGGGTCAGCTTCCACGAAGCCTCGGTCGCCATGGGCTGGATCAGCGCCACCGGCCTGATCCTGTGCGCGACCTTCTGGTTCACGCCGGACCTGTTCACCTCGACCGCCCCGATCCTGCTGGGTCTGGTCCTGGCCGTGCCGCTGACCATGCTGGGCGCCAACAAGGTCGCCGGCCTGAAGCTGAAGGCCAACGGCCTGTTCATGACCCCGGAAGAGCGTCGCCCGCCGGCCATCGTCCGCGCGGCCCTGGGTTCGTCGTGCGAACCGCCGATCCGCTGGTTCGCCCGCGACGGTCGCCCGATCGGCCCGACGACCAAGATCCGCGACGCGGCCTGATATCTTCTGACTTTCAGCCCTGTTCCCGTCTGGCCCCTCGCGCCGGACGGGAGTAGAAGCGCGGCTTCGTTTCCTGCCAGGGAGCCGCGTATCGTGTCGCGTCTGTTCAGCGCCTATGTGATCGTCGACTGGAGCGCCGCGGCCAAGCCGACCACGGGCGCGGACTCCATCTGGATCGGCGTGCTCAAGCGCGACGTGCGCTTCCGGCTCACCTTTGAAAGCTACAATCCCGCGACGCGGGGCGAAGCCGAGACCCGGCTCGCGGCCGTCCTCGACGATCTGAAGAAGCGCGGCGAGCGCGCCCTGGTGGGCTTCGACTTCCCGCTGGGCTTCCCGCGTGGCCTGTCGAAGGCCCTGGCCCTGCCCGGCGAGACGCCCTGGCGCGCGGTCTGGGACCAGCTGGCCAAGATGGTCAAGGACAAGGCCGACAACACCAACAACCGCTTCGGCGTCGGGTCGGAGATAAACCGCCGCCTGACCGGCGGCCCGTTCCCGTTCTGGGGCTGCCCGCCCAAGGACGCCCTGACCACGCTGCAGCCCAAGCGTCCGCGCGAGCATGGCGCCGACGACCTGCCCGAGTTCCGCTACACGGATGAAGCGGCCCAATCTTCCGTAAAAGGAGGGGGCGCGCACTCGATCTGGAAGCTCTACTACAACGGCTCGGTCGGCGGTCAGGCGATCGTCGGCATCCCGGCCGCGCGCCGCCTGAAGGATGCGCGCTGCGAAGCCGTGCGGGTGTGGCCGTTCGAGACGGGCTTCAAGGCCCTGACCGAAGCCGACCTCGAAGGCGTCGCGGTCGTGGTCGCCGAGGTCTATCCCTCGATGGTCAAGGCCGTCCCGGCCTCGGGCGAGGTCAAGGACCTGGCCCAGGTGCGGAACCTGGCCGAACACTTCGCCAAGCTCGACGAGGCCGGCAAGCTGGGCGCCGCCTTCGCCGCGCCCAAGGGCCTCGCCGACGAGGTGGTGCAGGCCGCGGCGACCGAAGAAGGCTGGATCCTGGGCGCCTAGGCGCGCTCGGCCGCCAGCTTTCGATCCCGCCAGTCCAGTATTCTGAACCGGCCCACCAAGAAGCCCGCCGCCAGGAAACTGGTGACGATGATCGAGATCAGAACCCCGTTCAGGCCCATCCCACGCGGGATGGCCAGCCACCAGGCCAGCGGCCCCATGACCAGGGCGTAGCTGATCAGGTGGGTCGCCGTGGGCACCCACACCTCGCCACGCGCCCGCAGGGCCTGGGCCGCCACCACCTGCACCGCGTCGGGCGCGAGGAAGAGGCAGGCCAGAACCAGGGCGGGCAGGATCAATTCCAGGGCCGCCGGATCGGCGGTGTAGGCCAGCGCCACCCAATGCTTGGCCGGATAGAGCAGCAGGCCACACAAGATCCCGACCACGGCGATGACCGAAAAGGCGATCCAGCCGGCGCGGGTCATGCCCGCCGGATCGCGGGCGCCATAGGCTCGCCCGACCTGCACCGCCGTGGCCGAGGCGACGCCGAGCGGGATCATGAAGATGATCGCCGACACGTTCAGCACCACGGTATAGGCCGCGACCGCCAAGGCGCCGATCCAGCCGCAGATCAGGTTCATGCCGGCGAAGGCCGAGACCTCGAAGAAGTTCGATGCGCCGGCGCCGTAGCCGATGCGGCGCTGCTCGATCTCGGCCGGCCGGTCGCGCGCGGGCTTGTCGAAGACCCCCAGTTCGCGGGCCTCCTTCATGCGCACGACGTAGACGGCCAAGGCGACGGCGAGCGCCGTGCGGGCGACGAAGGTCGCCCAGGCCCCGCCCGTCGCCCCCATGGCGGGCAGGCCGAAGGCTCCCGGCACGAACAGCAGGTTGGCGCCGAGGTTCACGATATTGGCCAACCACATCATCACCGCCCCAGGCCCCGGCCGCGCCAGGCCTTCCAGCCAGAAGGTCAGCACCACCGAGACCGCATAGACCGGGAGGGAAAGAGAGAAGACGATCAGCGGCACGGTCGCGCCGTCGGCCAGCCCGTCCTTCAAGCCCATGGCGTGCAGGAACAGCGGCCCGAACACCGCCAGCACCGCCGCCGAACCCAGACCCAACCATGTCGCGTAGACCAGGCCTCGGCGCAGGACGGCGCCCGTCTCGTGCCGGTTGCCGGCGCCGATCGCGCGGGCGGTCATCACCTGCACCCCGACCAGCAGCCCGACGGTGGCTGTCACGAACACCGAGGTCGGGGCCCAGGCCATGGCGTGGAAGCCTAGCTGACGGGCCGAGAAGTGGCCGACGACGATCGCGTCCGTCAGGCCCATGATCATGATGCCCAGGCGCGACAGCACGACCGGCCCCGACAGGCGGAGCAGTTCGATCAGATCGGTCATGATGGGGCCGCGCGGCCGCTTCGGAGGAAGCGCCGTTCCGGCCGCGTCGCGCGGCATGGTCGTCACCAATGTCAAAGAAGGCGGGCAAGGTGGCCCATGCCCGTTTTCCGGGCAACACGCATTTAGTGACGGTGGGAACATCGCGCCACCCCAGTGGTTTTCCGGGCTCAGCCCAGGAGGAAGCCCGATGGCCGAGACCCAGACTCCCCAGTTCGAAAAGAACGCCGACCGCGTCGCCCAGGCCGAGCGTGACATCCAGGCTCCGCTGGACGCCAAGGAAGAGCGATCCTTCAAACCCCAGGATGGCGAGCCCAAGGAAGACAAGAAGGACGACAAGCGGAGCCACGCCATGCAGGCCGGCGCCCGCCCCTACCCCGCTCCGCCCTTTCCCGAGCAGCACCAGGCCAAGCCCGGCGACGAAGCCGCGCTGGATCCCGCCCCGATGTACGACGCGCCGTTCTACAAGGGCTCGGGCAAGCTGGAGCACAAGGTCGCCCTGATCACCGGCGCCGACAGCGGCATCGGCCGCGCCGTGGCGGTGCTGTTCGCCCGCGAAGGCGCGGACGTCGCCATCGCCTATCTCAGCGAGGACAAGGACGCTCAGGAAACCAAGGCCGCCGTCGAGAAGGAGGGCCGCCGCGCAATCCTGCTGCCCGGCGACGTCGCCGACCCGGCCTACGCCAAGGCGGCCGTCGAAAGGACCGTGGCCGAGCTCGGCCGGCTGGACGTCCTGGTCAACAACGCCGCCTTCCAGGAGCACGTCACCGACTTCGAGGACCTGACCGAAGAGCACTTCGACCGCACCCTGCGGACCAACCTCTATGGCTATTTCCACATGGCCAAGGCGGCGGTGAAGCACCTGCCCAATGGTGGGTCGATCATCAATACCGGCTCGGTGACGGGCCTGCTCGGCAACAAGGACCTGCTGGACTATTCGATGACCAAGGGCGGCATCCATGCCTTCACCCGGTCCTTGGCCACGCACCTGATCGAGAAGGGCATCCGCGTGAACGCCGTGGCGCCGGGCCCGGTCTGGACCCCGCTGAACCCCGCCGACAAGCTTGGGCCGCAGGTCGCCCAATTCGGCGCCAGGACGCCGATGAAGCGCGCGGCCCAGCCCGAGGAGATCGCGCCGGCCTACGTGTTTTTGGCGTCGCCGCAGATGTCGAGCTACATCACGGGCGAGATCCTGCCGATCATCGGCGGCTACAACGGGGGTTAGTGCGGCCACACCTCGGTCAGCACCTTGGCCTGGCCGTCCTTGAGGCTGACCTCCATCGAGGGTTCATCCGGCTTGCCGGCCGCGAACAGCTCGTAGATCACCATGCCGTCGGCCTGCTTGCTCTCGATCACCCGAACCGGCGTGATCGCCTTGCCCGAGGCCGCCGCCGTGTCGCGCACCAGCTTCGGGGCGTCGGTCCAGGCGACGTCGCGCTGGGTCTCGACGATCTGCCAGCCGCCGTTCTTCTCAAGCAGGTCGAACTCGATCTCCGAGCCGTCGGGCATGACGCCCTCGACGTCGTAGTAGCGGCGGTCCTCCCGCTCCTTCAGCTCGGCCTCCTTGATGGTCATGGCGGGCGCCGCGGCCTTGACCACGGCGACGACGGCGGCCGGCAAGTCCTTGGCGGCGACGGGCGTGATCTTGGTTTCGGCCATGGGGGCCAGGGCGAGGGTCAAGGTCCAGAGGACATGAACGGTCATGGCGATCTCCTGGAGAGACTAACGCTTGGACGATAGCCGCCTTTCGCGTCTTCAACGATGCGAAGGCTGTATCGCAGGGGCGCTGACAGCCGCCTGACGCGTGCTATGCAATCGCCCAACCCAAAGGAGTCGCAAATGGCCCGCCGCGTCGCGCTCGTGTCCCTGCTGGTCGCCGACTATGACGAGGCGATCGCCTTCTATGTCGGCAAGCTGGGCTTCACCCTGGTCGAGAACACCGACATGGGCCACGGCAAGCGCTGGGTCGTGGTCTCGCCCGGAACCGACGGCACGGACTTCCTGCTGGCCCAGGCGGTCGGCGACCAGGCCGAAGCGATCGGCCGCCAGGGCGGCGGCCGGGTCTGGCTGTTCCTGCACACGGACGACTTCGCCGGCGACCACGCCCGCATGACCGCCGCTGGCGTCACCTTCCTCGAGGAACCTCGCCACGAAGCCTACGGCACGGTGGCGGTGTTCGAGGACCTTTCCGGCAATCGCTGGGACCTGCTGCAACCCAAGAGCTGAGACGACGATGACCCGCCTGCTGACCGTTTTCGCGGCCGCCGCCGCTCTTGCCTTGCCGCTCGCGACCCAGGCGGCGCCGGCGAAAATCCGTGTGCTGTATCTCGACCAGTCCGTCGGCTTTGTGCACAGACCGGTCGCCCGGCCCAAGAACAGCAACGGTCCGACCCAATCCGAGATCGCCCTGGCCGAGATCGCCGCCAAGACCGGCGCCTTCACGGTCGAGTCCACCCAGGACGCTCGGATCATCACCCCCGAAAAGCTGAAGGCCATCGACGTCCTGGTCTTCTACACGACCGGCGAGCTGCCGATCTCGGCCGAGAACTGGGCGGCCGTGCAGCAATGGGTCCAGAGCGGCAAGGGCGGGTTCGTGGGGCTGCACAGCGCCACTGACACCCACTGGGACTATGAGGGACCGGGCGAGACCTACACCGCCTTCATCAACGGCAAGTTCGCCGGCCACCCGTGGACGATGGGCACGCCGATCACCGTCCAGGCGCTTGGCCAGGTCGGGGGCGGCGCCGATCCGGTCAACAAGGCCTGGCCGGCCCGTTTCGCCTATGCCGAGGAGATCTATCAGTACTCGGACTACGACCCCGCCAAGGTCCGCGTTCTGCAGGCCCTGGACTTCACCGAGACGGCGCTGAAGCGGCCCTGGTTCGTGCCGGTCACCTGGACGCGCCAGATCGGCCACGGTCGTCTGTTCCAGACCAGCATCGGCCACACCCCCAGCACCTGGAACGACCCGCGCTATCGCGCCCAGATCGTCGACGCGATCCGCTGGACCGCCCATCGCATGCCGGGAGCCGCCAAGCCCAATGCCGACGAGCAGGCGCTTTGGGCCCTGCGCTCTCTGCTGGCCTATGACGGTCGCCCCAAGGCCGAGGTCGAGGCGCGCCTCGCCAAGCTGGCCAAGGCCGATCCGACCTGGCTGCGCGACGCCGCCGCCCGCACCGCCGCCCTGCGGCCGCTGTGGCCGGCCAAGCCGGACAGCGACCGCACCAAGTTCGACGCAGCCTACAAGGCGGTGCTGGACGAGGTGGTGGCCAAGTCCGGCGGCTAGACAGGCTCTAGCGGCTCTCCATCACATCCCCGCTGTCGATCGCGCCGGACGGCAACGGCGAACGCTTGTCGCCGCGCACGCGCGTGAGGCCGCTGAACGCGCTGGGGACGCCCTCCGCCGCGAAGGTCGGGCCGTCCATCAGCTGGTAGTGCAGGTGCGGGAACATCGAGGTCCCCGAATTGCCGACGGCGGCGACGGCCTGACCGGCCTTGACCGCGTCGCCCTCCTTCACGCTTACGCTGCCCTGTTTCAGGTGACCGAGCGCGCTGAACGTCCCGTCGGCGTGGCGGACGATCACATAGTTGCCCAGCACCAGGTTCGGCCGGGCCTGGAAGGTCGAGGGATCGAACTTGCCGTCGTCGGTCTGGCCGTTTTCGATCTCGACCACCACACCGGCGGCCGGGCTGCGCACCGGCAGGCCAAAGCTCAGGTGGTTCTCGTTGCGCGCCGGGTCGCCGACGACGCGCCGCCCCTCGCCGTCCACACGGACCAGGTCATAGGAGTAGCGCATGGCGTTGCTGGAGAAGCCGAAGCCCATGATGGCCGGGTGGCTGTAATCCCAGCGCCGGTGGTGACCCAGCAGGTCATGGCCGTCCCAGACCCAGACCTTGCCGGCCAGCGGCAGGGCCAGTTTCAGGGCCGAGGCCGGCGGGGCGCGGAAGCTGGCCTTGGCCGTCCCGGTGACTGAATCCCCCTTGCCCTCGCTAGGCGACAGCTCCACCTCGACCCGGACGCCGCCGGCGGCGATGTCGGCCGGGAGCACCGGGAACGGGTTGAACACCAGCCGCGCCTCGCCGGGCTTCAGCGGCGCGAAGGCCAGGGTCTGGACCGACGGCGCGACGCCGTTGCCGTCGACGCGGCGCTCCAGCACCTCGCGACCCGAGGCGTCGACGACATGGACCGTCAGGCCCGAGACCTCCAGCGGCTTGTCGCCGTCGTTGCGGACCAGAATGTCGAAATTGGCGCTCGGCCCCGCGCTGGCAGGCTCCAGATAGGGCCGCTCCGGCAGGATCTTGATGGTTTGGGCGGCGGCCGCGCCGGCGCACGAGGCCAGCAGCAGCGCCGCGACGGCGGTCTTCACATGGTTCATAGGTCCCTCCGAGCCGGACCCTGCCACGCGCCTCGCCGGTCCGCCGCTTAAACCTCCGTCATGTCCGGACCGAAGGCCTCGGCGGCATAGGTCCGCAGCTGGGCGGCGACGTCGGCGGGCCAATCCTGAATCCGCGCCTCGAAGCCGGCGTCGTCGCCCGCGAACAGCGCGCGCATCGCTTCCTCGAAGCCGGGCAGATTGCCGCCGATGGCCGAGGCGAAGCGATAGGCTGCCTCACGCGCGGCCCGGACGCGATCCGGCCCTTCACCGGCCCGCCGCGCGGCCTCGACCAGTTTGCGCAACGCCACCGACGCCCCACCCGGTTGGCTGGCCAGCCAATCCCAGTGCCGGGGAAGCAGGGTCACCTCGCGCGCCACCACGCCCAGCTTGGGTCGTCCCCGCCCCTTCGGCGCTTCGACGGGTTCGGCCAGCCGCTGGGTGACCGCCTCCGCCCCGCCGCTGAGGTCGAAATCGACCCCGCGCCCGTCCGGCCCGAAGATCAGGACGCCGGTCTCGCCCGCGAGCGCTTGGGCCGCCAGCGCCGCTTCGAGCCGCGAGCCGACCGCCACGCGCGCCGGACCGTGGAAGACCACATACTGCCCGCTCATCGGCTCAGCCCCTTGGCGTTCAACGCGCCGGTCCAGTGATCGCGGCGCTCTTTCAGGCGGCTGGCGCGCCCGAAGGCGTCCAGCTCGTCCACGTCGACCGCCTCGACGCGTTCGAAAGCGAAGGCGTCCGCGCCATGCGTGTTCCAGGCGGCCTGCAGGGTCGGCTCGCGGTGCGACCCCAGCCGCAGCGAGAACCAGACCCCGTTCTGTCGTGTGGAAAGGTCAGGCGTCGCGCCGACCCAGGCCTCGCCGGTCGCGGCACAGCGCACGGCGTAGATGCCGGCCTCGACCTTGCGTTCCTTGTATGCGCGCAGCAGCGCCTTGCGTCCGGACATGTAATTTCCTCGGGGCGAGCCTTCTGGTTCGCTTTTTACCCGGAAGAAATTAGGAGTCAATATTGCCCGGGTAATTATGTCGACGTGGGCCGGTACGCGATGTAGCCCCGCTCGACCATCCGCCGCGTGGCCTCGTAGACCGCCGAGAGTTCGTCATAGGCTGTCCGCAGATGGGCCAGTCGCGCGACCTGGGCCTCGGAGAGGCTTGTCCCCGCATCGGCCATGGCCGCGGCCTCGGCCACCCACTTGGCGCGCGCGGTGGCGGCGGCCACGGCCAGGCGCTGGAAGCGTTCGGCGTCGGTATGCGGGATCGTCGCCCCCAGCACCGCCTTGTTCGAGGCGAAGGCGGTGTAGTCGATCTGCTCCAGATAGCCGCGCAGGCGGCGTTGGTCCTGAGGATCGACATCGCTGGGTTCGAAGTGGTCGCCGGTGCGGCGCGTGCTGGAAGTCATGATCGCCATGACGGTCTCCATCCGGCCGAGCGCGGCCGTTCAAATCAGCCTGCGCCTCACAGTTTAAGGACGGGTTGAGAGCGATGAAAGTCCATGGCTGTCGCGGAGGTTGATTTATTACGGATGTAGAATAGCCTGAACTTCAATCTGAGGAGCCGTTATGCGCCTGATCGCCCCGTTGCTTGCCATCGCCCTCGCGGTCGCACCGCTCCCGGTCCTCGCCGCCACCCAGACCATCACGACCTTCCAGGCCTCGGGTCAGGAGGCCAAGGATCAGGCCGTGGTCATGAAGGTGATGCGGAGCGGCTCGCTGCAGGCGGCCAAGGCGTTCGAGAAGGATCTGGTCGCGGTGCTCGACCATGCCCCGGCCAAGTATCCGCAGATCGAGCGCAAGGGCGACATGACGATCGTGCGCTCCACCTCCGGCCAGGGCGGCATGAGCGGCGCCATCATGATGAGCGCGCTCAACGGCAAGGACGGCAAGGCCGGAACCACCGCCACCGCCTTCAACGTCTATCCGATGGCGGCCCTGCTGCTGGGCTCGATCGCCAATGAGCGGCGCGATCCGCGTGCCGCGATCGCCTATCTGGACAGGGGCCTGGCTTTGCAGCCCGACAACATGATGCTGATCACCGAGAAGGGCGCGGCGCTGGGGGTGCTGCAGCGCTTCTCGGACGCGCTGGAGCTCTATCAATCGGCCGAGAAGACCGACTTCGTGACCAAGATGCTCGACCCTGGCGGCGAGGCGCGCCTGTTGCGCGGCAAGGGCTTCGCCCTGATCGAGCTGAAGCGCCTGGACGAGGCCGAGGCGGCCTATGTGGCGGCCCTCAAGCTGGAGCCGAACCACGCGGGCGCCAAGGGCGAGCTGGATTACATCCGCAAGCTCCGCGCGGGCGAGGGCCAGCGGAAGATCGGCCTCGTCACCGGCGACAAGGCCCAAAGCGGCGAGACCCAGGGCGTCGCCGCCGCCCCGGCCAAGCCTTAGCCCCTAAAGCAGCTTGCGGAAACCGATCCGCACCGTGCGGCCCAACGGGTCCAGGTAGTCCTTCTGATAGGCCTGGGGCGTGACGCCGTTCTGGTCGCGCACCGTCTGCTTGGTGTCGAAGATGTTGTTGAAGTTCAACGACACCTGCGCGCCCTTCAGGATCGGATGCTTGTCGACCAGCTTCTTGCGCGCCGGCGCGGCGAAGTTGGCGAAGAAGTTCAGGTCGAGGGTGGCCAGGTCGGAGAAGTACAGCGTCTGGCCGCCGGTGCCGCCGCCGTTCACCCAGGTCTGGTCCTTCCAGTTGCCGCTGAACCGCACGCCCAGGCCGTCCTTGAAGTAGCCGCCCTGCACCTGCACCTCGTGGCGGGCCTGGCCGCTGCGGGAATTGATCGCCGAGCCGTCCAGCTGGTCCAGGACCGGCAGGCCCTTGCGGATGGTCAGCTCATCGGTCAGGCGCCAGGTGTGGTAGACCGACAGCTGGAACATGCCCTGGCCGGGCCGCATCATGCCGCCGCCGCCGCCACCCGGGCCGACCATCATCATACCGCCGCCGCCGCCACCACCACCGCCGCCCGGACCGCCGAAGCGCATCATGCCACCGCCACCGCCGGGCCCGCCGCCGGGACCACCAGGGCGAGCGCCGCCCGGACCACCAGGAGCCCCGGGACCGCCAGGCCCCGCCGCGGCCGGCGTCGGCTGACCGACCGGCTTGAACAGGTTGAAGCCCCAGCGGATGTTCTCGGTCTCGGCGCTGGCGAAGTTCACCGGTCGAGCGTCGATCGCCAGCAGGCGTCCGCCAGCGTCGCGCGTGAAGCGCTCGGGGAAGGCGCGCTCCAGGTCCGGCGTGATAGCCGGGAAGCCGGAGATCATGTTCTTGGTCTCGGCCCGCGTGTAGGTCGCGTTGAACGTCAGCTCGAGCTTCTCGATCGGCTTGTAGTTCACGCCGAACCTGGACACCTGGCGATTGTCGTTGCGCAGGTTCGGGTTGCCGCCGTCGGTGCGGGTGATGATCACGGTCTGGCCGGTCGTGAAGTCGAACACCGAGACGTTCGGCGTCACCACGGTCGGGTCGTTGATCTGGTTGGTCGAGGGCGCGCCTTCCTCGTCGGTATAGTTGACGTTGAAGGTGAGCGGCTTGATCGGCGACCAGTTCATGCCGCCGCCCAGCGTGGTCAGCCCGCCCAGGTCCGACAGGTTCTCGTAGCCGAAGTTGAAGTTGGTCGAGAGGTCACCCGCCTTGGCCAGGACGTTGTTGCGCGTGCTGGTGATCGGCAGGTTGAAGCTGGTCTGGAAGTTCTCGCGCGTGCGGGTGATGTCCCGGGTGGTGGTCACGCCCGAGCGCACGGTCTTGGAGTCGAGGCCGCGGGTGTCCGCGCCGAGCTTGAAGGTCGTCTGCAGGCCACCGGCCGGCAGCCGGAACAGGTTGCCGTTCAGGACCAGTTCGGCGCTGGCCGAGGTCGAGACCGAGTGCGCGGTGTCGGGCGCGGCGGCCTTGTAGAGGTTGGAGGCGATGGTCCCGAACGGATTGACGCCGGGATCGCCGGCGGCCACCGCCGCCTGGAAGGCCGAGGCGTCCAGCCCGCGACCGGTCGTGGTGTCGGTCTTGGTGCGATCGAAGTCGCCCGTCAGGTTCCAGCGCCAGTCCTTGATCCGGCCGTTGGCGGCCGTGCTGAACTGCGTCCGCAGAGTATCGACGTCGCGCGACAGGGCGCCCGGCGCCTCGATGAAGCGATAGCCGGTCACGGTCCTGGAGAACGGCGAGAACGGGCTGCCGGTCGGCAAAGAGAACGTCACGCCCGGCAGGCCGAGCAAGGCGTGGCTGGCGCTGCTCTCGAGGTTGCCCGTGACGGTCAGCTGAGTGGTTCGGTTCAGATCACGGCTCATCGAGCCGCGCAGCGTGGCGCGATCGGACTTGGAGATCAGCGAGCGGTTGGCCGTCAGGTCGCCGGTGTTGTAGCGGCCGGCCAGCGGGGTGAAGGCCGAGAGGCTGGCCTTGCCGGCCTGGGCCGCGTCGGGCACGCCGGCCGTGGTGACGGCGCTTCCGACCAGGGCCGACAGCGCCGGATCGATCTCGCCGCCGCCGACGCCGCTGATGTTGCCGACCAGGTCGAACGGCTGGCCGTTGGGGGCGCGGACGATGTTGCGGTCCGTCTCCATCAGATACGGGTCGTGCGACAGCTGGACATCGACGTTCCAGCGCTTGTCGCCGTTGATGTTCACCCGGTTTCCGCCCCCGCTCGGCGAGACGCGGCCGCCGTCGGTGGCGATCGTCGCGGCCGCCTGGGTCTGCGTCGAGTGGTAGTTCTTCTTCAGGATGATGTTCACGACCCGCTGATCGGCCTTGTAGCCGTAGCTGAGCGCCAGTTCCTCGGGGAACACCTGCCACCTCTCGATCGCCTCGGGCGGGATGCCCTGGATCTCCTGGAAGCCCGAGATCCGGCGGCCGTTGATCAGCATTACCGGCCCACCACCGCCATCGCGGCCGCGCGTGCTGGTGGTCTGGGGCGTCAGCATGGTCAGCAGCTCGCCGATGCTGGTGGCGCCGAAGCTCTTGATCTCTTCCTCGTTGAGCTCGATCTCGGGCTCGATATTGCTTTCGACCCGGCCGCGCGGGTCGGCCTGGATCGTCAGGCCGTCGACCTCGTTGGGACCGTCATCCTTGGCCGGCGCCTTCTTCTGGTCGTCCTCGGCGGCCACGGCGGCTGGGATCGCCGACGGCGCCGGAAGCGTCGCGACGGCGGCGCCAGTAGGATCGAGCGCGGCGGCGGCCAGCCCATAGAAGAGCACGGTCGAAAGGGTCATAGAGGCCCACGGAAAACACGAGTGAAGGGGACGCCGACACTCATGGCGCCAACGCTGGGTTGCTGCTCCTTACGGGGCCGCGACGCCCTCCGCAACGCCCTCCGGAATTAACAAAGAGCAATGCAGCATAAACCACACAGCGGTGTGTCTTCCGGCGCCTATATCGCGCTCAGCCTTTGAAATATCGTCACAATTTCGGCCGTGACGTGTGGCCATGGAAATGATGTTACAAATGGGAAACAAACTGCGCGCCCGTGCCGCAGGTGTCCCAAATGACGGGATTTGGCGTCGCTCGCGGGACCTTCGACGCGAGCGACGCAACCTTGAGGTGTCTAGCGTTCCAGGAAGGCCTGGAAGCCTCCGAAGATCATCCGCTTGCCGTCGAACGGCATGCTGGCCATGTCGGCCTTCAGTCGCTCGTCGGCCATGACCTTGGCCATGATCTCGTCGCGGCTGGCGCGGTCCTTGTAGGTGATCCACGAGAAGATCACGATCTCGTCCTCGGTCAGCTGGACCGCGCGCGGGAACGAGGTGACTTCGCCATAAGGCGCGTCGTCGGCGATACATTCCACATAGGACAGCGCGCCGTACTCCATCCAGACCTCGGCGCCCTTCTGGGCCAGGGCCTTGTAGGCCTCCAGCTTGTCCTTGGGCACCGGAACCACGAAACCATCAACATAGGCCATGACGTCCTCCTTATGTGTCGTTGACGGGACAAGGACGTTCGCTACGCCGAGGTTCCGACAGCCTAGCCGCCATCCTTGCGAATTTTCTCGATCAGGCTCCGGATCGCCTTGGCGTGGCCGCCCGCCAGGTCGTTCTCCGGGAAGACGGTCAGCGGGGTATCGGGGACCAGTCCCCTGCCCTCCAGGTCCTCGCCCTTGGGCCCCTTGTAGAGTTCCGCCGGCAAGGCCAGGGCCCAGCCGTTCGGCAGCGCCTTCGGCAGCTGGTCCGAGAACGCCCCCAGCGTGGTTCCGCCCACGTGGCGGACATTGGGCAGAGCCTTCATCATCAGGGTGAAGGTCTCGCCGGCGCTGATGGTGATGTCGCTGGTCACCAGATAGACCGGACCGCTGAAACCGGGGCCGCTGGCGGGTTCGACGCGGACCGGCTGTGGCGCGGCCTTGGCGCCCACGCCCACCTTGGAATAGGCCAGACGCGGCTGGGCGGCGAAGCGGGCCGCGATCCGCTGGCTGATCGTGTCGTAGCCGCCGCGATTGTTGCTGACGTCGACGATCACCGCCTTGGCGCCGGCGAAGGCCGTCATCGCCTCATCCAGCGCGACCTCCAGGGGCCGGGGATCGTCCGGCGCGGCGTTGCGGGCGAAGGCGCCCATGGTCACGAAGTTCAGATAGCCGACATCGTCGACGCGGCCCCAGAAGATGCGGTTGTTGGCGGCCTGGCGGCCTCGCCCTTCCAGGACCTGGGTCAGGATTCCCTCGCGATAGGCCTGCAGCCAGACCTTCTCGCCGCCCGCCGGGTCGGCCGCCGCGACGCGGGTCAGGGTCGGGGACTGGCCGGGCTCAAGGTCGCGCCGCGCGCCGTCCACCATGCCATGCAGCTCGACATGCGGATCGTCGAGACCGGCCATCAGGCTCGACAGCGCCGTCCACAGCTGGAATTCCGTCGAGGTCGGGCCGACCTGGGCCAGGGCCGCCGCCCGGCGAGCCTTCCAGTCCAGGCCGCGCTCGGCCGAGCGTGGATAGAGCTCGGCGAAGGTGTCGGCGGCGAAGGCGACGATGCGGTCGGGCGTCCAGGCCGTCATCGCCTCGCATTCGGCCGGCAGAGCTGGCAGGCGATCGAAGACGTAGCGCGTGCCGGACGGATCGCCGGTCAGGCTGATCGCCCCCTGCCCCTCCGACCGCCACGAGGTCAGGACACCGTCGGGATCGGCCTCCTTGCGCGGGTCGGCATAGCAGGCGCCGCCGGCGGTCTGGAACAGTCGAGGACCGTCCGGACCGAAGTTGACGATCCAGCCATAGCCGCGCGAACGCCACGCGCCGCGCAGCTCGGCCGCCACGGGACCGCCCTTGGCCTGCACGGGCCAGAACGGGCTTTCGGCCAGGACCGGCGCAGCGACGGAAAGGACAGCGACCGCGGAGAACGCGAACAGTAGAGATTTCATGGCGCGACGGTGAAGGGCTCCCCGCCGCCGCGCCAGCGAAATCGACTACTCGGTCTTCAGGTAGATCTCCGAGCCCTGCTCGCGGAACTTCTCGCTCATCTCCGCCATGCCCAGCTCGGCGTTGTTCGGCGCGAGGCCCGCCGCGAAGTCGCGAACCTCGTGGCTGATCTTCATCGAGCAGAACTTGGGACCGCACATCGAGCAGAAGTGGGCGGTCTTGTGCGCCTCCTTCGGCAGGGTCTCGTCGTGGAACTTGCGGGCCGTTTCCGGATCGAGGCCCAGGTTGAACTGGTCCTCCCAGCGGAACTCGAACCGCGCGCGGCTGATGGCGTCGTCCCACATCGCCGCGCCCGGGTGACCCTTGGCGAGGTCGGCGGCGTGGGCGGCCAGCTTGTAGGTGATGACGCCCGTTTTCACGTCGTCGCGGTCCGGCAGGCCCAGGTGCTCCTTGGGGGTGACGTAGCAGAGCATCGCCGTGCCGAACCAGCCGATCATCGCCGCGCCGATCGCCGAGGTGATGTGGTCGTAGCCAGGCGCGATGTCCGTGGTCAACGGGCCCAAGGTGTAGAAGGGGGCCTCGTGGCAGTGCTTCAGCTGCTCATCCATGTTGGCCTTGATCTTGTGCATGGCCACGTGGCCCGGCCCTTCGATCATCACCTGGACGCCGTGCTTCCAGGCCACCTTGGTCAGTTCGCCCAGGGTGCGCAGCTCCGAGAACTGGGCCTCGTCATTGGCGTCGGCGGTCGAGCCCGGACGCAGGCCGTCGCCCAGCGAGAACGACACGTCGTAGGCGCGCATGATCTCGCAGATGTCCTCGAAGCGCTCGTAGAGGAAGTTCTCCTTGTGGTGCGCCAGGCACCACTTGGCCATGATCGAGCCGCCGCGCGAGACGATGCCCGTGACACGCTTGGCGGTCATCGGGATGAACGGCAGGCGCACGCCGGCGTGGATCGTGAAGTAGTCGACGCCCTGCTCGCACTGCTCGATCAGGGTGTCGCGGAAGACCTCCCAGTTCAGGTCCTCGGCCACGCCGTTGACCTTCTCCAGCGCCTGGTAGATCGGCACCGTGCCGATGGGGACGCTCGAGTTGCGGATGATCCAGTCGCGGATGTTGTGGATGTTGCGGCCGGTCGACAGGTCCATGACCGTGTCGGCGCCCCAGCGCGTGGCCCAGACCAGCTTGTCGACCTCGTCGGCGACGGTGGAGAGCACCGCCGAGTTGCCGATGTTGGCGTTGATCTTGACCAGGAAGTTGCGGCCGATCGCCATCGGCTCCAGCTCGCCGTGGTTGATGTTGGCCGGGATGATGGCGCGGCCGCGGGCGATTTCCTGGCGCACGAACTCTGGCGTCACGAAGTCGGGGATCGAGGCGCCGAAGTCCTCGCCGTCGCGCACGCAGGGACGGTCCTGCTCGCGGCGCAGGTTCTCGCGGATGGCGACATATTCCATCTCGGCGGTGATGATCCCGGCGCGGGCGTATTCCAGCTGGGTGACCAGCTTGCCGGGCTTGGAGCGGTAGATCGTGCGGCTGTTGTCCGGGAACTCCGGCGCCAGGTGCTTGCCCTGGGCGAAGCCGTTGTCCTCGGGCTTCACCTGGCGGGGATCGGTGACGATCTCGACGTCGCCGCGCGCCACCACGAAGGCCTCGCGGGTGCGCGGCAGGCCCTTCTCGATGTCGATGGCCACCGAAGGGTCGGTATAGGGGCCGGAAGGATCGTAGATGGTCACCGGCGGCTCGTTGGCCGACGGGTGGACGGCCACCTCGCGGAACGGCACGCGCAGTTCGGGGAACAGCTCGCCGGCCTGATAGACCTTGCGCGAGCCGGGAACCGGGCCGGTCGAGATCGTCTCGGCCACGGACTTGATGGTGGTCTGGATATTCATTTCGGGCGCTCCTCAAGCTTCAAGGAGACCCGGACGTGTCGTGCTTAAGTCGGTTTACGGACGAGCCTTGAAGCGCCTCGACCGCGTTCCCTCCCTTCGCCGGCATGACCCGGATCAGGTTCTACGGGTCAGGGCGAAAGCCCAATCTCAGCCGCCTAGGCGACCCCCCGGTGAACAATGGCCGGACCCTAGGCGCATTGACGTGGAGGTCAAGCCTGACGGTGAGGACGATGACCCGCGGAGGTCGAGGGTCACCCCCGTTCGTCGCTCCACAGGCTGACTTGGTCGCCGGCTCGCCCGCGTGACGGTTATTTCACTTGCGGCCGCAAGGCGGTCACGCGATCCGAAAGATCGACGTTCTCCCGGAGACTGCCCATGGCCTTCCGCCGCCTGATCCTGCCCGTCCTCTGCGCCCTCGTGACCACGCCCGCCCTGGCCCAGGAGACCTATCCGAAGAAGATCCCCGCCCCCGGCGGCGAGGTGATCATCCCGTCGGAACGGGCCCAGAAATCCTACGACGAGATCAAGTACGCCCCCGCCCGCCGGGTCGGCGACATGCTCTACGTCTCGGGCGTGATCGTCGCGCGCGGCAAGGACGAGGGCACCGATCCGGAATCATTCAAGAAGCAGGTCCGCCGCGCCTTCACCGCGCTGGACAACATCCTCAAGGCCTCCGGCGCGACGTTCGACGACGTGGTGATGATCAACAGCTTCCACGTCTGGGAAGGCCCCGATCAGCCCGCGCCGCGCTGGGAGCAGATCAACATGATCAACGCTGTGAAGAGCGATTTCATCAAGGGCCCGAACCCCGCCTGGACCGCCGTGGGCACGACGGGCCTGCTGGCCCCGACCGGCATCGTCGAGATCCAGCTGATCGCGCGAGTTCCGGGGAAATAGGTCAGGCGCGCGCGCAGAGGCCGGCGTCGCGTAGGCGGCGATCCATGGCCTTCAGTTCGCGTTCGGTCGGACGCAGCTTGCACAGCGGGCGGGCCTCGCGCTCGGCGTCGTCTAGTCGTTCCTGGGCGGCCAGGACCCCGACGAGATAGCCGCGCAGCACCACCTCCAGATCCGGCGACAGGTCTCTGAGAAGTTCGCGCTCGGCCAGCCCCAGACGCACCTCCCGTTCGGCATTCACGTAGTTCTCGGCCTCGACATAGACATGCGCCATTTGCAGGCGTCCCCGCGGGTCGTGGGGATAGGTGGCGACCAGGGCGCGCGCCTGAGGCTCGGCGGTCCAACCCTTGTCCGGCAGCATGAAGTCCGGGATCAGCGGTCGCCCGCGCGCGATGTAGCTTTCATGGCGCGGGACCACGAGCGCGAAGGCCAGGACGGCCAGCGCCAGACCCGCCCCACCCACGATCCACAGCAAGCGGCTGGATCGAGGGTTCTCGGACTCCTCGTCCCAGGTGGCCAGCAGGATGAAGCCCAGCACGCCGCCGGCGACAGCGCCGCCCAGGTGGGCGTTGTAGTCGGTCGTCGATCCCAGCGCCGCGCCGAACGGGATCAGCGAGGGGATGAACAGGCGCACGGTGACCCACCTCAGGCGCTTGGCGTGGCGGTGCATCGCCGGGTGCAGGCTGCACATCAGGATCATGGCCAGCAGGCCCATGATCGCCCCCGAGGCGCCGACCGACACCACGTCTTGCCGATTCAGCAGCAGCGAGGCGGCCGAGCCTCCGACGGCCGAGACGACGAACGCCGCCGCCAGCCAGGACCGGCCCACCACCCTCTCCAGCGTGATCGCCGCGAAGGCCATCACCACCGCATTGCCGATGATGTGCGCGAGGTTGCCGTGCAGCAGGGGCGCGGTGAAGATCCGCCACCATTCGCCCTGCTCGACGACCAGCTGGCGGCTCGCCCCGCCCACGGCCATCAGGTTGTGAATACTCATCTCCATGCCTGGCCCCATCGGCAGGCCGGCGGTCGGCTGGAAGATGAAGATCAGCGCCAGCAGCGTCAGCAGGCCGATGCTGAGATAGGGCGTCTTGTCGAAGCGAGGCTCGTCGACCGCCAGCCTGGGCGACGGGACACTCGACGGCGCGGGCGCCCAGGCGCGGACGTAGGACGGGGCGGCGCGCCCCTGGGGCGTGGCCGCGCGGCGACCAAAGGTGGATGTCGAGGACATCGTTCCTGGCTCCAACTCAACTGAGAGGATGCCCGGACGCCCCTGACGCCGCGTGAACGAGTTTGGTTACTACAGCCGCGAAACCTTGAACGTGTCGCACGCTCCTGGATCGCCTCGCTCGTAGCCGCGCGTGAACCAACGCATCCGTTGAGCGGCGCTGCCATGGGTGAAGCTGTCGGGCACGACCTGCCCCTGGGTCTGCTTCTGGATGGTGTCGTCGCCGACGGCCGCCGCCGCGCCGAGGCCATCCTCGATGTCGGCCGGGTTGATGACGATCCGCCCGCCCGAGACCTCGCCCGCATGCGCGGCCCAGACGCCGGCGTAGCAGTCGGCCTGCAGTTCCAGCCGCACCGAGCCGCTCTCCTCGCCCCGCGCGCCCAGCCGCCGGGCTTGCTGGTCGGCGCCGAGCAGGTGCTGCACGTGGTGACCGATCTCGTGGCTGATCACATAGGCGCGGGCGAACTCGCCCTTGGCCCCGAAACGGCCTTCAAGCTCGCTCCAGAACGACAGGTCCAGATAGACCCTCTGGTCGGCCGGGCAGTAGAACGGCCCCATGGCCGACTGGCCCGTGCCACAGCCGGTGCCCGTGGCCTGCTTGTAGAGCACGATGGCCTCGGGGGGACGGTAGTCGCCCCCTTCGCGCTGGAAGATCGGCCCCCAGACCTCGCGGTTCGAGGTCTCGATCACGTCGACGAACTGGCCCTCCTTGTCGGTGACCTGACCGCGCGCGCCCTCCTGCTGAGCGGGCTGTTGCAGGCCCTGGGTGGCCTCCATGGTCGTTTGCGGATCAATGCCGAACACGAAATAGCCGATCGCCGCCAGCACGACCGCGCCGATCCCGCCGCCGGCTATGCCGACGGGTCCCAGACCACGCCGATCCTCGATGTTGCCGGATCGGCGACCGCCTTCCCACTCCATGAGACCCTCAGTTCCTAGGTTGGCTGGCGGGCCTGATCGCCCGCATACGCGCATTGCTCTCGGCCAAGGCCGCCTGCGTCAAGCGGTCGAGGCGACTGGCGGACGAAGATAGCTCGGCTTCGCGTCGCGCCGCCTCATCAAGGGTTCGCGGCGGCTGGACGCGGAGGGATCGCGGGCTTGTCCCCACGGAACGCTGCGCGTCGAGGTCGCGCAGGTTCATCTGGGTCCGGGCGCGCTCGTTGGCGTTGGACATCTCGATCTGGCTGGACAGCAGGTCGCGCCGCGCGTCTTCCAGCGCATGGGCGGCGGCGTTGCGGGCCTGGATGTCGCGAAGGTCCTGGGCGCGCGCCAGCCCCGCCCCGGCCAGGGCGGCCAGGCTGACCGACAATAGAAGCGCGCCGCGCGTCATCGAAACCTCTTCACCGGAGCGGCCGACGACGCGTCGACGTCAGGGCCGCTTGACCGTGAAACGCGCGAGCTCGGTCTTCGGCGCCAGCCATTCTGGCTTCAGCTCGGCCGCCCGCGAATAGTCCTTGTAGGCCGCCTTGACGTCGCCAAGACCTTCATAGGCCAGGCCCCGGTTGAAGAACGCCTTCTCCGGATCCTTCACGCCCATCGTCAGGCCCTTGTCGATCTGTTCGACGCCTTCGCGATAGCGCTCTTCACCCACGAAGGTCGCGCCGCGGTTCACATAGGCCTCGCCCAGGCCGGGATCGAGGTCGGCGGCCGCGTCGAAATCGGCTCGCGCCGCCTGGAACTGGCGCTGGCGCATCTGCAACACGCCACGGTTCACATAGGTGCGGGCGCGGTCGCGGAAGTTCAGGTTCTCGACCTCCAGCGCCGTTGTGCAGGCCAGGACCGAACGGCTGTCGGACCGCCCCTTCAAGGCGGCGTCGGAGCACTCCTGGGCCGAACCGTTGCCGATGATCAAGGTCGAGGCGCCGGCGGCTCCAGCGCCGGCCAGCAGGGTCGCCGCGCAAAGGGCGGCGAAGGGGATCGCTCTGGTCATGTCGTCCTCCCATAACGACCGGTCTCGGAGGCCGGCCTTGTTCGACCACTATAGCACCGCATGCTCGGAAGCTCACATCGAAGCGCTCCCCAACGTGCGGAACGCTTTCCGCTAAATTTGAGGTTGCGAGACATCGGGCTTTGCCCAACATTCTCGTGAAACCGCTATGGAGACTTGGTCGATGTTGCTGTCGACAGTCATGGCCCTCGCCCTCGCCGGATCGCCCGGCCCCGAGGCCTCCCAGACCAACGAAGTCGCCCCGGCGATCATCCAGCCTCGGCGGGGCTGGACCGGCGTCGTTCCGTCAGACCTTCAGATCAAGCTGCAACTGGACGCGATGGTTAAGACCCATCCGGACAAGATGATCTGCCTGAGGGTTGTCAGGACAGGCAGCCGCCTGCCCCATCCGGCCTGTCGCACATTGCGGGGCTGGTACGATTTCGAGGCCGATCGGGATACCCAGGGCAATGTCGCCAGTATTATCGCGATCCTGAGGCCCGAGAGCGGCAACGACCCCGTGGGCGGCAAGGCCGGACCGCCCCACGAACTGGTCGAGATGGTGAAGGACCGCTACCAGAACCCGCGAATTCGCAAACAGGCTATGGAACGCGAGAGGGTGCGCGCCTCGGCCGCGCCGCGTTCTCCGGCCACGCCGCCGGTCTCCAATCCCTAGCGGGCCATGCTAACAGAGGCGACGACTCTGTCAGGGACCCGCCATCAATGCATCTCGCCCGTTTTCCCCGCGCCCGCTTCGCCCACCTGCCGACGCCGCTGGAGCCCCTGCCCCGCCTGGGCGCCGAGCTCGGTATCGACCTCTGGGTCAAGCGCGACGACTGCACGGGTCTGGCGGGCGGCGGCAACAAGACCCGCAAGCTGGAATTCCTGCTGGGTGAGGCCCTGGCCCAGGGCGCGGACACCCTCGTCACCCAGGGTGCGGTACAGTCCAATCACGTCCGGCAGACCATCGCCGCCGGCGCGCGCTTCGGCCTGAAGACCGAGGTGATCCTCGAGGAGCGCACCGGCTCCAAGGCCTCGGACTACATGGGCAACGGCAACGTCCTGCTGGACAAGCTGATGGGCGCGGCGATCCGCTACGTCCCCGGCGGCACGGACATGGTCGCCGAACTGGAGAGCACGGCCGAGAGCGTCCGCCAACGCGGCGGCAAGCCCTATGTGATCCCCGGCGGCGGTTCGAACACCGTCGGCGCCCTGGGCTATGTCGACTGCGCCCGTGAACTCGTCGTCCAGGCCGACCAGATGGACCTGAAGCTCGACCGCCTGGTCACCGCCACCGGCAGCGCCGGGACCCACGCCGGCCTGGTGGCGGGCTTCGCGGCGCTGTCGGTCGACATCCCGATCCTCGGCTTCGGCGTCCGCGCGCCCAAGGCCAAGCAGGAGGAGAACGTCTTCAACCTCGCCGTCGCCACCGCCGAGACGATCGGCGCCGCTGGCCGGGTGAAGCGCGAGATGGTCGTGGCCGACTGTGACTATGTCGGCGAAGGCTATGGCCTGGTCGACCAGGCCGTGATCGACGCCCTGGCGCTGGCCGCCCGCACGGAGGGCCTGCTGCTGGACCCGGTCTATTCGGGCAAGGCGATGAAGGGCCTGATCGACCAGGCTCGCAAGGGCGCGTTCAAGGGTGAGCGGGTCGTCTTCCTGCACACCGGCGGCGCTCAGGGCCTGTTCGGCTACCAGAGCGTACTGGAGCCGGCGCTGGGCTGAGGAGCGATCCGATGAGCAAGGTCTTGGGCGTCCTCGGCGGTATGGGCCCTGCCGCCACCCTCGATTTCCTGGCCAAGCTGCAGGCCGCCACCCCGGTCAAGCGCGAGCAGGACCACCTGCGGGTTCTGGTCGACATCAATCCCAAGGTGCCGGACCGCAATGTCAGCGCCTCGGATCCCGGACCGGTTCTGGCGGCCATGGCCGCCGGACTGCGCGACGGCGGGGCCGAGGTTCTGGCCATCGCCTGCAACACCGCCCACGCCTATGCCGAAGAGGTCCGCGCCTGCGGCTTGCCGCTGGTCGATATGTTGGAGACGGCCGGACTGGCCGCCCAGGCCAAGGGCGCGACGACCGTCGGCGTGCTGGGCACCAGCCTGGCCTTAAGCCTCTATCGCGACCGCTTCTCGCACATGGGGCTGGAGGTCGTGATGCTGGACGACCATGAGCAGGTCGAGTTCATGGCCCTGCTCTACCGGATCAAGCAAGGCGATCTGGGGGAGGCGTCGCGCGAGACCATGGCCGCCCTGGCCCATCGCCTGGTCGGCAAGGGCGCGCAGAGCGTGGTGGCCGGATGCACCGAAGTGCCGCTGGTGTTGTCGGCGGCGGACCTGTCGGTCCCATTCCTGGATGCGACGGAAGAATTGGCGCGACGCTGCGTGACCGTCTGCCTGGACGAGGCGAGCGCCTAGGTTCGAGGCGTCAGCGCGCCAGCGCCGGGTGGGCCTCGTCGTACGACGCTTCGTACATGCCCATCAGCGCGGCCGCGCCACGCGAGGCCTGGGCCATGCGTAGCAGCGCCTCGCGGGCATAGGCGCTGTCGGCGATCTCGGCTTGTCGCTCGAGACGCTCGGCTTCGGTCAGGTGGTCGTTTCGATTCCCCATGGTGCAAACGTTTACAGCGGTTAACCATGAAAACCATGCGACCGCTCGACGCACAGCGCACGTTGTTCGAGGAATAGCGTGCGCCAGATTGTCACGGAATGTTAAAGCGCAAGACTAGTCGCAAATGAAAACGCCCCCGGACCCTTGGGATCCGGGGGCGTCGTCCTGTTCCCCAACAGGACGGCGTCGGCAGCGCTAACTTCGAGCGCAGCGGCGTCGCCTCAAAACTGATGCGCCTGTTTCGCCGAACACGGATCATCAAGCAACGCGTCCCCCTGTCGCAGGCCCCATTCCGGGTACGCCGACCGATCTTGATTCCCTTCTACGCAAAGGATCCTCGCGGCCGCCGCGACCCGCTGTCGCGCCCTGTCCGCGAGCACGAAAAAGTGGATGGCCAAGCGATGACACCGGTAGCAACATCACCCCAAGTCGTCGCCACAAGACGGCGGGGCCCGCCGCCGGCCTGGGAGGAACGATCGCGATGCCCACATGGGCCCTCGCCGCCCTTCCGGCCCGATGGCACAAAGCTCCGCCAGCCGGAGTTCAGCATGCCCCTCAGCCCCATCTCTCGCCGTCGCCTGATGGCCACCACGGCCGCCGCCTTCGCCGCCGCCGGCGTCTTCTCACCGCTGAAGGCCATGGCCGCGCCCGACAAGGCCCAGGCCCTGGACACGATGAAGAAGGCCACCCGCTTCATGGTCGAGAAGGCCGCCTACAAGGGCGGCTATGTCTGGAGCTACCTGCCCGACTTCTCGCGCCGCTGGGGCGAGATGGAAGCCTTCCCGACGATGATCTGGGTGCAACCGCCCGGCACGGCCACCATGGGCCACCTGTTCCTCGACGCCTATCACGCCACCGGCGACAACTATTACTACGAGGCCGCCTGCAAGGCCGCCGAAGCCCTGATCGCCATCCAGCACCCGGCCGGCGGCTGGAACTATCTGGGCGACCTGGCCGGCGAGGCGTCGATCAAGAAGTGGTACGACACCATCGGCAAGAACGGCTGGCGGCTCGAGGAATTCCAGCACTACTACGGCAACGCCACCTTCGACGACGCCGGCACGGCGGAGAGCTCCCAGTTCATGCTGCGCCTCTATGTCGAGAAGAAGGACCCGCGCTTCAAGCCGGCCCTGGACAAGGCTCTGCAGTTCGTTCTCGACAGCCAGTACCCGATCGGCGGCTGGCCGCAGCGCTTCCCGCTGAAGAACGAGTTCCACCACCACGGCCGCGAGGACTACACCGGCTTCATCACCTTCAACGACGACGTCGCCGGCGAGAACATCAAGTTCCTGATCATGGTCTGGCAGGCGCTAGGCGACCCGCGCGTCCTGCCCGCCGTCAAGAAGGCCATGGACTGTTTCGTCGTCTGCCAACAGCCGCAACCGCAGCCCGCCTGGGGCCTGCAGCATCATGTCGACACCCTGAAGCCGGCCGCCGCGCGCACCTACGAGCCCGAGGCCTTCGCCTCGCACACCACCGGCGCCAACATCGCCTCGTGCATGGACTTCTACGAACTGACCGGCGATCCGAAGTACTTGGCGCGCCTGGGTGAAGCCCTCGACTGGCTGGACAGCATCAAGGTCACGCCCGAGATCCAGAAGGGCCGCCCCTATCCGACCTTCATCCAGATCGGCACGGGCAAGCCACTCTATATCCATCGCAAGGGCAGCAACGTCGTCAACGGCGAGTACTACAACGACCAGAACCCCGAGAAGACGGTCATCCACTACTCGTCGTTCCGGAGCGTGAATGTCGAAGGCCTGCGCGCGCGCCTGGCCAAGCTGAAGGCCTCCGCGCCCGAGGCGGTCAGCAAGGACTCCCCGCTGAAGAGCGGTCGCCAAGCGCTGCCCAAGTACTTCACCACCGGCGACATCTCGGTCTCGGACCTGAATGTCGGCACGCTCAAGGCCGACGCCGGCCAAGCCGCGCCCGACAAGGCCGCCGGCCTGATCGCGGCGCTGAACGGCGAAGGCTGGTGGCCGACCGAGCTGAAGGCGACCAGCAATCCCTATATCGGCGACGGCTCGCCCACCCCCGCCCCGGGCGACTTCAGCCAGACCCGGGTCGGCGACGCCACCGACACCTCGCCCTACATTACCGATACGCCGAAGATCGGCATCTCGACCGGGACCTACATCGAGAACATGTCGGCTCTGATCAAGTTCGTGACCGCCTAGACCTCCTTGCGCCCTAGGCGATCAGACGCGTCTCGGCCGGGGTCACCTCGGCCAGCAACCGGCCGAGCGCGTACTGATAGAGGGCGATGTCCTTCTGGTTCTGCGAAAGCAGCTGACGATAGGCCCTGGGGCTGAGCACGGCCTCGGCCGTGTCCTCGGCGCGGGTCACATTCAGGCGCTGCACGCTGGCCACACGACCGCTGAACACCTCGTCGGCCCAGGCCAGGGATTCATACGGGTGCTCGCAGACATAGAACCAGGCCATCCGGTCGATCAGGTCCCGGGCGGCGGCGATGTCCTGCTCGTAGATCGGCGCCCAACCCGAGCCGGTCAGCTGCCGGAAGTGGTGGTCATAGGTGTGCAGCACCACCGCCGGATCGTCGCAGGTCACGAAGTCGTCCAGGGACAAGCTCTTGGCCATGCTCACCGCCCGAAACCGCGGGTCACGCGCCTGGTCGTCGCTCAGCTGAACCACGTGGCGAAAGTAGCGATAGACCGAAACCACCCGATCGACCGGCCAGCGGAAGTTGGTCGCCGCCGGCAGCCGCCCACCCATGGCGCTGTAGATGTCGAAACCGTAGTGGCCGGCATAGAAATCGTAGCCGCGAAAAGTCTCGTAGCGTCCCGCGCGCAGGGCATGCTCGGTCGCATCGTCCTCGATCCGCGGGCAACGATGTTCGGCGGCGAACAGATGGCTGAGCGAGTTGACCACCGAGGTCCCGCCCGCCTTGGGGTTATGGAAAAAGAAGAGCTGCTCGATCACGCTAAGCCTCGACGCTGGCGAGAGGCTGCTCCACCTCGCGTTGCGTTGAACGAAGAAGCGTCACCTTTCCGTCGCGAAGATCACGAAAGCCATAGTAAAAATACCGGTTTCTATAATCGTTCGAAATCTCTCAACCAAAACAACAGTCAGTGATCACCGTTCGATCAGTCGCCACTACGGGCGATTTTAATGCTCCGGGATTGGTCAACATATTAGATTAATGTGACTGCGCGGCCCGCCATAACTCAGTGACCCGCGGAAACTTGGCCACGATCGACGGCCTATGCTTTCGAAGGCTCCCGCGAGTCTGCGCTCGGCGCGAGCCATCGCGGAAGGCGCGGGCTTGAGGATTGAACGAACGATCAGCGCTCGAAGGGCGCCAGCGCCTCGCGCACCACCTCGGGCGCATGGTCGATGACCCGCAGATAGGCCGTCAGGGCGGCGTCGGGCCGCGCATCGCCGTGTTCCAGATCCTCCAGCAGCGCCGGGTCGATGTGGAAGACCTTTGCAAAATCGCGTTGTGACAGGCCGCTGCGCCAGCGTACCGCCTGAACCAGGGCCCGGGCCGAGCGGACGCGCGCGGGGGTGGCGGCTTCATCGATCGCGGGGTCGGCGGGTCTGATCATGGTACGCTCCTGAACTCGCTCCCAAAGGACGGGAGGCGTTCTAGGCCCGGACCGTTGCAGAATTTCGACGGCTTTGAGTCAGCGCGGAGTCGTCATGGCGCGCGCCTTGGCCTCGACCAGGTCCACCCCGCGCAGGGCGTCGCCGGACGCCTCCAGCATCTTGTCGAACGCCCGCAGGTCGCCATTGCCGATCCGCTTGATCCTTTTGTCGCGTGACCATTCCAGGCCGATCAGCTGGCCCAGGCGGCAAGCCTTGGGCAGCAAGGCCGACTGCTCCTTGGGACCGCCCTTGACCAGCAGCTTGCCGACGAAGTCGTTCCAGTTCGGCGAGCCGGGGAAGCAGGTCGGCAGGTGGTCGCAGTGCCCTGTCCAGAAACGCTTGTACCAGCGGGCGTGCTGGGGCGTGTCGTAGCGAAGATCGGCGCTGGGCGCGATCGCGCCCCGGCAATCGGCGCGCACGAACTCGTCCGCCTGCGCGACATTGGCGGCCAGCAGCGTGACAGCGACGATGGGACCGGCGATACGGACCAAGAATGTCTCCAGCCAATGAGCGTTGTTAGGTCGGCGTCTTCGACAAGAATGCGGCCGTCGCCTCGATCGCATCGACAAGCCCCACCCGCTCGATAGTGACGCCTTCCGGCAAGCTTGAGAACAGGCGGGTTGGCGCGGCGGCGTCCAGCATGACGAAGACCCCTCGGTCATCGGCGCGGCGGATCAAGCGGCCGAAGGCCTGGCTGATCCGGGCCCGCGCCACGGCGTCGTCATAGCCCTTGCCGCCGAAGCGCTGGCGACGGGCCTTGTGCAGCACGTCCGGACGCGGCCAGGGCACGCGATCGAAGACCAGCAAACGCAAGGAGCGGCCCGGAACGTCCACGCCATCGCGGATGGCGTCGGTGCCCAGCAGGCAGGCGTCCTCCTCGGCCCGGAAGATGTCGACCAACGCGCCGACCTCCAGCGGGTCGACATGCTGGGCGTAGAGGGCGAGGCCCTGGTCGGCCAAGGGCGCGGCGATGCGCTCGTGCACGGCCTTCAGGCGGCGAATGGCGGTGAACAGCCCCAGCCCCCCGCCTCCGGCGGCCAGGAACAGCTCGCGCATGGCGGCGGCCACCTGGCGCGGGTCCTCCTTGTTGACGTCGGTGACGACCAGGGCCCGGGCATGGTTCTCGTAGTCGAAGGGCGACACCAGCCGCAGCACCTTGGGCGCGGTCGGCAGGCGCGCCGCGCCGGTGCGCATCTCGGCCAGGGCGAAGGGGTCTTCCAGCGCCGGGTCGACCAGGGTGGCGCTGGTCACCAGCACGCCGTGGGCCGGCGACAGCACCGCCGCGCGCAGGGGCTCGGTCGGGTCCACCCAGTGACGACGACAGGCGGCGTCGACGACACGACCATAGAGGAAGGTCGCCTCGAACCAGTCGACGAAGTCGGGATCCGTCGCCGCCGGATCGACCTCGTCGTCCTCGACGGCCTTCAGGATCGAGCGCCAGGCCGGCAGGGTCATGCGAGCGCGACGATCCAGGCCGCGCAGAGCGCCTTCGATCCGGGCGCGCTCGGACGGAGCCAGGTGTTCGGCCTCCTCGTCCAGCACGTCTTCCAGGGCGCGGGCCAGGGCCAGTAGCGGCGCTTCGATGGCGGCCAGGGCCTTGGCCGCTTCCGGCGCGCGCTCACGGACGAGGTCGGTGGCCGGACGGGCGTCGCATTGCAGGCCAAGGTCGGCGCCGCGATCGCTGGTGCGGGCGCGCAGTTGCTCGATCACCGCGACCAGGAAGTTCTCGATCGGCCCGATCGGATTGATCTGGCCATCGGGCGGCGCGACCCGGCCCGACCAGCCCTCGCCCGGCAAGGCCGCGGCGGCGTGGATGGCCTGGGTCATCGCCCCGCGCGCGCCCTCGCGATCGCCCAGGATGTCGAGCAACCTCGCCTCGAGCCCCCGCCCGCGCCGACCACGGCCCTCGGGGCCCCGGATCCAGCGGCGCAGCTCAGCGGCCTCGGCGCCGGACAGGGCCGCGGAAAACGCGCTGTCGGCGGCCTCGAACAGGTGGTGCCCCTCGTCGAAGACGATGCGCTTCAGGCTGGTGGTCTCGTTGTCGCCTTTCAGACCCCGCGCCGTCCGCGCGCCGTCGAAGGCGGCCTGGGTCAGGACCAGGGCGTGGTTGGCGATGACGATGTCGGCCCGCTTGGAGGCTCGCACGGCCTTTTCGATGTAGCAGATCCGATAGTGCTGGCAGCCGGCATGGATGCACTCGCCGCGCCGGTCGACGAGGTTCGAGGGGCTGGCCTGGGCCGACGGCGGCACGGCCGACAGTGTCGGCAGCCAGGCCGGGAAGTCGCCCCCGGTCATGTCGCCGTCGCGGGTCGCCCGCGCCCAGCGCGCCGTGAGGGCCAGGCCGATAAGATCGCCATTGCCCAGCTGGGCGCCGTTGGTCTGCTCCTGGAAGTTCAGCATGCAGAGATAATTCTCGCGCCCCTTGCGGACGACCGCCTTGCGGGCCCGCTCCTTCGGATCGGGATAGATCGACCGGCTCTCGCGCTCGATCTGGCGCTGCAGGGCGCGGGTATAGGTGCTGATCCACACGGAAGGGCCGTTGGCCTCGGCCCACAACGAGGCCGGGGCCAGGTAGCCCAGGGTCTTGCCCACGCCGGTGCCGGCCTCGGCCAGCATCATCCGGGGCTCGCCCTCGCGCTCGCGAGGCTGGAAGGCGTAGGCGGCTTCCTTGGCGAAGGTGACCTGGGCCTCGCGGATCTCCTCAAGACCCGAGCGGTGCAGCAGTTCGGCGAGGCGCTCGCCGGCGCGTTCGGGATCGATCGGCCGCGAGCCGGACTCGCCGGGCGGGGCCTGATCTTCCCACTCGGCGATACGGGCCCAGACGTCCAGGCCCGAGCCTCGAAACTGATTGCCGGCCTGGACCGAGCGCAACGCCCCGATCGCGGCGGGTCCCCACGACCAGCCGGCCTTGGCCAGGGTCTCGGCGACGGCCAGGGCCTCCTCGCGGGAAGGAACCGGCGCCATGGCCAGCTCGCGCAGCAGGGCGTCGGCGCTTTCACGCAGGCTCTGGGCCTGCTCGGACGCGCCATGCGGTTCGGCCAGACCCAGCGCCATGGCCAGGCCCACGGCCGACGGCGCGCAGAAGGTCGCCGGACGGACGAAGGCGTAGAGCTCCAACACGTCGAACAGGCGCGGATGGCGTGAGGGCGGCGACAGGTTCAAGCGACGGGCGGTCATGGCCGCGTGGGCCACCAGCACCGGGCCGTGCTCGAACAGGTCGCGGGCGTCCGGCGCGCGCAGGATTCGCCCCTCGCCGCCGCCATCGGCCATGCCGGCGCGCGGCCCGGGCAGGACGACCAGGGCCGGGGCCAGATCCAGAGTCGGCGGGAAAGCGGTCACGTGAGTCTGTTAGCAAAAGCCGGGTGAAACAGAAAGGGAACATGCTATATCGCGAGGAATGCTCGCGGCTGACGCCCTTCCCCCCAAGTTCCGAGATTGGTTCGCCGCTCGCGGCTGGAGCCCGCGTGAACACCAGCTGGCCATGCTGGAGAAGGCCCGCCAGGGGCGCGGCGCCCTGCTGATCGCGCCGACGGGCGGCGGCAAGACCTTGGCCGGCTTCCTGCCCAGCCTGATCGAACTCGCCGAACGCCCGCCACGCAATACCCCGGCCGGGATCCACACCCTCTATATCTCGCCGCTGAAGGCCCTGGCCGTCGACGTCGAGCGCAACTTGCTGACCCCCATCCGCGAGATGGACCTGCCGATCGTGGCCGAGAGCCGCACCGGCGACACCGGCGAAAGCCGCAAGGCCCGCCAGAAGATCAAGCCGCCGGACATCCTGCTGACCACGCCCGAGCAGCTGGCGCTGTTCTGCGCCTGGGAAGGCGCGCGCGACTACTTCGCCGACCTGCGCTGCGTGATCATCGACGAGGCTCACGCCATCTGGCCGTCCAAGCGCGGGGACCTGCTGGCCCTGGGCCTGGCCCGCCTGCAGCAGTTCGCGCCGACGATGCGGCGGGTCGGGCTGTCGGCGACGGTGGATGATCCGGACCTGGTGCGAAAATGGCTGGGGGTGAACAACAATCCTCCCCCAAGCGGGGGAGGTGTCGGCGCAGCCGACGGAGGGGGAAGCTCGTCCGCCCTGGCCACTTCCCCCTCCGGCGCTGCGCGCCACCTCCCCCGCTTGGGGGAGGATTTCTCGATCGACCTCGTCCTCGGCTCGGGCGGCGCCCAACCCGTCGTGGAAGTCCTGGTTTCAGGCGGACGCGTGCCCTGGGCCGGCCATACGGCCGAGCACGCCATGGCCGAGGTCTATGAGATCATCAAGGCGTCCCAGACGGCGCTGATCTTCGTCAACACCCGCTTCCAGGCCGAGTTCGCCTTCCAGCGCCTGTGGGAGCTGAACGAGGCCGACCTGCCGATCGCCCTGCACCACGGCAGCCTGTCGGCCGAGCAGCGGCGCAAGGTCGAGGCCGCCATGGCCAAGGGCGCGCTGCGGGCCGTGGTCTGCACCTCGACCCTGGACATGGGCATCGACTGGGGCGACGTCGACCTTGTCATCCAGCTGGCGGCGCCCAAGGGGGCCTCGCGCATGGTCCAGCGGATCGGGCGGGCCAACCACCGCCTGGACGAGCCCAGCCGCGCCCTGTTCGTGCCCGCCAGCCGCTTCGAGATGCTGGAGTGCCGCGCCGCCGCCGACGCCATTCTCGAGAATCACCTGGACGGCGATCCGCCGCGCATCGGGACCTTGGACACCCTGGCCCAGCACGTCATGGGCTGCGCCTGCTCCGAGCCCTTCGACCTGATCGCCCTCTACAACGAGGTCCGCTCGGCCGGTCCCTATGCCGAGCTGTCGTGGGAGGACTTCGAGACCGTCGTCGACTTCGTCTCGACCGGCGGCTACGCCCTGCGCACCTACGACAAGTTCCGCCGCATCGTGCGCAACGAGGACGGCCTCTGGACCGCCCGCAACGCCCAGGCCCGCCAGCAGCACCGGATGAACGTCGGCGCCATCGTCTCGCCTGGGATGATCAACATCCGCATCGGCGGCGGGAAGCGTCCCATGGGTGGGCGCAAGATCGGCGAGGCCGAGGAAGGCTATTTCGAGCAGCTGACACCCGGCGACACCTTCATCTTCGCCGG
Organism: Caulobacter sp. GW821-FHT11E10; assembly: GCF_058808375.1. Lineage (NCBI taxonomy): Bacteria > Pseudomonadati > Pseudomonadota > Alphaproteobacteria > Caulobacterales > Caulobacteraceae > Caulobacter > Caulobacter sp. GW821-FHT11E10. The sequence goes on from NZ_JBXARP010000002.1 coordinate 118,409, forward strand.
CCAGGTCTGGCGGTACAACAGCATGGTCGGGGCCGACGCCTTCGTCAGCCCCGCGCCGAACGACGACCCCAAGATGCCCAGCTGGGGCGGCTCGAAGTTCCCGCTCTCGACCTATCTGGCCAGCCGTGTACGCCAGATGATGCACGACGAGCGCGAATGGACCGCCCTGCCCCCGGACGTCCAGGAGTGGCTGGCCTGGCAGAAGATCCGCTCGGCCATCCCCGGGGACGGCGAGATGCTGCTGGAGACCTTTCCGAACGGGAAGCGGTTCCACATGGTCTGCTATCCGTTCGACGGCCGCCTCGCCCACACCACCCTGGCCATGCTGCTGACCCGGCGGCTGGATCGCCTGGGCGTCGGACCGCTGGGCTTCGTCTGCAACGACTACGCCCTGAACCTTTGGTCGCTGCGGCCAATGGATGGTCTGGATCTCGACGAACTGTTCGCGCAGGACATGCTAGGCGACGACCTGGAGGCCTGGCTCGACGAGAGCTTCATGATGAAGCGGGCCTTCAAGCACTGCGCCCTGATCGCCGGCTTGATCGAGCGTCGCCATCCCGGCGCCGAGAAGTCCGGACGACAGGTGACCTTCTCCACCGACCTGATCTACGACGTGCTGCGCAAACACCAACCCGACCACCTGATGCTCCGCTGCGCCCGTCAGGACGCGGCCACCGGCATGCTCGACGTCGCCCGGCTCGGAGACATGCTGGCGCGCGTGCAGGGTAACATCCGCCACATGCCGCTGGATCGCGTCTCGCCGTTCGCCGTACCGATCATGCTGGAGATCGGCCGCGAGCGCGCGCCGGGCGACGCCGCCGGCGAGATGATCCTGGCCGAGGCCGAGAGCGACCTGATCGCCGAGGCCATGCGATGACCCGCTTCCAGCCCTCCATCTGCGGCGGCCTGCGGATCGCCCTGTCCAATGTCGAGGTCATGCTGCGCTGGTCCGGCGCCCTGTGGCTGGAGACCGAGCGGACCCTGGTGGTCGCCGACCTGCACTTCGAGAAGGGCAGCAGCTACGCCGCGCGCTTCGGCCAGATGCTGCCGCCCTACGACACCCGCGAGACCCTGGACCGCCTGGACCGCGAGATCGCCCTGCTCTCGCCCGAGCGGCTGATCTTCCTGGGCGACAGCTTCCACGACGGCGGCGGCGAGGCGCGGCTGGCCGACGATGACGCCCGACGGCTGGCAGGCCTGGCCGTGGGTCGCGAACTGGTCTGGGCCGTGGGCAACCACGACGCCGACGGCCCCAAGGTCCTGCCCGGCGAGATCATCGACGAGGCGGTCATCGCCGGCCTCACCTTGCGCCATGAACCCCTGCCCGGCGTGCAGCTGGGCGAAGTCGCCGGCCACCTGCACCCAGCGGCCAAGGTCACCAGCGGACGGGCCACGATACGTCGCCGCTGCTTCGTCACCGACGGCCAGCGCCTGGTTCTGCCGGCGTTCGGCGCGTTCACGGGCGGCCTGAATATCCTCGACGAGGCCTTCTCGAACCTGTTCGCGGGTCCGCTCCTGGCGGGCGCGCTGGGCCCCAAGCGGGTGCACGCGGTCGGAATGAAGTCTCTACGGCCGGACTAGGCGGCCGCAAAAGGCGCTACATATGCAGCGCCTGCTCCAGGGCGAAGGCCAGGGAGATGGCGGCGCCGGCGGTCATCAGGGTGCGCATGCGCGGACGCCAGGTCGGGCCGTCGTGGTCGGTCACGTCCCAGACCCATTGCAGCAGGAAGACCAGCAGGAAGCCCGAAAGCTGCCAGGCCGGCTCGAACTTCAGCTCGCCCAACAACAGACCAAAGCCCGCCAGCGGAAACAGTAGCGAGATGCCCAGCACCGACCAGCGCGGGCTGGGGTGCTCGATCTCGAGCCCGGTCCGCACGCCACCGAAATACGAGACCATCGCCGCCGAATAGGCGAGCAGCGCGATCAGAGACGATTTCTGGATAGCGGCCGGGCCGTAACAGAACAGCACCGACGACGCGAAGAAGGGAATGAGAGTCGAAAGACCAAATACCCATACCGCCGGAGGTACCGGCGTCCGCCCGCCCACGGACTCGTTCATGACTCAACTCCTTCGGAAGGCGACCGAAGCCGCCCACCCTGCCCCGAGCGCGACTATTACCGACACGAGCCCATAGGTCCACGGACGATCTTTCGCGAAAACATACAGCGCGCGTTCGGCCCCGGCCTTTTCGACGACGAAAGTGCGGTCGCGGATCGACACTGGCTTGCCGTCCTGGAACAGCACGATCCGCGCCGTGTATTGCCCGATCGGCGCCTCGGCCGGCAAGTCCAGCTGGGCGCGGAACAGGCCTCGGTCGACGAAGCGGACGCCCTTCGGATCAGCCTCATAGAGGCCGGCCGTCTCCTTCAGGCGGATCACGGCGCGCCGCCAATCCAGATAGTCCGCGCCCAGTCGGCTGACCACGACGTCGCGCACGCCGTAGCGCGTCTCGACGCGCTGCTCCAGCGGCGCGGCGATGGCCAGGTGCTCCAGGCCCGCGCCCAGGTGGCGCAAGGGCGCGAAGCCGGCGATGTCGGTGAGCGGGCGCGTGGAAGCCACGTGGTAGAAGCCCGGCGCGCCACGGAACACCACCGGGCGGCTGTTCAGCCACAGTCCGGCGACCTGGGTCTTACGGGCGATGCGGATCGGCGTTTCCGGACCGCGCACGATGACCACGATGTCGCTGGGCCGGTCCTTGGGATCAAAGACCGCGCCGTACAGCACGATCCGCGCGCCTCGGAAGCCCGAGCTGACCCGGATCTCGGTATCGGTCAGGGCGGCCGAGACGGCCGGGGCCGGCGGGGCTTGAACCAGGGGAATCGGCGCGGGCGGGATCATCGCGCCGTCCCCGTCATGATGACGAAGGCTTCGTCGGGCCGGATGAACAGCTCCGCGCCCATGCGCAGGCCGACCAGCAGCACCAACAGAGCCAGCAGCGCCCGAAGCTCCTCGGCGCGGAACCGGCCCGAGGCCCGCGCGCCCAGCTGGGCGCCGATGACGCCGCCGATCAGCAGCAAGGTGGCCAGCACGATATCGACGGTCTGGTTGCGGCCGGCCTGCAGCACGCTGGTCAGCGAGGTGGTGATGACGATCTGGAACAGGCTGGTGCCCACCACGACCGGCGCGGGCATGCGCAGCAGATAGATCATGGCCGGCACCAGGATGAAGCCGCCGCCCACGCCCATCACCGCCGACAGGATCCCGACGAACACGCCCAGCAGGATTGGTGGAATGACGCTGATATAGAGCCGCGAGCGCGGAAACCGCACTTTCAGCGGCAGGGCATAGAGCAATAGAGGCCGACGATCGCGGCGCGGCTTGGGCGGTTGGCCGCTCCGGCGACGCAGGATCGCGCCGACCGACTCGGTCAGCATCAGACCGCCGATGACGCCCAGGAACACCAGATAGGATACCGACACCGCCAGGTCGGCCTGACCGATCAAGCGCAGCCAGCGGAACACCTCGACGCCGATGAACGAGCCGATCGCCCCGCCGCTGGCCAGCACCCCGCCCATGCGGAAGTCGACCACGCGCTTCTTGCTGTAGGCGATGACGCTGGAGACGGACGACGCGGCGACGTGATTGGCCTCGCTGGCCACGGCCACCACGGGCGGGATGCCCATGAACACCAGCACCGGCGTCATCAGGAAACCGCCGCCGATGCCGAACAGTCCCGAGATGAAGCCCACGAGCCCACCCAGCGCGACCAGCAGCAGCGCGTTCACCGAGACCTCGGCGATGGGAAGGTAGAAGTGCAAAGCTCGCGCGGCCCTTGCGGCGTCGGGGAGATCCCTGATTGCCGGGTGGGGACGGCAGGGTCAATCGCGGCTAGCAGATCCTCCCCTCTCGAGGGGGAGGATCAAGAAGGCTTAGCGCGCGTAGACCGCCAGGCGGTTCAGCGTCTCGCTGTCCATGCTGCCCGAGGCCGGCAGGCCCTGGTCGCGCTGGTAGGCGGCGATGGCCATGCGCAGGGCGGGCGAAGCGACGCCGTCACGCGGGCCTTGGTAGTAGCCCAGTTGCGACAGCACCCGCTGGGCGACGCCCAGATTGGCGTTGGCGGCCTGAGAGGCCGGAGCCAGGCTGGCCGTTTGGGCTTGCGTCTGCGCCCGGAAGGCCAGGGCCGAACGATCGGCGGTCTGTTGAGCTTCGGCCGTCAGTTGCGAGCGCAGCGCCGTGGCGCGGCCACGAGCCGTGGCGTCACCGGCGCGGCCGGCGATCACGTACCACTTGTAGGCCTCGGCCGGGTTCTGGCTGACGCCGAGACCGCCTTCATAGAGCTGGGCCAGGTTGAACTGGCTGTCGACCAGGCCGAGATCGGCGGCCTTGCGGAACCAGGTCGCGGCGGTGGTCACGTTGCGCGGGCCGCCCTCGCCCTTGAAATAGTAGAGCGCCAGGTTGTGCATGGCGCGCGGGTCACCGCCGGTCGCGGCGCGCTCGCTCCAGCGGCGGGCTTCCGGCATGTCCTGCTTCACGCCGCCCTTGCCGCTCTCGTACATCTTCGAGAGGTAGAACTGGGCGGCCGGGTACCCGCCGTTGGCGGCGCGCTTGAGCACTTCGAGGCCCGAGCGGTCGCCGGTCTCGATCTTGCGGACGCCGTCCTCGAACAGAGCCTTGCCGTTGTCCAGCGCGGCCGGGGTCACCGGGGCGTCGGCCTGAACCGTCGTCGGCTGACCGGTGGTCAGGGCCACGGCGGCGCGCGGCGCGCCCGGTGTGGTGTCGGCTTCCGGACGGGTGACCTCGACGTCGGCCTTGCGACCGGCGATCGCCTGGGCGACGCGGGTCGGGGCGGCGCCCGAACCATCGGTGTTGAGCAGCAAAAGGCCGCCCACGCCCGCGCCCAAGGCGCCGGCGCCGCCGAAGACCATGAAGGCCGTGGCGACGGTCGCGCCGAGGCGGGCCTTTGATTTCTTGCTGGCGAAGCCGCCGAAGCCGCTGAACAGCGACGAGCCGGACTTCTTCTTGTCGCCCTTGGCCGGCTTGGCCTTGCTGGCGCTCTTGGCGTCCGAAGCCGCGGCGGCGCGAGCGGCGGCGCGGGCCTGCTCGATGATGTCACGGGTCGACAGCGGACGAGCCGGTTCGGCCGGCGCGAAGTCGGAAACCTCGGGCTCGACCTCGTAGCGCGGCGCTTCCGGCTCGAAGCCGTCGGCCAGGGCGTAGTCTTCGTGGCCGAAGCTGCGCTCTTCAGGCTCGGAGGCCGGGAACTCGGCGACCTCGAAGGCCGGCGCGCGCGACGGCGACGGCGGGGCGTCGAAGACGTCCTCGTCTTCGTGCGCTGCGTGGTCGTGGGTGTCGTGGCTGAACGAAGCGGCCTGGCTGAAATAGGTCTCGTCGAACGGTGACACGGCCGGCGGGGCGGCGCGGGTCGGCGCGGGGGCCGGGGCCGGCGCTTGCTCGAGCTTCCGTTGGGTGTCGTGCAGACGCGTGTCGATCTTGTCGCGCGCTTCCTCAAGCATGCGGAGCGTGCGCTCCTCGCTTTGACGGATGCGGTCGACCAGCTCCTGGCTGGAGCGCTCGTGGCGTTGGTTCAGGCGCTCGGTGACGCGGGCGACCTGCTCGCCGACGTCGTCGATGGCCAGGGCGTTGCGGCGCTCGGCGCTGCCGATGCGCTCGGCCAGCTTCTCGGTGATGCGGGCGATCTCGCCGCCCAGCTTTTCCAAGGCTTGAGCCTGGACGCTGTCGTTGCGGTTCAGCTTGTGCTCGACGGTGGCGGCGATACGGGCCACCTCGCCGCCGACTTGCTCGATGGCCGTGGCGTTACGGCTCTCGGCGGCCTGGACGCGGCGGTTGAAGGCGTCGGCGACGCCGACGACCTCGCGGCCCATCCGCTCGATGGCCTGGGCAGAGCGCTGCTCGGCGACCTGAACGTGGGCGGCCATTTCGCCGAGCTTGCGCTCCATGCGGTCGAAGCGGCCGTCGGCGCTTTCGCGCAGCTTGGCGGCCATCTCCAGACGCGCGGCTTCCATCTTCTGGCTGAGGCTGGCGGCCAGGCTGTCCAAGCGTTCCTGCACGCCGGCGACCGGATTGGCGCCCTCGACGGCGCCCAGGCGCTGGTCCAGGGCCGAGAACGACGAGCCCAGTTCGCGCAGGGCGTCGCTGGTGCGGGTCTCGGCGGCTTCAAGGCGCTCGCCCAGGCGGGCCACGACGGCGTCGACCAAGGCGTTCGGATCCTGCGGCGAGGCCGACTGTTCGTTGATGCGGGCTTCCAGCGCGGCGATCGCGTCGCGGGTGCGGGCTTCGCCCTCGTAGAGATGGCCGGCGACCTTGCCCAGGGCCCCTTCCAGGGCGCGCAGAGCCTCGACCGAACGCGGTCCGGCCGCCTCGGTCTCGATGCGGCGCACACGCTCGACGGCGCGGGCCTGCTCGGTCTTAAGCTCGTCCACAGCCCCTTCGAAACGGGCGGCGACGGAAATCTGTTCACGCTCGGATTGTCCCAAACGCGTGAGCGCGTCGCGGACGGAATGGTCGATGCCCGAGATGGCGGCGGCGTTGCGGCCCTCGGCCGCCTCGATGCGCTGGGTCAGGCGATCCAGGGCGATGGCCACCCGGCCGACTTCATCGGCCGGGTGTTCGGCCATTTCGATGCGCGGCGGCGCGTCTTCCTTGACGATTTCCAGATAGGCGCGGTTAGGCGCGCTCTCGGAACCGAAGTCCGGAACTTGACCATCACCCTCGATGATCATTCGATTGAGCCACTCGCCCAAAGTCATGCCGGAGCGACGCGCGAGGTCTTTAGCGACCTCTCGTGCCTTGGGGTCGATCCCCTTTACGCTCCATGGCGATGCCGCCGTCATGCGAATCGATCTCCCCGCATCTAAGGGGAAACGCTAGTCATCGATTCCTAGATAGTAAACGCGACGAAAACGCCAGATGTAGTGGTCACGCGGTTCACTGTGGAGGAATCGGGACAGAGTCTTAACGTTCTGTAGCGCGCTTGAAAAGCAAGAGGGTTAACGCACGTTAACTATTTGCCAGGCGGATTGTCGCAGGCCTAGAAGCGGCCATGGACCTGACTCTGACCCTCGGCGCCGCGGCCGTGTTTCTCGTTCTCGCCGTGGTGTGCGGCTGGCTCGGCGCCCGTCCGATCAATGTATTAAAGGGCCCGCGGATGATTCCGTGGCGCCCACTGATGATGGTCTGCGTGGTCGGTTTGATGCTGATGCTGGTGCATCTGGCGAACCTTCTAGGCGTCCAGACGGGCAACCAACCGCGTTACTAGGTCGCGGCTAGTTCTGGGCCTTCTTCGGCCGTTTCGCGAGCCCCGACATCCCTCCGGACGACAGCAAACCGATGTCGGCGAGCAGAAAAGGGATGGCCCACTTCTGGGGCGCGGCAATGTAGCGCGGCTGCCAAACGGGGTCATACTTGTCCTTGTAGCGCCGCACGCCCTGGAAATTGTAGATCTCCTCGCCGCGCTCATAGAGTAGCCGGCCCACGCGCGACATGATCGGGGCCAGGCGGCGATCCTCCAGCCCGGCCAGCGGCGCGACGCCGAATTCGAACGCCTGGTAGCCCTCGTCCTTGCCCCACTGCAGGAGCTCGACGAACAGGTAGTCCATGACGTTCTTGGGCGCCTCGTCCGAGTAGCGCATCAGGTCCATCGAGAACGAGGTCCGGCCGGACGTCGTCCACAAGGTGGCGAAGGCGACGATCTTCCCCTCCTCGCCGCGCACCACCGCCACCGGGAACTCGGCGACATAGCGGGGGTCGAAGCCGCCCATCGAGAAGCTCTTCTCGCCGCCGGCGTGATGGCCCAGCCAGGAATCGGAGATCGCCTTCAGCTCGTCCATGATCGCCACGGCCGCGCCGACGGGCAGGACCTCGAAGGCCGCCCCGCCCTCCCCGGCCTTGCGCCAGTTGCGGCGCAGGACTTCGCGGCGTCGGCCGACCAGGCTGAAGGCCTCCAGCGGCACGGCGGCGCTCTCGCCGGTCTTCTGGATCGCCAGGCCCAGGTCGACGGTGTCGGGCAGGTCCTCGGGGCCGAGGCTGTAGAAGCCCGCGCGCGCGGCATGGGCGTCGGCCAGCTCGCGGAAGCGCCAGAACAGCTCCATGCGCTCTTCATACTTGCCGACCGGTGGCCCGAGCGCGATCCACGAGCGCCCGCGCACGCCGAACATCAGGAAACTCTCGCCCGAGGCCGAGAACAGGAAGCGCTTGTCGCCCAGCAGCGCGAGGTTGGCGCTGGGTTCGGCGTCCTCGGCCTTGGCCAGGATCGCGCGGACCCGGTCGAAGTCCGGATCGGTGTCATCGACCACGGGCGGCGTGGCGGCGGTGGCGACCAGGCGCCAGACGCCCACGGCCAGCAGGGCGATGGCGGCCGCCACCGACGAACGGATGGCCCGGGCGGCCTCGTCATGGTCCTGCAGCACCCGGATCCAGGACTTGTCGGCGAATTCGGTATGGTGGAACGACCACCAGCCCAGCACGCTGGCGCCGACGATGGCCGCGGCGGCCGACAGAAGCCAGCCGGGCGTGATTTCCATCTTGGTCAGGGCCGCCTTCCTCGGGAAGGCGTCGTGGAACGGCAGGATGGCCAGGAAGCAGAGCGACAGCATGGCCGTCTCTTCCCAGTTCAGCCCCTTGAAGATCGCCAGCACCGCCGAGGCGGCCAGGACGATCAGGGCCGCCCACCAGGCCGCGCCCAGGCGCGCGCGCAGGCCGAACGCCAGCAGCAGCAGAACCAGGCCCAGGATCGAGGAGAAGAAGTGGCTGATCTCGATCAGCAAGTCCGGCGCGAAGGCCAGCAGCAGCAGGAACCGGGTCGGCTCCGAGGGCGTCGCGCCCGAGGCCAGCAGCATGACCCCGGCCGACGCCGTGAAGATCGCCGCCAGGGTCGGGGCCATCGCCAGGGCCGCTGGCCTGTAAACTGTCGAGGACATCCAGATCCCGAAACGACGAATCCCCAGCGGGATCCAGCAGCTCGCCTTTCTATACCTCGCAAACCGCGACATGGTCGCGGGCGATGATGCGAACGATCGTTTGAATCAACTTGCCCGCGCCGTTTCGAGGCGTAGTGTGTCCGCCGAACGGCGCGCCCGACGCGTCGAGAAGACGGTCCGCTTAGGGAGAAGAGACCATGGCCGATTTCGGGGGAACCGAGCTCGACGCCTTCCGCGCCGAGACCCGCGCCTGGCTGGAGGCCAACTATCCGCCATCCCTGAACGCCCCGATGGGCGAGGACGACGCCCCCTGGGGCGGCCGCAAGATGGTCTGGAAGAACCCCGACGCCAAGCTGTGGCTCGACCGCATGGCCGAAAAGGGCTGGACCGCCCCGATGTGGCCCAAGGAATACGGCGGCGGCGGCCTCTCCAAGGCCCAGAACAAGGTGCTGGAGCAGGAGCTGCGCCGCCTGAAGGCCCGCCCGGCCCTGATGAGCTTCGGCGTCTGGATGCTGGGCCCGGTGCTGCTGGAATACGCCACCGAGGAGCAGAAGCAGCGCTATCTGCCTCAGATCGTCCGCGGCGAGATCCGCTGGTGCCAGGGCTATAGCGAACCCGGCGCCGGCTCCGACCTCGCCTCCCTGCAGACCAAGTGCGAGGACAAGGGCGATCACTACCTGATCAACGGCCAGAAGGTCTGGACCAGCTACGCCGACCAGGCCGACTGGATCTTCTGCCTGGTGCGCACCGACACCACGAAGAAGCACGAGGGCATCTCGTTCGTGCTGTTCGACATGACCTCGCCCGGCGTCGAGGCCCGCCCGATCAAGCTGATCAGCGGCTCCTCCCCCTTCTGCGAGACCTTCTTCGACAATGTGAAGGTTCCCAAGGAACAGCTGGTCGGCAAGCTGAACGGCGGCTGGGACATCGCCAAGCGCCTGCTGCAATACGAGCGCCAGAACATCAGCGCCTCGGGCTTCGGCGGCGGCGGCGGTCTCAATGTCGTCGAAGCGGCCAAGAAGGAGATCGGCGTCGACAGCGAAGGCCGGATCGCCGACGGCGACTTCCGCGCCCGCCTGGCCGCCCACACGATGGACGCCCACGCCTTCATGCTGACCGTGCGCCGCGCCGAGACGGAGTCCAAGCAGGGCTCGGGGCCCAGCGCCGCCGTCTCGATCATCAAGTACGCCGCCGCCAAGATGAACCAGGAGCGCACCGAGCTGCTGGTCGAGGCGCTTGGCCTTCAAGGCCTGGGCTGGGCGGGCGAAGGCTTCAGCGCCGAGGAGCTGGCCGCGCCGCGCGCCATGCTGCGCGCCAAGGGCAATTCGATCGAGGGCGGCACCAGTGAGGTGAACCTCAACGTCGTCGCCAAGCGCGTCCTGGGCCTGCTGGATCACCAATAAGACGATGATCGAATTCTGGTACGAGTTCGCCTCGACCTACTCCTATCCGGCGGCCATGCGCATCGAGCGGCTGGCCGCCGAGAGGGGCGTGGCGGTGGCGTGGCGGCCCTTCCTGCTGGGCCCCCTGTTCCATGAGCAGCAGGGGCTGACCGACAGCCCGTTCAACGCCGTCCCCGCGAAGGGTGACTACATGTGGCGCGACCTCCAGCGGGTCTGCGACGACGCGGGCTTGCCGCTGCGCCATCCCAGCCAGTTTCCGCGCAACAGCCTGCTGGCCGCCCGCGTGGCGATCGCCGGGCTTGAGGACGGCTGGACCCCGGCCTTCAGCCGCGCGGTCTACCAAGCCAATTTCGTCGACGACCAGGACATCTCCAGTCCCGACGTCCTCGCCCCGCTGATCGCCGGCGTCGGCGCGGGTCCCGAGCACGTCCTGGCCGCCGCCCAGTCCGATCCGATCAAGGCCCGGCTGAAGGACCATGTCCGCATGGCCAAGGAGCGCGGCCTGTTCGGCGCGCCCAGCTTTCTCACCGCCGACGGCGAGCTCTTCTGGGGCAACGACCGTCTGGAACAGGCCCTCGACTGGGCCGTCCGTCATCAATCCAGGGAGCACGCCTGATGGCCGTCCTGACCGAAGAACAGACCATGCTGCGCGACGCCGCCAAGGGCTGGACCAGCGAAAGCGCGCCCGTCGGGGCCCTGCGCAAGCTCCGCGACGGCAAGACCGGCCAGAGCTTCGATCCCGCCGCGTGGAAGGACATGGGCGAGATGGGCTGGGCCGGCGTGATCGTGCCCGAGGACTATGACGGCTCGGCCTTCGGCTATCTGGGTCTGGGCCTGATCCTCGAGGAGACCGGCCGCACCCTGGCCGCCTCTCCCCTGCTCTCCACCGCCATGATCGCCGCGTCGGCCCTGAAGCTGGGCGGCACGGACGCGCAGAAGCAGGCCTGGCTGCCGAAGATCGCCACGGGAGAGGCCGTCGCGACCTTGGCGATCGACGAAGGCGCGCATCACGCCCCGGCCCGCGTGGCGCTGACCGGAATCGAGATCAACAATGGCCTGGCGCAGGGTTACGTCCTCGATGGAACCAAGACCTTCGTGCTCGACGGCGAGGTCGCCGATCTGCTGATCGTCGCGGCGCGCACCAGGGGCAAACCCGGCGACACCGACGGGATCACCCTGTTCCTCGTCCCCGGCGACGCGCCGGGGGTCACGCGCACCCACCTGACCCTGGTCGACTCGCGCGGCGCGGCCCGCATCGCCTTCGACGGCGTTGAGGTCGGCGCTGACGCCGTGCTGGGCGAGCTCGACAAGGGTTGGGCGATCCTGGAGCCGACCCTGGACCGCGCCTATGCCGGCCTGGCGGCCGAGATGCTGGGCAGCGCCAGCGCGGCCTTCGACATCACCCTGGACTATCTGAAGACCCGCACCCAGTTCGGCCAGGTGATCGGCACGTTCCAGGCCCTCCAGCACCGCGCCGCCAAGTGGTTCACCGATCTGGAAACCACCCGCTCATGCGTCGAGGCGGCTTTGGAGGCCATCGACGCCGGCGGTGATACGCGTGCGCTCGCCTCCCTGGCCAAGGCCAAGGCCAGCGACCTCGTCCACCTGGCCTCCAACGAGATGGTCCAGATGCACGGCGGCATCGGCATGACCGACGCCCACGACGCGGGCCTCTACATGAAGCGCGCCCGCGTCACCGAGGCCCTGTTCGGCGGCGCCAGCTTCCACCGCGACCGCTATGCTCGCCTGATGGGCTTTTAGCGCGCCTGACACGCTTGCTACCCCCCGTTCGGGGGATAGGCCGCCTCGGCGGGAGCCGGATACCGTCGTTCTTGCAATGACGGACCGGCAGCCCGCAGGGAGCGGACGGTCGCTGGTCCCGTCCTCGGGGAGCAGACCTATGACCAAGACCATCGCCACCTTCGCCGCCGTGGGCCTCGCCCTTGTCGCGACCGCCGCCCATGCCCAAGCCGGCATGCCGTTGCAGCTCAGCTATCCGGCCGACGCCTCGATGACCTGCGAGCAGATCAACGCCGAAATGGTCCGTATGGACCAGATCATGGGCGTCTCCAACAGCGCCATCGCCAGCGCTGAAGGCGCCGCGCGTGGGGCCGAGACCGCCGCCAGCCTGGGCGTCAACGCCGCGCTCTATAGCGGCGCCTTGGGCCGCGTGCCTGGGCTTGGCATGTTCGCCAACGCCGCCGCCTCCGCCGCCAAGTCCGCCGCCGCCGCCAAGGCTCAGCGCGAAGCCCAGAATATCCAGACCGCCCAGCAGCGCCGCGCCGTGATGGGCGGCCTCTATCAGGGCAAGTGCACCGGCGCGGCCGCGACCACGGCGGTCTCGGCCACCATGACCACCACCAGCGCCTCGGCCACCACCACGCCGAACCTACTGACGACCACCCAGGACGTCACGCTTCGCGCTTCGGCCTCGCCGAGCGCCGCCGCCGTCGGCACGGTCAAGACCGGCGGCTTCGTCTATCCCACCGGCCAGCGCAACGGCGTCTGGATGGAGGTCGACGACGAGAACGGGGCCCGGGGCTGGATGTCCTCGGCCTTCGCCAAGCCCAAGTAAGCCTCTGGCGCGGACCGCCCGGCGGCGCGGTCCGGACGCCAACGAGCGCCCGAGCCTCCGTTTCGGCCAAGCCGACGGACGCTCGCGCGCGTGGGACCAGGCGCCAAGCCTCCTCCGTTCCCAGGGTTGGGCCGGCGCCTGAGGCGTGGGAACCGCCACCCGCGTCTCTGGCCCTTCCTTGCGGTTCCCCGATCGCAAGGAAGGCCTCCCATGCTTTCAAAGCGATCCTTCGAACTCACAAGCCGCCGCTTAGGCGGCTTTTCTTTGCCTTGACCAGTTCACGGCAAGTTGCGAACGGTTTTCATTGAGTAGTTGTGTCGGGAACCCGACAAACCTTACCAACGCCAAATGATGAGCACCGACAGAGAGTCTTGCGCACTCCTCTGTTTTTGCGGCGGTCCTGCCTGGATTGTGTCGGCTAAACGACGGCGCCCAACATCAGCCCAACCTATAGCTTGCAACCCTTGCCGTGAGACGGCGTTCGATTCTCCATGACTGGGCCGTTAGCGACCTTGAAGAACCGCCTGCTTTCCGCATTGCCGTCAGAAGACAGCGCCCTGCTCACGCCGCATCTCTCGGCCGTGGACCTTGAAAAGGGGCGCCTGCTCTATGATCCGGGCGACTTGATCGACCACGTCTACTTCCCCACCGACTGCGTCATCTCGTTGATGACCTTGATGGAGAGCGGCGCGGCCATCGAATCCGCCGCCATCGGGCGCGAGGGCGCTCTTGGCCTGATGGTCGCCGTGGCCCCCCGCCAATCGCTGTCGCGCGCCATCGTCCAGGCGCCGGGCTCGGCGTTGCGCATCGCCGCCGCCCCGCTGCACGACGCCTGGAAGCGCAGCGCCGCTCTGCGCGACCTGGTCGACCGCCACAACGAAGCGCTGTTCGGCCACGCCATCCAGTCGGTCGCCTGCAACGCCCTGCATGCGGTCGAGGCGCGCTTCTGCCGATGGCTGTTGTCGTGTCACGACCGCATCGACAACAACACCGTCAGCCTGACCCAGGAATTCCTGGCCGACATGCTGGGCGTCCAGCGCACGACCGTCACGGCGGTGGCCGGATCGCTGCAGGCCAAGGGCCTGATCAGCTACCGTCGGGGTATCGTTGAAATCCTCGACCGCGTCGGCCTCGAGGCCATGACCTGCGAGTGCTACCGCGCCGTGCGGCGCGGCTACCAGCGCCTGCTGCCGGCCTCGTTCGCCTAGAACTAGCGCCGGCGAACCGGCGCTAGATCATAGGTATTAGCGCCGACGAGCCGGCGCCGGCGCGTGGGCCAGACGCAGCAGATTGGCCGAGCCGGGCGCGCCGAACGGCGTCCCCGCCACGACCAGCAGGCGCTCGCCCGGCGCGACAAGACCCAGCTCGAGGGCCTTGCTCGAGGCGTCGGTGGTCACGACTTCCAGGCTGTCGGGCTGAGCGCTGACTCGCGGTTCGACACCCCAGCACAGCGAGAGACGACGCACCGCGTTGATGTCCGGCGACAGGGCCAGCACCGGCTGCAGCGGCCGTTCGCGCGCGAGACGGCGCGCCGTGGAGCCGGTCGTCGTGAAGGCCACGAGGCACTTGGTCGAGCCGGACTTGGCCGCGCCGGCGGCGGCGACCACCAACACGTCGGCGTCGACGTCGTCGTGGCTCTGCTCGGCCTGCATCAGCTCCGGCCAGCGCGGATCGCGCTCCACGCGTTCGATGATGCGGTTCATCATCGCCACCGACTCTTCGGGATAGTCGCCCGCGGCCGATTCCGCCGACAGCATCACCGCATCCGCGCCTTCGTAGACGGCGTTGGCCACGTCGGAGGCCTCGGCGCGGGTCGGGGTTGGCGAGTTGGTCATCGACTCCAGCATCTGGGTGGCGACGATCACCGGGATGCCGCGCTCACGCGCCGCCCGCAGGATTTCCTTCTGCGCCACCGGCACCTCTTCGGGCGCCATTTCGACGCCGAGGTCGCCGCGGGCGACCATGACGCCGTCGCAGAGATCGAGGATCGGACCCAGCACTTGCAGGGCCTGAGGCTTTTCGATCTTGGCCAGCACGGCGGCGCGGCCTTCGACGATGCGGCGCAGTTCGGCCATGTCTTCCGGCGCCTGCACGAACGACAGGGCGATCCAGTCGACGCCGAGGCGCAGAGCGAAGGCCAAGTCCTCGCGGTCCTTGGCCGTCAGGGGCGACATCGGGATGACGACGTCCGGCACCGCCACGCCCTTGCGCTCGGAGAGCTTGCCGCCATTGGCCACGGTGGTGTTGGCGTAGCCCGGACCGGCGTCGGTCACGGTCATGCGCAGCTTGCCGTCGTCCAGCAGCAGGGTCGCGCCCGGCCGCATGGCGGTCAGGATCTCGGGGTGCGGCAGGTGCACGCGGGTCTCGTCGCCCGGGGTCGGGTCGCTGTCGAAGCGGAACGCTTGGCCCGCCTTCAGCATGACCGGACCGTTGGCGAACTTGCCGACGCGGAGCTTGGGCCCCTGCAGGTCGGCCAGGATGCCCAGCGGACGGTCGACAACCTTCTCGGCCTCGCGGATGGCCGCATAGACGGCCGCGTGAGTCTCGTGAGCGCCGTGGCTGAAGTTCAGGCGGAACACGTCAGCCCCGGCCTTGGCCAGGGTGACGATCATTTCCGGCGAGCTGGAAGCGGGGCCGATCGTAGCAACGATGCGGGAGCGACGGGCGCGGATCATGCCGTCGCTCCTTCTTTGTTCAGGTCTTGGTTCAGCTTGGCGGACAGAAAGCGTCGCCCTCGTTGGACGCCAGACGGATTTCCGTAAACGACAACGTCATAGCACCCGAAGTCGACAGCGCGAACGGGGACGAAACATGCGTCATGTCCGCACCCTTGGCCATGAAGCAGGAAAGTTTGATCTTGGCCGTACGCCATTCGCCGATTTTCGCACCTGACAACGTTGACGTTACGTCTACCGCCGCGCCGCAGGATTCGCCACAGGCTAGGTTCAAGGAAACCGGTTTCCTTGGGGACGCGTCCACCCTGTAGCGGATCATGACCGCCATGTCGCCCGTCGTCTGGCGCGAGAGGTCGACCGGCTGGCCCATGATATTGATGCCGCCGGGCCCCTCCCCAGTCCAGGTCGCTTGCCGCGCATTCTCCTGCGCGCCGGCGTCCACGGTCTTCAGCGAAACCGCGCCGGCGGCATTCATCATCCAGGGCGCGGGCGCACGGCCGTCCACGAAATAGCGGTCGACGTTCACGGCGGCCGAGGCGACGCCCGGGTCTTCGGAGAGCTTCGCGACTTTTCCGGGCTTGGCGTAGCTCAGGCCGTAACCGTAGGCGAACAACGGGTCATAGCCCGGGTCGCCGACATTGATCGGCTCCTGGTCGGCGCGCTTGGGCCACGAGTACGAGAGCTTGCCCTGGAAGTCGAAGCGCGGCTTGCCGGCGCCATCGCCGATCAGCACGTCGGCGACACCGCCGCCTTCCGAGCCCGGCAGCCAGGCGGCGACGAAGGCGTCCGAGGCGTTGATCTCGGGATTGGCCCACAGGGGGCGTCCGCTCAGGAACACCGCGACTACCGGAATACCGGCGGCCTTCAGCTTCTTGAGCAAGGCCAGGTCGGATTTGTCTCCGGCCTGGTACTCGATGCTGGTGATGTCGCCCTGGAACTCGGCGTACGGATTCTCGCCAAACACCACGATGGCCACATCGGGCTTCTGCTTGAAGTCGCCCTTCACCGACAGTTCGGCGCTACCGCCGCCGGCCTTCACCGCCTCGGCCACGCCGGCATAGATCGACTGACCGTGCGGGAAGTCGCTGTTCTTGTTGCCGGTGCCCTGCCAGGTCAGGGTCCAGCCGCCGGCGGCCTTGCCGATGTCGTCGGCGCCGTCGCCGGCCACCAGCACGTGGGCCGAGCTCTTCAGCGGCAGGACGCCCTCGTTCTTCAACAGCACCAGCGACTTGCGGACCGCCTCGCGCGCCACGGCGCGATGGGCGGGCGCGCCCAACAGCTCATACTTGCCTTCCAGCGGACGCTTGTCCTCGAACAGACCCGCCTTGACCTTCACCCGCAGGATCCGGCGCACGGCGTCGTCGATCCGCGCCATTGGGATCTGGCCGGCCTTCACCTGGGCCAGGGTGTTGTCGTAGAGGCCCCGCCAGCTGTCGGGGGCCATCATCATGTCCATGCCGGCATTGTAGGCCTGGGCGCAGTTGGTGTTGGTGCAGCCATCGACCTGGCCGTGGGCATTCCAGTCGCCGACCACGAAGCCTTGGAAGCCCAGCCGCCCCTTCAGCACGTCGGTCAGCAGGCTCTTGTTGCCGGTGTGCTTGACCCCATTCCAGCTGGAGAACGACACCATCACCGACAGGATGCCGGCGTCGATCGCGGGCGGGTATCCCGCCGCGTGCAGGCGAACGAGGTCCGCCTCGGAGATCTTGGCGTCGCCCTGGTCACGACCATTCTCGGTGCCGCCGTCGGCCAGGAAGTGCTTGGCCGAGCCGGCCACATGGCCAGGCGCCAACGGCTTGCCGGCGACCAGCGGCCCCTGCAGGCCCAGGGTCATCGGGCCGGAATAGGACTTCACCACCTCCGGATCCTCGGCATAGCCCTCGTAGGCGCGACCCCAGCGCTCGTCGCGAGGCACGGCCACCGTGGGTCCGAAGGTCCAGTCGGCGCCCGAGGCGGCCATTTCCTGGGCGGTCGCCTCGCCGATACGGCGGATCAGGTCGGGATCGCGCGCCGCGCCCAGGCCGATATTGTGCGGAAAGATCGTCGAACCGACGACATTGTTGTGACCGTGCACGGCGTCGACGCCGAAGATGATCGGGATCTCCTGGTGGCCCCCGCGCTTGTCCAGCGCCGCGGCGCGGAAGGCGCGGATCCACTCCACCCAGCGCTGGGGCGAGGCGCGGTCATTGCCATCCGGCGCGCTGTTGCCCCCGACCAGCACCGAGCCCAGGCGATACTTCTTCAGCTCTTCCGGCGTGATCGAGGCGCCGTCGGCCTGGATGGTCTGAGCGACCTTCTCCTCGACGCTCATCTGGCTCATCAGCTGGGCGACGAAGGCTTCGGTCTTGGCGTCGGTGATGGCCGCGGGGCTGGCGGCCTTGGGCCACGCCTCCGGATGGGCCACGGCGGACGGAGAGGTCTGGGCCAGGGCCGTCCCCGCCAGGCCGCCGGCAAGAATAAGAGCCACGGCGGAGGCGCGGACGAGACGACCGGATGCGGACATGATGTTTCCCAGGATGCGCCCGCCCCCCGGCGGACCATGCGAAATGTCGAGAAAAGCGCCCGGCGCGGCGCTTGCGGGGAACCGCGCCGAGCGAAAGAGAAGCGGTTCAGGTCCGCTTGGAGGGGAGTGATCGTGCGCACAGGGCGCGACGGCCGCTGGTCTGGCCAGGCGAGGTCATTTCGTTTCCTCCTGACGCCGCCTTTCCGTGGGCGACCGTCTTGATCGGTCCAATCTCATGTCGATTGGACAGCGCTGTCAAGCACAATTGATTGCGGTAACATCCAGGAGGCGTGGTTGGACGTTCTAGCTTGAGGCTGGTCCGGTGGATTCTCGAACCACCAGCTCGAAATCGAGCACCTGCGAAGGCGGCGGCGCGCCCTCCTCCCGATCAACACCCTGCATCAGCATGTCGGCGGCGGCGCCGGCCATGGCGGCGATCGGCTGACGCACGGTGGTCAGCTGCGGCCAGGTGATCTTCGCGCCCGGGGTGTCGTCGAAGCCGGCGACGGAGAGCTGAGTCGGCAGGTCCAGGCGCATCCGGTTGGCGACGGCCATCACGCCCAGGGCCATGTCGTCGTTCGAGGCGAAGATGGCGGTCGGACGATCCGGACCGCCCAGCAATCTCTCGGCCGCCTCGAAGCCCGAGCGGAACGAGAACCAGCCCTGCTCCACCCGCTCCTCGCGGATCGGTAGGCCCGCGTCGCGCATGGCGTCGATGAAGCCCTGGTGGCGCTGGTGCGAAGCCCCGTGGTCCGGATGGCCGATGATGAAGCCGATGTCCTTGTGACCCAGGTCGATCAGGTGCTTGGTCATCTCATAGGCGGCCAGGCGGTCGTCCATGCTGACCCAGGCCGCGCGGTCGACGTCCCCGCCCGGCGCGATGCGGACATAGGCCACGCCCTCCCGCTCGAGCGCGGCCAGCACCACGGGATGGTCGCTGAGCGGCGGGGTCAGGATCACCCCGTCCATGCGCAACGTCGCCAGCATCGGCGCGACCTGGTCCTCGACGTCGGCGGTCGAGTCGATCGGCTCGACGATCAGGTGGTAGCCCTCCTGCCGGCACCGCGCGATCGCGCCCAGCTGTACGTCGGTGACGTAGCCGGGGCTGGGGTTGTCGAAGAAGACGCCGATCAGATAGGCCTTCGAACCCGCCAGGCTGCGGGCCGAGATGTTGGGCCGATAGTTCAACGCGGCCACGGCGGCCTGCACCCGGTCACGGGTGTCGGCCTTGACGTTGGGCTCACGGTTGAGGACCCGCGAAACGGTCTTGATCGAGACGCCGCTTTCGCGCGCCACGTCGTGGATCGTGATCTTGGCGCTCAATTCCGTTCCTCGCCGCCCCGATTCGTTCGGATTGGCGAATACTAAGCCATGACAAGGCTGTCATGGCGAGCCCCAAGAAAAGTCCTACGAAACCGCCGCCCTGCCCTCCGGCGTCAGCGCCACCGCCGCGCCGATCAGGGCGGTGTGCGGATGCAGGATGACGTGGGTCGGGATCGCCTGGGTGAAGCCCGACAGACGGCCCTTGCTGTCGAAGCGCTCGCGGAACGGGCTCTTCTCCAGGATGTCGATGATCCGGGGCGCGATGCCGCCGGCGATGAAGACGCCGCCGCGCGCGCCCAGGGTCAGGGCGATGTCGCCGGCGACCGAGCCCAGCACCGCGCAGAAGCGGTTCACCGTGGCCAGGCTGTCGGCGCAGCCCTCGACCGCGCGCTCGGTGATCTGCTTGGCGGCCAGGGCTTCGACCTTGCGGCCCTCGGCGTCGGCCAGGGCGACATGCAGGTCTTCCATGCCGGGGCCCGACAGGATGCGCTCGACCGAGACCCGGCCGCCGTCCAGCTGCTTGGTCAGGGCGCGCAGCACCGCGATCTCGACCTCGTCGACCGGGGCGAAGGCGACGTGCCCGCCCTCGGTGGCCAGCGGGATCTGCTGGCCGTGGCGACGCACCAGGCCGGCGACGCCAAAGCCCGTGCCCGGACCGAGAATGGCCAGATCGCCCTCGCCCGAGGTCGGCAGATGGCCGATCTGGCGCAGGTCCTTGGGGCTCAGGCGCGGCGCGGCCAGGGCCTGGGCCGTGAAATCGTTGATCAGCTTGGCGGTGCGGAAGCCGCCGGCGCGACGCAGGCTGTCTTCCGAGATCCGCCAGTCCAGGTTGGTCATGTGGACCTGGCCGTGGTCGATCGGACCGGCCACCGCCACCACCGCCTGGTCGGGATGCTTGACCCCGACCTTCTGCAGATAGTGCGCGATGGCGTCCTCGGCCGTGGCGTAGTCCTCGCCCTTGTAGGTGGTGGGCTCGATCAGGCGCGGGTCCTGACCGTCGAATTCGACCAGGGCGAAGCGGGCGTTGGTGCCGCCGATGTCGCCAACGAGGCCGAGGCCACCGCTATGATTGCCGTCCATGACCTAGCGCTTCCTCAAGCAAAGACGGACGCGCCGGCGTCGGCCGCGCCGACCCCCGCTCGCATCCATCCAAACAGTTCCCTACCAAAGCCCGGCTTGCTCGCCGGGACGTTCGCCGGCGTACGGGCCAGCAGCGCCGCCTCGTCCACCAGGATCTTCAGTTCGCCCGTTTCGGCGTTGACGCTGATCACGTCGCCGTCCTGGACATAGGCCAGAGGTCCGCCCTTGGCGGCTTCCGGCGTGACGTGGATGGCCGCCGGGGTCTTGCCCGAGGCGCCCGACATGCGGCCGTCGGTGACCAGGGCGACCTTGTAGCCGCGATCCAGCAGCACCGAGATCGACGGCGACAGGTTGTGCAGCTCCGGCATGCCGTTGGCCGACGGGCCCTGGAAGCGCATCACGACCACGACGTCGCGATCCAGCTCGCCGCGCTTGAAGGCGGCGATGAAGTCTTCCTGCTCCTGGAACACGGCCGCCGGGGCGGTGATCACGTGGTGTTCGGGCTTCACGGCCGAGATCTTCATGACCCCGCGGCCCAGGTTGCCGGCCATCAGGCGCAGGCCGCCTTCCTTGCTGAACGGGTCGGAGACCGGACGCACGATGGCGGTGTCCAGGCTCTCGGCCGCGCCCTCGCGCCAGGTCAGGACGCCGTCCTCGAGGTGCGGCTCCTGGGCGTAGAGCGACAGGCCTGGACCGGCGATGGTCTGGACGTCCTCGTGGACGAGCCCGGCCTTCAGCAGCTCGCGGATCACGAACGCCATGCCGCCGGCGGCCTGGAAGTGGTTCACGTCGGCCGAGCCGTTCGGATAGACGCGGGCCAGAAGCGGCGTGGCCTTGGAGATGTCGTCCAGGTCCTCCAGCGTCAGCTGGACGCCGGCCGCGTGGGCCATGGCGACGATGTGCAGGGCCAGGTTGGTCGAGCCGCCGGTGGCCATCAGGCCGACCACGCCGTTGACGATCGACTTCTCGTCGATCATCCGGCCGACCGGAATGAACTCGTTGCCCTTGTTGGTCACGGCGGCGGCGCGGCGCGCTGCTTCCTTGACCAGGGCTTCGCGCAGCGGCGTGTTGGGGTGGACAAAGGCCGAGCCGGGCAGATGGAAGCCCATCAGCTCCATCAGCATCTGGTTGGTGTTGGCCGTGCCGTAGAAGGTGCAGGTGCCTGGGCCATGATAGCTGGCGCTCTCGGCTTCCAGCAGTTCGGCGCGACCGACCTTGCCCTCGGCGTAGAGCGCGCGGATGCGGGCCTTTTCCGAGTTGGGCAGGCCCGAGGTCATCGGACCGGCGGGCACGAACAGGGCCGGCAGGTGGCTGAAGGTCAGGGCGCCGATGACCAGGCCCGGCACGATCTTGTCGCAGACGCCCAGATACAGGGCCGCGTCGAAAGCGTCGTGGGTCAGGGCGACGGCCGTGGCCATGGCGATGACGTCGCGCGAGAACAGCGATAGCTCCATGCCCGGACGGCCCTGGGTGACGCCGTCGCACATGGCCGGCACGCCGCCGGCGAACTGGGCGGTGGCCCCGGCCTCGCGCGCGGCGGCCTTGATCAGGGCCGGATACTCTTCCAGCGGCTGGTGAGCCGACAGCATGTCGTTATAGGCCGAGACGATGCCGATGTTCGGCGCGTTCGGGTCCAGGGCGCGGACCTTGTCGACACCGGGCGAGGCCGCGAAGGCGTGAGCCCAGTTGGCGCAGGACAGCTTGGCCCGCCCCGGCTGGCTCTCGATCGCGTGCTGCATGTTGGCCAGATAGGCGGCGCGGCTGTCCTTGCTGCGTTCGATGATCCGGGCGGTGACTTCGGCGATGACCGGGTTCATGGCGATTACTCCGCCCAGAGGATGCGGACCTTGGCGCGGTCCTGCTTCAAGATGGCGGCGACCGGCAGGGCCGGGTCGACGTCGCCTTCCAACAACGCTTTCTTGGCCGCGCCGGTGACCAGCAGCACGATCAGATCGGTGCGGGTCAGGGCGGCGAGGGTCAGGCTGAGGCGCTGGATGTCCGGGGCCGGATCGCCCGGCGGCACGGCCAGGACCGAACGCTCCGAGGCCAGATCCAAACCGCGCGCCAGCACCGGATTGCCTGGAAACAGCGAGGCGAAGTGGCCGTCGGGACCGACGCCCAGCAGCACCACGCCGAACGGCGCGGCGGCCTCGACCCCGGCCTGGGCCTGAAGCGCGCTTTCCTCGTGGCTGACGCCTTCGACGAACAGCGGCGCGAACTGAGCCTTGGCGGCCTCGCCGGTCAGCAGGTGACGACGGACCAGGCCCTCGTTGCTGCTGGGATCGGACGGCGGCACGAAGCGCTCGTCGGTCAGGGTGACCGTGATCTTGTCCCAAGGCGCGATCATGCCGGCCATGCGGTCATAGACCGGGGCCGGCGTCGTGCCGCCGGTCGCGGCGAAGCCCGCGCGGCCGTGGCTGGCCACGGCCGTGGTCAGCGCCCCGACCAGGATCGAGGCGGCGGCGTCATAGAGGTCTTCGCGCGAGCCGAAGGCTTCGAACTTTGCCGGTTCTTGGGCCATGTCTCAGGCCTTCCAGGACCGGCCGCCGGGCGAGATCAGCCCTTGCGACGACTGCGGCCCCCAGGTGCCGGCGGCGTAGTGGGCCGGCTCGATGCCGGCTTCGGCCCAGGCGGCCGAGACGGCGTCGATGAACTTCCAGGCCTGCTCGACCTCGTCGCGACGCACGAACAGGGTGCGGTCACCGCGGAAGGCGTCGAGGAACAGCTTCTCGTAGGCGATGCGGCGACGGCCGCCGCTCTGGCCGAACGACAGCGACAGCGGCAGCGACTGCAGGCGCATGCCCTCTTCCGAGAGGCCGGGGCGCTTGTTCATGATCGTCAGCGAGATGTCTTCGTCCGGCTGCAGATCGATGACCAGGCGGTTGGCGCAGAGTTCGCCGTCGGTGGCCTGGCCGAAGATGTTGTGCGGCAGCGGCTTGAACTGGACGACGATCTGGGTGCGGCGGTCCGGCAGGTTCTTGCCGGTGCGCAGGAAGAACGGCACGCCGTCCCAGCGCCAGTTGTCGATCGCCACCTTCATGGCCACGAAGGTCTCGGTCTTGGTGGGCTTGCCGACTTCCTCGACATAGCCGATCCGCGCCCCGCCCTCGACCACGCCGGCCACGTACTGGCCGCGCACGGTGTCGTGGGCCACCGTTTCCTTGGTAAAGGGACGCAAGCTGCGGAGAACCTTGACCTTCTCGTCACGGACCGCGTCCGGGTCGAAGCCCGACGGCGCCTCCATGGCGACCAGGCACAGCAGCTGCAACATGTGGTTCTGGACCATGTCGCGCAGCGCGCCGTACTCGTCGTAATAGGGCCAGCGGTCGCCGACCTTCTCGGTCTCGGCGATGGTGATCTGCACGTGGTCGATCGTGTTGCGATCCCACAGCGGCTCGAACAGGACGTTGGCGAAGCGCAGGGCGGTCAGGTTCTGGACCGTCTCCTTGCCCAGATAGTGGTCGATGCGGAAGACTTGGCTTTCGTCGACCACGGCGGCGACGGCGGCGTTGGTCGCCTTTGAGCTCTCCAGGTCGCGGCCCAGCGGCTTTTCCAGGATCAGGCGGGCATTGGGTCCGGTCAGACCGGCCGATTGCAGCGCCTGGCAGGCCGGGCCGTACAGGCTGGGCGACAGCGAGAAGAAGATCACCAGCGTCCCGTGCTCGCCGATCCGCTCGGCCAGCTTCTTGGTGTCTTCTTCCTTGGTGATGTTGGCAGACACGTAGTCGAGACGGGCGGCCAGGCGGTTCCAGGCCGCCTCCTCCACCGTCGCGCGCTTGCCCAGTTGCTCGCGCACCAGCGCCTTGTAGCTGGCGGCGTCATGGTCCGCGCGAGCCACGCCGATGATCCGCAAGTCGTGCGGCAGCAGTCGGTCGACTTCCAGGAAGTAGAGCGAAGGCAGAAGCATTCGCAGGGCTAGATCGCCCGCGCCGCCAAGCAGCACCAGGACCTCACGGCCGTTGTCGCCGTCGTTGTTCTTAGTCACCAATGTCTTCCACCCTATGACAACGTTGTCATGACATGCCTGCGGCAGAAAGGCAAGCGCTCGCGGATACCCCCGTCATATGGGACGGAGGGCGAGCCCTAACTAGGCTAAACGTCTGGCGCCCGCCATAAGACCAATCGGGTTTCGACAGATGATTTTCTGCCGCGTGGAAGCGCTTCGAGAACGCTCATGCCTCGAACGTCGGCGAAATTCGCGGCTGAAGGGTAGGCTCTGCCCTATTTGCCCGCGCGGACGGGCGAGCCGGCGGGCTGACCGGTGCGGAACTTGTCTTTCATCCGGCCGATCCAGCCGTTGAAGGCCTCGTTGTCGGCGGTGACCCGACCGAAGTCCGAGGCGGACAGCGATTCGACATTCATGCCTTGCAGGGCCACGCGCAGGCCGTCGGGATTGCCGGCCAGCTCGATGAAGCCCGACCAGCGCTGGCGCAGGCGCCCCAGCGAGGCGTCGTCGTCGGCGAGGCTGTAGGCCACGGCGGCGCGCAGCAGGCGCGCCTCGTCGCCGGGGGCCAGGACGCCCGGCGTCTTCCAGCGGTCGCCCAGCGTGCGTTCGTACATGGCGCCGGCGGCGGGCCAGGTATGCTGCTTCCAGGCGATCTCGGCCCGGATCTCCTGGCCGTCGCGGCTGTTGTCCTTCTCGATCAGCTCGAGGGCGTCGTCGTAGCGGCCCAGGCTCATCAGGGCCCGGGCGGTGGCCAGGCGACGCTCGACGTTGAGGGCCGGCGGCAGGATGGTGGACCGGGTCGCGTTGATCGCTTCCAGCGCGTCCTCGGGCTTCTTGTTCATCAGGTAGATCCAGGCCAGGTCGGTGGCGACCTGGGCCTTGGGCACCCCGTTCAGGCGGTTGTCGACCTGGTACTTCAGCAGCTTGCCGGCGTCGTCCAGCAGGTCGACGTCGACTAGGCGGCGGACCAGGTTGCGGACCATCTGGTCGCCGTCGGCGCCGATCGGGGTCAGGTCCTGGAAGTCGTAGAACAGGCCAACGGCCTGGACCGGCTGCATGCCGTCGGCCAGCCCTTGCAGGAAGAGCTGGCGGAAGGTGTTGGACAGGTCGTTCTGCAGAGCCAGGGCCTCGGGGCGGTCCGGCAGCTGGCGGCCGGCCGAGCGCAGCACTTCCAGCGCCTCGCGATAGCGGCCCTGGTCGATGAACAGCTTGCCCAGCGCCCGGATGACCTCAAGCTCCACCCCGTCGCCGCGCCAGCGATAGCGCAGCTGATTCAGGGTGGTGGCGGCCTGGGCGGCGTTGATCTGGCCCTTGGCGTATTGCAGCTGGGTCGCGTGCAGCAGGGCCGGCGTGGCGAGCCGGTCGATCGGCGCCTTGGCGATGGCCTGGAACATGCGCTGAGCACGGACCTTCTCGCCCTTGGCCTCGAAGATGCGAGCCTGGGTCAGGCGGGTGTCCAGCTGATCCTCGATCGGGATCTTGGGCTGGGCCAAGGCCTGGGAGATCAGTTGCATGGCGCCCGTCAGGTCGCCGACGCCGAGCGCCGCCTGGGCCTGGGCGTGCAGGAAGCGGGCGCGCCAGATCGGCGGGAACAGGTCCAGGGCCCGACCGCCGCCGACGAACTTGCTTCGGGCGTCGGCCCACTGGCCTTGCTTGGTCGAGATGTAGCCGCGCCACAGGGCGCTGGACGGGTCATCGGCCAGGACCGGCGAGGAGAAGTCGGCGTCGGCCTCGGTGAGGCGGCCGGCCAGAACCTTGGACACCCCGCGCAGACCGCGGAATTCAGCGTCGCCCATCAGGGTCTGGTGCTTGCGGCCGGCGGCGTTGAGCACGCCGATGGCCTCGAACGACATCTGCGAGCCGACCAGGAAGCGGGCCAGCGACATGCGCGCGCCGGTGTCGCCGTCCTTGCCGTCGCCATCGGGTGCGGCCGCGATGGCGTTCTGCAGGGCGTTGTAGCGAGCCAGGAAACCGCCCGAACCGGTCTTGGGCCAGTTCTCGAGATCGATGAGGGCCGGCATCGACATCGGCTGGGGCGCGCCGGCGGCGGCCTCCTCCGGCGGAGTCGCGGCCGAAACCGGCGACAGCGCCAGGCCCTTCGGACGGCCGATGCGCAGCAGGTCGCCGTCGGCCTGGACCAGGAGATCGGTGGCATAGGTCTCGACGGCCAGGCCCTGAGCCGACTGCAGCAGCGCCATTTCGACATAGTCGCGGCGCGACGGCAGGCCCTTGGACGGCGCCAAGGCCGGGGCCACGACCATCTTGTCGCCGACCGCCGGGTCGGTGACCCAGACCGCCTTGGTCACGCCCGAGACGGTGGCCGACAGGGTCGCCGGCTGCACGCTCTCGTCGCGCGCCACCTTGATGATGTCGGGCGTTTGCTGCGCACCGGGGCCCAGGCTGATCTTCCAGAGACCGCCCTGCCCTTCGGCGACATAGGGCGTGCCGTTCGGGGTGACGATCCGCAGGGCGCTGTAGTCCGCGCCCTTGAAGGCCTGGATCTTGGAATAGCGGGCGGCGGAGGCCGGCAGCTTGCGGATGTCGAGGCTGGCGGGCGTGTCGAACACGATCCAGATGGCTTCGCCGCGTCGGAATACGGCGGCGCCGGCCGGCGCGGCCCATTCGAACGTCAGGGTGACCTGCTGGTCCGCGCGCTCCAGGCCGACATGGACGACGCCGCCGGCGGGCATCGGATTGGGACGGCCGACGGGCGCGGCGACGGCCTGGTTCTGCGCGGGCGGCGCGCCCGGGCGGGCGAAGATATTGACGAAGTCGACGCCGTCGGCCTTGCCGAGGCGGGCGTCGGCGTCGTCGGTCAGGGTAAGGACGATCTCCAGCACGCCGTTGACGTGACGGGCCTCCGAGGCCTTCAGCCAGCGCGGCGGCGCGATCCTGAGCGTCGACAGGTCGGGATTGGCGTCGCGGCTGAACCGCATCACCAGGGTCTGGCCCTCGCGGTGCGAGACCATCCGGGCCCCGGCGGCCCAGTGGAACTCGATGCGCGAGAAATCCGCCGCCTGCGCGACGCGCACGTCCAACGCACCGCGCGCCGCGACGGGCGGCGGCGCGGCGTAGCCGGACGGCGCCAGTGTCGCCGCGATGCACGCGGCGGCGACGCTGGAGCGCAGGAACTGGCGAAGCGTCATGGTCCTCCCTTAACCGGCCTTTTTGGGAGCGGCCTTGGCCGGCGAAGCGCCAGCCAGCGGCGCGGCGGCGGCCTGTTGGCCCGGCGCGGCTCCGGCGCCGGCCCCTTGGGCCGTGGCGGCGTTGTCGGCGACCGCGGCCTTGCCCTTCTCCACCGCCGGATTGGTCAGGCGCGAGGCCAGGCGTTCGGTGAGGATCTTGGCGTCGCCCGGCGACATGTTGGCCAGGATCATCGCCAGGGTGCGTTCCTTCATCTTGGCGGCGATCGGCAGGCGAACCTCGTCCGACAGCAGGGTCATGCGGGCGGCGGCGTCCTTGGGCTTCATGCCGGCATAGACCGTCACCAGGCGATCGACCTCGGCCTGCTTCTGATTATCGACCTGGCCCAGCAGGCCCTGGATGTCGCCCTTCAGACCGGTCAGGGCCCGGACCTTGGCGTCCAGCTTGGCCTCGGCGGCGGCCAGCAGCTTCAGCTGGACGTCGATATCCTGTTCGCGCTGGTCGAGTTGGCCGCGACGGGCGCCCAGGCTTTGCAGGACACGCAGTTCGGCGGGCGAGAGGCCGGCTTCCTTGGCCAGGACGTCGGCCGAAGGGGCGCAGACACGCGGCGGCGGCGCGTTGGCGGCGGCCGGCTGGGCCGCGCCCTCGGCCGAGGCGGCTTCGCCCTTGCCTTCATGGCCTTCCTTGGCGGCGGGCTTGGCCACGCCCTCGGCGAAGGCCTTGGCCCCGCCCAGCAGGTCGGGAAGCGACTTGGCGCCGGCCATGGCGTTGATCGCCAGCACGCCGCCGACGGCGACGCCGACCAGGGGAAGGATGCGCGGAACGTTCTTCATTAGCGGGGCGCTCTGGGGTTGCTTCCGGGACGCGGGTTTTCACCCGGTCCGTCGAAGAGGTCATCATCGATCCGCGCCCGGGAGCGCGGAGGTTCGCGGGAGGCGCTGGGCGCTCCCAAAATCGGGCGA
Organism: Caulobacter sp. GW821-FHT11E10; assembly: GCF_058808375.1. Lineage (NCBI taxonomy): Bacteria > Pseudomonadati > Pseudomonadota > Alphaproteobacteria > Caulobacterales > Caulobacteraceae > Caulobacter > Caulobacter sp. GW821-FHT11E10. The sequence goes on from NZ_JBXARP010000002.1 coordinate 146,897, forward strand.
GACGTCGGCGGGAGGCGATCTTCGCGTTCCAGCAGGCGCTCGAAATCCTCGGCCTTCAGCCGGCGTTCGGCTTCAGGCGTAATGGCCATGTCACGGCCGGGACGCGCCGGCGACGGCGCGCGTTCGGCCCGTTCCACGCGTTCCGCGGCGCGGGGCGCCACGGTCGAGCTGGCCGTCGGCAGCGGGCGATTGACCCGTTCGTCCAGCTGAGCCGCCAGGGCCTGGGCGCGCTCGATGCGCCCAGCCAGGGTCTCGGCCGCTTCGTCGGTCGCCGCGCGCAGGTCGGCAAGACCCTGCTCGGCGCGAGCGGCGGCGTGATCCAGATCGGCCACCGCCTTGGCGAAGCCCTCGTGGCTGTCGCGCAGCGCCTTCAGGCGGCGCTCAAGGCGCCAGCCGAAGATCAGCGCCGCGATCAGCAGCACCGCGAGGAACCCGTTCATGGCGAAGGCGACGAGGCTCATTTCAGCTTCTGCACGGCCTTCTTGGCGGCGGGCGTCAGCGGCGCCTCGGCCCGGACGGCGATCGAGTGGTTGCGACGACCCATACGGCCGCGCGTCAGCGGGATGGCCCCGGCGCGCAGCTCGACCAGGCTGTCAGGCGTGCAGTTCAGCATCAAGGTGTCGCCGATCTGCATGTTCAGCACGCGCGACAGTGGCAGTTGCTGCTCGTCCAGGACGGCGCGGACCTCCATCTGGGTGGTCCACAGCTCGGTGGCCAAGTGGCCTTCCCAGATGTTGTCGCGGCCGAACTTCTCACCCATGAACTGCTGCAGCAGCATCTTCCGGATGGGTTCCAGCGTCGCGTAGGGCAGCAGCAGCTCGATGCGGCCGCCGCGGTCTTCCATGTCGATGCGCAGCTTGACCAGGATGGCGGCGTTGGCCGGCCGGGCGATGGCGGCGAAACGCGGGTTGGTCTCCAGGCGGTCCAGCGAGAAGCCGACCGGATGCAGCGGCTCGAAGGCGCTCTTCAGGTCGTTCAGCACGACCTCGATCATCCGCTGGACCAGCACGCGCTCGATCGTGGTGTAGGGACGACCTTCGATGCGCATCGCGGCCGTGCCACGACGGCCGCCCAGCAGCACGTCGACGATCGAGTAGATCAGGTTCGAGTCGACCGTCAGCAGGCCGTAGTTGTCCAGCTCCTCGGCCCGGAACACGGCCAGGATGGCCGGCAGCGGGATCGAGTTCAGATAGTCGCCGAAGCGGATCGAGCTGATGTTGTCGAGGCTGACCTCGACGTTGTCGGAGGTGAAGTTCCGCAGGGAGGTCGTCATCAACCGCACCAGGCGGTCGAAGACGATTTCCAGCATCGGCAGGCGCTCGTACGAGACCAGCGCCGAGTTGATGATGGCGCGGATGCCCGTGCGGTCTTCGCCGCCGTCGCCGGAGAGATCGAAGCCCAGCAGGCTGTCGATTTCGTCCTGGTTCAGGATGCGCTCGGAGCCACCCTCGCCGCCGCCGTCATCCCAGCCGCCCATGCCGCCGGAAAAGTCGCCGAATTCGTTGCCGCCAGCATCGCCGCCGCCTTCACCGAAGGCGCCGGGGGGATTTTGCGAGGCCCACTGGGCCATCGCCGCCTGATCGTCGATTTCTTCCGCCATGATTGTTCGCCCAACAGGTCCGGGGACCTAGTTGATCAGCATCTCCTCGATGAGGACCGCGTTCACCTTGGCCGGCGCGGCGACCAGGTTCACCCGGCGCACCAACTCGACCTGCAATTGATAGGTGCCTTGGCTGCCGTTCAGGTCCTCGGGACGCAGTTCGCGCAGGAAGGTCTGGAACATGTTCTGCAGCCTGGGCAGATTCTCCGTCAGGACCTCGCCAGTTTCCTCGTCGGACAACTCGAAGGTCAGCTTCAGCTTCAGGAAGGTCGACTTGCCGTCGGCCGTCTGCATGTTCACGACGATGTCGGGAAGGGTGTAGAAGACCACACCATCGGGGCCTTCCTTGATGACGGGGGCCGGACCGCCGGCGGCGCCCGCGCCTTCCTTGCCCTCGCCTTCCTTCTTTTCGTCCTTCTTTTCTTTCTTCTTCTTGCCGTGGTCCTCGGCGCCCTTTTCACCATGGGCGGCGGGCTTCGGCTTCATCAGGAAGAACGCGGCGGCCCCGCCACCGCCCAGCACAAGAACGCCCGCCGCGATCGCGATGATCAGGATCGGCGGTTTCTTCTTGGCGGGAGCTTCGCCCTCGGCGCCCTCTTCGCCTTCGGGAGCAGGAGCTTCCTTTTCGGGTTTCTTGGCCACGCGCGCGGTTCCTTGGAATCTATACCCGTACTCATGCGGCGAGCATGGTTAACGATGTGTTTTGGAAGCCATTCTGTCGCAGGCTGAATCTGCCCGGCAGACTCCGACCGACGCGACGGCGTTAACCTTCCTATTCCTTGTTTTATATAACGATTTCGCTCTGGCACGAAGGTTGCTTCTAGGGATGCGGCGCATTTGTCGCGCCAGCCGCCCGAGTTAACTCGTCATGGACAACGCGCTGTATGTCGGCCTTTCGCGCCAGATGACGCTCCGCCGCGAGCTGGACATCGTCGCGAACAACATCGCCAACGCGAACACGACGGGCTTCAAGGTCGAGGACCTGATGGTCCGCACCGAGCAGGCCAAGCCGGCCAAGACCCTGGACGGCGCGTCGCCCGTGAAGTTCGTCATGGACACCGGGGTGGCCCGCGACTTCACGCAAGGCGCGATGACCAAGACCGACGGCGACTATGACCTCGCGATCGAGGGCAAGGGCTTCTTCAAGATCCAGGCCGCCGGCGGCGAGCGCTACACCCGCGACGGCCGCTTCACGCCCAATCCGGAAGGCGTGCTGGTCACCCAGGCCGGCTATCCGGTGATGGACGACGGCGGCGGCCAGATCACGATCGACCCGAAGCTGGGTCCGGTCACGATCGGCAAGGACGGTATCGTCAGCCAGGGCGCGGTCCGGGTCGGCAAGATTGGCCTGGTGCGACCGGATGACATGGCCAGCCTCGCCAAGGACGGCGACAACCTCTACCGCAACACCGCCAACACCACCCTGCAGCCCGTGACGGACGCTCAGATCCATCAGGGCATGCTGGAATCCTCGAACGTCCAGCCAGTCATCGAGATCACCAAGCTGATCGAGATCCAGCGCGCCTACGAGGGCGTCGCCAAGATGATGGACAACACCGCCGAACTTTCCCGCTCCGCCGTCGAACGGCTGGGCAAAGTCAATTAAGGGACGCTAGCCCATGCAAGCTCTCCGCACCGCTGCTTCCGGCATGGCTGCTCAGCAGCTGAACGTCGAAGTCATCTCGAACAACATCGCCAACATGAACACCGTTGGCTTCAAGCGCCAACGGGCCGAGTTCCAGGACCTGCTGTACCAGACGATCGAGCGCGCTGGCTCACAGTCGTCCAGCGACGGCAACATCGTCCCGACCGGCGTTCAGGTCGGCGGCGGCGTCAAGGCCGGCTCGGTCTATCGCATCACCGAGCAGGGCACGCCCACCCTCACCGACAACCCGCTGGACGTCGCCGTCCAGGGCAAGGGCTACCTGCCGATCCTGATGCCCTCGGGCGAGACCGGCTACACCCGCGCCGGCAACTTCTCGACCAACGACCAGGGCCAGGTGGTCACCGAGGACGGCTATCTCGTCCAGCCGGGCATCACCATCCCGCAGGGCGCCGCCGACATCACGATCAGCAAGACCGGCCTGGTGCAGGTGAAGCTGGACGGCCAGACCGCCCCGCAGACCGTGGGCCAGATCCAGCTCGCCAACTTCCTGAACGAAGGCGGCCTGGAAGCGATCGGCGACAACCTCTACCTGGAAACCGCCGCCTCGGGCGCGGCCACCCTCGCCGCCCCCGGCGAGCCGGGCTTCGGCGTGCTGCTGCAGCACTACACGGAATCGTCGAACGTCGACTCCGTCTCGGAAATCACCGCCCTGATCACCGCCCAGCGCGCCTACGAGATGAACTCGAAGGTCATCACGACGGCCGATCAGATGCTGCAAGCCACCTCGCAACTGCGGTCGTAAGCTCATGAAAGCCCTCCTGATCGCCGCCGCCGCCACGCTCGTCATCAGCGCCCTCGCCGCTCCGGCCTTCGCCGGGACGGCGGTGACCCTGCGCATGGACACCACCGACGCCGACGGCCGCATCACGCTGGGCGACCTGTTCGACGGCGTCACCGGCCCGGCCGCCAACATGGTCGTCGCGGCCCGCATGGGTCAGACCGCCGTGCTCGACGCCGCCCAGGTGCAGATGTCGGCCCGTCGCGCCGGCTACGACTGGATGAACCCCAACGGCGTCCGTCGCGTCATCGTCCGCGAAGGCCTCGACAACGGCGGAACCTCGGCAAATCGCGCCGGCGCGACCGCCGCTCGGGCCAATGTGGAAGTTCTTGCCTACGCCCGCAGCCTGGCGGCCGGCGAAATCGTCCAGCCGCAGGACCTCGTCTACGTGAAGATGGCCGGCGCCCCGCTGGACGCCCCCCGCGATGCGGACGCCGTCATCGGCCTGGCGACCAAGCGCCCCCTGCGTGAAGGCGCCGCAGTCCAGAGCCGCGATGTGGGCGCCGCCCAGGTCATCAAAAGCGGTGACCTGGTCACCATCACCTACCAGGACGGCGGAATTTCCCTTTCGCTTCAAGGGAAAGCCATGGGCGCCGCCGCGACGGGCGATTTGTTCGCCGTCCAGAACACGCTCTCCAAGAAGATCATCCAGGCCGTCGCGACGGGTCCTGGCGCCGCAGCGGTCGGTCCGCAGGCCCAGACCTTGCAAGCTCGTTCGCAACCCGTCCGTTTCGCTGCTCGCTAAGAGGTTCTTACGCCCATGCGCCGCCCCGCCATCATCGCCGCCGCCCTCCTCCTGGCCCCCCTGGCCGCCTGCTCGACCGTCAAGGAAGCCGTGAAGGGCCCGGAACTGGCTCCGGTCGGCTACCCGGCCGCCCTGGCCCCGGTCCAGCAGCAGTACGTCTCGGCGCGCGAACCCGCCCCGCAGGCGGCCTCGGCCAACTCGCTGTGGCGCGTCGGCGCTCGCGCCTTCTTCAATGACCAGCGCGCCAGCCGCGTCGGCGACATCGTCACCGTGATGATCGACATCGACGACAGCGCCAGCACCAAGAACGCCACCAACAGCTCGCGCACCTCGAACGCCGGCGCCGGCGTCGACAACTTCCTCGGCCTGGAATCGAGCCTGGGCAAGATCCTGCCGGGCGGCTTCGATCCGTCGAAGGCCATCGGCACCAACTCGACCTTCAGCAACGCCGGCTCGGGCGGCGTCAGCCGGTCGGAAAAGATCAGCCTGACGATCGCCGCCGTGGTCAGCCAGGTCCTGCCGAACGGCAACATGGTCATCCAGGGCACCCAGGAGGTCCGCACCAACACCGAGCTGCGCCAGCTGACGGTGGCCGGCATCGTGCGTCCGGAAGACATTTCCTCGGCCAACACCATCCGCCACACCCAGATCGCCGAAGCCCGCATCAGCTACGGCGGCCGTGGCGACATCAGCCGCGTCCAGAAGACCCCGGCCGGCCAGTCGCTGGTCGAGAAGTTCTCGCCGTTCTAAGCGGGGTCCTTCCGGACAAGATTATCGGGCGCGGCGGCCACACGGCTTCCGCGCCCGATGCGTTTCAGGAGCCATTCATGTCGCCTCCGCGTTCATCGAACGTGGAGGAACACCGCCATGACGCCCCGCGCCATCACCATCGCCGCCATCGGCTTGCTGGCCGCCACTCTTGCCGGCTGCGCGCATGAAAAGGTCGCGGTCACCGGCTATCGGTGGGCCTACCTCGCCGACGATACGGCCTCCCCGCGCCTGTCCTATGGCCGTCCCAACAGCGATGACGTGGTGCTGATGATCAGCTGCCGCCCCGGACAGGATCGGGTCGACCTGTCGGCCATGGGCCTGACGGGCGGCCAGCTGGTGCTCGCCTCGGGCGGCGCCGAGAGCCGCTTCGACGCGGCGAGCGTCAAGGACGCGATGAGCGGCGGCGACCTCCTGGAAGCACGCGGCAAGGCCAGCGCCCCAGCCCTGGAAGCGTTCCGGAAATCAGGCGATCTGGCGCTGCTGACCAAGGGCGAACGCCACAGCCTGGCGGCCGACTCCGCCGGTCGCGGTCACGTGCGCGCCTTCTTCAAGGCTTGCGGAGCCTAGGCCCGGCTCGTTTCCGGTCTCCGCGCTTACGCCCGGCGGCCAGCTCCGGCGGCGCTGACGTTGTCCATGCCCAAGGCCGAAAGCGCTCCGCGCAGGATGCCTTCCGCGTCCAGGCCCGCCTGAGCGTACATGACGTCCGGCTTGTCCTGATCCTGGAAGATGTCCGGCAGGCACAGGGTGCGGACCTTCAGGCCGCGATCGAAGGCGCCGTGCTGGGCCAGGGCCTGCAGCACAAAGCCGCCGAAGCCGCCCATGGCGCCCTCTTCCACCGTGATCAGCGCCTCGTGCTCGCGCGCCAGGCGCAGCAGCAGGTCGATGTCCAGCGGCTTGGCGAAGCGGGCGTCGCAGACGGTGGCCGACAGGCCGCGCGCGGCCAGCAGGTCGGCCGCCTTCAAGCTTTCCGACAGGCGCGTGCCGAACGAGACGATGGCGACGCTGGTCCCCTCGCGGACGATACGGCCCTTGCCGATCTCCAGCGGGTCGACATTGGCCGGCATTTCCAGGCCCAGGCCCTCGCCGCGCGGATAGCGGAACGCGCTGGGGCGGTCGTCGATGGCGGCGGCGGTGGCCACCATGCGGGCCAGCTCCACCTCGTCGGCGGCGGCCATCAGCACCATGCCGGGCAGAGCGCCCATGAAGCCGATGTCGAAGCTGCCGGCGTGGGTCGGACCATCGGCGCCGACCAGGCCGGCGCGGTCCATGGCGAAGCGCACCGGCAGGCCCTGGATGGCCACGTCGTGGACCACCTGGTCGTAGCCGCGCTGCAGGAAGGTCGAATAGATCGCCGTGAACGGCTTCATGCCGTCGGCGGCCAGGCCGGCGGCGAAGGTCACCGCGTGCTGCTCGGCGATGCCGACGTCGAAGGTGCGGTCCGGGAAGGCCTTCTGGAAGATGTCCAGACCGGTGCCCGAGGGCATGGCGGCGGTGATGGCGACGATCTTGTCGTCCTTTTCCGCCTGCCTCACCAGTTCCTGGGCGAAGACCTTGGTGTAGCTGGGCGGGCCGCTGGCCGGCTTCTGCTGCTGGCCGGTGACCACGTCGAACTTGGCGACCGCGTGCAGCTTGTCCTCGGCCCCCTCGGCCGGGGCGTAGCCCTTGCCCTTCTGGGTGACGCAGTGGACCAGGATCGGCTTGTCGCCGAAGGCCTTGGCGTTCTTGAGCACGCTGACCAGGGCGTCCATGTCGTGGCCGTCGATCGGGCCGATATAGTAGAAGCCCAGCTCCTCGAAGAAGGTGCCGCCGGTGACCATGCCCCGGGCATATTCTTCCGCCTTGCGGGCCGCCTCGCGCATCGGGGTCGGCAGCTTCTCGACGACGGTCTTGCCCAGCTTGCGCACCGAGCGGTAGGCGCCGCCCGAGACGAGATTGGCCAGATAGGCGCTCATGCCGCCCACCGGCGGGGCGATCGACATGTCGTTGTCGTTGAGGATGACGATCAGGCGCTTGGTCGTGTCGGTCGCCGCGTTCATCGCCTCATAGGCCATGCCCGCGCCCAGCGAGCCGTCGCCGATCACGGCGATGACGTGGTTGCTCTCACCCTTGGCGTCGCGCGCGGCGCAGAAGCCCAGGGCGGCCGAGATCGAAGTCGCCGCGTGGGCCGCGCCGAACGGGTCGTATTCGCTTTCCGTCCGCTTGGTGAAGCCCGACAGGCCCCCGCCCTGGCGCAGCGTCTTGATGCGGTCGCGGCGGCCGGTGAGGATCTTGTGCGGATAGGCCTGGTGGCCGACGTCCCAGATGACGATGTCCTTGGGCGTCTCGAACACGTGGTGCAGGGCCACGGTCAGCTCGACCACGCCCAGGCCCGCGCCCAGGTGGCCGCCCGTCACCGACACCGCGTCGATTGTATCGGCCCGCACTTCGGCGGCCAGTTGCTTCAGTTCGGCGAGCGACAGCCCCCGCGTGTCGGCGGGCGAGGTGATCGAGTCGAGCAGGGGCGTTTTGGAAGACATGTGGGAAAAAAGCGCGGTCAGTTGCGGCGGTCCAGCACGAAATCGACGCTCGCGCGAAGATGTCCGGCTCTTTCGCCAAAGATTTCGAGATGGGAACGCGTCTGCTCGACCAAAAGGTTCAGGCGTTCTTTCGCCGCATCCAGGCCCAGCAGGGTGACATAGTTGGCCTTGCCCTTGGCGGCGTCCTTGCCGCCGGCGGCCTTGCCTAGGGTCTTTTCGTCGCCCTCGGCGTCGAGAATGTCGTCGACGATCTGATAGGCCAGGCCCAGGTCCTGGGCGAAAGCCATCAGGGCCGAGCGCTCGACTTCCTTGGCGCGGGCGATGATCAGCGGGATCTCGAAGGCGAAGGCGATCAGGGCGCCGGTCTTCAAACGCTGCATCCGCGCCACCGCGCCCAGGTCGTCGCGGACGCCCAGGATGTCGATCATCTGGCCGCCGGCCATGCCGCGCGCGCCCGAGGCGATGGCCAGCTTGCGCACCAGCTCCGAACGGACATGGCCGTCGTCGTGGGTGTCGGGGTGGGCCATGATCTCGAAGGCCGCCGTCTGCAGGGCGTCGCCCGCGAGGATGGCGGTGGCCTCGTCATACTGCTTGTGCACGGTCGGACGGCCGCAGCGGACGTCGTCGTCGTCCATGGCCGGCAGGTCGTCGTGAACCAGGCTGTAGGCGTGGATGCACTCCAGCGCGCAAGCCGCGCGCAGCACCGGCCGCTCGGGCAGGTCGAACATCTTGCCGGTTTCGAGGGCGAAGAACGGGCGCAGGCGCTTGCCCGGGCCAAGCGCGGCATAGCGCATGGCCTCGGTCAGACGGCTCTCGGGTCCGTCCGCGCGCGGCAGCAGCTCGTCGAGCGCCACGGTGACGATGTCGGCGGCCTGGACGATCCGCCGGGACAGGTCGGGTGGTGCGAGATCGTTCAAGGGCGACTCCCCTCGGTCTCCGGTCGCTCGGTCTTCAAAAAGGAGCCGGGCATCAGTTGAACTCGGCCGCTTCGGCGCCGACCGTACCGCCCTGCCCCAGGACGATCTTCTCGACCTTCAGGCGCGCGGCCTCCAGCTTCTTCTCGCAGTGGGCCTTCAGGGCCGCGCCGCGCTCGTAGATGTCGATCGACCGCTCCAGTGGGGCCTGGCCCGATTCCAGCTCGGCCACGATCCGCTCCAACTGCGCCAGGGCTTCCTCGAAGCTCAGGGCGGAGATGTCGGCGGGATTGCTCGTGGCGTCGGTCATTTCAACTCTCAAATGAACAGCCGTCAGCCTAGTGGTGACTGACGGCGCGGACAACGGCGTAGAGCCAAGGCGCGATCAAGGGAAGAGGCTTCTAAGCGGTCAGGCGCGACGGAAGCGCTTGATGCTCCAATAGGCGTGGCCTTCATCAACCAGTTTTGTCAGACCGCGCGCCTTGAGGGCGTCGGCGATCATCCAATTGAAGAAGCCGTGGGCCAGCACCAGGACGTCCTGTCCCTGATCCGCGAGACCAATCAGGAGGTCGGCGGCCTGGCCGGCGCGGACCTCGGCCTGCTTCCGCGTTTCCTGGCCGCCATGATTGTTGAAGAACCACCACCAGAAGCGGGCGAAGAAACCCAAGCGCTTGGGCGACATCCGAAACCAATGGGGCCATGGCGGCGGCGGCAGCGGCGCTTCGATGAAGGTCGGATCGGTGGCGAACGCGCGCTCGCCGACCACCGCGCGGGCGGTCTCGATCGAGCGGCGGCGGGTCGAAGCGATGATCACATCGGCGTCGCGCGCCAGTTCGACCAGGCTGGCCGGAGGCGTTTGGCCTTCCTTCAGGCCACCCACCTCGTATCGGCTCCACCATTCGCCGTATTCGGGCGCGTTGAGGCGAACCTTGCGCGACAAGGCGGGTTCGCCGTGACGGGCCAGGGTGATGACGCCCGGCTGTACGGGCGGGGACGCTTGGTCGGCGATGGTGACGTCGGCCATGTTGAAGAGAAGTCGGTCGGCAACCTGGCCGTTCCGCCCCCTCATCCCTCCTGAAGAGCGCGCACATGCGCGGCGGCGGAACGCCCCAGCGCCTGGAGGTCGTAACCGCCCTCGAGCGAGGACACAACCCGGCCCTTGGCGCGCGCATTGGCCACCGAGACGATCGCGCGGGTCGCCCAGGCAAAATCGTCCTCGTCCAGGCTCTGGGCCGACAGCGGGTCGCGGACGTGAGCGTCGAAGCCGGCGGAGACGATCAGCAGCTCCGGCGCGAAGGCGTCGACCTTGTCCATCAGCCCCTCGAACTTCGCGCGCCAGGTTTCGCGGGCCGCGTGGGGCGCGACGGTGGCGTTGACGATGTTGCCCAGACCGGTCTCGGACGGATCGCCCGTGCCCGGATAGAGCGGCGACTGGTGGATGGAGGCGAAGAACACGGTCGGGTCGTGCTCGAATACCGCCTGGGTGCCGTTGCCGTGGTGGACGTCGAAATCGACGATGGCCACCCGTTTCAACCCGGCGGCCTGGGCCGCGCGCGCCGCGACCGCGACGTTGGAGAAGACGCAGAAGCCCATGGCCACGCCCGGCTCGGCGTGATGGCCCGGCGGTCGCACCGCGCAAAAGGCCCGGCTGGCCTCCCCCGCCGCGATCGCGCGCACGGCCGCCGTGCTGGCGCCGGCCGCTCGCCGCGCGGCGGCGAGGCTACCGGTCGACAGCACCGTGTCGGGATCCAGCGCCAGCCGGCCCGCCTTGGGCGCGGCCGCGAACACAGCGTCGACGAAGGCTTGAGGATGCACCCGCAGCAGGTCCTCGACGTCGACCAGGGGCGCGTCCAGGGCCTCGAGTTCCAGATTGGGGTCATCGTTCAGGGCGTCGACCACCGCGCGCAGGCGCTCGGGGCTTTCCACGTGCCCGTCGCCGGGCCGGTGGTCGAGCATGTCCAAATGAGTATAAAGCGCGACGGCCATGGGAGACTTTTAGACCGTGAACGCTGCCCCGACCATCCGCCGCGCCAGCATCGATGACGCCGACGTCGTCTCCAGCCTGGGCGCGCGAACCTTCACCGAGACCTTCGCCCATCTCTATCCGCCCGAGGATCTGGAGACCTTCCTGGCCTATGCCTATGGCCTGGAGCGCACGCGCAACGACCTCGCCCATCCGGACAAGGCGACCTGGGTCCTGGAGGACGAGGACGGCGAGGCCATCGGCTACGCCCTGGCTGGCCCCTGCGACCTGCCGCATGACGAGGTGGGCCCGGCGGATGGCGAACTGAAGCGCATCTACGTCCTCAAGACCCACCAAGGCGGCGGCCGAGGCTCGGCGCTGCTGAACACCGCGCTGGACTGGCTGGAGAAGGACGGTCAGCGCCGCCTGTGGATCGGCGTTTTCTCCGAAAACTTCGGGGCCCAGAAGCTGTACGGCCGCATGGGCTTCGAAAAGGTCGGCGAGTACCACTTCGCGGTCGGCGAAACGCGGGATCTGGAGTTCATCCTGCGGCGGGGATGACTTCCGCAAATCCTCCCCCCAGCGGGGGAGGTGTCGGCTCGAAGAGACGACGGAGGGGGAGAGGCAGGCTCTGCGGCACTTCCCCCTCCGGCGCTTCGCGCCACCTCCCCCACTAGGGGGAGGATTGGATTGCACCGGCTCGCGATCGCCTCCATTCTCCCGAACATCTGTTCGAAAGCCGCGCCGATGTTCCTTCGCTTCTTCTCCGAGCTCCGCCAGGCCAAGGTGCCGGTCAGCCTGCGCGAATATCTCCTGCTGATGGAGGCCCTGGACAAGGACGTCATCGACCGCTCGGTCGAGGACTTCTACTTCCTGTCGCGCGCCAGCCTGGTGAAGGACGAGCGGAACCTCGACAAGTTCGACCGCGTGTTCGGCCATGTCTTCAAGGGTCTCGAGACGGTCAATGAAGGCCTCGCCGCCGACATTCCGGAAGAGTGGCTGAAAGCCCTGACCGAGCGCTTCCTGACCGACGAGGAGAAGGCGCAGATCGAGGCTCTGGGCGGTTTCGAGAAGCTGATGGAGACCCTGCAGGAGCGCCTGCGCGAGCAGAAGAAGCGCCACGAGGGCGGCAACAAGATGATCGGCTCGGGCGGCACCAGCCCGTTCGGCAACAACGGCTACAATCCCGAAGGCGTGCGCATCGGCCAGGACAAGAGCCGCCATGGCCGCGCGGTGAAGGTCTGGGACAAGCGCGAGTACAAGAACCTCGACGACAGCGTCGAACTGGGCACTCGCAACATCAAGGTCGCCCTACGGCGCCTGCGCAAGTTCGCCCGCACCGGCGCGGCCGAGGAGCTGGACCTGCCCGGCACGATCAAGGGCACCGCCGAGAAGGGCTATCTCGACATCCAGCTGCGCCCCGAGCGCCGCAACGCCATCAAGGTGCTGATCTTCTTCGACATCGGCGGCTCGATGGACGGCCATATCAAGCTCTGCGAGGAGCTGTTCAGCGCCGCCAAGACCGAGTTCAAGCACCTGGAATTCTACTACTTCCACAACTGCCTCTACGAGACGGTCTGGAAGGACAACAAGCGCCGTCACGCCGAGAAGATCCCGACCTTCGACGTGCTCCACAAGTTCCCGGCCGACTACAAGGTGATCTTCGTCGGCGACGCCACGATGAGCCCCTACGAGATCACCTATCCGGGCGGCAGCGTCGAACACTGGAACGAGGAGCCCGGCGCCATCTGGATGCAGCGGGTCGTCGACATCTACCAGAGCTGCGTCTGGCTGAATCCCACGCCTGAGCGGCACTGGGACTACACCCAGTCGATCGGGGTGATGAAGCAGATCCTGACCAACCGCATGTACCCGCTGACCATCGAGGGCCTGGACAAGGCGATGCGCGAACTGGTGCGGGGCTAAGGCCTAGCGCGGACCCGCCGCCTCGCCCGGATGGCCCGTATCGGGCGCTGGCTGGCCGATCAGCGACACCGGCTCGGCCGGAGGTCCCATGAGGTCGTTGACGAGCATCGTACCGACCTTGAAGGTCGCCGCGCCCGCGCCGCCCAGCAGGATGAAGGCGTCCTCGTGGCCGTCGCCGTCCAGGTCGAAGCCGACCCGCGCGCCGGCCACGACCTTGGTCACGTCCGTCACCAGCGCGGCGGTCGTCTCGCCCAGGGTCGCGCCCTGCACGGCCAGGACGTCGTCGACGTCCGCGGCGTTGACCACCGTCACCTGGCCCTTGCCCGCCACGACCAGTTGGTCGCCCTTGGCGGCCGAATAGTCGAGCACGACGCCCAGCAAGGCCTCGGCCTTGTCCGTGGGCGGCGCGGCGGAGATCAGGAAGGTGTCGGCCCCGGCGCCGCCCGTGGCGACCACGCGGGCGTCCATGACGATGTGGTCCGCGCCGGCGCCGCCGTCGATCCGGTCGATCTGGCCGGAGGCCGCGCCGCCGCCGTCGATATAGTCGGCGCCCTCGCCACCCCGGATCGTATCGCCGTAGGCGCTGCCGAAGATGGTGTCGTCGCCGGCCGTGCCGGCCATCGCGTACTTGGCGCCGGCGAAGCCCTGCCCGCTCAGTTCGTTGTTCGCCGGCGGCTCTTCGGAGGCTTCCGGCGCGCGGGCGTCACGATGGTCCGGCGCCGGGACGTCACCCGTGTGGGTCAACTTGAATCCGCCAAGGCCCGGAAGCCCTTCGGGGCCGGTCTCGACGGCGATGGCCTTGCCGCCTTCCGGCTTGATCACGGCTTCCGGCGCGGCGCCGTGCACGGCGGGTGGCGGGTTATGAGTCAGGCTTCGATCGGCCGCGAGATTCAGGGCCGCGATCAGCTTGGCCGTCACGCCCTCGATGGCCGGGTCGTCCGCGCGCGGCAGGGTGTCGAAGTTCAGGCGGCCGCCCTCGCCCATCTCGACGCCACGCATCTCCAGGAAGAGGCCGACCGCGATGACCAGCGACAGGAAGGACTGGGCCTCGCGGCTGGACGGATTGAAGGCCACCACGACCCCGCCCTGCTCGCCGGCGCCTGCCGAGAGCACGTGGCGCAGGGCGCCCCACAGGCTGCCGACCTGATGGAAGATATCCACCGCGGCGTCATGGACCACGAACTGGCCGTCGATGCGGGCGATGTGGACGATCACGTCCTGGTTGGCGTCGGTGACCACGTACCAGGGATCGCCCGAATCGGTTTGCCCGAACACGCCATCGACCACGCCGTAGCTGGAGGCCAGCTGCTGGGTGAGCAGCACCAGCAGGCCCCGCTCGTTAGCGGACCAGTCTGCGCCTTGCGGCCGGGGACTGAATGCTAGGACCTCGCCCATCGTCGTTCTCGTCAGGCCTGCGCCGCCTGATCGACGTCGGTCGGTTCGACCTCGTCGACGGCGCCGTCGAACAGCAACCTATATAGTTCGGGTTCGTAGTAGCGCAGCAGCGTGCGCGCGAATTGACCGGGATCCAGGCCCAGGCTCTCGGCCCACACGGCCTGAGCTTCGATCGGCACGCGACCGAGGCCGTTCTCGACCTGCGAGACGAAGGTGTAATAGCGCAGGCCCGTCTTCTCGGCCAATTCAGCCTGAGTCAGGCCCACGGCCTCGCGCGCGGTCTTCAACCACCGCCCCGCCTCGCGACGGAGGGACTTGGTCAGGGCCGCCTTGGCGGGATTCATCGCCGTTCGTGACATCACTAAGCCGCTTCCGCGCCCATACGCGGGCGCTCCCCTAGTTGTTACACATTGCGTAAAAACGCAACAATCTGTTGTCGGCCATTCGAATGACCTTGCGGATCGACAATTCCGCACATACAGTTTTAACGCAACTATTTTGAACGCAGTACCGACATGTACGTTTCGATCGACCCCGCCCATTCAAGGGCCGCCGCTCTAGCGATCACCCCGCGCCTGTCGCTGGTGATGGTCGTCTACATGACCGGTCCGGCCCTGATGGAGAGCGTGCGCCACGTGCTGGCGGAACCGCGGATCGAGGAGTTCATCATCGTCGACAACGGCTCGTCCCTGGCCGACGCCGCCTGGCTACGCGAGCTGGCCCGCCGCGAGCCGCGCGTGCGCCTGCTGCAAGGCCTGGGCAATATCGGCTTCGCCCGCGCCGCCAACCTGGGCGCGGCCACGGCCAAGGGCGAGGAGCTGGTTTTCCTCAATCCCGACGCCTTCCTGACGCCCGGCGCGATCGCGGCCCTGTCCGACGCCGCCCGCGACCGCCCCTCACCCTGTGTGATCGGGGCCCGGGTGCTCAATACCGACGGCACAGAACAGCGGGGCGCGCGACGCGGCGAGATCACGCCCGTCACGACCCTGCTCACCCTCTCGAAGCTTAGCGCCACCCTGCCCCCGCTGCGCCGCTTCGAGATCCACCGGGAGGGCGATCCCCCCCCGTCCTACCCGGTGGACACCCCTACGATCTCGGGCGCCTGCTTCTATATGAAGGCCGCCGATTTCCACGTCCTGGGCGGGTTCGACGAGGGCTACTTCCTGCACGTCGAGGACATCGACCTGTGCTGGCGGGCCCGCCGCCAGGGCGGATCCGTGCTGTTCCAGCCGAACGCACGCATCATCCATGTCGGCTCGACCAGCCACGAGAACCCGCTGATCGTCGAGTGGCACAAGGGTCGCGGCCTGGTGCGCTACTTCCTGAAGCGCGCCGACAGCAAGCCGAGCAAGGCCCTGACCCTGCTGCTGGCTCCGCTGATCCTGGGCGCGGCGATCGCCCGGCCGCTGCTGCGCCAGCTACGGCGCGGGCGGATGGGCCGGCCCGTCGAGCGCCTCGCCGCGATCGCCAGCTGACGGCTTTTCGACGAACCGCGTTACCGCTATCATCGGCCGCGAACCAGTCGGAAACGCGTCCATGCCACGTCCTAGTCTCGTCATCCTTGGCCTGACCGTCGCCCTCGTCGGCCAGCCCGCCTTGGCCGCGACCAAGGACAGTTGGGGCAAGGGCGGCATCTCGTACCTGCAGTACCGCACCGACGCGGTCGAGTGCGCCTACGAGGCCCAGACCAAGGCGCCGGTGGCCATCCCGGTGGTCGACCTGGCCTACATGACCGACGCGGCCCAGCCCGACGGCCAGCCCATCGCCGACCTGACCCAGCCGAACATGGATGTCGCCGCCGTGGTCGACTACGCCGCCAAGGCCCAGATGCACATGAGCAAGACCTGGCGCGAAGTGGCGCGCCAGCTGGAGCCGGCCCTGGAGTCGTGCCTGCGCGGCCGAGGCTATCGCCCCTTCCGCCTGAAACCCGACGAGGTCAACGAGCTCAAGCGCCTGCCCAGCGGCTCGCGGGCCCGGCAGGTCTATCTGTGGAACCTGTCGCTGAACGGCGCTTCGGAAACCCGCCGCTAGAGCGCTTGACGAAGATCGTCGGCGGGCGCCCAATTCCCCGGTAGGCCCAACTCCTCCATAGGAAGGTCGACCCCGCCATGCGCCCACGCCACGTTTCCATCGGCTTGGCCATTGCCCTGCTGGCCGCCCCCTTGCCCGCCTTCGCCGAACGACAGCGCCCCAACGAAAGCTGGGGCAAGCCGGGCATTTCGTTCCTCCAGTACCGCACCGACGCGGTCGAGTGCGCCCACGCCGTCGGCCAGGAAGCGCCGGTGGACTATCCGCTGGTCGACCTGGTCTTTCCGGGGAACATGCCCGGCCAGGTCGTCGGCGGGGAAGACGTCTCCCTACGCTACACGATCGAGGCCGCCGACCCTGGCCCAGGCCGCATGAGCCGGCCGTGGCGCGAGGTTTCCAGGCAGCTGCAACCGGCCCTGACCACCTGCCTGCAGGACCGGGGCTATCGCCGCTTCCGGCTCTCCAAGGACGAGGTCCGCGAGCTCAAGGCGCTGACGCCCGGCTCGAAGGCCCGTCAGGTCTATCTTTGGAACCTCGCGGTGGGCCGGGGCGCGGGAACGCGACCCTAGCCGCGCTTGACGAAAGCCGACTTCCGGCGCCCAATCGGATCAGCCGGAGGTTGATCCGCCATGCGTCCACGCCTCGTTCTCGCCAGCCTGGCCTGCGCCCTCGCCGCCACGCCCGCCTTGGCTCAGTCCCCGCGCCAGCGCCCTGACGAAAGCTGGGGCAAGCCCGGGATCTCGTACCTGCAGTACCGCACGGACGCGGTGGAGTGCGCCTACAAGGTCGGGCAGGAAGCTCCAGTGGAATACGCGCTGGTCGACGCGATCTATCCGATAGACCTGCCCCAGCCGGGCCCCGGCTACAGCGACCGGGCCTTCATGGATGCGGTCATGACCGCCTTCGATACGCAGAAGATGCACATGACCCGCGAATGGCGGACGGTCAGCGGCCAGATTCAGCCTGCCCTCGCCAAGTGCCTTTCAGAGCGTGGCTATCAGCGCTTCCGCCTGACCAAGGACCAGACGGAACAGCTCAAGGCCCTGCCGGCCGGCAGCAAGGCGCGTCACACCTATCTGTGGAACCTGGCGGTCGACCCGACGGTTCAGCGGCGTCAAGCCGTTCTCGCGAAGGCCAGCCGCTAGCCGGCCAGGGTCTCGGGCCGCATGCAGGCGGCCTCGACCACCGTCTCGTCGAAGGCGCCGGGCTCGGGCTTCATCCAGCCGTTCTCGTCGAACTTGAAGGCGATAGCCTCGCCGGTCAGGTTGTTCTCGGGATAGCGATAGACCGCCAGGCTGCGGAACGCCTTGGCCTTGCAGTCGACGTCCTGCGCTAGGCGCTCGGAACGGAAGGTCACCCCCGCTTCGCTCTGCGGCAGGCGGAATTCGTGGCGAACCCAGACCCGCTGGTACGGCTCGCTGGTCGGCGTCTTGCCGGTCTTGGCGAACATCATGACGGTCTTGTCTTCGCCCACGCCCAGGAACGGCCAGCCGATGCCCTCGATCTTGCGCGACCACGGCGGCATGGGCGCCAACTTCTTGCCCGTCGCGGTCACGGTGACGGAATCGACCTTGGCCGCGTCGTCCTTGGCGGCGGGCGCCACGGTCGCCGGCGCGGGGGCGGCCGCCTGCCCGCTCAGCAGCAAAAAGGCCGTCAGCATGCCGATCATGAGGTCGCTCTCCGCGCGTTTGACTGGATAAAGCTAAACGCGAACACGGTTACGCGCTACAGGGACGATCTTGACGCTTGCGCCAAATTCGAACGCCCGTAAGACTTCCCTACGGGTAAAGGGGAATACGTAGTGAGTCCGACCACCGACGCCGCCGCCTCGCCTGAGGTAGACGCCGGCGAAACCGAAGCCGCCACCAAGAACCTGGTCTTCGTCGCCGCCGAGCGCCTGTTCGCCCTCCACGGTTTCCAGAACGTCTCGGTGCGCGACATCACCGCCGCGGCGGGCGTCAACCTGGCGTCGGTGAACTATCACTTCGGCTCCAAGGACGCGTTGCTGTTCGAGATCTTCAAGCGGCGCACGGCCGAGCTCAATCGTGAGCGCGCTCGGATGCTGCACGAAGCCAACGACCGCAACGACGGGGTTCCGCCGCTGCGCGAGATCCTGGCCGCTCTGCTGACCCCGCCCCTGCGCTGGCTGGCGCCAGACCACGAGCGTCGCATCTCGCTGCAATTCCTGATCCGCGCCCGCAGCGAGGGCACCGACGAGATCCGCACCGTGCTGAAGACCGATGTCTCGCACCTGCGCCGCTTCTCCGACGCCTTGCTGCGCGCCCGTCCCGAACTGTCGCCGGAAGAGGTCTACTGGCGACTGCACTTCACCCTGGGCATGCTGCACAACAACCGCTTCGCCGAGTTCGACCGCCTGAACGTGCTGTCGGAAGGCCAGACCAGCGAGTCCGACGTCGTGGCCCTGCTGAACCGCATGCTGGCCTTCGCCGAAGCGGGCTTCGGCGCCTAGCCAAGCCCTCCAGCCAAGCCAAGCGGAACTGTATCCAGGGCGGCGCGTTGTCGCTCGGGCATGGGACGGCTGCGCATCCTTCACGAGACGCGGTACTACTATGAACGGCCGGTGCGGTTTGGACCGCAGCGGCTGATGCTGCGTCCACGCGACAGTCACGCCCTGCGGATCGTCCAGGCCTCGCTGCGCCTCTTCCCGCCGGGCGGCACGCGCTGGAGCTATGACGCCAACGGCAACTGCATCTGCTTCTTCGACCCGGACGGTCAGTCCGACGCCATGCGCGTGGCCAGCGAGCTGGTCATCGACCGCTATCCGGCGCCTCTGGTTCCCCAGCGGATCGAGAACCCTGACACCCTGACGCCGATCGTCTACTCCCGCGAGGATCGGATGACGCTGGAGCCGTTCATCGCGCCGGTGACCGACGACCCGGACGCGGTGCTGCTGCGCTGGCTGCGCGGGCTGCACGGCCACCGCGACGAGCCGGCCCTGGCCTTCCTGCTACGCGTCAACGAGCTGATCCACAGCCAGTTCAGCTATTGCACGCGCTATGAGGAAGGCGTCCAGACCCCGGTCGAGACCTTGAAGAAGCGCAGCGGCGCCTGCCGTGACCTGGCCTGGCTGATGGTCGAGGGTCTGCGCCGCCTGGGCTACGCGGCCCTTTTCGCCACCGGCTACATCCACTCGCCCGGAACCGACATCCGGGGCGCGGGCGCGACCCATGCCTGGTGCGAGGTCTTCCTGCCGGACCTGGGGTGGCTGGAATTCGACCCGACGAACGGCCTGGCGGAGTCGCCGGACCTGATCCGCGTGGCCGCCACCAGAACCCCGACTCAAGCGTTACCTGTGTCGGGCGCGATCATCGGCAATCCCGGTTCGTCGCGTCTTCACGTCTCCGTGGACGTGCGTTTGGTCGACGAAATCGACCGTTCGATATGATAGTTTCAGTAGCGTACGGGAGGAAAAGCCCATGACCAGTGGCTTTCAGAATCAAGACCCGATGACCAACTTCAGCTTTCCCAAGTCGGAGCCCAAGGCCCAGCACGGCCAGAAGCCCGACCAGGATTGCGTCAAGCTCAAGGAAAAGCGCGTCGTCGAGCCCAAACCGGGCCACTGAGCGCGTTGGGCGAAAGTGTGAGCGGTTTCGCCCGCCGAACGCGCTCTAAATGTTTGAACCTAGGGCGCGTTGGGCGACGTCCCCGTCACGGAACCAACCTCTTGCGAGACGACTGTACAGCCGAGGACCACGGCTTTAACTTGTCGTTAGGGGAATGGGGAGCGGTACGAGCATGCGACGCGTCGCGCTCGGATGTCTGTTGGCGACGGCTGGGCTCGCGGTTGTAGGAACCGCGACAGCCCTGTCGACGCACGCCCCCGAACCCTTCAATCAAACCCTGACGTTGGCGGGCGGGCCCGACGCCATGCGCGCGCCCGATCCTGCCTCAATGCAGGGGCCGAGCGCGGCGGTCTCCGCCCCCGCCTATGTCGACGATCCCGACGCGCCGATCGCCACCGCGCGCTACGGCGGCGAACGCTCCCGCGCCGCCGCCACGGCCGAGTCTTACGCCACGCCGGCCGCGACCACCGTGGCGATGGCCGAGGCGCCCGCCCCGCCCCTCGTCGCCAGTCCGGCGCCCGATCCGACCGAGATCCGTCAGGTCGCGACCGCCGTTACGCCCCCTGAACCGCAACCCGTCCGGGCCGAGCCCGCCCGCCCCGCCGCGCGCCTGCTGGCCGAAGCGCCGCCCGCGCGCCGGCCCATCCTGGGGCTGACCCAGGCCAATCTCGTCCGATCCTACGACAAGGTGGTGCGGATGGAGGTGAGCGACCAGCCGCTGCCCTTCACGCCGATGGGCCTGCAGTCGACCTCGGTGAAGCGACTGACACTCAACGCCTCGAACCTGATGTCCAAGGCCCGCACCTCGACCGAGGACCTGCGTCGCGGGCGCTGGCTGCTGTACATCGCCGGCTCGGGCAAGGCCTACGGCCTCAACCTGATCCGCGACACCTTCGGCGGCTGGCGCAACGCCGGCGTCAGCGAGGAGCGGCTGGCGCGGTTCGGCAGCAAGCAGGTCGGCCTCGGCTGGCGCAAGGACAACCGCCAGGTCTCCCTGACGGCCACGCGGCGCAAGCTCAATACGATCGACTATTCCGACAAGGACACGGTCGTCGGCGTCACCGTCTCGGTGCGGGCGCGCTCGGTCTCTCGCCCTAAGTCGTCTTGAGCGGCCAGAGCCGGTCGACCGGGCGCCGCGTCACCTCCGCGGCCTTGGCGTGCAGGCTGGCCGGAGCGAGCTTGCCGCTCCGGGCCGCCGCGATCGTCCAGGCCTCGAGATTTCCGCCCGTCCGGTCGTAGCCGTCGGCTTTCAGAAGGCCGTAGAGGCCCGCCGCCAGCACGTGCATGCCGTCATCGGCCTTTTCCCACCGCACATGCGGCTCGGCGGCGAAGCCCAGGCGTTCGCTGACGATCTGCTCCAGGGCCTCGACCATGTCCTCGTTGAGCAGGCCTTCCAGGCTGTTGTAGCCGAAGGCCGGATTATGCTCGGCGACGATGCGCTTCAGCAGGGCGTCCTTCTCCAGCACGGCGAGAGCGGCCTTGGCGGCCGGCCCGTCCATCGGGAACGGCGGATGCAGCACCTCGTGGGCGGCGTTGCGCAGCACGATCTCGTCGGGCCACGCGATGCCGGTGATGAAGCGCTGGCCCTGGACGCGGATCCCGTGCGGCTTGTTGAACCATAGCAGAACGATTTCCAGCGAGGCGTCCAACGGGCGGCCCAGCAAGCGCTCCTGCTCGGCGATCACGTCATGGCCCAGCAGCTTCTGGCGCAGGGCCGGCAGGCGCGTGTCGGCGGTCGGCGCCAGCATCCGCCGGCGAAGGTCGGCGAACCCCGCTTGCCGCAGCCCCTCCAGGACCAGGCGAAGGCGCGGCCGGCGCGCGAGGAACTGGTCCCAGTTCTCCTGGTCCCAGTATGGACTGGTCTTGTAGCCGGGCAGGACCGCCGTCTCGGCCGCGTCCAAGGCGCCGATCACCGCGTCGAGACTGTCGGTCGGACCGCCGGACATCAGGGTGCAGAGGCCCGGCCCGAGCAGCTGGTTCTGCTTGTCCGCCTCGGCCTGCAGGCTGGCCATCGCCTCCATCGCCGCCTTGGGCATGCGCGGCAGGATGTCGGCCAGTTCGGCCTGGTAGTAGCGGGCGTAGAAGTCCTTGCCCGACAGCGGCCCCAGGAAGCAGAGGGCGTCAAAGCCCTCCGACAGGCTCACGGTCCATTGGGTGCGGATCGGCGCGGCGGAAGCTGGCGTGGCGGAGACGGCGGTCAAACCACTCAGGGCAAGGGCGGCGGCGGACACGAAGAGCTGGCGTCGGTTCATGCCGCCAGCTTCCGGCGCTCGCGATCATCCGTCTTGAAAGGATGTGACCGGCGGCGCGCGATCAGCGGCCCGAACCGCCCCCGTCCGCGACTTGGCGCTGGAAGTAGGCGGCCCGCGGGGCGTCGTCGATGCCCCGGACCCTGGCGCTGTGCTGGATGGAGTCGATCTCGGCCCGCAGCTTGCCGGCGGTGTCGAAATCCTGGGCGGCGACGGCTGCTTCCAGCTGCTCCTCCAGATCGTCGAGATGGGACATGCGCGCCTCCAGGGGATGACCTCCCCTGAAGAACGCGCGAAGTCGGGGTTTAGCGCCGGGCGGCCGCGATGCGGGCGCGGGCGATCTCGTCGGCGACCAGGTTGGCCGGACGCTTCTCGGCGATCGACTGGTCGATGACCTCGGCCAGGGTCTGGGCCAGACGGTCCAGCTTGGCCGCCACCCAGTCGCCGTCGAAGGCGCCGCCGGCTTCCAGGGCGCGGATCTCGGCGGCCACGTTGATGATGCCGCCGCCGTTGATGACGTAGTCCGGGGCGTAGAGGATGCCGCGATCGAACACGGTCTGACCGATCATGGCGTCGGCCAGCTGGTTGTTGGCCCCGCCGGCGATCACCTTGACCTTCAGGCGCGGCAGGGTGGCATTCGAGATCGCGCCGCCCAGGGCGCAGGGGGCGAAGACGTCGGCCTCGACGTCGAAGATCGCATCGGTCGCGACGATCTTGGCGCCAGTCTTGGCGGCGACCTCGGCCAGGGCGACCTGGTTGACGTCGGCGATGGTCAGGACCGCGCCGGCGGCGTGCAGCTTCTCGGCCAGATAGGCGCCGACATGGCCGACGCCCTGGATGGCGACATGGACGCCCTTCAGGTCACGGCCCAAAGCCCGTTCGACGCACAGGCGCACGCCCCGGAACACGCCCTCGGCGGTGACCGGCGACGGATCGCCCGAGGCGGCGGCGTGGCCTTCCAGGCCGGCGACGAAGCGGGTGGTCTTGCGGGTGCTTTCCAGGTCCGACGGCGAGACGCCGACGTCCTCGGCCGTCCAGTACTTGCCGCCCAGGCTGTCGACGGCGCGGCCGAAGGCCTCGAACAGTTCCGGCGTCTTCTGGCTGCGGCTGTCGCCGATGATCACGGCCTTGCCGCCGCCGAAGTCGAGGTCGGCCATGGCGTTCTTGTACGACATGCCCCGCGACAGGCGCAGCGCGTCGGTCACCGCCGCGTCGGCGCTGGAGTAGTCCCACATACGGCAACCGCCGGCGGCCGGGCCGCGCGCGGTCGAGTGGATCGCGATGATCGACTTCAGACCAGTTTTTTCGTCGAAGAAAGCGTGGACGCCTTCGTGTCCCTCGAAATCGGGGGAATCGAACAAGGTCATGCTGTCGGTCTCGCCTCAGCTAGAATGAACGTGGCGGCGGTGTACGCCCCCTCGCTTCAGCTCACAAGCCCGAACCCTGACCTTGCGACATCTTGCTTTTGGGCGGCTTTGGCGGGTCCAACGCTGTCATCGCCGCCACGCTCGACGGGATGGCCGGAACGCCCGACGGCGGCCAGGGGCCGGGGGCGTCACGCAGAAACGCCTCGGCGTCGCGCCAGACCGTCTCGGCCTGCTTGTCGACCAGCAACAGGTGGTAGCCCTTGGCGTAGTAGGCGGTCCTCGCGCCCGCCTTCAGGCGCTTCGTAGCCTCCACCGTCGGCTCGCGCGGGATGATGTGATCGTTGGCCCCGTAGAACCACGCGGTCGGAACCGAGATCGCGCCGGGCGACCTCGACGCCCGCTCCATCAGCCCGACCAGGCCGTAGATGGTGTCGGACCGCGCGCCCCAGATCATCAGCGGATCGCGCCCCATGCGGCGCAGCTCGTCCATGTTGTCGGACGGCATGACATTGCGAACCAGCCAGTCCGGCGGCTTGACCACCCAGCTCCCGGTCGTGTGGGCGGTGATCCAGAGGCTGAGGCGGTTGGGCAGCGGCTGGTTCGACCACCCCCAGACGGCGGGGGCGAACAGCATCAGCTTGTCGACGGGGGGCGGATTCGGGGCGGCCATGGCGCTGATCGCCAGGCCGCCGCCCATGCTGATCCCGGCCAGGGCGACCTTGGCGTTGGGGTGCCGCTCGCGCACGGCCTCGATCAGGCCGCGGACGTCCTCGATGACCAGGTTGGCCGGCGCCCATACGCCGCGCTCGGGTGAGCGGCCAAAGCCTCGGACATCCAGCGAATAGGTAGCGATCCCTCTCCCCGCCCACCAGTCGGCCGCCAGGTGATAGGCGTTCGAATAGTCGTTCATGCCGTGCAGGCCGACCACGACCCAGTCCGGCTCGCCAGCGGTCGGCAGCCAGCGCATCAGCCCGAGCTTGGCCCCGTCGAAGCTGACGAAGGCGTCCTCGGTCAGGCGCGGACCGCGAAAGCCCAGGGCCGCCAGCTCGGGCCTCTGCCGCAGCGGCGCGCAGGCCGACAGGGCGGCGGCGGACGCGGTCAGGATCAGGGCGCGGCGGTTCATCGCCCTAGAATGTCCGCGACGCGCCGGCGAAGGAAGGGCGCGACGTCATCCTCGAACCACGGATTGCGCTTCAGCCAAGCGGTGTTGCGCCATGACGGATGCGGCATCGGCAGGACGTTGGGTCCGAAGTCCCGCCATCGGGCGATGGTCTCGGTCATGGTCTTGCTCGTCTTGCCCGGCAGCGCCCAGGCTTGCGCATAGCTGCCGACCAGCAAGGTCAGCTCGACGTTCGGCAGCGCCGCGAGCAGTTGGGGTCGCCACAGCGTCGCGCAGCGCGGCGGCGGCGGATAGTCGCCGCCCTTCGGGTTCGTACCGGGGAAGCAGAAGGCCATGGCCGCCACGCCGATCTCGGGCCGTCCATAGAAGGTCTCGCGATCGACGCCCATCCATTGGCGCAGCCGGTCGCCCGAGCGGTCGTTGAACGGCAGGCCGGTCTCGTGGACGATCCGCCCCGGCGCCTGGCCGGCGATCAGAATGCGCGTCTCCTCGCGCACCCGCGTCACGGGCCGGGGCGTGTGAGGCAGATACGGCGCGCAGGCCCGGCAGGCGGCGATGTCGGCCAGGATCTCGTCGAGAGGCATGGTCCGCCACTTAAGCCGCGGCCGCGCGAAAGCAAGCGTGGCCGAGCGCGCCCGTCAGCTCCGCACCAGCGCCAGAACGTCGGCCAGACGATAGCCGGCCTGAGCCACCCGCGCGTCGGCGATGCCGTTCATCTTGGCGACGTAGCCGGCCGGCAGCACCGGCGCCTGGGCCTTGACCGGAGAATTGGCCACCTTCCCCTCGCGATAGGCGACCGTCTTGGCCAGCGTCCAGCTTTCGCGCTCCCAGGCGCTGAACGAGGCCGAGGGATTGGGTCCCAGGTCGCTGCGCGCCGGACGCGGATGGGCCTTCTCGACGGCGGCCGCGACGGCCTCGGCGCCCGCCGCGCGGTCGGCGATCGGGCGGTTGGGCGCGGCGTCCCACAGGTCGTGCATGTCGACCGGCGGCGCGCCGGCCTGACGGCGGACAAAGGCCAGGGTTCCGGCCCGGTCGCTCTTGGGATAGGCCCAGGACAGCCAGTGCCCGGCGTGCAGCGGCTGATGCTGGTCACCCACGATATGCATGATCCAGCACAGGGCTATGGCCCGCTCGGCGCGGGGCGCCTTGGGGTCGCGAGCGATGGCCAGTTGCTCGCGGAAAGTCTTCTCGGCCTTGCCCACCGTGAACGGCAGCACGAACCGGGTGGGTGAAACCAGCTTCAGGGCATAGTGCCAGTCCGGCCGATCATGCGAACTGCCGCGCGTGTCGTCGGCCCAGACGGCCATCAGGGCGAACAGCCGTCGCTCGCGCGCCTTGCCGCTCAGACCCGCCAGGCGCTTCTCGAACAAGGCGCGGTCGGGATGGTCGCGCATGATCGCCACGATGGCGGCCACGGCCTTCGGGTCACGCGCGGCGAGCGCGTCATAGGCGATGTCGCCGGTGGCCATGTGGCCCTGGTCGTTCCAGGCCATGGCCGGCGCGGGCGCGAGCGCGCCCAGGGTCGTGGCGGCCGATACGGCGACCGCGATCGCGACTTTGCGCATGGTGTTCCCTCCCCTTTGTTCTTGAGAAGCAGAACACAGACGCGAAAGCCGTAAGGTCAAGCCTTACGCGTCGTCGCCTTCATCACCGGCGACGTCCTCAAACGAGGTCGGGTCGCCTTCCATGCGCAGGCGCAGGCGGTAGACGCCCCGGAACTTCTCGGGATTGACCGGCTTGTTGTGGCGCAGGACGACGATCTTGCCTTCGCGGGCCAGCTCGATGGCGTTGGTGCGCACGTGGCCCAGGATCTGCTGCCAGCGCTCGGGCTGGACCGCCTTGGCGACGTTCATCGGGTCAATCGACTTGCCCTTGGGCAGCGCCGCCAGCTGGGACAGGATGGTGTCTTGGATCGGGGTGGTCATGGACGCTCCCTTGCCACGGATTGTCAGCAGAGGCGAGACCGACGGCTTGCGCTGATCGTCTCAGGCTTCTAGCTGATCCTCAAAAGAAACTCAGGGGAAGCGCCATGGACGGCGGCAATGACATCTGGAGCGGCCCGCGCCTGGTCGAGACCGGCGACTGGGCCGGCTGGCGCACCTGGGCCGGCATGGATCCGTTCGAAGACCAGTCCGGGCCCTTCTACTTCAAGGAAGACGAGGCCGGCCAGGTCACCGCCGCCTTCCGCGCCGAGCCCAAGCACATGAACGGCGGCGGCTTCATGCACGGCGGCTGCATGATGACCTTCGCCGACTACTCGCTGTTCGCGATCGGCTGGAAGGCGCTGGGCGACAGCCGCGCGGTGACCGTCAGCCTGAATGGCGAATTCATCGGTCCCGCCCGTCCCGGCGACCTGGTCACCGCCACCGGCGAGGTGATCAAGGCGGGCGGCTCGCTGCTGTTCGTGCGCGGCCTGATCTCGACGGGGACCGGGCCCATGCTGAACTTCTCGGGCGTGATCAAGAAGATCCGCGCGCGCTAGGGCCGGTCGAGTTTCAGTTGGCGAATAAGCCAAGACACTCAATCCTCCGCCTTCCTGGGCCTTGTGCCCAGGACCCATGTCGGCGGCGAACTCCGAGCGTTCCGAGCCCGCACGACTGAAGGACCGTGAACTCTGCCTCAGCTCTGATGAGCCTGAACGATGGGTCCTGGGCACAAGGCCCAGGAAGGCGAGCAATTTGCATCTCGTGTGGTTGTCCTACGCGCCCTAGGCCGCCATTCCCGCCTTGGCGGCCGGTCGAGCCAGCATGGCGTCGAACCAGCGGTTGACGTGGGTCAGCTCAGGATCCGGCCGCCACTTGATCATCCGGCCGAAGTCGATGCTGGCCACGGCCACCACGTCGGCGATCGTCACCCGGTCGGTGGCGATGAAGGCGCTCTCGGCGAGGCGGCGATCCAGCACCTTCAGGCTCCGCTTGGCGCCGTCCAGATTATAGGCGGCGACCTCGGGGATCTGGGCCTCCAGCGCCGCCATGCCCGGATGGCTGTGGCGCACGCCCTGCATGATCGGCGTGGCGACCATCATTTCGGTCCGCCGCAGCCACATCTCGATGATCGCCGTCTCCCTGGGGTCTCGGCCGAACATGTTCGGCTCGGGATAGACGCTCTCAAGGTAGCGGCAGATGGCGACGGATTCCGTGATGACGGTCCCGTCGTCCAGCTCCAGCGCCGGCATGTGCGAGATGCCGACCTTGGCCTTGTACTCAGGGGACTTATGGTCGCCGCCCATGATCGACAGCACCACGATCTCGACGTCGTCGATCCCCTTCTCCGCCATGAACCAGCGGACACGTCGGGGATTGGGCGCGCGGGCGCAGTCGTAGAGTTTCATGTGGCTCCTCCCCTGCGGGCAGGATGCGCGCCTTCCGTCACGGAACAAAAGCCCTTCCCCCTTGATGGGGGAAGGGTTGGGATGGGGGTGTTTGCTGAATTGCCGCCGCGATGCGCTCGGCTACGAGGTGTGGGTTGCCGTAGGCCTCCCCATCCCGGATACGCATGACGCGATATCCCTGGCTCGCTAGCCAAGCGTCGCGTTCGGCGTCGCGGAGTTGGGCTTCGGGATGGTCGTGCCAACCACTGTCGACCTCGATCACCAGGCGTGCGCCGTGGTGGACGAAGTCAGCGACATAGCGACCGATCGGCGCTTGTCGACGGATGTGGAGCTTGAGTGCGCGAAGGGCGCTCCAGAGCGTTCGTTCGCTAGCGGTCATTTCGCTGCGGAGGCGTCTGGCGCGCTTGACGGCGCCGGGGGTGTGCCGGGATTTCAGAGTTCCGTCGGACACGCTGTCACCCCCATCCCCAACCCTTCCCCCATCAAAGGGGGAAGGGAGAGGATAAGAGCAACTTTTGGTTGATTAAAGCCCGAACAGCGCCCGGGGCATCAGGCCGACCAGCGAGGCGGTCAGGCAGGTGGCCAGGAACCCGGCCATCATGGCTTTCCAGACCAGGCCCAGCACTTCCTGGCGACGTTCCGGCACCAGAACCGAGAAGCCGGCCACGTTCATGCCGACCGAACCGATGTTGGCGAAGCCGCACAGCGCGTAGGTCAGGATCATGCGGGTGCGCTCGTCCAGCAACGCCGTGCTGGTCTTCGACAGCTGGATGAAGGCGGTGAACTCGGTGAGGATCAGCTTCACGCCCAGCAGACCGCCGGCCGTGCCCGCTTCCTTCCAGGGAATGCCCATCGACCAGGCCAGGGGCGAGAAGACCACGCCCAGGCCGCGCGCGATGCTCAGGGGCTGGCCGCCGATTGGGGGCATGGCGCCCAGGATCTTGTCGACCATGGTGGCCAGGGCCACGAAGACGATCAGGGTCGCGCCCACGTTCAGCGCGATCTGCAGACCGTCGGTGGTGCCCTTCATCACCGCGTCGATGGCGCTGCCGTAGGTCTTGTCCTCGCTGGCCAGGTCCAGGTCGCCGCCCTTTTCCATCGGATCGGACGGCACGATGATGCGGGCCAGCAGCACCCCGGCCGGGGCCGAAATGATCGAGGCGGTCAGCACGTGGGCCGCCGCGTTGGGCAGCACGCCGGCCAGGATGGTGGCGTAGGCGACCATGGTCGAGCCCGAGACGCAGGCCATGCCGACCGCGATCAGCATGAAGAGTTCCGAGCGGCTCAGCTTGTCGAGATAGGCGCGGATGAAGATCGGCCCTTCGACCTGACCCATGAAGATGGTGGCGGCGGTGGCCAGGGCCGGCGGGCCGCGCAGGCCCAGCGTCTTCTGGAACACGAAGCCGAAGCCCTGGGCCAGCCACTTGAGGATCTTCCAGTGCCACAGCAGCGCCGACAGGGCGCAGACCACCAGGATCACCGGCATGACGCGGAAGGCGAAGATGAAGCCCGCGCCCGGGTTGGTCATGTCGAACGGTTGGTCGCCGCCGGCCAGGTAGCCGAACACGAAGGCGGTGCCGGCCTGAGTCGAGGCGCCAAGGCCCTCGACCGCGCCATTGACGCCGCGCAGCATCTGCTGGGCCTGTGGCAGGCCGAACAGCACCAGGACCAGGAGCACCTGGATGACAATGGCGCCGATCGCCAGAACCCACGGGAATCGCTTGCGATTCTCTGAAACGAGCCAGCAAAGGCCCAAAGTGACTACCAGACCGGCGAGGGCCTGAAAGTTCTCGGGACGGAACATCAAAACGAAGACCTTACGATGAGGCGACGCCCCCGCGACGCCGACCAAGGGGCGAAGAATGACACCAACTCCGCTGTCGCACGCAAGCGGCTTGCGCAGGGAATGGTTGGGCAAGGGGCGGATTGCCTAAGTCAGAGCCTTATTACCAACCCGAACTCGCCACCCCGACGCTCCGGCAAAGGGCGGTCGCCGGCCCGCGCCGCCGACTCGCGACGTGCGTCAGCGGCCCTTCAGCTCGTTCACGAGCTGCGTCCGGCCATAGACCTTGTCCAGCGCCTCGACCACCGCCACGGCCGAGACCGACACGGTCCGATTGCGGGCCGCGTCATAGCCGTAGGCCCCGCCCAGCGAATGGATGTTGCCGTCGAAGGCCACGCCCATCAGCCGGCCCTTGGCGTCGATGACCGGCGAGCCGGAATTGCCGCCGATGATGTCGTTGGTGCTGGCGAAATCGAAGACCGTGTCCGGGTTCAGCCGGTCCTTGGCCTCGACCCAGCGCGGCGCGGCGGCGAACGGCTCCACGCCGGTGGCCCGCTGGTAGAGGCCGGCGAAGTCCGTCGTGGCCGGGATCGCCCTGCCCCGCTCCGTCCAGCCGGCGACCTTGCCGTACGACAGGCGCAGCGAGTAGGTCGCGTCCGGATAGGCGCTGTCGCCCAGCACCGCGAAGCGGGCCTTGGCGATCTTCTCCGCGGCGACGTCGATGGGCCCCGCCACCTCCGTCTCATAGGCGGCGCGCGCCTGGCGCGCGGCCGGGTCGGTGCGCAGCACGAAGCGGATCAGCGGATCGTCCGAGGCCTTGATCGCCGCGAGGCCGCCCTTCCACAGCGCCATGCGGACGTCGGGATCGGACAGCTGGCTCGCGGCCAGTTGCTCGGCGACCTGCTCGGGGCTCTCGGCGCCCAGCAGCATCCGAAGCTCCGGCGCGTCGACCGTCAGATATTCGCGGGCCTTGAGCAGCCAGTGCTCCAGATAGATCCGCTCCAGCGCCGCCTCGGCCGCCGGCGCGTCGGCCAGCTTGCGCTCGATCAGCGGCAGGCGGGTGTCGACATACTCCGGCAGGCGCTTGGCGTTGGGCTTCTCGCGCTCCTGGGCGGCCCGCACCAGCAGGCGCGCATAGTAGAAGAGGTCCGATCCGCCGCCCGCGCCGCTTTCCAGCATGCGCAGCGGCAGGAAGCGCTCGGCCGCGGCCGCCTGCGCCGCCGCGATCCGGTCCCAGGCGTCACCGGCCTGGGCCGCCAGGGCGGGATCGGCCGCGACCTTGGCCCGCAACGCGGCTTCGCTGGCGCGCTTGGCCTCGAAGAAGGCCTTGTCGTTCAGGGTGAACTGCCGGCCGAGACCCGCCTTGTAGCTGTTTTCGACCCAGGCCAGGCCCGAACCCGCGATCCGCGCATGCTCGGCGCTTTCCCGGCCGAACTGGATCAACCGGCCGCGCAGCTCGGCCCTCTGCAACTGCAGGACCGGCAGCACCAGGTCGCGCTGGGTCTCCAGCTGGGCGATGGTCAGCTGGCGCTCGGTCGAGCCGGGATTGCCGACGACGAAGGTCGGCTCGCCCTCGACCGGCGCCTTGCGCCGCCACTTCAGGAAGGCCGGGGTCGCGGCGGGCGCGTCGTCGGCATAGAGCCTGACAAAGGCGACATCGAGCGCGTAGCGCGGGAAGTTGAAGTTGTCCGGATCGCCGCCGAACGCGGAGACGGCCATCTCGGGCGCGAAGACCAGCCGCACGTCGCTGTAGCGCCGATACTTGTAGACCTTGTACTGCCCGCCCCGGAAAAAGCTGATCGCCTGGCAGCGCAGCGTCTGGTCCTGGCCGCAGGCGGCCAGCTCGGCCAGCGCCAGCGCCCCTTCGCGGGCCCGCACGAAATCGCGGCCGCTCTTGTCCTCGCCGGGCCTGTCCTCGATGGCGGCCCGCACCTGGTCGGTGACGTCGATGATGTCCAGCAGCACCTCGGCCTGCAGGCCGGCGCACTTGCGCTCCTCGTCGCGCCCATGGGTCAGGAAGCCGCCCTGGACCAGGTCATCGCCCTCGCTCGACAGCGCTTGAGCGCAATCGGCGACGCAGTGGCTGTTGGTCGCGGCCAGCCCTTGGGGACTGACCACCGCCGCCGAGCAGCCGCTGCTCAGCCGCACGGCCGAGGCCTGGACCGCGTCCAGCCAGCCGGCGTCCAGGGTCACGCCAGAGGCGGCCTTGATCCGTTCGACGGGAACCTTGTCCAGCGTCCACATGCCCTCGTCCGCGCGCGCCGACGCCGTCGCGGCGAACGCGACGATCAGGGCGGAGGCGGTGCGAAGACCCATCATGAATATGTCTGATCGCTGCACGTCAAAGGGCGCTTAGCCCCGAGATGGGGGGCGAACCAGCCTTCTTCCGCGTCCCTGGCGAATATTTCACTACAGAAATGCGCCTTACCCCGATTTAACTTGGACGTTCGACGATCGCCGTTCATTGCTGCAACCGTCGGTTTGGGGGAGCACGAGTCCGAATGTCGTTGGCCTTAGCCACTCTGCTTTACGAGTGGCGTCGTTATATGGCGGCCGTGGTCGCCCTGGCCTTTTCCGGCCTCCTCGTCCTGGCTCAGGTCGGCATGTTCGTCGGCATCGGCAAGGGTTTCACCGCCCAGATCGACCGCGCCCGCGCCGACGTCATGGTGCTGGGTCCGGGCGCCAAGGCCTTGTTCGGCGGCCCCTCCGGCCTGCCGCGCCGCATGATTCCGCTGGTCTACAGCCATCCCGAGGTCACCCAGGTGGCCCCGCTGGACGGCTCCGGCGGCCGCTTCCAGAACATCCTGTCGCCAGAGCAGCAGGCCAAGGAAGAGGCTCGCGCCAAGAAGGCCGGCAAGGGCAAGGGCCAGCCCGGCGGTTCGGGCCGCAAGAGCGAGTTCGTCAACGTGACGGTGATCGACGCGATCCCCGGCTATGTGACGGTGCCGACCGACTACACCGACTCAATGATCGAAGCCCTGCGCCGCCCCTTCGCCGTGGCGGTGGACGAGACGGCCCTCAAGCGCCTGGGCGTCAAGAAGGGCGACCGCGCCCTCTACAACGGCAAGACCATCACCATCGCCGTCATCACCCGGGGCTATCCCAACATCATCCAGCCGACCCTGGTCATGTCGCGCGACACCCTGCGAATGCTGGGCGAGGCCGACACCGGCCAGCGCGTCGGCCCGCTGATGGTCGAGATCCGCGACCCGGCCCGCGCCGAGATCGTGGCGGCCCAGCTGAACAAGAAGGCCGACGGCAAGTTCCGCGCCTGGACCCGCCAGGAACTGGCCGACGCCAACTCCAACGCCATGCTGGACGACCAGATCATCGGCATCATGCTGGGCTTCTCGGCCTTCCTGGGCCTGCTGATCGGGGTGGCGATCACCTGGCAGACCCTGCGCGGCGCGATCATGGCCAACATCAAGGAGTTCGCCTCCCTGCGCGCCCTGGGCGTGTCGATGGGCGACCTGCGCAACATCGTCATGGAGCTCAGCTTCTGGGTCGGCATCGTCGGCGTCGGCGCGGCGGGCCTCCTGACCTGGCTGGTCAGCCTGCTGGCGGTCGCCGGCGGCGTACCGATGTACTTCCCGCCGACCCTGATCGTCATCGTCGCCGTCTTCCTGGTGGTGATCGCCATGCTGTCGGGCTTCCTGTCGCTCGGCATCCTCAAGAACAGCCAACCCGCGGACCTGCTGCGATGACCCCCGACGCGAAGATTGGCGACAACGCTCACAAGCGCGGCGAGACCGCTATTCGGGCCACGGGCCTGGTCAAGCGGTTCAAGACCGGCCGCACCTATATCGAGGTGCTCAAGGGCGTGGACTTCGACGCCAAGCACGGCGACGTGACCATGGTCATGGGCCCGTCGGGCTCGGGCAAGTCGACCCTGGTCGCCGCCCTCTCCGGCCTGCTCAAGCCCGAGGAAGGCAAGGTCTCGGCCCTGGAGGCCAATGATCTCTGGGCCCTGTCGACCGGCAAGATCGACAAGTTCCGCCTCGACCACTGCGGCTTCATCTTCCAGGGCTTCAACCTGTTCCCGGCCCTGTCGGCCAAGCAGCAGGTGATGACGGCGCTGAAGTACCAGGGCGCGAGCAAGGGCGAGCAGGCTCGTCGCGCCCAGGCGGCCCTGGAAGCGGTGGGCCTGGGCCCGCGCGTCAACCAGCGTCCGTCGGAACTGTCGGGCGGCGAAAAGCAGCGCGTGGCCATCGCCCGCGCCCTGGCCAAGAACCCCAACCTGATCTTCGCCGATGAGCCGACCTCGGCCCTGGACGGCGAAAACGGCCAGATCGTCATCCGTCTGCTGCGCGAGGCCGCCTCGGTCCGCGGCGCGGCGGTGGTCTGCGTCACCCACGACCCGCGGCTCGAGGCCTATGCCGACCGCGTCATCCACATTGAAGACGGCCGGATCCTGGACGACGTGCGCCGCACGCCCGACGCCAATCCGACGCCGCTCAGCCACTGATTTTCTGGGGGAACCTCGACATGCCCGGCTTTCTGCGCCGACCCGCCTTCTGGATCGTTCTGATCGTCATCGTGCTGCTCGGCGGCGGCTTCGTCTATGCGAAGAAACAGGCCGCCGAAAAGAAGAAGCAGCTGGAAGTGGCCGCCGCCCAGGAGGAGCCCTCCCCCTACGCGGCCATCGCCCAGGGCAAGGCTGACGTCGAGGGCGGCGTGATCCAGGTGGCCGCGCGCCGCCAGGGCATCATCCGCCAGGTCTTCGTCCAGGAAGGCGACATCGTCACCCAGGGCCAGCCTCTGGCCAAGCAGGAGGACGACGACGTCCGCCTCGCCGCCCAGACGGCTTCGGCCAACCTGGCCTCGGCCAAGGCCCAGCTGCAGCTCTATCAAGTGCAGCTGCGCACGGCCCAGCGCGAGTTCAACCGCCTGCAAAGCCTGGCGGCCTCGAACTACGTCGCGGCCCAGAAGCTGGACGCCGCTCGCGACCAGATCGCCTCGGCCCAGGCCAATATCGGCGCGCAGACGGCCTCGATCAGCGTCGCCGCCGCCCAGCTGGCCCAGTCGCAGTACAACCAGGAACTCACGGTGATCCGCGCGCCGGCCAACGGCCGCATCGCCCGCCGCCAGGCCAATCCGGGCGCCGGCGCCTCGACCCTGAACGTCACGGCGATGTTCGACCTCGAGCCGAACACCCAGCGCATCGTCCGCGCCGAGATCGTCGAGGCCGACATCCCGAACGTGGCCATCGGCCAGGAGGTCGAGATCCAGCCGGAAGGCAATCCCGACAAGACCTACACCGGCAAGGTCCTGCGCCGCGCCGCCGTGTTCGGCGCCCGCAAGCTGGCCTCGGACGACCCCAGCCAACGCAGCGACGAACGCGTCGTCGAGGTCGTGGTCAGCGCCGACAACGCCCCCTTCCTGGTCGGCCAGCGCGTGCTGGTGAAGTTCATGAAGCCGGGCCAGAAAGCCGGCATCAAGCGCGACAAGCCGACGCCGCCGGTGGCCGGCGGGACGGGCAAGAAGAAGGCGTAAGAGGCCGCTTCAGCTCAAATCACTGTGGAACGCCGCGCGGCTCTCGCGCGGCGTTTTCATTTGGAACCTCGCTGATCATCGCGCAGCTCCAGCTCACACTGCCCCTTTATCGCGATCCCCAACCGGATCATCGCTTCTGCAAATTCGTGCAGCCGCGCCCAACAGGTCGGTTCAGCTAGTGATCGAACCCAAAGAATTTCCATGCTGTTCTCCAGCAAGGTCCGTGCAGTGACGTAGTTCAGTTCCTGCAACGGTAGGGCTGCGCACCTCCAAAGGTATCTTGCCAATTCTCGTCCGCATTCACCGTAGCGCCCAGCTAACTCAACTGTTTCCGAATACCGTCCTTCTGCTTCGAAGTATGCGTCGCTAGCCTCTTCAATCTCGCCTATCCGCTGAAGGAGATAGCCTAGCTGATCCCAACAGATCGCCACATCACGCAGCGCCAAGGGGTCATGTCGATTGGCGTTTAGCCGTTGCCTCGCGTGCCCAAGAGCTGCCCGAAAGAACAACTCGGCAGCTCCAAGTCGGTTTTCGCTAAGGGCTTCTCGACCGAGGATGGCATGACGATAGACGTACTCATTCGTCGGCACTGGAAGTTCGAGAACGTTCACCTGCCTCTCCTAGGCTCATCCTCCAACCGCTACGCGGTGGCCCTCTCCCTCTTTCTAAGAAAGAGCCGCAGAACCTGGTCTGTCAAAGGTCTCACCCTGTTGGCTAAGCACCCGCACCTGCGGCGGGCAGAGGGTTCCCGCCACAAGGGCGGGAATGACGGCGGTTATGGGGATTGGCGGCCGCCTATCCTCGGCGTTCGCGAAGCTGAACCAAGCAAAACCAACCACTTCCTACTTTTACGCGCCGCTGAATCATCCGCGTTCAAAACGCCCACAATACTAACTGCACCTGACGGCTTGGAAGGGACGTCCGGCCGGCGATCGTGACGGCTGTCAGGGGTGGTCGAGCGGGTAGCGCTCGTCGGCGCGGGGTCATGCCCGCAACCGCATCCCTCCTGAGGTAGTCGACCCTGGAACACAAAAACGACGTGGGATGTCGGGCTGATGAGAGCAACAGGCCCGGGCTGAAATCGCCCGAGCACGCCGGGACCGGGGTCGTCGCCCCGGCCCGCCCGTCGGGGGCCTCTTTCGAAAGCGGGTTAAGACCCCGCGCGTCGAGGGCTCACCGGATAACGGCCGCGCGGAGCGCCTGGCTTCGTCGAAACGGTAATCACTCTCCAAACCTCCGGGCGTCGCCCGGGCGCTCCGCTTCCCTTTCTTTGCTTCAGCGGCCAACCGCGTGAAGTCGAACGCGCATGGGTGACCGTCACCCTTGACGCCCTCCCCCTCGCGCCGCACAACACGGCAAAACCAAACACGCGTTTGAGGGAGACTTGGGCATGACGGACATCCGCTTCGACGGCAAGGTGGCGATCGTCACGGGCGCGGGCGGCGGGCTCGGGCGTCAGCACGCCCTGGAGCTGGCCCGTCGCGGCGCCAAGGTCGTGGTCAACGACCTGGGCGGCAGCGTCGACGGCTCGGGCGGCTCGTCAGAGGCGGCCCAGAAGGTGGTCGACGAGATCAAGGCGTTTGGCGGCGAGGCCATCGCCCACGGCGCCTCGGTCACCGACGACGCCGGCGTGGCCAACATGGTCCAGACCGCGATGGACACCTGGGGCCGCATCGACATCCTGATCGCCAACGCCGGCATCCTGCGCGACCGCACCCTGACCAAGATGGCGCTCGAGGACTTCGAGGCCGTCATGCAGGTCCACGTCTGGGGCACCTTCAAGCCGATCAAGGCGGTCTGGGACATCATGAAGGCCCAGAACTACGGCCGCATCGTCGTGACCACCTCGTCGTCGGGCATGTACGGCAACTTCGGCCAGTCCAACTACGGCGCGGCCAAGATGGCGGTGCTGGGCCTGATGAACACCCTCAAGCTGGAGGGCGCCAAGAACGACGTGAAGATCAACGCCATCAGCCCGGTCGCGGCCACCCGCATGACCGAGAACCTGATGCCGCCGGAAGTGCTGGCCAAGCTGGCGCCCGAATACGTCACGCCGGGCGTCGTCTATCTGGCCTCGGACGAGGCCCCCACCGGAGCGATCCTGACCGCCGGCGCCGGGGCCTTCGCCCTGTCGCGCATCTACGAGACCGAGGGCGTCTATCTGGGCGAAGGCGGCCTCTCGGCCGAGGAGGTCCGCGACAGCTGGGACAAGATCACCGCCGAGACGGACCAGAAGGCCTATTTCAACGGCGGCGAACAGGGCCAGAAGTTTTTCCGCAAGATGGCCGGCGGCTGACGTGAAGCCCGCCGGAGCGATCCTGGCGGGCTTTCTCGTGCCCCAAAACGCTCGTCATCCCGGCTCTCCGCTCCGCTGCTGCCGGGATGACGAGAGATTAGTGGCTGATGGCGTCCCAAAGGGTGCGGGCCGCGCTCACGAAGACCTCGGCCGCCTCGCCCTTGGGCTCGCCGATCACCACCGGAACGCCCTCGTCGCCGCCGAGGCGCACAGCGATCTCGATCGGCACGCGGCCCAGCAGCGGCACGCCCAGGCGCTCGGCCTCGGCCACGCCGCCGCCCTCGCCGAAGATCGGGATCGGGGCGCCGGTCGAGGGATCGGCGAAGTAGGCCATGTTCTCGACGAGACCCAGGATCGGGGTGGCGGTCTTCTCGAACATCGCCGCCGCGCGGCGGGCGTCGATCAGCGCGATCTCCTGGGGCGTGGTGACCAGCACCGCGCCGTCGATGCGCAGCTTCTGGACCAGGGTCAGCTGGATGTCGCCGGTGCCCGGCGGCAGGTCGACGACCAACACGTCCAGCGGCGCGGCTTCCGAGCCCCAGGCCACGTCGTGGATCATCTGGCGGACCGCCGACGAGGCCATCGGCCCGCGCCAGATCATCGCCTTGCCCTCGTCGACGATGAAGCCGATCGACATCAGCTTGACGCCATGGGCTTCCAGCGGCTGGAGCTTGTTGTCCTCGAACAGCGGATCGCCGTCGACGCCCATCATCTTGGGCGCGGAAGGCCCGTAGATGTCGGCGTCCAGCAGGCCGACGCGCAGGCCCATGCGGGCGAAGGCGACGGCGAGGTTGGTCGAGACGGTGGACTTGCCCACCCCGCCCTTGCCCGAGGCCACGGCGATCACGTGCTTCACATGGGCGGGCTTCTCGGCTTCCGGCGGCGGGACCATGCGGGCCTGCGGGTCCTCGGAGATCTTGGCGCCCTTGCGCACCCGGGTCGCGCCCTCGGCGGCCTGGGTGGTCAACACCACCTGGGCGACCTCGATCCCCGGCAAGGCGGCCAGGGCCTTCTCGGCGGTCTCGCGGATCGGGGCGTAGGTCGCGGCCTGGCTGGCGGGAACTTCCAGCATGAAGCCGGCCCGGCCGTTGCGGACGACCAAGCCCTGCACCAGGCCGGCGGCGACCAGCCCCTGCCCGCTCACCGGATCGGCGATGCGGTCCAGCGCCGAGCGGGCGTCGTCGAGGGTAGCGGGGTTTGCGCCGGTCACGTCAGTCAGGCCTCGTAGTGGGGGCCCTCATATCCGCGCGACCGGCTGCTTTTACAAGAGACGCCCTAGCGCTCGACGATGTCCCGCTGTTGCGGGGCCAGCTTGGCCAGCAGCTTGTTCTGGGCGGCGAAGGGCACGCCCTCCTTGTCCATGGCGAACCGCAGGTTCTCGACCAGGGCGTTGAAGTCCTTGTTGGTCGTGCCCTGGTCCTTGTGCGAGCTCTTCATGTCCTTGCCGGTGTAGTCGCAGCCGCCGCCCAGGATGTAGCAGAACTGCTCCTTCAGGGTCCGCTTCAGGCGCACCTTGTCGGCGGCGGCGAAGAAGTCCTTGATCCGGGGGTCGGCGAAGTTGCGCTCGACCAGGGTCTCGACGATGCGGTCGATGCCGTCCTTGCCGTGGAACGCCTCGAAGACCGCCTTGTCCGTCATCGGCGTGGCGCCGGCGTTGGCGTTCGACTGCTTGTAGGCGTCGACGGGCTTCTCGCCGGGCGGCGTGGCGGCGTCCTGCGCGAAGCCCGAGCCGACAAGGCCCAGAGCCATGGCGCCGGCGAGGAGGAAGGTCTTGGCGGTGATCATGATCGCTCCTCCTAGAAGCCGGCCTGCAGCGACAGATAGACCCCGCGCTGGTTCTTGAAGGTGGCGATGTCGCCGAGATCGACATAGGCCGCGGTCACCGACAGGTGCTTGTTCACGGCGTAGGCCGCGAACAGGTCCATCCAGTCGTCCTCCTTGGCGAAGGCCAGGTTGCTGGGCTTGGTGCGGTACTCCGCGCCGACCACGAAACGCTTGCTCAGCAAGTATCCGGCCGAGCCTTCGAACTGCGGTTTGTAGCCACCGTCCTTGGCCGAACCGAAGCCCAGGAGGCCTGTCTGGTTGGCCTTGGTCAGGCGCACCGTGCCGTTCAGCACCAGCGACTTGTCCAGCAGCAGCTTGGTCGCCGCCGCGTAGAGGTCGACGCCGCTGTCCTTCCTGGCCCCCACGGCGCGGACGATGGCGTCCTGGTTGTTGTCCTTGTACTGGGCTCCGATACTGACCTGCGGGACCCAGGTGTCCTGGTCGTAGACCGCGTCGCCCAGGACCCGGACCTTGGCGCCCAGCACCGTCTGCTTGAAGGTGAAACCCTTGCCCAGGCCCAGCTTGGCGCCGGTCGGACCGGTGTCGAATTCCTGGCGCGTGGCCGAAAGCTCGAAACGGTCGTGGAAGCCGACGGCCCCACCAAATGCGCGCAGCTTGTAATCCCTGACGTCGACATAGGTCCCGTGGACCTCGCCGCCGATCCCATGGCTGGTCTCGCCGCCAGCGATCACCGCCCAGGTCGCCAGACCGCCGCCCGCTCCGCCTTCCAGCGCGCTGACCCCATGGGTGAGCAGGAGCTTGCCGCCGGTCTCGATCTCACCGGCGTGAGCCGCCGACGCTGACGCGCCGAGCAAGGTCGCGGCGCACGCTGCATACGAAAGTCGCTTCATAGCCCCCTCCAGGAGAGCCGATCGCGAGCCCCTTACATCCCGCATCGGATGGGCCAGAACCTGGTCTCCAAAGGTTTTACGTTCGGTTTCCAAGTAGAACGAGAAACCCGAAACAGGTGTCCTCCACTCGGCGGCGTGTGGATCGCTACGTTAACGCGCATTTCACTCGGCCCGCGCTACGAAAGTCTGATGAGATACGCTGCGCTACTTCTGATGGTTGCGTTCTGGGGCGGACACGCGCTGGCCGGTGATTTCACGGCCACGGTGCGCGGGGCCGATGGCAAGCCCGTGCCCGACGCGGTGGTGATGGTCTATCCGAACGGCCAGCCGACCAAGGGCCCGATCAAATTCCCCTGGCCCTATCGCGTGGCCCAGCAGAACATCCAGTTCTCGCCCTTCATGCTGGTGGTCCCGGTCGGCGCCGAGGTCTCGTTCCCGAACCTCGATAAGGTCCGCCACCACGTCTATTCGTTCTCGCCAGGCAACAAGTTCGAGATCAAGCTCTATGGCCGCGAGGAAAACCGCACCGCCAAGATGAGCGCGGTCGGAGCGGTGGCGATCGGCTGCAACATCCACGACCAGATGGTCGGGTTCATCCGCGTGGTCGACACGGCCTATGCCGGCAAGACCGACAGCGCCGGCGTGGTCACGATCCAGGACGTTCCGGCCGGGGCCGTCGTCGCCAAGGTCTGGCACCCCTATCTTCGCGCGCCGAAGAACGAAAAGACTCTGTCGACCACCAGCGTGGGCGCGGGACCGGTCCGCGAGGCGGTGTCGGTCGAACTGCGCGCCCAGGCGGATCACCACTGACGCCATGTTCCAGCGCCTCCAGACCAAGCTGACAGTTCTCTACGCCGGGCTCTTCGCCCTGGCGCTGAGCCTTGTCGCGGTGACGGTCTATGTAGCGATCGCCAGCAACGCCCAGCGCGCCGTTCGCGAGGAACTGGCCGTCTCAGGCACGGTGTTCGATCGAGTCTGGGCCCTGCGCACCCAGCGCCTGCATGACGGCGCTGAACTTCTATCCCGCGACTTCGGTTTCCGCGCCGCCGTCGCCACCCATGACCGCCCGACCGTCGAGTCGGCGGTCGCCAACCTCCGCCAGCGCCTGGGCCTGGACCTGGCCTTCACCGTCGGCGTCGACGGCGATGTCGTGGGGCTGGATCCCGCTCGCACGGACGTGGAAAAGCTGTGGAGCGCGCTGGACGCCGAGGACGGCGCCCAGGGCGTGTTCGCCATCGACGGCCAGCCCTACCAACTGATCTCGGCCCCTATCCTGTCGCCCACCCTCACCGGCTGGATCGTCTTCGCCGCCAAGCTGGACGAGCGCGAGATGCAGGCCCTGGAAAAGCTTTCGGCGATCGGTCTGGACGCACAGGTGTTCGACCAGCGCGGCGCGACCTGGATCTCGGCTGACCAAGGCCCCGCCAACACCGCCCTCGCCGCCTTTGTAGCCAAGGCCATGCACGACAAGGTGCGCGCGCCGACCATGCTGCATGGCGGCGCCGACAGCCTGGTCCTGGTCAAGCCGATCAAGACCCTGGACAAGACCAGCGGCGCGGCGCTGGTGCTGCGCTATCCGATGGCCCAGGCCATGGCGCCCTACCGCGCCTTGATGGCCGCGGTGATCGTGGCCGGCCTGCTCAGCGCCGCCCTGGTCGCCGCCGCCAGCTGGGCCCTGTCACGCGGCCTGGCCAAGCCGATCATCGCCCTGGCCGTCGCCGCCCGCCGGCTGCAGAGCGGCGAGAGCGTGACCGTCGAGGTCACCACCCGCGATGAGATCGGCCGCCTGGCCGAGAGCTTCAACCTGATGGCCAGCGAGATCCGCGAGCGCGAGGCGGACATGATCCGTCAGGCGCTGCACGACGGCGAGACCGGCCTGCCCAACCGCCGCGCCCTGGAGCGCGCGATCGAGATGCGCCTGGCCGACCTCGGCCCGGGCGAACAGGTCGTGATCAGCGCCATCGGCTTCGACCGCTTCCCCGCCGTGCGCGCGGCCATCGGCTACGAGCTGGCCACCGAACTGGTCGCCAAGCTGGGTCAACGGATCACGGAAATCGCGCCGGGCGTCCTGGTCGGCCGCCTGACCACCTCGATCCTCTGTGTGATCACCGCGGCCAACGATCTTGAGACCGTCCTCGAACGCGTCGACGGCGCCTTGCCCTTGCTGGAAGAGCCGATCCACATCGGCGGCGAACCGGTGGACGTGCACATCACCCATGGGCTGGCCGCGACGATGGCGGACGAGCTCGACGCCGGCCGCCTGATCGAACGGGCCCTGATCGCCCTGGACCAGGCCCGCGCCGCTCACAAGAAGCTGATGGCCTTCGACGCCGTCGCCTATGGCGACCCGGCCGCCAATCTCTCCCTGATGAGCGAGATGCTGGCGGCGGTGCGCGACGGCGACCTGTTCCTGAACCACCAGCCCAAGCTGGACCTGCGCACCGGCAAGATCACCGGCGTCGAGGCCCTGGCCCGCTGGAACCACCCTACACGCGGCTCGCTGCGCCCTGACCTCTTCGTCGGCATGGCGGAAGAAACCGGCCACATCCGCGCCCTGACGGACTACGTGCTGACCCAGGCCATCGAGGACCAGGCCCGCCTGCGCGCCGCCGGCCACGACGTGCTGATGTCGATCAACATCTCCGGCCGCCTGATCGACGACCGGGTCTTCGCCGAGCACGCCATCGCCCAGGTCTCGGCCGCCGGGGCGCGCCTTTGCTTCGAGATCACCGAAACCGCCGTGATCGGCAATCCCGACGTCGCCCTGGGCGTGCTGCAACGTCTGGCCGAGGCCGGCATCCCCGTCTCGATCGACGACTACGGCTCGGGCCTGTCGTCCCTGGCCTATCTGAAGCAGATCCGCGCCGATGAGCTGAAGATCGACAAGGCCTTCGTCATGACCCTGCAATCGGGCGGCAAGGACGCGCTGCTGGTGAAGTCCACGGTCGACCTGGCCCATAGCCTGGGCATGAAGGTCACCGCCGAGGGCGTCGAGACCCGCGAAGCCCTGGCGGCCCTGCAACTGCTGGGCTGCGACCTGGCCCAAGGCTATCACATCGCTCGGCCGATGGGCCTGGACAAGCTGGTCGAGTTCCTGGGCGAGTGGTCGATCGACCTGCCGGCCGAGCACGAGGACGAGGCGCGCAAGAGCGCCTGATCCGTGCTAGTCTGGCGGCGGTTGTGGAGACTGCCGATGGTTTCGAAACGTCCCTCGCCCCTCCGGCCCGGCGCCTATGGCAAGCCGCAGCGCTGGCACGAAATTCTCACCGAGGCCGCGGACGCCCGCGCCGCCAAGCGTGAGGAACAGCGGCGCCGCGTTGAAGAGGCGGCCCAGACCGTGACGCTGCCGCCGATCATCTCGAGCTTCTAGGCGGGCTCTTCCACCGACGCCTTCAGCAGGTCCAGCACGTGGTGCAGGCTGTCGGCGATGTGGACGCACTTCTCGTGCATCTCCTCGTTGGGATCGAGGATATCCGGCACCATGACGGTCATCATGCCGGCCGCGTGGGCGGCGCGGACGCCGGGGTGAGAGTCTTCCAGCGCCAGACAGTGGGCCGGGTCGACGCCGAGGCGGCGAGCGGCTTCCAGATAGGGATCCGGATTGGGCTTGTGCTTGGTGACGTCGTGGTTGGCCACCACCGCGTTGAAGCGGCGCAGCAGATCAAAGCGCCCCAGATACTTCTCGACGGCGACGATGCCGTTGGACGTGGCGATGCCACGCGGCAGGCCCAGGTCGTCGAGATAGTCGAGGATCTCGATCACCCCAGCCTTCAGCTTGGTCTCGGCCTCAAGCAGGACCTCGACATCGGCCCAGACCCGCTCGAAATAGGCCTGAACCGGGAAGTCCTCGCCGTAGATCTCGCGCAGCATGACGCCGCATTCCGGAGTCGTCTTGCCGACCATGGCGGCATAGGTCTCGCCGGTGAAATGGACGTCGAAGACCTCGCCCGCCTCGATCATCGCGGCGCGATAGACGATCTCGGTGTCCAGCAGCAGGCCGTCCATGTCGAACACGACGCCTTCGACACGACGGGGAAAGCTCACTGGCAAAACTCCTCGGCCTTGTAGCCCTGGAAGTAGAGCAAGGTGGTCAGGTCGGTGTGGTCGACCTTGGCGTGGGCCTGCGCGGCCACGATCGGCTTGGCCCGGTAGGCCACGCCGAGACCCGCGGCCTCGATCATCGCCAGGTCGTTGGCGCCGTCGCCCACGGCCAGGGCGTCGGCCGGCGTCAGGCCCAGGGCGGCCGTCTCCTCGTTGAGGGCGGCCAGCTTGGCCTCCTTGCCGAGGATCGGATCGCCGACATGGCCGGTCAGGGCGCCATCCAGCT
Source organism: Caulobacter sp. GW821-FHT11E10 (assembly GCF_058808375.1). NCBI lineage: Bacteria > Pseudomonadati > Pseudomonadota > Alphaproteobacteria > Caulobacterales > Caulobacteraceae > Caulobacter > Caulobacter sp. GW821-FHT11E10. The sequence goes on from NZ_JBXARP010000002.1 coordinate 191,424, forward strand.
CGATCAGCGTGTTGGCGCGGTTCAGGTGGAAGCCCGCCGCCTCCGCCACCCGGCTGGTGAAGAAGGTGAAGCCGCCCGAGACCAGGGCGCAGCGCGCGCCGTGCTCGGCCATGGTCACGACCAGGGTCCGCGCGCCGGGGTTCAGTTGGACCCGCTGGTCGTAGCAGTTCTGCAGCGCCTCGACGCCGAGGCCCTTCAGCATGCCGACCCGCTCGCGCAGGGCGCCTTCGAAGGCCAGTTCGCCGCGCATGGCGCGCTCGGTGATCTCCGAGACCTGTTCCTTGACGCCGGCGAAGTCGGCCAGCTCGTCCAGGCACTCGACGTTGATGATCGTCGAGTCCATGTCGGCGATAAGAAGGCGCTTCTTGCGGTTCTTGACGGGCTGGACAGCGAAGTCGACGGCCAGGTCACCCAGGTCGCCCTTGAGGCCGTCCAGGTCGCCGCCCTCGACAAAGAAGTCGGCGGCCAGCGGCCCCAAGTCCTCGCGGCGGCTGGACAGCCTGGCTTCGACGCGCGACACGGCTTGTGCGTATGCGTCGGGGTTTGCCCCCACGACGGTGAGGACGGTCGGTATGGTGGAGAGTTCGGACATCGCGCCCCGCATCTGGCTGATCGCGGGCCCGACCGCAAGCGGCAAGTCGGCCTATGCGCTGCAATTGGCCGAGCAGACCGGCGGCGAGATCGTCAACGCCGACTCCATGCAGATCTATGCGGGCCTGCGCGTACTGACCGCCGGCCCCTCGCCCGAGGAGGCCGCGCGCGCGCCGCATCACCTGTTCGAAGTGGTCGACGCCGGTGTCGGCTGGTCCGTCGGGCGCTGGCTGGAAGCGGCGACCAAGGCCCTGGCCGAGATCGAGGCCCGGGGCAATCCGGCCATCGTGGTCGGCGGCACCGGCCTCTATTTTCGCGCCCTCACCCACGGCCTGGCCGACGTGCCGCCCGTGCCCGAAACCCAGCGCGAGATCTCCGGCCTGCTCTACGCCGCCAGGGGCGAGGAGGAATTCCGTGAAATCCTCAAGCCTCTCGACCCCCAGGCCGAGGCTCGCATCGAGGTCGGCGACCGCCAGCGCCTGGTCCGGGCCCACGCCGTGGCCCTGGCCACCGGCAAGTCGCTGACCGCGTGGCAGACCGACACCAAGCCGGCCCTGGTTCCCGGCAGTTGGGAGGGTGTCGTGCTCGACCCGCCGCGCGCCGACCTCTATGCCCGCTGCGACGCGCGGCTGTCAGTCATGGTCGAGCAAGGCGCCCTGGACGAAGTGCGGGCCATGGAGACCCGAGGCCTGGATCCGTCCCTGCCCGCCCTCAAGGCCGTCGGCTATCGCGAGTTCGCCGCCCACCTGCGCGGCGAAACCACCCTGGACCAGGCCCTGGACGCCGCGCGCCAGGAAACGCGCCGCTACGCCAAGCGCCAGCTGACCTGGTTCCGCAACCAGACCCCGGACTGGCGGCGCGTCAGCGTTCCGTGACGATCGTCCCGCCACGGACCAATCGCGGCTTGACGGCCAGCTGGTAGTCTTCGTCGAACATCTGGTCCTTGAGGCGATCCAGGGTCGCGATCACCCGATCCTCGGCGGCCGTCACCGGCTTGGCGAAAACCTCGCAGGCCGTCCCGGCCGGTAGGTCGGCCTGGCCGTTGTCCACCGCCATCAGCGGCTTGGTGGCGCCCTCCTCGCAGCCGAGCAGGCCCGTGATCGAATAGAAGCAGAGGTCGCGCTGAAGGTAGGACTCGACCGTCCAGGCGCAGGGGATCGCCGACACCGTCACGCCCTCCGGCGGCGTCGGGACCGCGCTCGGCTTGGCGATGGTGCGCAGGAAGATCTGGTAGCGCACCACCGCGTTCTCGGTCTTTCCGCCTTTGGCCAGGGTCAGCGGCCTCGCCTTCTGGGCCACCGGCGCCAGGCGCTGCAGCGTCGGCGGCTGGGGAACGGCGGGCGCGGTCGCGGCGGGCGGCGTGGCGTCTTGGACGAGCACAGAGATCTCCTGGTTGAGCTTGGCCATGGTGAGCACGTTCGCTCAATCTTGGCGAGAGCCACTTCGCAGGCGTGTTTGCAGGCCGCTGACTTGGCCCTATGGAAAGGCCGCCCCGTACGAAAGAAAACCGATGTCCGACCTCAACGCTCTCGCCGAACGCGTCGCCGAACGCCTGATCGCCCGGGGCGAGACCGTGGCCATCGCCGAGTCCTCGGCTGGCGGCCTGATCTCGGCGGCCCTGCTGGCGGTGCCGGGCGCGTCCAAGTTCTATGTCGGCGGGGCCGTGGTCTATACGGCCCGGGCGCGTCTGACACTGATGGACATCCCGCAGAAGGCCATGGACGGCCTGCGCTCCGCCAGCGAGCCCTACGCCGTCATGCTGGCCCGCGTGGCGCGCAAGAACCTCAAGGCGACCTGGGCCCTGTCGGAGACCGGCGCGGCTGGACCCGACGGCAACCGCTACGGCGACGCCCCCGGCCACTGCTGCATGGCCGTGGTCGGCGAGGAGGCGTCGGTCAGCGCGACGCTCGAGACCGGCAGCGCCGAGCGGGCCGCCAACATGCAGGCCTTCGCCGCGGCCGCGCTCCAACTGCTGGCCCAAACCTTGGACAGCGGGACGCCAGAGACCTGAGGCCAAAGCGCGCGCTCGCCCCCGGTTTTTCGACCCGCCGCGAAACTCTTCGCCGATCAGAAATTCGCGCCGCCCGAACGGTGAAACGCGTCTCGATTGCGAGAGCGCGGCCGTGACGGGTCAAACCTGCCTCGGACGCGCGAAACTTCGGTAAGGTCACACCGCTCTGCAAAGGCACAACCTTGCGGTAAAGAGCGCCTTGACGCTCCATCAGGCGCATGTCATGACCCATTCCGTAGCTTTGGAGCAAGACTCGTGCGCAAAACCATGATCGTACTTATGGAGCGGCCGTTCGCGGGGTGACCTAGAAGTCACGTCGTAGCTCGGTCGCGCGCGCAAAGGTCCTTCGGGACCTTTTTTCTTTTCCGCCTACCTCCAGTCCAGCTTCCCGCCCTTCCCCACCCGGATCTGTCCCATGACCGCCCATCAGACCATCGAGAGCCAGGCTCCCGCCGCCGATACCTCCCGCGCCATGACCGGCGCCGAGATCGTGGTTCGCGGCCTTGTGGACCAGGGCGTCGAGGTTCTGTTCGGCTATCCGGGCGGCGCGGTCCTGCCGATCTATGACGCGCTGTTCCACGAGCCGCGCCTGCAGCACATCCTGGTTCGCCACGAGCAAGGCGCGACCCACGCCGCCGAAGGCTACGCGCGCAGCTCGGGCAAGCCGGGCGTCGTCCTGGTCACCTCGGGCCCGGGCGCGACCAACGCCATCACCGGCATCATGGACGCCCTGATGGACTCCATTCCGATGGTCGTCATCACCGGCCAGGTCCCGACCCACCTGATCGGCACCGACGCCTTCCAGGAAGCCGACACCGTCGGCATGACCCGCTCGTGCACCAAGCACAACTACCTGGTCAAAGACGTCCGCGACCTGCCGCAGATCATCCATGAGGCCTTCAAGATCGCCACCACGGGCCGTCCGGGCCCGGTGCTGATCGACATCCCCAAGGACGTCCAGTTCGCCAAAGGCGAATATTACGGCCCGACCGAGGTCGCCTCGACCCACGCCTACGCCCCGAAGACCAAGGGCGACGCCAACCGGGTCGCCGAGGCGGCCCGCATGATCGCCCAGGCCCGCCGGCCGATCTTCTACACCGGCGGCGGCATCATCAACGCCGGCCCCAAGGCCAGCCAGGCCCTGCGCGAATTCCAGGCCCTGACCGGCGCGCCGGTCACCTCGACCCTGATGGGACTGGGCGCCTTCCCGGCGGCCGATCCCGCGTGGCTGGGCATGCTGGGCATGCACGGCACGTTCGAAGCCAACAACGCCATGCACGACTGCGACGTGATGATCTGCGTCGGCGCTCGGTTCGACGATCGGGTCACCGGCCGCCTGGACGCCTTCTCGCCGGGCAGCAAGAAGATCCACATCGATATCGACGCCTCGTCGATCAACAAGAACGTCCGCGTCGACCTGCCGATCGTCGGCGACGCCGGCTCGGTCCTCGAAGACCTGATCGCCGCCTGGAAGGCCGGCGGTCACCAGCCCAACAAGGCCGCCCTCACCGACTGGTGGGCCCAGATCGACCAGTGGCGCGCCCGCCAGTGCCTGAAGTACCGAGGCTCCGACACGGTCATCAAGCCGCAGTACGCCATCGAGCGCCTGTACGAGCTGACCAAGGACAAGGACGTCTACATCACGACCGAGGTCGGCCAGCACCAGATGTGGGCCGCCCAGTTCTTCCGCTTCGAGGAGCCGAACCGCTGGATGACCTCCGGCGGCCTGGGCACCATGGGCTACGGCCTGCCCGCCGCCCTGGGCGTGCAGCTGGCGCACCCGAAGAGCCTGGTCGTCGACATCGCCGGCGAAGCCTCGATCCAGATGTGCATCCAGGAGCTGTCGACCGCGATCCAGTTCGACCTGCCGGTCAAGATCTTCATCCTGAACAACGAGTGGATGGGCATGGTCCGCCAGTGGCAGCAGCTGCTGCACGGCGAGCGCTACAGCCACTCCTATTCCGACAGCCTGCCCGACTTCGTGATGCTGGCGCAGGCCTATGGTGCCCACGGCATCCGCTGCGACGACCCGGCCGAGCTGGACGGCAAGATCCTGGAGATGATCAACAGCGACAAGCCGGTGATCTTCGACTGCCGCGTCGAGAAGCACGAGAACTGCCTGCCGATGATCCCCTCGGGCAAGGCCCACAACGAGATGATCATGGGCGAGGTCGAGGACATCGGTAATGTGATTGGGGCTGAAGGCGCGGGGTTGGTCTGATCCATCCTGCGTCCTTCGAGGCCCTCCTTCGGAGGGCGCCTCAGGATGAGGTAAGCAGTAAAGGCTCGGTTTTTTCGCTTCTGTCGTACTCAAACTTCCTCATCCTGAGGCGCCCGCGCAGCGGGCCTCGAAGGACGCAGGGGCGATGTACGATCTCCAAAGCGCATGGGTTTACATGTTGAGATGCCGGGACGGCTCCTACTATGTCGGCTCGCATCGCGGTCCCGAGGTGGAGACACGCGTTTCTCAGCATGCCCAAGGGCACGGCGGCGAATACACCTCGGCTCGGTTGCCGGTAGAACTGGTCTGGTGCGAAGCCTTCCAATTCATCACCGACGCCATCGCGGCCGAGCGTCGCATCAAGGGTTGGTCCAGAGCCAAGAAGGAGGCGATGATGCGCGGTGAGTGGGACGAACTCCCTTCATTGTCACGTCGTCGAGGCGGTAAGCCCAAGCCAGAAACGAAACAGAAGTCAGAGCTGACAAATGACCGCCAACGTCCAACCCGCTCCCGCCTCGGCCTACGACCTTAGCCCCACGGGCCAGGTCGAGCAGACCGCGACCTTCGCCCTGCTCGTCGACAACGAGCCCGGCGTCCTACACCGCATCGTCGGCCTGTTCGCCGCGCGCGGCTACAACATCGAAAGCCTCACGGTCGCCGAGACCGATCGCAAGGCCCACACCAGCCGCATCACCGTGGTGACCCGCGGCACCCGCCACGTGCTGGACCAGATCGAGGCCCAGCTGAACAAGGTGGTCAATGTCCGCCGCGTCCACGACGTGACCCGCGATCCGAACGGCGTCGAGCGTGAGCTGGCCCTGGTCAAGGTGCGCGGTTCGGGCGCCGACCGCGTCGAAGCCCTGCGCATCGCCGAGATCTTCCGCGCCAAGCCGGTCGACACCACCCTGGAAAGCTTCGTGTTCGAAGTCTCGGGCGCGCCGTCCAAGATCGACAAGTTCCTGGACCTGATGCGCCCCCTGGGCCTGGTGGAACTTTCCCGCACGGGCGTCCTTTCCATCGAGCGGGGCGTCGAAGGGATGTAGGAGAGCCGGGTGATGAGCGGCCTGACCGGACTGATCGCGGGGCTGGCCCTCGCTAGCGTCCAGCAGGCCCCGCTGCCCGCGCCCTACCAGGACCCGGCGATCTGGTGGTCGCCGGAGGTCCCGCGTCCGCCCTCCGAGCTGGAACCGCTCTACAATCGCCGCCTTGGCCGCGACGAGCATCCCATCCCCATCGACAACGGCGTCGAGCCCCTGCTCTACCGCCTCTGGGGCCTGCAGCCGCTGCAGAGCCAGATCGTCAAGCGCGGCGAACTCATCCTGGAAGTCTGGGCCAGGCCCGCGCGTGGCGTGCGCCAGGCCGTGGTTCGTGTCACCCTGCGCCGCGACGGGCGGGCCTTCGTGCAGGCGCGCGCCGGCCTCGGATGCTGCACCCCTGAGATCGGCCGCCGGGTCGATATCGACGCCGAACTCGCCGAACCTCAGATCATGCCGCTGAAGATCCTGCCGACCGATCCGGCCTGGAGCCAGCCGCGTGCGGTGATCGTCGACTACGGCGGCGGCGCGGTCTCGGCGCTGTGCGTCGATGGCGTATCCTGGGACGTCACCCTGCTTGTCCCTGGCCAGGCTCGCCACCTGCGCCGCGCGTGTGATGACGCCGAGGTCGGCTCGATCGCCGCGATCCTGTCGGCGGCGCTCGGCGCGGCGGTCGGCCGAGACCCGCGCTTCGACGCCGTGCTGCCACGCGGCGCGGACTTCTCACGGCAGAGGCGCGCCTATGACGACCTTCTGGCGTCGGGTGGCCGCCTGATGGCCGGCGAGAGCAACCGCCCGCAACCGCCGGCGGCCCCCCTGTCCTCGGACGAGCCCATCGACCCGCCCGAGGCGACTCCAGACGGCGTCAGCCGACCTTCAGGATCTTGAAGCGATAAAGCAGCGCGCCGAGGATCGCGCCGATCGCCGGGGCCACGAAGAACAGCCATAGCTGGGCCAGCGCCTGCCCCCCGACCAGGACCGCCGGGCCGAAGCTGCGGGCCGGATTGACCGAGACGCCCGTCACTTGGATGCCGACGATGTGGATCACCGCCAGGGCGATGCCGATGCCCAGTCCCGCGAAACCCGGCGCGGCGTCAGCGCCGGTGGCGCCCAGGATGACGATGACGAACAGGGCGGTCATCACCACTTCGAAGACCAAGGCCGCGTGCAGCGAATAGGCGCCCAGATAACCGGGGCCCCAACCGTTCTGGCCCAGCCCGTGGGACGTTCCGCCCGCGATGCAGGCCAGCACGGCCGCGCCGGCCAGCGCGCCGGCGAACTGGGCGCCCCAGTAGAAGAGCATCTCCTTGACGGTCATCCGGCCGGCCACGAACGCGGCGAGGCTGACCGCCGGATTGACGTGACAGCCCGAGACCGGACCGATCCCATAGGCCAAGGCGATGATCGCGAAGCCAAAGGCCAGGGCGGTGCCCAACTGCCCGACATGGTCTCCGCCCAGCACGGCCGCGCCACACCCAAATAGAACCAGGGCGAACGTCCCGATGAATTCGGCAACAATTTTTGACATTCTGAGCTCTCCCCTACGTGTTGCTGCAAGCTTCTGACCGCTCGCCACCTCAACCATGCAGGTTTTCTTTGAGTCTTGAAATGTCTGTACTTGAGATGGGCCCGCGCCACTCACCTTGAGCAACGACGCGCCGAACAGCGGGCCTATTCGCGACTGGACGCGACGGATCACGGACTGTGACGCAGCGCACAGTCACGCTCGCATAACACCGCTACCTCAGCCGCCACGCCCGAGGGAGAAGCGCCGTGGCCCACCAGCACACCATCACTCCAGTCTTCAAAACGGCCCTCATGGGAGCAGGCGCCTTCTGCGCGCTTCTCGCCATGGCCCCGTCGGCTCAGGCGCAGGACACGCCACAGGCGGTCCAACTTCCGCGCGACTCCGCGCCAGCTCAGCCCGCCGGCATGTGGGCGGCTTGCACGCCCAATTCGGTGAATGGCGGCATGACCCCCAACTGCTGGGTCATTCAGTACAAGGGTGCCACCACCTGGGCCTACAGCTACACCGACAACCGCATGGCCTTCGGCATCGTCACCTATGACGCCAACGGCGCGATCCTGCGCAATGTGACGATGGGCGGGGCGCGATACGTCTACAAGATCACGGTCGACGCGGCCGCCCAGACCGTCACCGTCTGGGGCCAGTCCGACAACAAGGCCGTCATCAACTGGGCCGATCTGCCGGCCGCCCCGACCCCGACGCCGCCGACGCCCACGGGTCCCGTCTACACCTGGATTTCGGCCGCCGCGCCGCCGCCGAACGTGGTGACCAGCGTCGGCCCGCCCCAGGTTCCCATCTGCCGCGGGACCGGCGAGTACGACCGCCTCTGGACCGGCTGGTGGGACGGCTCCGTCTGCAACGGGACCTATTTCGGCAACAGGATGCCGGCGACGCAGAACGTCCAGTTCCTGACCGTGGTGTCCGGCTCGCCCAACTGGGTCGCGGGCGAGCACGGCAACATCTTCAACCCGATGCCGGGCAACACCATCAACGCCGGCAAGACCTTCGATCGCGGTCCGGGCTATCCCGGCTTTGACCAACTGGTGTGCTCGTACATGGGCCGGCCCGGCTGGATCTATTCCGACGGGTCCCACAACGTGTGCCAGATCTACGGCACTGTCCAAGGCGACAACATCCCCTATGCCCTGACCGGGACCTTGCAGTAGTCGGCTTCAGGCCCCCGCCATCTGCTGCGGCTCATCCCGCAGCCGCGCCACGTCCCTTAGGGGCGGCGCGCCGAACAGGCGGGCGTATTCGCGGCTGAACTGCGAGGGACTGTCGTAGCCGACCGTATGGCCGGCCGTGGCCGCGTCCAGACGCTGGACCAGGATCAGGCGACGGGCCTCCTGCAGGCGGATCTGCTTCTGGTACTGCAGCGGCGAGAGCGAGGTCACCGCCTTGAAGTGCTCGTGCAGAGCCGAGGCGCTCATCCGCGCCTCCTCGGCGACGGCGTCGATGCTGAACGGCTGGTCGAAGTTGCGCTTGATCCAGCCGATGGCGCGGTTGACCTGGCGCAGGCGACCGTCGCGACGCGCGATCTGGGCCAGGCGCGGCCCCTGGTCGCCGGTCAGCAGGCGATAGACGATCTCGCGCTCGATCAGGGGCGCCAGGATCGGAACGTCCTCGGGACAGTCGGTCAAGCTCACCATCCGGCAGACGGCGTCGAACAGCGCCGGCGTCATCGCCCCGGCCGACATGCCGCCGACCAGCGGCGCGGCCGCGTCCAGCCGCGCGGCCAGGCCACACTCCATGATCATCTCACTGATCAGGCTGGGGTCGAGCACGATGCGGAAGCTGAGATACGGCTCCTCTGGCGAGGCCGCGACCACCTGTCCGGCGGCCGGCACGTCGATCGACGACAGGAAGTAGTTGCGCTCGTCGTACTCGTGCATGACGTCGCCGACGAACACGCGCTTGCGGCCCTGGGCCAGCACGCAGAAAGACGGCTCATGCACGCCGTGGACTGGCTGGCTGGTCTGGCTGGCCCGGTACAGGTTGACCCTGGGGCAGCAGGTCTGGAGCGGCCCCTCGTCCGGCGTGAATCGTTCAATCAGGGCCTTAAGCGCCTCGCGCGTGCTCATTGGATTTCCATTGTCAGCGTGAGGCTATTTGTAGGCCTTGCACGATCCTCCGTCACGTGACGCTGTTCGGTTCCGGAGGATCGTGCAATCATGCCGGAGCATCGATCTACCCGCTGGACGAGCCGGCGCCCCATAGTGGCCTCGTTCCGCTCCCCGACGCGGCAACTCCCAAAATCAGAGCTCAGCGATGAGACGCTACACGCCCCGACGCGGCGTGACGGCTCCGCGTTGGTTCGTCGCCGCCTTGCTGGGCGGGACGGCCGCGCTGACCGCCGCGACCGCCGCGCTCCCCTCTATGTCACCCGCCCCCGCCGCCAACGCCTGGAGGATCGCCCCATGATGATGTCCGCCATCGTTCCCCACCAATCCGTCTCCGGGACCTGGACCTCGCCCGACGGCCACATCAGCCTGGAGCTGCGCGCCGACGGCCGGTTCATCGAGACCCGCGACGACTTCGCCGACGTCTTCACCGGCGTCTATGTCCTGGTCGGCGAAAGGCTGAAGCTGTTCGAGGATCACGGCGCGGTGGTCAGCGGCACATTGTCCAATGGCCGTCTAAGTCTGGGGACGGCTTAGCGCCCGCCCTTCCATCCGGGGTGCGAACCCCCTATATTGGAAATGTCCGGCTTCGGTCGAACTATGGGGATAAACGCGCACGTAATAAGCGGACTGGACCCGGGTGCGATTCCCGGCGGCTCCACCAATCTCTCCCAAGTTATCATGGGACTGCATGGGGCCGATCAGCATCGACAGACGTGTAAAGGTGTATGCTTTCTCTCGGCTTGATCCACCGTTTCGGGTCATTTTTCTAAATGCGAACGATAACTTCGCTGAAGAGTTCGCCGTCGCCGCGTAATGCGGTGCAGGTGAATTCGCCTCTTAAGTCCTAGGGGTTCAGATCCCTAGGCGGGGCCCGGAGGGAGCCTGCCAACAGAATCCCTCCACTTTCCACGACCAGTGCCGAGGTTCCCTCCTTCTTTTCTTGAAGGGATGCGGGAGCCTGCCAACAGAATCCCTCCACTTTCACGTCATCGCGGAGGATCCCTCCCCTTTTTCGAGTGGGAGCGCGGGCGCTCGCGAGCAGAATCCCTCCCCCTAATCCTCCGACATCGTTTGCGCGCATCGCGATTCCGCGTCGCCCGTCTTTGCGGCGAGCCCTCGACGCGGTACGGTCGGAATCTCGTTTCCAGTTCGAAGTACCACTCCCCGCATGTCCCAGACCGAACCGCCCGAAGACCTCATGCAGTACGAGGCCCTGGCCCAGGACGCCCTGCGCGGCGTGGTCAAGGCGGCGCTCAAGAAGGCCGCCGCGCCCGGCGGCCTGCCCGAGCCGCACCACCTCTACATCACCTTCAAGACCAAGGCGGCCGGCGTCTCGGGCCCGCAGGACCTGCTGGGCAAATACCCGGACGAAATGACCATCGTCCTGCAACACCAGTATTGGGATCTCGCCCCGGGCGAGACCTTCTTCTCGGTGACCTTGAAATTCGGCGGCCAGCCCAAGCGCCTGTCGGTGCCCTATGCGGCCCTGACCCGCTTCTACGACCCGTCGGTGCAGTTCGCCCTGCAGTTCGCGCCGCCCGAAGTGGTCGATGACGAGCCGGAACCGGAAACCGAATCCGAGAGCAAGGACGCCGCTCCGGCCGGCGATGAAGGCCCCAAGATCGTCTCGCTGGACCAGTTCCGGAAAAAATGAGCGCCCGTAAGAAATGAGCGATGTGGCCTCGGACGCTCCGCAAATCCTGACGGACGAGGCGATCCTCGCGCGCTTCCGCGCGTCCAAGAACGCGCCCACCGGCTCCCAGACCCTGGGCTTCGAGCTTAAGGCCGTGCGCCAGGCCGATCGTGAGGTCGAGGTCGGTTTCACGGCGCGCGCGGAGCTGCTGTGCAATCCGATGGGGCAGATCCAGGGCGGTTATGTCTGCGCCATGCTGGACGAGTGCATGTCGGTCGCCGGCATGATCACCTCGGGCATGACCCACGTCGTCCCCACCCTCGAGATGAAGACCAGTTTCCTCCGTCCGGCCATGCCCGGGTCGCTGCGTGGCGTCGGCCGCGTGGTCAAATGGGGCCGCACCGTCTGTTTCATGGAAGGCGAGCTCTACGACGCCGAGGGCCGGCTGCTGGCCAAGTCCACGGGCACGGCGGTCCCAACGCCTTTCGCCAGCTTCAAGAAGAAATAGCCATTTTCTAGGGAAGGGTTGAGCCATGCGGGCAGCGGCAGTGGTCATCGGACTTCTGGTGCTGCTTCTCGCGCCGCCTTCGCCCGCGCAGGCCGCCGGCCCGTTCTCGAACTGGTCCGCCGTCGTGGTGGCCGGCGACTTCCACGCCCACTCCGGCGGCCCGACCGAGGCCTTCGACAACGCCCGCCGCGACGTCTCGCAAACCCTCGTGAATCTTGGCTTCGACAAGACCTCGATCCAGCAGTTCTCGGTGAGGCCCGCGCGCTATCCGGCCGATGCGCCTGGCCAGTCGGACGCCCGAACGATCTACGACGCCCTGCGGATCAAGGCCCAGACGGCCAAGGCCGGCTGCCTGTTCTACATCAGCACCCACGGCAGCCCCGAGGGTGCGATTCTGGGCGAATCCATGCTGCGCCCGCATCTGCTGGCGGCGATGCTGGACGACGCCTGCCCGAGCCGGCCCAGCGTGGTGGTGATCTCGGCCTGTTTCTCGGGCGTCTTCATCGCGCCGTTGCAGAAGCGCGATCGCCTGATCCTGACCGCCGCCCGTTCCGACCGCGCCTCTTTCGGTTGCGGCGAGAGCGACAAGTACCCCTATTTCGACGATTGCTTCCTGTCCTCGGCCCCCAACGCCAAGGACTTCGCGGCCCTGGGGGCCAGCGTCCAGGCCTGCGTCGCCCGCAGGGAAAAGGAGACCGGCGCCGAGCCCGCCTCCGAACCTCAGGTCTGGATCGGCCCGGCGCTGCGCCCGATGTTGCCGCTCTATGCGTTCAACCGCGCCAAACCGCCCACACCTTGACCACCGAACGGGTTTGACCCGGACGATTAGCGCGCTACACAAACCCTAGGGGCTTCCGCTTCACCCAGGGGACATCGTTGACGTCGCGCGTTTCGCCCGCAGCCGCCCTCGTGGCGGCCATCATCGCACTTTGGTCCATGACAGGATTGGAGGCGCGGGCGCAGGACGCTTCGCCGCCGCCCGCCGCGCGCGACCCCGCGCTCAACTCGGCGCCGCGTCCCTACACCAGCCTGTACCCGCGCCGCGCGCGCTCGGCCCGGCCGAAGCCCGCCGTCGCGGCGCCCAAACCCGCGGCGACCGCGGTCGCCGCCACGGTCGCTGCCGCGGGCGCCGCCACGGCCGCTCCGGTTCCGGCCGCGCCGACCATCCCGGCCGCCGCGCCCGTCGCGCTCGGAACAGCGCCCCTGCCCGGCCCGCAGCTGGAGGCCTTCGTGGACGGCGTCGTTCGCCGCGCCATGACTCGCGACCACATCGCCGGCGTCACCCTGTCGGTGGTCCAGAACGGCCAGGTCGTACTCAAGAAGGGCTACGGCTTCGCCAACCTCGGCCAGCGCAAGCCGGTCGATCCCGACAAGACCCTGTTCCGCGTCGCCTCGATCTCCAAGACGTTCACCTGGATCGCCCTGATGAACGAGATCGAGTCGGGCCACATGCGGCTCGACGGCCCGGTCAACGTCTACCTGCCCGAACCGCTGCAGCTGAAGGACCAGGGCAAGAAGACCCAGGTCCGCGTGCGCGACCTGATGACCCATACCGCCGGTTTCGAAGACCGCGCCCTGGGTCAGCTGTTCGAACGCGACCCCAGCCGCGTCCGTTCGCTGGCGGACTATCTGCGCCAGGAGCGTCCGCGCCGCGTGCGCGAGCCCGGCCTGCTGCCCAGCTATTCCAACTATGGCGCCGCCCTGGCCGGCGCCGCGCTCGCCAACGTGACCGGCAAACCCTACGAGCAGCTGGTCACCGAAGAAATCATCCTGCCGGCCGGCATGAGCCACACCACCTTCCGCGAAGCGCGTCCGTGGCGTGACGGCCTGCCCGCGCCGATGTCCGAGACCCTGGCCGCCGACCTTTCGGACGCCTTCTCCTGGACGCCGATGGGCTGGAAGACCCAGTCGCGCGAGTTCATGGGCCAGGTGGCGCCCGCCGCCTCGGCCTCCAGCACGGCCGGCGACATGGCCCGCTACATGACCCTGCTGCTGAACGGCGGGACCATCGACGGCAAGACCATCTTCTCCCCGAAGGCCGCGCAGGCCTTCCGCACGCCGCTGTACCGCCCCGCCCCCGAGGCCGCGGGCTGGAACGCCGGCTTCCAGGACATGGCCATGCCGGGCGGTCGCCGCGGCTTCGGTCACCAGGGCGCGACGCTCTACTTCTTCTCCAACCTGGTGATCATCCCGGAGCTGGGCCTCGGGATCTTCGTCTCGGTCAACACCGACAGCGGCGCGAATCTGCCGTCCACCCTGCCGGCGACCATCGTCGAGCACTTCTATTCGCCGGCCCCGGCCGTGCCGCCTGCCAGCGCCCTGACCTACGACCAGGCCCGGGCCTTTGAAGGCGACTATCTGACCACCCGCCGCGCCTATGGCGGGCTCGAGAGCTTCACCAACCGCCTCGTCGGCCGCGCCACCGTGCGCGCCACCGCCGACGGCCGCCTGACCGTGATCGACGGCGGCGCCAGCACCCTATTCAACGGCACCGACCGCCCCGGCGTGTTCAAGGCCGTCGACAGCCCGCTGACCCTGGTGTTCGACGCCAACGGCGATCGCCCGTCGCGGTTCTACGCCGCCCGAGGCTTCTCCACCTACGAGCGGATCGGCTTCTTCCGCTCGGCCAGCCTGCTGACCTGGACGGCCGCCGCCGCCGGTCTCGCCAGCGCGGCCACGGTCCTGGGCACCCTGTTCCGCAATCGGCGCGAGGCCCGCCAGACCCCGGTCCAGGCCCGCGCCAGCCAGATGCAGACGATGCAGTCGGTCCTGTGGCTGATCTCGGCGACCTGCATGGGCGCGTTCGCGGCCAAGGCTTCCGACGAGACGAACGTCTTCTTCGGCTGGCCCAGCGGCTGGCTGCTCAGCGGCTCGGCCTGCGCCCTGGTCGCCGCCGCCCTGAGCGTCCTGACGCTCGGCGCCCTGCCGATGGTCTGGCGCGGCGGCCGTCGCGTCGACAGCTGGAGCGGCGGCCGCAAGGTGGCCTTCACCCTCACCGCCCTGCTGTTCGTGTTCCTGAGCGTGCTGCTCGGCGCGTGGGGCTACCTGCTGCCCTGGAGCTGATCGTCTCGCCTTCTTCGCCTCTCCCGGCGCCGGCCTTGCAGCCCGGACGTTCAGGGAGACGAGCGAGGAGACGGACGTGTCAAAACTGGACGGTCTAGCGTTCGGGGGAACGGGTTTGGCGGCCTGGTCGGCGGCCACCCTGTTCTACGCCGCTTTCGGTGGGGTCCTTCTGGAAAGCGCCTTCTGGTTCTACGCGTTGAACGCCTTCGCGGCCGCCGCGGCCGTGACGTTCGCCTTCCAGGCGGTGGCGCGGCTGACGCACACGCCACGCCGCCGCCGACTGTTCCCCATGGTGCTGTACTCGACCCCCGGACTGGTGGGCGGATGCCTGGTCGTCTCGCGCTACGCCGAGGTCATGCCCACAGCCGATCCGATCAGCGTCGGCCGCTATGGCGCCTTCCTGGTCGTGCTGTACGTGGCCGTGGCCGCCTCAGTCTTCGAGCGTGCGCCGCATAAGGCCTGAGTTCAGCTTGCGCACCTGAATGATGATCCGCTCGCGCTCGCCCGGACGCCGCTCGACCAGCAGGCGGGCGACCTGGGCGTCGTCGTGGAAGGCGTAGCCCTTGATGGCGTCCAGCAAGGCCTTGGCCAGGTTGTCCAGGTCCATCCACGGCGGCTCGCCCAGATATTCCATGCCGATCTCGACGCTGAATTCGCCCCAGGCCGGGCGCGAGCCGCGCCAGGACTTGCGAAAGAACTCGTAGATCAGCGGCTTGTAGTACTTGCCCTGGGTGGTCAGCCCGTCGACCACGATGGTGAGTTCGCCCCCGGCCTCGCGGGCACGGACCTTGCCGTGGTGGGTCCAGTCATCGTCGGACAAGTTAGAGCCTCAAGTGGATCCCACGCTTGTGCAGCGGGATCAGGATCGCGGTGATCAGGGCAAGAACCAGAACCGCGCAGGCAAGGGAAGCCAGATAAGGATCGGCGACCACCTTCAGCATCAGCGCATAGCCGAAGCCCTGGGGAGACGGGTTCGCGCCAGGCATGATGGGCAGGCCGCCGAACACGCCCAGCAGTTGGGACAGGATAAAAGCCAGGATCGCATTGCCGCCCAGGACGATCAGCAGGAAACCCAGGCTCGGCCCACGCTTCGAGCGCGACAGCAAGTCCAGACCGACCAGAACCACCGTCGAGATGCCGCTGCTGAGCAGGGCGAAGCTGGGCGTCCAGATGCGCTTGTTGATCGGCATGACGGGGTTCAGCGCCAGGCCGGCGATGATCAGGACAACACCCAGCGCCAGGATCGGCAGGACCTTGCGATCACTCCGCGTCGCCATGTGCGCGACGATCGCGCCGATCAGCACATTGACCGTCGCCGGCAAGGTCGAGAGCAGGCCCTCGGGATCGTAGGTCACGCCGACGCCCTCGGTGGTTCCCCAGCGCCAGAGGTGCGGGATCGTGAACACCACCCGGTCAATATAGGCCGGCAGGGAGCCGTTCGAATCCAGGCGGCCAGCGCCGAAGCCCGGGACCGGGACAATGGCGATCAGCGCCCAATAGAGCGCCAGCAGCGCCAGGGCGGCGATGGCGGCGGCGGGCAGGTTGAAGCGCAGGCGCCCGCCCTCTCCGCTTCGCGCGACGAACACACAGATCGCCGTGGCCAGGGCGTAGCAGAGCGCGATGCGCTGCAGGATGCCGGGGATCCGCAGATTGGCCAGGTCGAGTTCCGGCAAGGCGTTCAAAACGAGCCCCAGCAGGATCAGCAGGCCCGTACGACGCGCCACCTTCAGCCACAGCGCGGCGCTGGTCCTGTCGGTCAGCGTCAGGCGCGGAACCATCAGGCCTATCGCCATGCCCACGCAGTAGAGGAAGGTCGGAAAGACCAGGTCGCCCGGCGTCCAGCCGTGCCACTCGGCGTGCTTCAAGGGCGCGTAGGTCATTTCCCAGGACCCCGGGCTCACGACCAGGATCATGCCCGCCACGGCCAGGCCGCGCAGCAGGTCCAACGCGACCATGCGCCGGCTCGCGGATGGGTTCGACATCGTTCCTCCCCCGAACGTTTGGCGGCCTTCAGGCCCCGACCATCTCGGCCAGCTTCCTCACGGTGTTCCAGTTGCGTGTGGTGCCGACCGGATTGCGCTTGGACTTCTTCCAGTCCCGATCCAACAACGAGTCGGCCATGCTGATCGGGAAATCGATGTAGAGCTCGCGGGGCCCCACCGCGAAGCGCTCCGGCCCGGTGATCGCCGCTCGCAGAACCGCCTCGTCGCCTTCCGGCAGAGGGACCTTCAGGAAACTGACCATCACGTGGCTGGGGTGATCCTCGGCTTCGGCCTTGAACGGGTTGGCTTCGATGATCGCGCGCATCTGCTCCGGCGAGCGGATCATGAAATCGGTGCGCAGCCCGATGCGGGCGACCAGGGCCTCCTCGAGCTCCAATCCCAGAGCGTCGCCGCCGACATGGTCGCCCCATAGGACCAGATTGCCGCTGGCCAGATAGGTCTTGGCCTCCTTGAAGCCGGTATCCTGAGCGATACCCAGCAGGTCTTCCTTCAGCACCTTGCGCTTGCCGGTGTTGACCGAGCGCGGCAGGGCGATGAAGGCCGCCACCTACAGCGCCTCGACGCGGACCGCCGAGCCATAGGCCAGGACCTCGGTGATGCCCTCCATGATCTCGTTGGCGTCGTAGCGCATCGCCAGGATCGCGTTGGCCCCGAGCTCGCGGGCGTGGGCGACCAACAGGTCGTAAGCCTCCTGCCGGGCCGTCTCGGCCAGGGTGGTGTAGATCGTGATATTGCCGCCGAACAGCGACTGGATCGAGCCGCCGATATTGCCGATCACGCTGCGCGAGCGGACGGTCACGCCCCTCACCAGACCCAGGTGTTGGACGACGCGATAGCCGACAAGATCATTGGTCGTGGCGACGAGCATGGGAGCCTCCTGAGGGTCACCTTCGATATAGCGAACGGTGTTGTGCGGCGCCACGGCGTTGCGAACCGGGGCCTCAGGGGCTAGACCCCGCTCGACCGTTTTTCCGGAGATCTCCGCATGACCGCCACGCGCATCGAGACCGACACCTTTGGCCCGATCGAAGTCGCCGCCGACCGCTATTGGGGCGCGCAAGCTCAGCGCAGCCTGGGCAACTTCAAGATCGGCTGGGAGAAGCAGCCCCTGCCGGTCGTCCGCGCCCTGGGTATCGTCAAGCGCGCCGCCGCCGAGACCAACTTCAAGCTCGGCAAGCTGGACGCCAAGATCGCCGAGACGATCGTCGCCGCCGCCAACGAAGTCATCGAAGGCAAGCTGAACGACCACTTCCCCCTGGTCGTCTGGCAGACCGGCTCGGGCACCCAGTCGAACATGAACGCCAACGAGGTGATCTCGAACCGCGCGATCGAGATGCTGGGCGGCGAGATGGGCAGCAAGAAGCCTGTCCACCCGAACGACCACGTCAATATGAGCCAGTCGTCGAACGACACCTATCCGACGGCCATGCACGTGGCCTGCGCGGAACAGATCGTCCACGACCTGCTGCCGGCCTTGAAACACCTGCACGCCGCACTGGAAGCCAAGACCAAGGCCTGGGCCGACATCATCAAGATCGGCCGCACCCACACCCAGGACGCCACGCCCCTGACCCTGGGCCAGGAGTTCGGCGGCTACACCCAGCAGGTCGCCAACGGCATCGAGCGCATCGAGAGCACCCTGCCCAAGCTGATGCAGCTGGCCCAGGGCGGCACCGCCGTCGGCACGGGCCTGAACGCCCCCATCGGCTTCGCCGAGGGCGTGGCCGAGGCCATCGCCGCGATCACCGGCCTGGACTTCACCACCGCCCCGAACAAGTTCGAGGCCCTGGCCGCCCATGACGCCATGGTCTTCAGCCACGGCGCCATCAACACGGTCGCCGCCAGCCTGTTCAAGATCGCCAACGACATCCGCTTCCTGGGCTCGGGTCCGCGCGCCGGCCTCGGTGAACTGGCCCTGCCGGAGAACGAGCCGGGCTCGTCGATCATGCCGGGCAAGGTCAATCCGACCCAGTGCGAGGCCCTCACCCAGGTCTGCGTCCAGGTGTTCGGCAACCACGCCGCCCTGACCTTCGCCGGCAGCCAGGGCCATTTCGAGCTGAACGTGTTCAACCCGGTGATGGCCTACAACTTCCTGCAGTCGGTCCGTCTGCTGGCCGACGCCGCGATCAGCTTCACCGACAATTGCGTGGTCGGCATCGAGCCGCGCATCGACAACATCAGGAAGGGCGTCGAGAACAGCCTGATGCTGGTCACGGCCCTGAACGGCAAGCTGGGCTACGACGCCTGCGCCAAGATCGCCAAGACCGCGCACAAGAACGGCACGACCCTGCGCGAAGAGGCCGTCGGCGGCGGCTACCTGACGAACGAAGAGTTCGACGAGTACGTCCGTCCCGAGAAGATGGTCTCGCCGGGCTGAACCTGAATGCTCCAGCTCGTCCGGATCTTCGACGAGCTGCCGGAAGGCTTCGACGACCTGGTCGCCGAGGCCTCCGGCGAACGCGTGCGCAACATGGCTTTGCTGGTCGAGGGCTGGCAGGGCGGCGCACGCTTCCAGGACGACGGCGAGGCCCTGCTCGCCGCGTTCCTGGTCGGTGAGCTGGCGGGGATCGGCGCGCTGAGCGTCGAGCCCGCTGCCCCCGAGCCGGCGCGCCGCCTGCGTCGCTTCTACGTCCGCCCGACGATGCGCCGCCGGGGGGTGGCGACGGCGGTGGCGTCAGCGCTGATCCACGAGGGTTTCGACAGCGTGGGCCTGCTGACCGTCAACGCCGCCGCCTCGCCGGCCGCGGCGCCTTTCTGGGAGGCGCAGGGGTTTGTCGCCGACGAGAGCGGGCCGTGGACGCACAGCCTCCGCCGTTAGCGCCTGACCACCTCGCGGCCGATAGGGGCCAGGGCGATGTAGGCCAGTTGCAGGTCCTTGATCGCGAACGGGATGCCGATGATGGTCACGGCCTCGGCGACGGCGACGAGCACGTGGCCCAGGGCCAGCCACCAGCCGGCCAGGATGAACCAGATCACGTTCAGCACCGTGCCCATCGCGCCGGTGCCGATGTCCGGACGACCGGTTAGGATCTCGCGGTGGACGATCTCCTTGCCGAACGGCCAGAAGGCGAAACCGGCGATGCGGAAGGCCGCGCCGGCATAGGGCAGGCCCACGATGGTGATGGCCAGCAGCACGCCGGCCAGCAGCCAGCCGAGTCCGGTCAGCAGGCCGCCGCAGATGAACCACAGCACGTTCAGGATGAAACGGATCATTTCCCAGCCCCAAGTCAGGACATCAAGTCCAGGACCCAGAGGTGGCCCCGCCCTGCCCCGCTGTGAAGACCGTTACGCCGAATTCACCCGGCTATTTGATCAGCTGCCAGCGCCGAGCCCAGCGTCCCTTGCCGAAGCGGCTGAGCGACAGGAGATAGATTCCGGCATAGAGCACGGTCCCGACGCCGATCAGCACCCAGCCCCAGGTTCCCGGCATGTGGAGGGTTGGCGCGGTCGTGACCCAGTCGTGCGGCGGCGAGGTGAACTCCAGCCACAGGCCGCCCACCCAGGCCAGGGACAGCAGGGCGACGATCGGATAGCGCAGCAGCGGCGCCGACTGTACCAGCAACAGGAACTGCACGAACAGGGCGACGAGGGCCGCGGCGCCGCCCGCCGCCCAAGGCTGCCAGGGACCGACGAACAGGCGAGCGGCGCGCAGGCCCGCCCACAGCGGCGCCCACAGCACCGGTCCCAGCATCAGCACGATCAGGACGAAGCCCAGCAGAACTCCGACGCCGCCCCCGATCACCTTGCCAGCCGCCTCGCCGCCCTTGTGGGGACGAAGGTTAGGATCGCCGGCGGGGTTTTCGGCGCTCATCAGGCGCGACGGCTGACCGCGAAGTCCGCCAGATCGTCCAGCGCCTCGCGCCAGTCATTGGCCGGGAACACCATGAGCGCCGCCTTGGCCTTGTCGGCATAGTCGGCGGCCAGGTCGAGCGTGGCGTCCAGGGCGCCAGAGCCGATGATCAGCTCGCGGGCGCGACGGAAGTCGGCCTCGGTCTGTTCGCGGCGGCCGATGGCGCGCTCCCAGAACTCGGCCTCGCGGGGGCCGGAGCGGGCGATGGCCAGCAGCAGCGGCAAGGTCGCCTTGCCTTCCCGGAAGTCGTCGCCGGCGTTCTTGCCCAGGGTCTCGGTGGCGCCGCCGTAGTCGAGGGCGTCGTCGGCCAGTTGGAAGGCCAGGCCCAGGTTCAGGCCGTAGTCGCGAAGGGCCTGAGCCTTGCCGGCGTCGACCCCGGCCGAGACCGCGCCGGCTTCGGACGCCGCCGCGAACAGCTCGGCCGTCTTGGCCTGAATGATTTCGAGATAGATCGCCTGCGACAGGTTCAGATCGTGGCTGCGCATCAGCTGCAGCACCTCGCCTTCGGCGATGACGCGGCTGGCGCGGGCCAGGATCTCCAGCGCCTTCATCGAGTTGGTCTCGACCATCAGTTCGAAGGCGCGGGCGAAGAGGAAGTCGCCGACCAGCACGCTCTGGGCCGCGCCCCAGATTAGATGCGCGGCGACCTTGCCGCGGCGCAGCTGGCTGCCGTCGACAACGTCGTCATGCAGCAGGGTGGCGGTGTGGATGAACTCGACGGCGGCGGCCAGCTTCAGGCAGTGGTCATTGTCCGAACCGGCCAGCCGCGCGGCGGCCACGGTCAGCAGCGGACGCAGGCGCTTGCCCCCCGCGGCGATCAGGTGCTCGGCCAGCGCCGGGATGATCGGCACATCGCTCTGCATGCGGTCGGTGATCAGACTGTTGACCCCCGCCGTGTCGGCCTCGGCGAGGCGCACGAGACGATCCACCGAGCCCGACTTACGGGGGAGGGTCGCTGCGGCTGCGTCCAAAACCATAACTCCTCGCGAGGCGTCCCCCGGATGAACCGTTGCGAGGGACAATGGTGGCAGGATAGGTCACGGTCAAGGCGAGCACAAGGCCTAGAAAGCATTGGAAGAGCAGCGGGTGACGGAGGATCGGGTTTTGGGCGGCCGCGTGCGGCTGCGCCAGCGGCCCGACGGCTACAGGGCCGGCATGGACGCCGCCCTGCTGGCGGCCGCGTGCGACGCCCTCCCCGGCCAACGCGTGCTGGAACCGGGCTGCGGCGTGGGCGGCGCCCTGCTGGCGGCGGCGACTCGCCGACCGGACGTGACCTTCCAGGGCGTGGAGCGTGATCCCGCCGCCGCCGCCCTGGCCGCCGAGAACGCGACGCTGAATGGCCTCTCCGACCGGGTCGCCGTGGCCGAGGGCGACGTCGAGGCCGGGTTCCGCGCCCTCGACCTGCCGGTGTTCGATGCGGTGATGACCAATCCGCCGTTCTTCGACGACGCCAACGCCCTCCGCGCGCCCGCGCCCGCCAAGAGCGGGGCCTGGATGGCCGATGGAGGCCTGACCGCCTGGACCAGCTTCTGCCTCAAGGCCGTGCGCGAGGGCGGGACGATCACGATCATCCACCGCGCCGACCGCCTGGCCGACATCCTGGCGCATTTGGCGCCCAAGGCCGGGTCGTTCCGGATCCGTCCGATCGCCCCCTTCGCCGACTCCCCCGCCAAGCGGGTGATCGTGCGGGCGATCAAGACCGGCAAGGCGCCGCTGGTGCTCCTGCCGGCGCTGGTCCTGCACGAGCGCGAAGGCGGAAAGCACTCCGCCGAGGCCGAAGCGATTCTGCGCGGCGAGGCGGACCTTCCCTGGTGATGAATATCGCGGTTCGTTGAGCGTCGATGCGCCAACACGACGCAGGGTGACCGGTCCCATTTTCATCCAGGATTAAGCCGCGACTCTGTCTTTGGACGGTCAGTTGCTTGGGAGGAAACCTGGATGTGGCGGCGTTCCGCTTGGCGCGCCTTGGCGGCGACTGTCGCCCTGTTGGCGTTCGCGCCGGCGGCGCAAGCGCGCGCGCCGCAGCCGCCTCCGCGTGTCCTCTACTATAATCAAGGCAATGGACTCGCGACCGAAAGCACCTTCGGATTCAAGGTCTTGCAGCTGACTCTCGAGAAGAGCGGCGTGCGCTACGAACTGCGCCCCTCCCCCCTGGGCCGCGTCACCGAACCGCGCGCCATCGAGGCGATCAGCGCCGGTGACCACATGGACCTGGCCATGCTGGGGACCAGCGCCCATGCCGACGCGCACCTGGCGCCCGTCCGTATACCGATCGATCGCGGCCTTCTGGGCTATCGCATCTTCCTGATCGACGGCGCGCGCCAGGGCGAGTTCGACGCCATCCGCGATCGGAGGGATCTCAGCCGGATCTCGACGCTGCAAGGCAAGGGCTGGCCCGACGTGGCGATCCTGCGCAACGCCGGGGTCACCGTCTGGACAGGCGTCTACGAACGCCTCTTCGCCATGACCCTGGCCGGTCGCGGCGACGCCTATCCCCGCGGCGTGCTGGAAGCTCACGGCGAGCTTGAGAAGCGCGGCGCCGAACTTCCCGGGCTGGCGGTCGAGAAGCGGCTGGCCCTGCACTATCGCTTCACGAGCTTCTTCTACGTGGCCAAGAACAACACCGTCCTGCGCGGTGATCTCTATCGCGGGCTGGAGCGCGCCTTCGCCGACGGCTCCTACGACCGGCTGTTCAACAGCGACCCGAACATTCGCCGCTCCCTGGCCCAGGCCGACCTGCGCCATCGCCGCATCATCGAGATGGACAACCCCTTCCTCTCGGCCGAGACCCGCGCGATTCCCGAGCGCTACTGGTGGCGTCCATGAGCGCGACCCTGATCCAGCGGGCGCGGGGGCGCTCGATCCTGTTCCAGGTGTTGGCCCCCAGCCTGATCCTGGTCGTGCTGAGCTTTCTGGTCATGGCCGGGGTCACCGCCTGGTCGCGGGCCTCGGGCGCCTCGGAGATGTTCCAGCGCAAGGTCGAGCTATCGGCCAGTCTCTCGCGTGAGAACGTCACCGCCGGCGTCTGGATGCTGGACGACACCGCGGTCAAGGCCGCGCTCGCGCCGATCCTGGACGACCAGGACGCCCGGCTGGTGCTGATCCTGGATCCGCAGCGCAAGACCCTGCTGGAGTCGGGCGACAACGCCCTTCGGACGGTCGCCATGAAGGCGCTGAGCGAAGCTGGCGGCAAGCCAACCGACCGGCATCTGCGGCAGGATCGCTATCTGGTCTCCGTCGTGCCGCTTCTACACGAGGAGAACGACCAGGCCCGGCCTCTCGGCCAGATGGTCATCGTCTACGACACGGCCTCGGTCGAGGCGGCGGCTTGGTCGGCGGCGGCGGGGGTGGCCGGCGTGGCCATCGTCGCGACCGTCCTGATCGTGGCCCTCCTGGCGGCCCTGATGCGTCGCATCGCCCGGCCGCTGGACAATCTTTCGGACGCCATGGGCGCCCTCGCCGTCGGCGAGCTGGACACGCCGCTGACCGACCTCGATCGCGCCGACGAAATCGGCGACATGGCCCGCGCGGTTCAGGTCTTCAAGGACAACGCCCTGCGCCTGCGCCTGGCCGAGAGCGAAAGCGTGCGCCTGGAGGAGGAACGCGCCCGCGCCGACGCCGCCAACCACGCCAAGGGCGAGTTCCTGGCCCATATGAGCCACGAGCTGCGCACGCCGCTCAACGGCGTGCTGACCATGGCCCAACTGATGGCGGACAGCGACCTTGGTCCCGAACAACGCGCCAAGCTGGATGTCATCCTGATGTCGGGCCAGGACCTGCTGCACGTGATCAACGACGTGCTCGACTTCTCGAAGATCGAGGCGGGCATGCTGGAGATCGACGAGGTCGAGTTCAACGTCGACACCGTACTCGAAGGCGTCGTCGCCAGCTTCTCGGCCGTGGCCGCGCGCAAGGGCGTCCATCTGAACCTGCACATCTCGCCGTTCGCGGGCGGCTTGCGTCGCGGCGACCCGGCTCGCCTGCGCCAGATCGTCAGCAACTACGTCGCTAACGCGCTGAAGTTCACCCTGGACGGCGGGGTCGACATCCACGCCGAAGGCCTGGGCCCCGACGGCCGCGAAGGCCTGAGGGTCAGCGTTCTGGACAGCGGAATCGGCATCGAGCCCGAAAGCATGGCGCGGCTGTTCCAGCGCTTCTCGCAGGTCGACGCTTCCACGACTCGCAAGTTCGGCGGCACGGGCCTCGGGCTGGCGATCTGTCGCGAACTGGCCCGCCAGATGGGCGGCGAGGCCTGGGCCGACAGCACGCCCGGTGTCGGCTCGGCATTCCATGTCACCTTGGCCCTGCCTGTCGTCGAGGCTCGCGCCACCGGCGATGATCCGGCCTCGGCCACCCCTGTGGTCATGGACCGGAACCTGCGGGTGCTGGCTGCCGAGGACAATCCGACCAACCAGACCGTGCTGCGCGCGATCATGGACGCCCTGGGCGCCGACCTGACCCTGGTCTCGACAGGGGTCGAGGCGGTCGAGACCTGGCGGCGCACCGATTTCGACGTGATCCTGATGGACATCCACATGCCCGACATGGACGGCATCGAGGCCACGCGCGAGATCCGCACCGCCGAGGCCAAGAGCGGGCTTATTCCCACGCCGATCATCGCCCTGACCGCCAACGCCTTCCAGCACCAGGTGGCCGAATACGCGGCGGCGGGCATGGACGACCATGTCTCCAAACCGATCGACGTCCAGGCGCTCAGCCTGGCGATCGCCCGCGTCCTGCAGCCGGAACCGGCCGATGCCGTCGCGGCCTATTCGGCATAGAGCGCCAGGGCCTCCAGGCACAGCTCCAGGCCCGTCAGGTCGCGCAGCGGATCGTGGGTGACGATCACGAACAGCCGCCGCATCTCGGCCCACAGCATCACCGTCTCGGGCAGGCCGTGGTCCTCGATCACGCAACCGTCGCCGTCGCGCCAGATGCGGTTCTCGTCCAGGGTCGCGCCCAGGATGGTGTCGACCCGCGCCACGTACTCGGCCTGCATCTCGCTGGTGACGTTCAGATAGGCGAAGGTCGGCTTGCCGAGGCCCGCCAGCACGCCGGCCTCGAACACCGACGCCGTGTCGGCCGAAGGGCCGCGAAACGGGGTCAGGTTGACGACAGCCGCGTCGGCCTGGCGCAATTGCGCCATGCGGGCGGCGTAGAACTGCCGCGCTTCCAGCTCGTCGCCGCCTTCGCCATGCGGCATGCGAGCGGGGGTCAGCACCTCGAAGCCGGCCTCCAGGCACAGGGCTCTCTGGCGAGCCCCCTGGATTTCGATGTCGGGGAGCCAGGCCTCGGGGCCGGTGAGCCATAGGGAACGGACAGGACGCATGGCGTCTTAGGTCTGGTCCGGAAGGCTCGCTGTCAATGACTTGATGGAGACGGAATGACGCCGATCGCGCGAAGAACCCTCCTGGCCGGCGGCCTCGCCTTGGCCGCGCCGCCCGTCCTGGCCGCGCCTCCCCAGCCGTGGATCGGCTATGAGCGCCGGCTGCGCGGCCTGCTCGCCGATCCGCCCGAGGGCGACTTCGATCCGGACTTCGAGGAGACGCTTCTGGACCTCAACAACGTCTTCCGGCGTCGCCAGGGGCCGCCCGAGCTGGCCTTCGACCGGGGCCTGACCCTGGCCGCCCGCGCCCACGCCGCCGACATGGCCGTCACCGGTGTCTTCGAGCACATCACGCGCGAAGGCTACTCCCCCGCCGGCCGCGTCGGCCTGCTGGCCCGCGACCTGGTCGGCGCGCCGGGCGAGAACATCGCCATGCGCCGCAACGCCTCGGGCGCGGTGCGACCCGAGCAGATCATGGATCAGTGGCGCACCAGCCCCGGCCACCGCGCCAACCTGCTGGCCCCGGGCTTCACCCATGTCGGTTACGGCGTCCTGCGCCAGGGCCCGCGCGTCATCGCGGTCGGGGCCTATGCCGAGGTCGCCGCGCGCCTGGCCGGCCCAGCGCCGCTGCGCGTGGCCGGGGTCGACGAAATCGCCCGCGCCCTGTCAAACGCCGCGCCGTCGATCCGCCAGTTCTCGGTGTCCGAGCCCGGCGGCGAGGCGCTGGTCTCGACGTATCTGGAGGGCCGTCCGCCCACCGTCCTGCGCCCCGGCGCCTGGCAGCTGCGCCCCCACCTGTCTTCAGGCGAGCACCGCTACCAGGTGGCCTGGGGGCCGGTGTTCGTGCTGGGCTAGGCGGCTATTGCGCCACCGCCAGGGTCTCGATGCGGATGTTCACCGCGTCGCCGATGATGCCGGCCGCGCTGGCGCTGCCGAAGGCCTTGCGGCTGACTTGGCCGGTGATGGTGAAGCCGGCCTGTTTCTTCTGGTTGTTCGGGGCCGAGCCCATCTTGTTGAGCTTGACGTCCAGAGTGACCGGCTGGGTCACGCCCATGATCGTCATGTCGCCCGTGACCTTGGCGGTCATGTCGCCGGTCTTTTCGACCTTGGTCGACTTGAAGGTCATGGTCGGGTTCTTGACCGCGTTGAGCCAGCGCTCGCCTTTGATGTGCTGGTCGCGGGTCGCGTCCCCAGAAAAGACGCTGTCAACCGTCACGGTGGCCTCGACGCGCGATTTGTCGGGCGCGGCCTCGTCCAGGAAGATCGTGCCTTCCGACTTGGCGAAGATGCCCAGGATCGAGGTGAAGCCGAAGCGGTCGATCGTGAAGGTCGTCTCGGTGTGCGCCGTATCCAGCTTGTAGGCGACCTCGGCGGCGAAGGCGGGCGCGGCGGTGGCCACCAAGGCGGCGCCGGCGATCATGGAGGCGAGCAGGCGTTTCATGGGGAGTCTCCCTCGTCATCCCCAAGCGGGACAGGGGCCAGACTTTTCCGCGCGCCGCCGCGCCGCGCAAGCCACAAAGAGGATCACTTATCACCCCAGCGCCAAAGCGATCGGCCGCGCACGCAAAAGCCCCCGGCCTTTGGGGACCGGGGGCTCCGTGGGATTACTACGCGGGGTACTAAACCGAATTAGTTCTTCGCTTGGTCGACAAGCTTGTTCTTGGCGATCCACGGCATCATGTCGCGCAGGCGACCGCCGACTTCCTCGATCTGGTGCTCGGCCGCGCGGCGACGGGTCGCCTTGAAGCTGGGCTGGCCCACTTGGTTCTCCAGCATGAAGTCACGCACGAACTTGCCCGACTGGATATCTTCCAGCACGCGCTTCATCTCGGCCTTGGTTTCCGGCGTGATGATGCGCGGACCGGTGACGTACTCACCGTACTCGGCCGTGTTCGAGATCGAGTAGTTCATGTTGGCGATGCCGCCTTCGTACATGAGGTCGACGATCAGCTTCAGCTCGTGCAGGCACTCGAAATAGGCCATTTCCGGCGCGTAGCCGGCTTCCACCAGCACTTCGAAGCCGGCGCGAACCAGCTCGACGGTGCCGCCGCACAGGACGGCCTGTTCGCCGAACAGGTCGGTCTCGCACTCTTCGCGGAAGTTGGTCTCGATGATGCCCGAGCGACCGCCGCCGATGGCCGAGGCATAGGCCAGGCCGAGGTCGTGGGCGTTGCCCGTGGCGTTGTGATGGATCGCGATCAGGCAGGGCACGCCGCCGCCCTTCTGGTACTCGCCGCGCACGGTGTGACCCGGGCCCTTCGGCGCGACCATCAGGACGTC
This sequence comes from Caulobacter sp. GW821-FHT11E10, assembly GCF_058808375.1. Taxonomy (NCBI): domain Bacteria; kingdom Pseudomonadati; phylum Pseudomonadota; class Alphaproteobacteria; order Caulobacterales; family Caulobacteraceae; genus Caulobacter; species Caulobacter sp. GW821-FHT11E10. Next base: position 219,595 of record NZ_JBXARP010000002.1, read on the forward strand.
GATGGTGTCCTTCGGCTCGATCAGGCCGAAGTGGACGTTCAGGCCGTGGGCGAACAGCAGGGCGGCGCCGTCACGGATGTTGGGGGCGATCTCGTTCTTGTAGATCGCGGCCTGATGCTCGTCGGGCGCCAGGATCATGATCAGGTCGGCCCAGGCGGCGGCCTCGGCGACGGTCATGACCTTCAGGCCTTCGCCTTCGGCCTTCTTGGCGGTCGGCGAACCGGCGCGCAGCGCCACGGCTACGTTCTTGATGCCCGAGTCCCGAAGGTTAAGAGCGTGCGCGTGACCCTGCGAACCATAGCCTACGATCGCGATCTTCTTGTCCAAGATGCGGGCGAGGTCGGCGTCGCGATCATAATAGACGCGCATGTTTTTTCTCCAAGGACTGGTCAATCTGGCCACCCCGCGCAACGGCGGAGCGACAAAGGCCGGGCGTTTGAGCGTTTTTTTGCCGTTTCGTCAAGGCGAAGCCGACAGAACGCTGAAATGCGAAGACCCTCGCGGCCACGTTTTAGGCGCTCGCGCGGTCGTACGCCATGCCGAGAGCCGACCAGGGGCGGCAAATGCGACTTTTGACCTAGCCGCGCAGCTCCAGCCCGTTGCCGTCCGGATCCTTCAGATAGATCGAGGTCGAGAGGCCCGAGGCGCCATGTCGTTCGCCTTCCTCGCCCAGCGCGACGCCCTTGGCGACCAGCTCGGCCTTGACCGTCGCGACGTCGAAATCGGCGATGGCCAGGCAGAAGTGATCGAGGTTTCGCCCCTCGACGCCCGGCGCGGCGCCGCCCTGGCGGCCCAGGAGGCCATCGATCTCGACCAGGTCGATCAGGGACGAGCCGGCCCGCAGCTGGGTCATGCCGATCCTGTCCTGACGGCGCTCGAGCGAGCAGCCGATGACGTCCATGTAGAAGGCCTCGGCCACGGCGCGGTCGCGGACCCGCAGCACCACGTGATCAATCCCTGCCGGCTTCATGCATCTCCGCTCCCTGTTCGCCCGGATATAGGCGCCGCTAGCCCTTGCGGTAGGGGAAGACGGCGCGCAGCACCGGATCGCGCAGCCACAGGCCGCCCCACATGAACAGGCCCAGATAGAGCGAGAACAGCTCGTGGCTGAACAGCGGGTTCTCGATCCGCACCTGGGTGGCCATCGCCCCGCCCAGGAGTCCCGTCATCAGCACCGCGCCCAGGAAGGCCGTGCGGGGAAAGAGGTACAGCGCCAGGAACGTCAGCTCCATGAGGCCGATCATCAGAACGTAGTCAGGCTTCCAGCCCAGCGCGATCATAGTCTCCGCGGCGACCGGCATGCCCAGCAGCTTCGGCGCGATGGACGCGCCCAGCATGAAGAGGGCGAAAAGGCCGGTCAGGACCCGGCCGGTCCACACCATGGGCGAAGCTTTCATCGGGAGTCTCTCCTGTCAGCGGAACAGCCGCCTTCAGGTCAAGGACGCCCGAGTCGCGCCGGAACCGACAGTGGGAAGACAGAAATTCGACGAAGGCCACGGGCGTCATCCTCGAACGAGAACGGGCGGGTCCCGTGAGAGACCCGCCCGCCCGGCGATTACCAGAAGAGATCGTAGTAGACGCTCAGGACCCGGCCGCTCCAGACGTCGACCAGGATGGCGTTGTCGCCGACCCGGACCCATTCGCAGCCGATCGGCGGCTGCGGCAGGTCGTACTGCCACCAGTCCAGATAGTAGGGGCTGGAGTACCAGCCGCCCGGCAGGTAGTCGCCAAAGCTCCAGCTGCGGACGTACCAGCCGCTGGGATAGCGGTAGGGGGACGCGCGGTAGCGATGCGTGGCCCGGAAGCTCGGGCGGTAGTGGTTGCGGTCGTACTGAGGACGGCCCCTGTCGCGGTCACGGTATTGGCCCTGACCGGGACGACGGTCGTTCCGGTCCCAACCGCCCCGGTTGTCGCCGCCACGATTGTTGTCGCGATCCCAGTCACGGCCTCGGTTGTCGTTGCGGTCGTTGCGATCATTCCGGTCCGGGCCGCGACTGCCGTTGCGGTCGCCGCCACGGTTGTCGCTGTCGCGGTTCCAGCCGCTGCGGTCGCGGTTGTCGTTGCCGCCCCGATTCCAGTCACGGCCGCCGTTGTTCTGCGGTTGCTGCCCGGCCTGGGGCGTCGGTTGAGGCTGCGGTTGGGTTTGCGGACGGTCGCCACGGTTCCAGCCGCTGCCGCCGTTCCCATCGGGACGGCCGCCGCGATCGCCACGGTCACCTCGGTCGCCTCGGTCCCGGCCGCCGCTGCTTTGCGCTGGCTGCTGCACCGGCTGGGGTTGGGCTTGAGGTTGAGACTGCGGACGTTCGCCGCCTCCACGGTTCCCGCGGTCGCCACCTCGGTCGCCGCCACGATCTCCGCGATCGCCTCGGTCACCGCGATCGCCGCGTTCGCCACCACGGTCCCCTCGGGGCCCGTCGCGCTGCTCGCGCTGCGCCTGCTGCTGCGCGACCACCGCCCCAGCCGCTCCGGCTTCGGCGGCGGCGCCGCCCAGCAGCGAAAGAAGCATGGCAGTCGTGATCAGACGTTTCATTTCTTACTCCGAAGGGCCTTGAAGCGCGGCCCAGGCTTGTCCCTTGATAGCAGTCTCTGACTCGCCGGATGAACCGCGCTTGAACGAACGGTAGGAGGCTTGATGACCGCGCACCCCAACGACGTCGTCAGCTTCTGGCGCAAGGCCGGGCCGAGAAAGTGGTTCGCCAAGGATCATGCTTTCGACGCGGCCATCGCGCTGAAATTTGAACAGACCCACTACCGCGCCTCGATGCGCAGGTACGACGACTGGGCCCAGACGCCGGAGGGCGCGCTGGCCCTGCTGATCCTGCTCGATCAGTTCCCGCGCAATATGTACCGCAACACGCCGCACGCCTTCGCCACCGATCCGCTGGCCCGGATGTTCGCCCGCGAAGCCATCGCCGCCGGCCACGACCACGACCCGATCATCGCTCCGGACCTACGGCCGTTCTTCTACTTGCCGTTCGAACATTCGGAGTCGCTGGTCGACCAGGAGTTTAGCGTCCAGCTCTTCGCGACCCTCCAGGCCGACACCGGCGACGAAGAATCGATGAAGTACGCTCTGATCCACCGCGACATCATCGCCCGCTTTGGTCGCTTCCCCCATAGGAATGACGGCCTTGGTCGCAAATCCACCGACGCCGAACAGGAGTTCCTCGACGAGGGCGGGTTCGCAGGTTAACGCGCTGTAATCTTGGCGCGACCGAAATCTAACATCACTTTAACTTGGCGAGACTGCGTTTCGCCAATAGGTAGCGCCCGCTCCATTAGGTTCGGGAAGAATACACATGAAAACGCTTCAAAAAAGCGTGCTGGCCGTCGGCCTCGCGCTCTACGCCGTCACGCCTGCCGTCAGCTTCGCCCAGGCCAAGCCCACCAAGGGCCAACAGTTGCAGACCCAGGCCTCGGCCGAGGTGCCCCACTGCCCGCGTAAGCTGGGCACCCTGTCGATCGTCGACGGCGACGACCCGCGCGGTTGGACCCAGTATAATCTGGCCTCTCCGCAGAAGGTGCTGCGCGCCATCGTCCAGCGCTCGGGCTGCTTCAACCTCGTCGACCGCGGCGCGGGCCTCGGCGCCGCCGAGAAGGAACGCGCGATTGGCGGAAATCTGGGCCTGCAGCGTGGCGCCAATGTCGGCCAGGGCCAGATCAAGGCCGCCGACTACGTGCTGGTCGCCGAAGTGCAAGGCGGCAACAGCGACGCCAGCGGCACGGCCGTGGCCGGAGCCGTCGGCGCCCTGATGGGCGGCCGCGCCGGCGCCCTGATCGGCGGCATCAAGACCAAGAAGGTCGAGGCCAACACGGTCCTGTCCCTCACCAACGTCCGCACCACCGAGACCCTGCAGGTCACGGAAGGCTACGCGGCCAAGAACGACATCGGCTGGGGCTTCGGCGGCGGCTCCATGGGCTGGGGCGGCGCTATCGGCGGCGGCTACGAGGACACCGACATCGGTCGCGTCGTCACCCTGGCCTTCATCAACGCCTATTCGAAGATGGTCACCGACCTTGGTCTGCTGACGGACAGCCCGTCCGCGGCGGCCGCCGCGCCGCAGAAGACCTTCGTGGCCACGCGCATCACCAACCTGCGCGCCAGCCCCGTCGCCAGCGGCAAGCTGATCCGCGCCCTGCCCGCCGGGGCCACCGTCTACCCGACGGGGAACAAGCAGGAAGCCTGGTGGGAAGTCGCCGACGAGAACGACAATGTCGGCTGGGTGCTGAACACGGCGCTGGAGCCGGCGCGGTAACGCCCACGCGTTATTCCTTCGTCATCCCGGAGAGCCTCTGCGAGGCTTCCGGGATGACGAGTCATTTTGGCGAGGGAAAACGAAGCGCGGCCTGTGGACGTCTACGGGCGCCGCACTGTGCAAACGTGCGATTCTCGCACACTGTGCGGGCATGCAAACCGCCGTCCTCGATGCTCCGAAAGCCGCCGCCGACCACCCCGAGCGGCAGTACCTGGCCCTGCTCGCCGACATCCTCGAGAACGGCGTGCAACGCGGCGACCGCACGGGCACGGGCACGCTCGGCGTGTTCGGCCGGCAGATCCGCTTTGATCTCGCCAAGGGCTTCCCGGTCCTGACGACCAAGAAGCTGCACCTGCGCTCGATCTTCATCGAGCTGCTGTGGTTCCTGAAGGGCGACACCAACATCGCCTATCTCAAGGACAACGGCGTGCGCATCTGGGACGAGTGGGCCGACGAGAACGGCGACCTCGGCCCGGTCTACGGCAAGCAATGGCGCTCGTGGGCCGCGCCCGATGGCCGCGTGATCGACCAGATCGCCAATCTCGTCGAGAACCTGAAGACCAATCCCAACAGCCGCCGCCACATCGTCTCGGCCTGGAACCCGGCCGATGTCGACGACATGGCCCTGCCGCCCTGCCACTGCCTGTTCCAGTTCTTCGTCGCCGACGGAAAATTGAGCTGCCAGCTCTACCAGCGCAGCGCCGACGTTTTCCTGGGCGTGCCGTTCAACATCGCCAGCTACGCCCTGCTGACCCTGATGGTCGCCAAGGTCGTCGGCCTGGAGCCGGGCGAGTTCGTCCACACCTTCGGCGACGCCCACCTCTATCTGAACCACCTCGACCAGGCCCGCGAGCAGTTGGCCCGCGAGCCCTTCGACTTCCCGACCCTGAGGATCGCCGACAAGCGCGACCTGTTCGGCTTCGAATACGAGGACTTCACCCTGGAGGGCTACCAGGCCCACCCGCACATCAAGGCCGAGGTTTCGGTTTGATCCATCTTGCCCTCGTCGTCGCCCGCGCCGCCAATGGGGTGATCGGTCGCGACGGCGACCTGCCCTGGCGGCTGAAGTCGGACATGGCCCTGTTCAAGGCCAACACCTTGGGCAAGCCCATCATCATGGGCCGCAAGACCTGGGACAGCCTGCCCCGCAAGCCGCTGCCCGGCCGCACCAATGTCGTCCTGTCCCGCGACCAGAGCTTCGAGCCCGGCGGCGCGGTGGCCTGCGAGACCTGGATGGAGGCGGTCGAGATCGCCAAGGAACAAGCGGCCGACGACGGGGTCGAGGAGGTCTGCGTGATCGGCGGCCACGCGCTGTTCGAACTGGCTCTGCCGAAAGCCAAGCGCCTCTACCTCACCGAGGTCGCCGCCGAGGTCGAGGGCGACGTGCGCTTCCCCGACTTCGACGAAAACGCCTGGACCGAGGTCCGCCGCGAGGAGCATCCCGCGGGCGAAGGCGACGACTTCCCGTTCGTGTTCCGGGTGCTGGAGCGCCGCTAGGTCGCGGGATCGTCCTTGGGCCAGGGCTTCGGACGCGACTCCAGGCCGGCCACCTTGCGCGTCTTCAGGTGCTTGCCCGTGCAGGCCTTGAACACGATCTCGACCTCGCCGCCCTTGCCGGGCTCGGGCATCGCGAACTTGGCCGGACCGATGCGGTGGGCGGTGATCACGGTGTTGCCGTTGTCGGTCTTGCTCCAGCCGAGCCGCACATGGGTTCCGGTGTCGCCGAACCGCTTCCGAAGCTCGCGGTCGAACGTCTTGTGAATGGCGCCGTCGACGACCGGACGCCAGGCCTCGCTCTTCATCGCCGGGCAGCTCGCCCGGGTCGGCATCGACGCGGGTTTCGACCCCAGCAGAGGGAGTGACGACAGCAGAGGGAGTCTGGTCCCGCAGCCCGCCATCATCAGCGCTACCGCCGCGACCGCCATCACAGATACCCGCATCTCAGATCCCCTATTCGCACTTTGCCCTACGCTCACCGCGAACCCTGTCGCGCGCAAGGCCTCGTCTCAATCATCGGTGAAGTAGTCGGCGATCGCCGCGTCGACAGTCTCCAGCTCGAACTTCGGCGAGGCGGCGCTTTCCAGGGCCCGGCGGATCTGCCAGGCGCTGCGCCCGACGTGGACGCCCATGTCGCGCAGCTCGGCGACAATCGCCTCGCGGGTGGCCTCGTCGACCGCCTGGTTGTTCTGCAGCCGCGCCTGGTCAAGCCGCCAGCCGAAGAAGGTGTCGGGGATCAACTCGACCACCGCCCCCGGCGCGGGCAACCACTCGTAGATCGCGCTGCGCTGGTCGACGGCGTAGTCGACATAGTTGGCCAGGCAGTTGCGGTAGCGGCGGGCGGCGTCACGGATGGCCGCGACCGTCTCCAGCGGCCGCAGGCGCTCAGTGCCCGGATGGGGCGGCGGCGGCAGCTCGCGGCGGAAGTCCTCGGCCACCAGGGTGAACAGCGCCTTGGGCGTCGGCGCGTGGCCCCAGGCCGCCACGCGCTGGGCCAGGAGCTCGGGCGGCAGGCGCTTGGCCAGCACCGCGTGGGCCTCGGCCAGCAAGGCGGCCTGGGCGGGGGTGACGCGCAGGGCCACGCCGCCGGCCTCGCGCAGGTCCGGCGGCAAGGCCGCCAAGGCGCGAACGAGATCCGGGGTGATGGCCTGGGCGTGGCGCAGGGTCTTGGCCGGCGCGGGATCGGCCAGCATCTGGGCCAGGACGCGGTAGTCCTCGGGCGCCCAGGCGATCTCGCCCAGGTGCTCCAGGGCCCGGCGCAGGCCTTCGGGGGCGGCGTCCTCCAGGGCAAGGCGCAAAGCCTTGCGCAGCGGGAGGTCCATCAGGCGCAGGACGTCGATCGGCGGCCCGCCATGAGGCTCAGCGGCCAGCATCAGGCAGATCAGGTGCCGGCGCGCGGCCGGGGCGGTGACGAACGGGGCGTGCGGCGCGGGCCACAGCGCGGCCAGCACCTCGGCATAGGGCGGCGCGATCAGGCAAAGCAGGGGCGAAGCGACCGAGGTCACGCTCGCGAGAGACTGGACAGTCATTGAAGAGCTCCGGCGGCGGCCGGAGCGGCCGCGACTAGCGGGAAGTGCGCAGGGGGCGATCGGCGGTTCGGCACGCTTTCGACGGCGCGCGCCAACCCGCCTTCGGCGGTGCGTTGGTCTGTGCGGCGGCGAGAGTCATGCGGCGGATCAGCTCCTGGAGCTCGAGTGGAGGCAGGCTGATCCCACGATCGCCGACTCGCGACAAGGCCCGCGAACGCCGTTCGCGCACGCGCGGCGGCGGCTGTGGCTGGGACGACACGGTTATCCGAACGGAACGCTCGCCAGGTTCAAACGGCCGTTTATAGTCTTCCGCGACGCCCGCTAGAGGCACAGGGAGAGACGCTCATGGACATCGAACTGGTGGCTGACGGCCTTCAATTCCCCGAAGGCCCCGTGGCCATGGCCGATGGTTCGGTGATCCTCACCGAGATCCAGGGCCAGCGCCTGACCCGTATCTGGCCGGATGGCCGCAAGGAGACCGTGGCCGAGACCGGCGGCGGTCCCAACGGCGCGGCGATCGGGCCGGACGGCGCGCTTTACGTCACCAACAATGGCGCCAGCTTCCAGTTCTTCGAAGCCAACGGGCTGAACATCCCCGGCCCTACCCCGCCCACCCACACGGGCGGCTCGATCCAGCGGGTCGACATCGCCACCGGCGCGGTGACCACGCTCTACACCGCCTGTGACGGCAAGACCCTGGTCGGGCCCAACGACCTGGTGTTCGACAAGCAGGGCGGCTTCTGGTTCACCGACCACGGCTGCTCGACGCCGGAGGGCCGCAAGTACGGGGCTCTCTACTACGCCCTGGCCGACGGCTCGAAGATCACTCGCTGGCGCGACCATTTCGTCTCGCCCAACGGTGTCGGCCTCTCCCCGGACGAGAAGACCGTCTACATGGCCGACACCATGCTGGGCCGTCTGTGGTCGTTCGATGTGGTCTCGCCTGGCGTCCTGGCCGATCCGCACCCGCTGATGCCGGGCAATGTCGTCTGCAACCTGCCGGGCTACCAACTCCTGGACAGCTTGGCCGTCGAGGCCGGCGGCAAGGTCTGCGTTGCCACGATCATCAACGGCGGCATCACCGCCTTCGACCCGGACGGCTCGACCGAGCACTACGCCTTCCCGGACGTCATCGTGACCAACATCTGCTTCGGCGGGTCGGACATGCGCGACGCGTGGATCACGGCGTCGGGGACCGGCAAGCTCTACAAGGCGCGGTGGCCGCGCCCGGGGTTGAAGCTGAACTTCAACGCGTGAATCAGATCCTCCCCCGCTGGGGAGGTGGCCCGGAGGGCCGGAGGGGGCAGCGCGGCCTAGGCCCAGATGACCCCCTCAGTCGCTCCGCGACAGTTCCCCCAGCGGGGGAGCATCTATCGCCCCTATTCCTTCAGGAACGCGCCGGCGATCAGCAAAGCCATGGCCAGAAGCGCCAACAAACCCGCGACATAAGGCAACCAGTTCATCGACGCCTCCCTGCTCTTGTGCGGGAGGACGATGGTCCGGGGCCGTCCGATCCGACAGCCCCGGAACAGGGGGTATGGCGACGCTCTAGTACAGCGTCCCCATGGCGGCGCGCTCGAAGCTCTTGAGCTCGTCATTGCGACCATCGCGAATCTTCACGACCCATTCCGGATCCTGCAGCAGGGCGCGGCCGACGCCGACCAGGTCAAACTCGCCGCGCTCCAGGCGCTCCAGCAGGCCGTCGATGGAGGCGGGCTGGCTGCCCTCCCCGCCGAACGCCGCGATGAACTCGCCCGACAGGCCCACCGAGCCGACCGTGATGGTCGGCGCGCCGGTCAGCTTCTTGGCCCAGCCGGCGAAGTTCAGGTCGGAGCCCTCGAACTCCGGCTCCCAGAAGCGGCGTTGCGAGCAGTGGAAGATGTCGGCGCCGGCGTCGGCCAGGGGCTGTAGCCAGGCTTCCAGCAGTTGCGGCGTCTCGGCGTTCTTGACCGCGTAGTCCTGCTGCTTCCACTGCGACAGGCGGATGATCACCGGGTAGTCCGGGCCCACGGCGGCGCGGACGGCCTTGAGGATCTCGGCCGCGAACTTGCTGCGGTCGGCGATGGTCGGGCCGCCGAACAGGTCGTCGCGGACGTTGGTGCCTTCCCAGAAGAACTGGTCGATCAGATAACCGTGGGCGCCATGCAGCTCGATGGCGTCGAAACCCAAGCGCTTGGCGTCGGCGGCCGCCTTGGCGAAAGCGGCGATGGTGTCGGCCACCTCGGCGTCGGTCATCGGCTCGGTGAACGGGTTGCCGCCCTTCTTGGACAGGCCCGAGGGGCTGTCGACCTTGCCCAGCACGTCCTTGCCGCGCGCGGCGCCCACGTGCCACAGCTGCGGAGCGATCAGGCCGCCGGCCGCGTGAACCTCGTCGACCACCTTCTTCCAGGCGGCCAGTTCTTCGTCGCCATGGAAGCGCGGCACGTTGGCGTCGTTCAACGAAGCGGGCCGGGCCACGCCCGTGCCCTCGGTGACGATCAGGCCCACCTGCCCCTCCGCGCGACGGCGGTAGTAGGCGGCGACGTCGTCGGTGGCCACGCCGCCTGGTGAGAACGACCGCGTCATCGGCGCCATCACCACCCGATTGGGCAGCTTCAGCGACTTGAACTCGAAGGGCTTGAACAGGGCGTCGAGGGCCATGGGGTGTTCCGGCACAGGGGTTGTTGCGAGCAATCCAAACACTTGTTCGGAATTTAGGCCAGTTAGAAATACTGGGAAGCGCCGTGCGTCCTTCGAGGCCCGCTGCGCGGGCGCCTCAGGATGAGGGATTCAGGGCTCTATCTTCCTCATCCTGAGGCGCGCGCTCCTGAGCGCGCCTCGAAGGACGCACAGCCTCACAACCCCAGCACCATCTTGGCCATGATGTTCCGCTGGATCTCGTTCGAGCCCGCGTAGATCGAAGCCTTGCGGTAGTTGAAATAGGCGGGCGCGGCCGGCGCGGCGTAGTCGGGTCCCGCGCGGCCGTCATTGGTCGCCGACCAGGTGTCGCGCACGAATGGCGCGGCATAGGTCCCGACCGCCTCCAGGGTCAGCTCGGTGATCGCCTGCTGGTGCTCGGAGCCAACGCATTTCAGCATCGACGAGGCCGGGCCGATCGCCTTGCCGGCGGTGCGGCTGGAGAAGATCCTCAGCTCGGTGGCGTTCAACGCCGCGACCTGGATCTCCAGATTGGCGATCTTCTCACGGAAGTCGCGATCATCGATCAACCGCCCGCCGTCATCCGCCCGCTCCAGGGCGGCGATGCGCTTGACCTTCTTGAGCATGTTCATCAGGCCCGGCGCATAGGCGTTGCCGCGCTCGAACTCGAGCAGGTACTTGGCGTAGGTCCAGCCCTTGTTCTCCTCACCGATGCGGTTGGCGACCGGCACGCGGACATTGTCGAAGAAGACCTGGTTGATCTCCTGCTCGTCATCCGGCGGGCCGTCCAGGGTGGGCAGCGGCTTGATCTGGATGCCGGGCGTATCCATCCGCAGCAGCAGGAACGAGATGCCCTCCTGCGGCTTGCCCTGGCTGGAGGTGCGGACCAGGCAGAACATCCAGTCGGCCCACTGGGCGTGGGTGGTCCAGATCTTCGAGCCGTTCAGGACATAGTCGTCCCCATCTCGCTCGGCCTTCATCTGCAGGCTGGCGAGATCCGAGCCCGAGCCCGGTTCCGAATAGCCCTGGCACCACCAGATGTCTGAGGTCAGGATCGGCGGCAGGTGCTGGGCCTTCTGCTCAGGGCTTCCGAACGCCATGATCACCGGCGCGACCATCTTCAGCCCCATCGGCGAGGAGGTCGGCACGCCGGCCAGGCTCATCTCCATGTTGAAGATGTAGCGCTGCGAGGGCGAAAAGCCCGTCCCGCCCAGCTCGACCGGCCAGTCCGGCGCGGCCCAGCCACGCGCGGCCAGCTTCTTCTGCCAGCGCACCTGGCCGGCCTTGTCGAGATAGCCGTTCTTGGACTGCGAGAACTGCTTCTTCAGGTCGTCGTCATAGGCCGAGGCGATCCAGTCGCGGACCTCCTGCTGGAACGCCAGGTCCTCGGGCGAGAAGGCCAGGTCCATCGTCCCTACTCCACCGCGTCGAGGTACTCGATGTCCGGACGACCGGCCATGAACGGCCCCATCGCCGCGCCGGCGGCCTTGAAGTAGTCCGTGCCGCCGTGGTGCTTCAACGCATCCGCCGAGGCGTAGAGCTCCAGAACCTTGTAGACGCCCTCATCGGTCTTCGACTTGGTCAGCTGGTAGACGCTGCAGCCCGGTTCGTTGGCCTTCACCTTGGCCGCCAGGTCCAGAAACACCTTCTCGAAGTCCGCGGACTTGTCCGGCTGAACCTTCAAGGTCGCCACCACACCGATCATGTCATCCTCCCAACGCTTGTTTGAACGCGAGGATGGGATAGGTGGAAGCGCGGAGCAAGAGGCATTGAATCCCTCTCTCATGGAGAGAGGGAGAGTTCTCGGCGGCTTACCGCCGCTCGTTCCAGCCGTAAGCGACCCACGAATGGCCGCCGACATTGCGGGCTTCGATCAGGCTGGGATCGCCTTGCTGGGTCTTGCCGACCTTGCGGCCGCGGAAGGCGAAGGCGGCCAGGCCGAACAGCGCGCTGCCGATGAAACCCACGACCACGACCGTCGCGGCGAACATCACCGCCAGGACCGCGCCGATCACCACCGCCACCGACGTCGCCAGGGCGCCGGCGATCCAGGCCAACTTATGGAGGGGCGAGGCTGCGGCGCTAGGGCTGCTCATCGTGATCCTTTCGTCCGCGCTCATGGTCAATCAAGTTGGTTCACAAGCGCTGAACGTCAACTGAACACCCGCTCGCGGCGGATGAAAAGCCTTTTCCGCCCCCTTACGGGGCCGCCACCCAGGGACAGATTGTCTCGGCTCAACCCGCGGCCGCCAGCCCAAGCTCCTTGCGCTCGCGCATCACCGTCGAGAAAGCGGCGTTGATGGCGGCGGCCTTGGCCTCGGCGACCTCGATGAATTCGCTCGGCAGCCCCCGCGCCCGGGCGCGGTCGGGGTGAGCGTTGGACAGGGCCAGCTTCCAGGCCTTGCGCACGGTGGCGTCATCGGCGTCGGGCAGCACTTCCAGGACCGCGTAGGGGTCGTCGGCGCCGACACCCAGGTGCGTGGCGCGCAGGCGGCGGAAGGCCAGGGGCGACATGCCGAACAGGTTCGAGACCCGCTCCAGGTAGTCGAGCTCGTCCTGGGTCACGACGCCGTCGGCCTTGGCGATATGGAAGAGGCCGTCGACCACGTCCTCCAGCAACTGCGGGCAACTGCTGTAGCGCTTGGCCAATCGCTTGGCGTAGCTCTCGAAGCCGTGCGTGGTCTGGCGGGCCAGGTCGTACAGGCGGTGGATGTTCTGCTCAGAGGCCGGGTCGGGCTGGAAGACCTCGGTGAAGGCGGCGAACTCTCCACCGTCGGCGCGACCGTCGACCTTGGCCAGCTTGGCGCCCAGCGCCGTCACGGCCGTCGAGAACGCGGGATCCTCACCGGGCAGACCGCCCGGGCACTCGGTGCAATCGGCCAGGTCCAGACGCCGGGCGGCGATGCTCGCGATGTTGCGCCAGAAGGTCATGAACGCCTCGAAACCTGCACGGACGATAGAAATACGCGCGAAGGGGCCAAGCGGATCACCCCGTCACGGTGCTTCTAGCACAATGAGAATGATCGTTCACATGACTTTAGTGCAATGCGGCGAAAGCGGCCGTTGCCGCGACGAGGGAGCCGATCTCCGGTTCGCTCGTTATGGCCACGCTTGGCCCGGTGTCCTTCCCGCTCGCGATCCTCGCGAACGGATAAGAAGGCCTCCATCCTCGGAGTTGAGCCTGCTTCTCCGGATCGGTACGCCGGTCCGGGCAGGCTCAATGGTCATGCAACGGTCCCAATCCGGATCGAAATGCTCTAGTCAGAACGTCCAGTTATTCGAAAGGACCTCCGCCCGCATGGCGAACGCCCTCTTCCTCGCTCTCGCCCTCCTGGCCCAGGACGGCCAGGCGAGCAGCCAAAGCCCGAACGCCCCGCCCGCCGACGAGTACGGCTATGTCGCCTGGTGCTACGGCGCCCTGGGCGGTTACGCCAATCTGTACGACCGGGTGATGCCGGAGGTGACGCGGATCGAGAAGGCGTTCCCCGGCCCCGACGGCGTGGCGGCTTCGCTGAAGACCTATCCGGAGCTGCGCGCCCAGGCCCAGAAGGACCTCAAGATCTTCGCCTCTGCGATCACGGCGGCCGAGAAGGCCAGCCCGCGTCCGATCTCGGAATATGGCGGCTCTCAGATCAAGCGCGGCGCCGGCATCTGGTCGGGAGCCGATTCGGTGAACAAGGCGCGCCTCGCCCAGATGTGGATGAGCTGGAGCCCGCCGGGCGACTGCGAAAAGCGCGCCAAGACCCTTGAGATGAAGTCGACCATCCTGGGCAAGGCCTTGAGCTACAACGCCGGCGCGGCGACCACGCCCCCGCCGACGCCCGCCGCCGAACCCGCTCCGGCCGTGGCCGAGACCGCTCCCCCGGCTCCGGCGCCCGCTCCGGCTTCGGAAGCGCCGGTAGCGCCGCCCCCGGCCCCCTCGGCCGATGTCGCCCCGGCGACCAAGCCCGAGCCGATAGCCAAGCCCAAACCGGCGCCGACCAAGGCCGCTGCGACCAAGCCTGCTCCGCCCAAGCCTGCTCCGCCCAAGGCCGAACCGGTGAAGACAGCCAGTGTCGAGCCCAAGCCGGTCGCGAAGGCGGTCAAGCCGCCAGCCAAGGCGTTGCCCCCGATCGGCGGCAACGAAGTGATCGTCGACCCGGTCAATCCCATCCCCTGCGCCGGCAGCCTCATCCCCGCCAAGCGCGGCGGCCGGGACGTGCTGATCTGCAAGGCGGACAAGCCGTAGAAGCCGTCGTCAAATCCTCCCCCACTAGGGGGAGGATGGCAGCGTCCCGCTCTGCGCCAACGCCTTGAACCACGAGTACGAGGCCTTCGGCGTTCGCACGCCCGTAGCCCGATCCATCGCCACCAGGCCGAACTTGGACGTGTAGCCCAGGTCCCATTCGAAGTTGTCGATCAGGGTCCACTCAAAATAGCCGCCCACGTCGCAGCCGGCCTCGCGGGCGGCCAGCACCGCCTCGAGGTGGCGGCGCAGATAGCCGATCCGGAAGTCATCCTTCAGGATCGCCGGCCCCTTGCCGAACGGATCCGAGCAACCGTTCTCGGTGACCAGCATCTTCGGCGCCCCGTACTCGCGGCGGACGCGGTCCAGAGTCTCGAACAGGCCCGACGGGTCGATGTGACGGCCGAAGGCGTCCAGCTCCGCGCCCTTCGGAGGATTGGCCGGCGCGATCTTGCTGGGCGAATTCAGGTCCAGCCGCACATAGGCCGGCGCGTAATAGTTCACGCCCAGGAAGTCGAGCGGCTGACGGACCGTCGCCAGGTCACCGTCCAGGACGACGCCCTTGAGCAGGTCGTCCATGTCCTTCGGGTAGGTCCCTTTGAACAGAGGATCCAGCCAGGCCCTGTTCCACAGGGCGTCGAGGCCGTCCGAGGCCAGGCGGTTCCAGACCGCCCACGGCCCCCCAGCCGGACGGCAGGGCTGCAGGGCCATGGTCGTGCCGACCTGAAGATCGCTTTGGGCGGCCCGCAGCGCCCGCATGGCCAGGCCTTGGCCGAGGTTCATGTGGTGGACGACCTTGCCCAGCTGGTTGATGTCCTTCAGCCCCGGCGCATGCTCGCCCAGAACGTGGCCAAAGACGGCGTGCACCGCCGCCTCGTTGAGGATGATGTAGTTCTTCAGACGGTCACCCAGGCGGTCGACGACGGCCTGGGCGTAGTCGGCGAAGCGTAGGGCGGTGTCGCGGTTGGCCCAGCCGCCCTTGGCCTGCAGCCCCTGCGGCAGGTCCCAGTGGAACAGGGTCGCATAGGGCGCGATCCCCTTGGCCAGCAGGGCGTCGACCAGTCGTGAATAGTGGTCAAGGCCGGCGGCGTTCACCG
This sequence comes from Caulobacter sp. GW821-FHT11E10, assembly GCF_058808375.1. Taxonomy (NCBI): domain Bacteria; kingdom Pseudomonadati; phylum Pseudomonadota; class Alphaproteobacteria; order Caulobacterales; family Caulobacteraceae; genus Caulobacter; species Caulobacter sp. GW821-FHT11E10. Next base: position 234,836 of record NZ_JBXARP010000002.1, read on the forward strand.
CGCCCTCGCCGCTGGCCAACACCCGCGACCAGCTGATCGAGAACCGATAGGCCCCCAGGCCGGCCCCGGCGATCAGGTCGACATCGTCGTGGAAGCGGCGGTAGCTGTCAGTCGCGACGGTGGCGTCGGTCCCGTCTTTCACATGGCCCGGGATCTTCTCGAACACGTCCCAGACGCTGGGCCCGCGCCCGTCGACGTCCTGCGCGCCCTCGGTCTGGAAGGCGGCGCTGGCCACGCCCCAGATGAAGTCCTTTGGGAACTGGCGGCTTCTCGGCTTGAGGTCGGCCTGGACCGCCCCTTCGCACCCCGAAAGCCCTACGGCCGCTCCGCCCAGGGCAAGCGCCCCGAGGGCCCGGCGGCTGACGCCTGACCGTTCCATCATCCCCTCCCGCCCTATCGTTGAAGCGGAGGATGCGGTTGGGTGGAGCCGTTAGCAATCCTCCCCCTCGCGGGGGAGGTGTCGGCTCGAAGAGACGACGGAGGGGGAAAAGGCCGGGCCAGGAGACTTCCCCCTCCGGTCCTTCAGACCACCTCCCCCGCTAGGGGGAGGATGGAAATCAGCGAACCTTGGCCGCTTCCCGCGCGCCGGCGATCGCGTCGGCGGGCATTGGACGGCCCAGCAGAAAGCCTTGGAACTCGGAACAGCCCAGCTTCACCAGCGCGTCGAGCTGACCTTGGGTCTCGACGCCTTCGGCCGTGGTCTTCAGGCCCAGCGACTTGGCCAGGCTGACGATGGCGCTGGCGACGGCCATGGATTCGCTGTTGCCCGGCAGGCTGGAGACGAACGAGCGGTCGATCTTCAGCTTGTCGATCGGATGGCGGCGCAGATAGGCCAGAGAGGCATAGCCCGTGCCGAAGTCGTCCAGCGCCAGGCGGAAGCCCAGGCGCTTCAGGCGACGCAGGGCCTCGTGGACGCCGTCACTGTCCTTCAGCAGGGCCGTCTCGGTGATCTCCAGCATGAAGACGTCGGCGCGGGCGCCGGTCTCGGCCAGGGTGGCGACCATTTCGTCGACGAAGCCCGGGCTCGACAGCTGGATGGCCGAGACGTTGACTGACACCTCCAGCCCCGACCAGCGCAGGCTGTCATAGCAGGCGCGACGGAACACGGCCGCGCCGACGGCGCCGATCAGGCCGCAGGATTCGGCCAGCGGGATGAAGATGGCCGGGGCGAGCTCGCCGCGCTCGGGGTGGGTCCAGCGGGCCAGAGCCTCGACCCCGATCATCATGCCCTTGGCGTCGGTCAGGGGCTGATAGGCCACCGTAAGGGCGTCGTTCTCCAGCGCCGTGCGCAGGTCACGCTCCAGGCCCTTCCGCAGACGCAGGGCGGCGTCCATCTCGGGTTCGAAGAAGCAGTAGCGACCGCGCCCGCCTTCCTTGGCGCGATAGAGGGCGACGTCGGCCTGGCGCAGCAGCTCGGCCTGGCCCTGGTCGGCGTCCGCGACGACCGAGACGCCCACCGAGCACGACAGCTCGGCGCGGCCGATCGACAGGTCGACCTCGCCAGACAAGCCCTCGACAATGCGCTGGGCCAGCGTGGCCGAGCCGGCAGGGGTGGTGTCGGGCTGGATGATCGCGAACTCGTCGCCCCCCAGACGGCAGATGGTGTCGGTCTCACGGCAGATGGTCTTCAGGCGGCGCGCGACCTCGCGGATCAGTTGGTCGCCGGCGTCGTGGCCATAGGTGTCATTGACCTCTTTGAACCGGTCGAGGTCGATGCAGAGCACGCCCAGATAGCCGGGCTTGCGGCGCAGCAGGGCATGGGCGTGAACCAAACGGTCGGTGAACAGGGTGCGATTGGCCAGGCCCGTCAGCGGGTCATGCAGCGACAGGTGCTTGGCTTCGGCCTCGCTGAGCAGCAGCTTCTTGGCCGCGCGGCGCGTGATGCGGAACAGCAGGAACGAGCCGATGGCCGCGGCCAGGACGGCGGTGGCCAGCATCGGCGTCGCCGAACGCAGCAGTTCAGCGCCCGGCCGGCGAGGTTCCCAGCGCAGGACGATACGGCGACCGTCGGCCGCCTTGCCCAGCACCGACTGCGCGCCGTTGGTGGCGAGTTGGTCGGGCCTGACGATTTCGATGCGGGTGTTGTGCAGCAGGAAGCGGTCGGAGAAGGCTTTCACGACGCTGCTGGCCACCGGGATGCCGGTCACCAGCAGGGGTGCATGGGCGCCGCGGGTCTTGGCCTTCAGGTCCGGGCGGACCAGTGAAACGGTGATCAGCACCGGCTCGTCGCCGATCAGTTCGACACGGCTCTTATGCACCGCGCGCAGTTCAGCGACCTTCTTGGGATCGGCTTCGATCTTGCGCACAGCCGCGACCAGCGAGGCGGTCTGAGCGGCATAGCGGCCGTAGGTGTCGAGCGAGGCGTCCTTGCCCGCCAGATGGGCGTAGATCGGCTTGTCGTCGGCGCCCAGGACGTAGACGACCCGGTAGCCCAGGGCTCCGCCCAACGACGCGCCGATGTTCTGGCTGGCCCAGGCCTGGTCGAACTGGTTGTCCAGCTTGATGATCGCCTCGTCCCAGATGACGTAGGGATTGAGGGCGGTCTGGACCTCGCGACCGCGCTGGCGCAGGCCGTTGCCGACCAGGGTCTGCTCGTACTGGCGCTCGCGGGTGTCGGCGTGGCGGGTGGCGACGGTCAGCGCGAAACCGGCGAGCAGGATCATGCCCGCCGCCATGCCGGCGATCAGGCCAAAGATCTTCAGCTCGATGTTTCTGCGGTCCATCCCACTCCCCCGAGATGCCGCATCGTTCATACCAACGGTTGCGGAAGTCCTTACCGCGGATGTCCTGAAGACATTTTATCGCACATCGTTACGCGATTTGGGTTTTGGGGGCGCAAATCGTCCCCCAGCGGGGGCGGTTTCGGCGCGAAGAGGCGACGGAGGGGGAAGAGACCGGGCCAGGACAACTTCCCCCTCCGGTCCTTCGGACCACCTCCCCCGCCAGGGGGAGGATTAGGGCTTACGCCGCCGCGTCTCGCGCCCGGGCGGCGGGATCGTAGTTCAGGATCGGCGACAGCCAGCGCTCGGCCGTGGTCATGTCCCAGCCCTTGCGGGCGGCGTAGTCCTCGACTTGGTCGGCGTCGATCTTGCCGACGCCGAAATAGTGCGCCTTCGGATGGCTGAAATAGAGGCCCGAGACCGCCGCGCCGGGGGTCATGGCGTAGCTCTCGGTCAGCTTCATGCCGGTGGCGACTTCCACGTCCAGGAGCTGGAACAGCGTGCCCTTTTCGGTGTGATCGGGCTGGGCAGGATAGCCGGGCGCGGGGCGGATGCCCTGGTACTTCTCGGCGATCATCACTTCGGTATCGGCCGCCTCGTCGGGCGCGTAGCCCCACAGCTCGACCCGCGCCTTGTAGTGCAGCCACTCGGCGAAGGCTTCGGCCAGGCGGTCGGCGAGCGCCGAGGCCATGATCGCCGAGTAGTCGTCGCCGGCGTCCTTGAACGTCTTGACGATCTCATCCTCGCCGTGGCCGGCCGTGACCGCGAAGCCGCCGACATAGTCCGCGCCCTGCCCGATCGGCGCGACGAAATCCGACAGCGCCACATTGGCCTTGGCTTCGCCGCCCTCTTTCGCCGGGCCCTTGTCCATCTGCTGGCGCAAGGTGTGGAAACGCGACAGCTCGGTCGTGCGGGTCTCGTCGGTGTAGAGCACCACGTCGTCGCCCTGGGCCTGAGCCGGCCAGAAGCCGATCACGCCCTTGGCCCCGAACCACTTCTCGGCCACGACCTTGTCCAGCATGGCGCGGGCGTCGCGATAGAGGTCCGTGGCGGCCTTGCCGACCACGTCGTCCTCGAGGATCTGCGGATAGCGGCCGATCAGTTCCCAACTGGCGAAGAACGGCGACCAGTCGATGAACGGGACCAGCTCTTCCAGCGACGGCTCGAAGGTCCGGGCGCCGATGAAGGCCGGCTTGGGCGGCGTGTAGCCGGTCCAGTCGATGGCGAACTTCTTCTTGCGGGCGTCGGCGATGCTGGTGCGCGCCTTGGCGGTCTGGCCGCGAGCGTACTGTTCACGGATGCGGACATATTCGGCCCGCGTCTCGGCCTGCAAGCGGTCGCGCTCGCTGGCCGACAGCAGGCCCGAGACCACGCCCACCGCTCGGCTGGCGTCCAGCACATAGGTGGTCGAGCCCTTGTGGTAGGCCGGCTCGATCTTGACCGCCGTGTGGGTGCGGCTGGTGGTGGCGCCGCCGATCAGCAGCGGGATGGTGAAGCCCTGGCGCTCCATCTCGGCGGCCACGAACACCATCTCGTCCAGCGACGGGGTGATCAGGCCCGACAGGCCGATCATGTCGACGTTGTGCTTTTTCGCCTCGTCCAGGATGCGGTCGGCCGGGACCATGACGCCCAGGTCGATGACTTCGTAGTTGTTACACTGCAGCACGACGCCGACGATGTTCTTGCCGATGTCGTGGACGTCGCCCTTGACCGTGGCCATCAGGATGCGGCCGGCCTGCTCGCGCGGCTTGCCGGCCTTCTCGGCCTCCATGAACGGCTCCAGCCAGGCCACGGCCTGCTTCATGACGCGAGCCGACTTCACCACCTGCGGCAGGAACATCTTGCCCGAGCCGAACAGGTCGCCGACCACGTTCATGCCGTCCATCAGGTGGCCTTCGATGACGTGCAGCGGCCGTTCAACCGACAGGCGCGCTTCCTCGGTGTCCTCGTTGATGAACTCGGTGATGCCGTGGACCAGGGCGTGGGTGATGCGCTCGTTCACCGTGCCCTTGCGCCATTCCAGGTTGGCGGTCTGGACCTGCCCCTTCTCGCCCTTGTAGCGCGGGGCCATGTCGACCAGGCGCTCGGTGTTGGAGACGTTGGTCCGTTGCGGGCGGTTGAGGATCACATCCTCGACGGCCTCGCGCAGTTCGGGGTCCAGGGCGTCATAGACCGGCAGGTCGCCGGCGTTGACGATGCCCATGTCCATGCCCGCCTCGATGGCGTGGTACAGGAACACCGAGTGGATCGCTCGGCGCACCGGCTCGTTGCCACGGAAGCTGAACGAGACGTTCGACACCCCGCCCGAAATCCGGGCGTAAGGGCAGCGCTTCTTGATCTCGCGCGCGCCCTCGATGAAATCGACGGCGTAGTTGTCGTGCTCTTCGATCCCCGTCGCCACGGCGAAGATGTTGGGATCGAAGATGATGTCTTCCGGCGGGAAGCCCACCTGGTCGACCAGGATGCGATAGGCCTTCTCGCAGATCTCGATCTTGCGGGCGGCGGTGTCGGCCTGGCCGACCTCGTCGAACGCCATGACCACCACGGCCGCGCCGTAGCGCAGGCACAGCTTGGCCTGCTCGATGAACTTGGCCTCGCCTTCCTTCATCGAGATCGAATTGACGATCGCCTTGCCCTGGACGCACTTCAGGCCCGCCTCGATCACCTCCCACTTGGAGCTGTCGATCATCACCGGCACGCGGGCGATGTCGGGCTCGGCGGCCATCAGGTTCAGGAAGGTGACCATGGCTTGCTGGCTGTCCAGCAAACCCTCGTCCATGTTGACGTCGATGACCTGGGCCCCGGCCTCGACCTGCTGGCGCGCGACCGACAGGGCGGCCGGATAGTCGCCCTCGACGATCAGCTTCTTGAACTTGGCCGAGCCGGTGACGTTGGTGCGCTCACCGATATTGACGAAGACGGGTCTCATGATGGGCGGTCCGGACATATCAGTCCCCTCCCCTTGATGGGGAGGGGTAGGGGGGGGGTGACGCGGCGGTCGGCCAAGACCGCTGAGCCCTATTCTGAAGCGCTTTCACCCCCATCCCTACCCTTCCCCCATCAAGGGGGAAGGAGGACGGCGGAACGCCTATGATTTCTAAGCCAACTCGAACGGCTCGAGCCCCGCCAGGCGCATGGCCTTGGGACGCTCGGGGATCTGGCGCGGCGTCACGCCCCGGACCTCGTCGGCGACGTGACGGATGTGGTCCGGCGTGGTGCCGCAGCAGCCGCCCAGGATGTTGACGAGGCCGTCCTTGGCCCATTCGTGCAGGGCGTGGCCGGTCTCGTGCGGCTGCTCGTCATACTGGCCCATGGCGTTGGGCAGGCCGGCGTTGGGATAGGCCGCGACCAGGGTGTCGGCGATACGGGCCATCTCGGCGATGTGCGGGCGCATCAGGTCGGCGCCCAGGGCGCAGTTGAAGCCCACCGCGAACGGCTTGGCGTGCTTGACCGAGTTCCAGAACGCCTCGGCGGTCTGGCCCGACAGGGTGCGGCCCGAGCGGTCGGTGATGGTGCCGCTGATCCAGATCGGCAGTTCCTCATGGCCCTCGTCGCGCAGGTCGAGGATGGCCTTGATGGCGGCCTTGCAATTCAGGGTGTCGGTGATCGTCTCGATCAGGAAGAGGTCGACCCCGCCCTGGTAGAGCGCGTCCACCTGCTGGCGGTAGGCCTCATAGACCTGGTCGAAGGTCACCTTGCGCGCGCCGGGGTCGTTCACGTCCGACGACATCGACAGCATGACGTTCAGCGGCCCGATCGAGCCGGCGATGAACTTCGGACTGGCCGGGTTCTGCGCGTTCCAGCGGTCGGCGACCGAACGGCCGATCCGGGCGCCTTCGAAATTGATATCCCAGACGTCCTGCTCGCCCAGCCGATAGTCGGCCTGGGCGATGGTCGTGCCCGAGAAGGTGTTGGTCTCGGAGATGTCGGCGCCGGCGCTGAAATAGGCGTCATGCAGCTCGGCCACGAGATCCGGCCGGGTCAGGCACAGGATGTCGTTATTGCCCTTCATCTGGCCGTTGTAGTCGGCGAAGCGATCGGCCCGGTAGTCGGCCTCGGTCAGGCCCTTCTTCTGGAACATCACGCCCCAGGAGCCGTCCAGAATCAGGATCTTCTGCTTGGCGGCGGCCTTGAGGGCGCCCACCCGGTTGGCTCGGATCGAGAGATCGGTCATCGCTTGGCTCCCGGATTGGCGGCCTGCTGGCGCGCCAGCTCCTGGTTGAATTTCGTCTCGGCGGCGTCGACGTAGCGAGCCAGCTCGGTCGGGTCGACAAAGGCGTTGGGGTCGCCGCGCAGTTGCTTCTGGCGCTTGGCCAGCAGGTTGCCCTGCTCCTCGTGGCTGGGCAGCATGACGTCGGTCGGCAGGGCCCGCAGGGCCGCGAAGCCGGCGCGATAATCGGCGACGATCGCCCTGTGGGTCTTGTTGCCGACCAGGTGGTTGCCGGCGACCGAGGTCGAGCAGTTGAAGGTCACGTTCAGCGGCCGCCCCTTCTCGACCACCTGGGTGGTCCAGGTCGTGCAGCCGATCGTGTGGCCCGGCGTGATGTGGGCGACCAGCGTGGTCTCGCCGAGTTTCAGCTTCTGGCCGTCGCCGAAACTCTTGTCGACCTTGACCGCCGGAAACGGGGTCAGGCCGTTGTCGTTGTCGCCGAAGTGCTGGCCCTTTTCCAAGGCCGGTTCGTCCAGGCGCGAGGCCCAGACCTTGGCCAGGGTGTCCGCCTTCAGCTGCGCCATGCCACCGGCGTGGTCGAAGTGGGCGTGGGTGTTGATCAGGATTTTCACGTCGGCCAACTGGAAGCCCAACTGCTGGATGCTGCGCTCGATCAGCTTGCCGCCCTCGGCCGACGGACCGCTGTCCAGCAGGATGTGGCCTTCCGACGACGTGATCAGCCAGGCCGACAGCCCCTCGGAGCCGACATAGTAGATGTTGCCGACCACGCGGTACGGCTTGATCGGACGCACCCAGTTGCTGTTGTCGTCGGCGTGAGCCGCCGGGGCCAACGCCGCCAGCGCCAGAGCGGTCAGGGAGAAGAGTGCGCGCTTCATGCCGCCGCCTCCGTCGTCGCCGGCGCCGTCTCGCGCACGCCCAGCACGCGGCAGATGGCGTAGACCAGATCGGCCCGGTTCAGGGTGTAGAAGTGGAAGTCCTCGAAGCCCTGCTCCTGCAGCTTGGCGCACATCTCGGCGGCGACCGAGCAGGCGATCAGGCGGCGGGTCTCGGCGTCATTCTCCAGACCGTCGAACAGGTTGGGCAGCCAGGACGGGATCGCCGTCTGGCAGGCGGCGGCCATCTTCTTCAGGCCGGCGAAGTTGGTCACCGGCATGATCCCCGGCACGATCGGGATGGTGATCCCGGCCGCGCGGACCTTGTCGACGAACCGCAGGAAGGCGTCGATATCGAAGAAGAACTGGCTGATTCCCAGGGTCGCGCCGGCGTCGACCTTCTGCTTCAGGACGTCGATGTCGTGCTCCAGCGACGGGCTTTCCGGATGCTTCTCCGGATAGACTCCGACCAGCACCTCGAACGGCGCGACCCCGCGCACGGCCTTGGTCAGCTCGGTGGCGTTGGCGTAGCCGTCGGCGCGCGGGACATAGACCCCGCCGATGCCGCCTTCGCCCGGAGGGGGGTCGCCGCGCAGCGAGACGATGTGGCGGACACCGGTTTCCCAGTATTCGCGAATGACTTCGTCGACTTCCTCGCGGCTGGCGCCGACACAGGTCAGGTGAGCGGCGGGCTTCAGGCTGGTCTCGTCCAGGATGCGCTTGACCGTCCGGTGGGTGCGCTCGCGGGTCGAGCCGCCGGCGCCATAGGTCACCGACACAAAGGCCGGCTCCAGCGGGGCCAGACGGGTGACCGCCTGCCAGAGGTTCTCCTCCATCTGCGGCGTCTTGGGCGGGAAAAACTCGAACGACACGCGCGGACGGCCGCCGGCCTGGCTTTGGCCGCGTTCCCCGGCGCGGGCGACGGGACCGATCACGCGGCGAGTGGGCGGAAGGGTCATGCGGCATTCCTCTCGGCGGCAGCCCCATTCTTGGAGGCTTGGGCCGGACGGCGGGCCGTCCAGATCTTGACGGTTAGCCCCTCGCCGGTGGCCGGCGGCAGGGCGATATTGCTTTCCAGCGCGAGGCCCGCGGCCTGCAGCCAGGTGACGATCTCGACGTCGTCGAAGCCCAGGCGGCGATGCTGGTGAACCTCGCGCAGGAACTCGTGGTCGTGCGGGGCGAAGTCGGCGATCAGCAGCAGGCCGCCGGGCGTCACCAGACGCGCGGCCTCGGCTACCGCATTGGCGGGGTCGGACAGGTAGTGCAGCACCTGATGCACGGTGACGAGGTCGGCGCAGCCGCCCGGCAGGCCGGTGCGGAAGATGTCGCCGTGGCGCAGCTCGCAGCGAACCAGGCCCGCCTTGGTCACCTCGTCGCGGGCGATGTTCAGCATCTGCTGCGACAGATCCAGGCCCAGCGCGTTGCTGGCGCGGCCGCCCAGCAAGGTGAGCATGCGGCCCGCTCCAGCCCCCAAGTCGACCAGTTCCTCGAAGGGGCCCTCGCCGGTCGCGCGCAGGATCGCGGCCTCGACCTCGGCCTCGTCGACATAGAGCGAGCGGATCTCGTTCCAGCGGGCGGCGTTGCGGGCGAAATAGGCCTGGGCGTCGCTCGAGCGTTCAGCTCGGACGGTCGCCAGCTTGTCGGCGTCGAGCCGGACGCCCGGGTCGGTGTCGTCGATCAGGTCCAGGGCCTGCTCGACCAGGAACCGTCCCGACGACTTGGCGGCCAGGCGATAGAACACCCAGGCCCCGTCCGGGAAACGCTCGACCAGGCCGGCTTCGGCCAGGAGCTTCAGGTGTCGCGACACGCGCGGCTGGCTCTGGTCGAGGATGCGGCACAGCTCCAGCACCGACAGCTCCTCGGCCGCCAACAGGGCCAGGAGCCGCAGACGCGTGGACTCGCCGGCGGCGCGCAGCACCTCGACGACCTGTTCGGCGGTAAGCTTCATGAGGACATAAAGATATCTTTATGTCCGATTTGGCAAGGGGAAATTATGCCTCAGGTTCGCCCTTGGCGGGCTCCCAGAGCTCAATCTTGACCCCAGCGGGGTCCAGAAGCCAGGCGAAGCGGCCCATGCCGTCTTCGTCCTGCTGACCCACAGGCTCGACACCCTCGGCGGCGGCCTTGGCCAGCACCCCGTCAATATCGTCGACTATGAAATTGATCATGAACGGCGCGGTCGAGGGCGCGAAATATTGGGTGTCGGCGCCGAACGCCGACCAGTTGGTCGAGCCGCCCTTCACGGGTTTGAACACCGCCCCGCCCCAGTCGTGGATGTCGAAGCCCAGCACGCGGGCGTACCAGTCGCGCACCGCCTTCGGATCTTCAGCCTTGAAGAACACCCCGCCCAGACCCAGCACCTTGGCCATTGATCAACTCCCCACCGCGTCGGCCCAATCTTCCGACCACCTTAGCAGAGGCCATAGCGCGGCGATCAAGTCCGTCCCGCGCGGGCTCAGGCGATAACCGCCCTCGGCCGCGACGATGTCGGCGGCGCGCAGCTCGGCCAGACGCGTGTTCAGCGTGCCCGGCGGCAGTTCGGCCGCCGCTTGCAGAGCGCGGAAGGTCAGGAGGCGGCCCTCGCGCAGCTCCCAGACAATGCGCAACGCCCCGCGCCGGCCCAGCAGGTCCAGCGCGGCCATGATCGGCTTGCCGGTCTCAGACCCGCGTACGGCGCGCCCGGGCAGCGGCGCTATTTGGGGCGCTTCAATTTCTGTAGCATCATCGCGATCTTGCATGATACAAATTTTGTAGCATGGAGGATTTCAGATGTCGCCCAGGATCGCGCCCGCCGTAGGCCCCTACCCGCCCGCCGTCGCCAAGACCCTCGAACGCCTGAAGACGCCCGGCGACCAGCCACCGTCGCTGTTCCGCACCCTGGCCCGTGATGAGCGTCTCTTCGCCCGCTTCACCGGCGCGGGCCTGCTGGATCCCGGACATCTGCCGCCGCGCGAGCGCGAGATCGTCATCCATCGCGTCTGCGCCCTGAACGGCGCGGCCTATGAGTGGGGCGTTCATGCGGCGATCTTCGCCGGGCCCGCGGGTCTGGACGCCGAGCAACTGGCGGCCACCGCCGCGCCGGGCGTCGCGGCCTGCTGGAGCCCGCGCGAGGCGCTGCTGATCGCCTTCTGCGACGCCGTCAACGCCTGCGCCGACATAGACGACGCTCTGTGGGCGCGCCTCGCCGAGGCCTTCTCGGAAGAGGCCCGGATCGAGCTGATGATGCTGGCCGGCTTCTACCGAACCGTCAGCCTGCTGGTGAACGGACTGCGGCTGGAACCCGAGGGCTTCGCCGCGCCGTTTCCTCGCTAGGCCGCGACCGGCGTCGCCAGGGGCTGGCCGTGGAAGTAGCGGCGCAGGTTCTCCAGGGTCAGGTTGACCATGGCCGGGATGCTGTCGAGCGTCGCGCCGGCGGTGTGCGGGGTCAGCACAGTGTGCGGCACACCCACCCAGCGCGCGGGCGGAGTCGGTTCGTGGTCGTAGACGTCCAGGCCGGCCATGCCCAGCGCGCCGGACTTCAGAGCCTCGATCAGGGCGTCCTCGTCGATCAGCGAGCCGCGCGCGACATTGACGATCAGGCCCTGGGGCCCCACCGCCTCGATGACGGCCTTGTTGATCAGGTGGCGGTTGCCGGGCTCGGCGCGGGCGCAGACCACCAGCACGTCGCTGTCGCGGGCCAGGGCCATCAGGCTGTCGGCGCGGTGATAGTCGCTTTCCTTGGGCCGCGGCCCCCACCACGACACCTTCATTTCGAAGGCCTTCAGGCGGTTGGCGACGGCTTCGCCGATATAGCCCAGACCGACGATCCCGACCTTGCGGCCACGCAGCCCATGGCGCGGGGCCATGCGTTCGGCGTGGGTCCAGTGGCCAGTGCGCAGCCGATGATCGCCCTCGACGATGCCGCGCCAGGCCGCAAGGACCAAGCCGACGGCGTGGTCGGCGACGTCCGAGGCGTTGAGGCCGGTCGAGTGGGTGACGGCGATGCCGTGGGCCTTGCACCACGGCACGTCGACGCCGTCATAGCCGACGCTGACGCAGGCGATCAGGCCCAGCTGCGGCATTTCCGAGAGCATGTCGCGGCTCAACGCCATCTCGCCAGCGTGGACGATAGCGCGCACACGCCGCCCCGGCCCCTCGAGGAACGCCATCCTGTCCGGATAGTCCCACAGCCGATGGACCTGATAAGCGCCCTCCAGCAGCGGCTGCAGCGGCATGAGCATCTCGTGCGACAGCAGGATGTGCGGCTTGTCGGCGGCCGTCTTGCTGGCCGGGGTTTGCGGCATGCGCGTCCTCCATGGAGGCCGGTCGAACGGACCGGCGGGACTATCGTCTTGCGTGACCAAGCTACTCCTCTTGGAGCGCTTATCCAGAGCTAAGCAGCGAAACGACGCGTCGCCAGGCGACCCGCCATCACGCTCTAGTGAGGCGCCCGCGCGGTCCGATCCCAGGCCAGGAAGCGCCTGCGCGCGCAGGGCAGAAACCCGGCCGGGCGCGCGACGGTTCCCTGCCCAAGGCCAAGCTGTGAACAACCGTCGCGGTAAGGGGTTTTGCTAGCGGCGCCGAAACGGCGCTTCCAGGCCCGGAGAATTCTCCATGTTGACCAAGATGCTCGCCGCGACCGCGGCGCTCTCGATGCTGGTCGGCGGCGGCGCGGCCCTTGCCGGCCCGCAAGCCAAGTCGGCCACGGTCGGTCCCAAGCAGCCGATCCCCTATTCGCAGCTCAAGGCCTATTCGAAGGCCTCGCCCAAGGTGCGGGCGAGCAAGGACTGGTGGGCCGGCTCGGCCATGGCGTCCACGGGGGTCCCGACGGACACCGCGGCGACCGCTCCACCCATGCCGACGGCCGACACGGCCGTGAACCCCGGGATGATGACGCCGCCGCCCAGCCTGCCGATCACCCCGCCCATCGATGGCGCGCCGATGCCCGCGGACCCGACCGCGCCCAACCAGCAACCCGGCGCGCCGGCGACGCCACCGGTGACCCCGCCGACCGAGCCCAAGTAGTTCGACCCTTCCGGGGCGGCATTGGCGCCGCCCCGGGCCCCTACTGGCCGCCGAAGATGAAGTCGGCCTTGTAGTAACCCTTGGCCGGATCCAGGAGATCGATCGCGAACGGCGCCGAGCCGTCCGCCAGGTCGCTGAGCCAGGCGTCGTTGGAGCGCACCATGACGCCGAGATCGGCTTTCTGCGCCTCGGCCAGCAACCAGCCGACCATGGCCGCCTTGGTCCCGATGCCGTTCGCGCCGTCGCCGCCATAGGTCGCGAAATAGGCGTCGCGACCGCCCGACAGCAGGGCCGTCACCTTGGTGTCGGTCGGCGTCCCGCCGAAGATCGCCGCATAGGCCTTCTTGGTGGCGTCGAAAAGCGACAGCGACCCGTAGTCGGCCGTGAACTTGGCTGCGCCCTCGCCAAGCTTGCCGAGATTGACCGCGAAGTTGATGTAGCGGTTCTCGAGGTTGAAGCTCTGGTAGTAAGCGCTGTTGAGATTGTTGGCGTTCGGCCCAGTCGGCGAGACCAGGTAGTCGATGCCGGCTTGGCCGGGGATCTTCCCGGTGAAGAACTCGTAGGCCAGGGTCGCGACGGAGGTGGTCGCGCCGGCGGCCTTGATGATCTCGGCCGTGACCTGATCGGCCGTCAATTGCCCCCCGTTCCACCTGGCCAGCAGATCCTGCGCCAGCACGGTCAAGGCGGTCGTTCCGCTTTGCCGCAGGATGGCGTTCATCTCGAAGGTGACCTCGGACGCCGACGGGGCTGTCGAAAAGACGATCTTCTCGACACCAAGCAACCTGTCGATCCCATCCGGCGAACCGACCCGCAGATCTGTCACTGTCTGGGAGCCATCACTGTTCTGGACGACCGAGTAGTTGGCCTTGCCACCACCATAATAGATGGTGTCGACGCCCACTCCGCCGTCGATCGTATCGTTGCCTGCTCCGCCGATCAGGACGTCATCACCCCCGCCGGCGGAAACCACGTCATCACCGGCGCCGCCGTCGAGCGTGTTGGCCGAGTCGTCGCCGGTCAGGATATCGGCATAGGACGAACCCCTGATCCCCTCGATGCCGGTAAGGCTGTCAACGCCTGCGCCGCGCGTGTTCTGCAGACCCGACTTCGTCAGATCTACGGTGACGCCGCCCGTCGCGCCGTCGTAGAGCGCCGTGTCGAATCCGGCTCCGCCATCCAGAACGTCATCGCCGGCATCGCCGCTCAGCAGGTCGTCACCGGCGCCGCCCGACAGCGTGTCACCGCCCCCGCCGCCCCGCAGCACGTCCGCTCCGTCGCTACCGTCCAGGCGATTGGCGTTGGCGTCGCCAGAGAGCGCGTCACTAAACGCCGACCCGATCAGGTTCTCGATATTCGTCAGCGTATCGACGCCAGCGCCCCGCGTGTCCTGCCCGCTGAAAGCCAGGCTGACCGTCACGGCGGCGGCGGCCCCGCTGTAGTCGGCGGTGTCGGCGCCGGCGCCACCGTCCATGCTGTCCGCGCCAGCGCCGCCGATCAGGCGGTCGTTGCCGGCGTCGCCGATCAGGGTGTCGTTGCCGTCGCCGCCGTTCAGGGTGTCGTCGCCGCCATACCCCTGCAGCCGGTCGTTGCCAGCGCCGCCGACGAGGTTGTCGGCGCCGTCCGTGGTGCCTTCGGGCTTGAGAGTCGCGAGGTTCACCGAAACGACACCGACGTCGCTGGTGATCAGCATACGGCCGCCATCGCGTGTCACCTGGACCCGATCGCCGTAGAGCGCCGAATAGTAGCCGGTCGAACTGAGACCGATGTCCACGCCCAGCGCGTACACCTGCTCGAGCGCCCAGGTCGCGGTCGACAGCTGGAAGATGCGGTCCGTGGTCGCGTCAACCACATAGAGGCGCGAGCTGTCCGCACTGAAATCCATGCCGAAGACACCGTTGCCGATCTCGGGATGGGCCTTGGCGATATCCTGGATGTACTTCAGCGAACTGTCATAGACGTAGAGGCCGCCGGAGAACTGAGCCACGAACGCGCCATTGCCCGCGTAGGCGGTCACGCTGTTGCCGTAGCCATAGACGCCGTCGGCATACATGCCGTGGAAGGCGATCTGGCCCTCGCCGGCCTTGTAGAGGTAGAGCGGCGCGTCGGAGCTCCCGAGCCCGCTGAAGAGCGTCTTGGTGCGATCGTCGGTCGTGGCGATCGTACCGTAGAGCGTCCCCGACTCGTTGGAGGAGAAGGCGCCTGTGGCAAGGTCCAGCAACAACGGTGCGGCCGTGCCCCAGCCGCTGGCCTGACCGTAGATCACCTTGTTGTCGCTGGTGAACGCGACGTCGAAGAAACCCGTCTGGTAGTTGCCCGTCCTGGCATAGTCCTTCACCTGGCCGGTGGTCGTGTCCAGGACGTGGATCTTCACGGTGGCCGAGAAGCCCGACGAACTGTTCGTGGGGTTCTCCAGGGATCGGTCAGCGACGACGATGTAGCGACCGTCCAAAGACAGGTCCATGCCGGCCAGCTGCGTTCCCACCTTCCAACGCCCGAGGATGTCGCCGGTAGTCGTGCTGATCGCCGAGATGTAACCTTCGCTGTTTGAGACATAGGCTGTGCGCCCATCGAACGACAGCAAAGCGTCGACGATCTGACCCGTCGCGAGTGTCTCGACCGCGGTCGTCGGCAGCACGTCGCTTAGCGAGACAGCCGCGTCCGACGGGGTCAGCGTCACCGTCTTGTCGGTGAACTGCAGCATCTCGACGTTGAGGAGGGTGTCCACGCCCTCGCTGCTCGTGGCGCGCAAAGCGCGTACCGTCCAGGTCCCGTTGGCATTGCGCGTCCAACTGTAGTTGGTCGAGGCGGCGCCGTAGATGGCCGTGTCCTGGCCGCCACCGCCGTCGATGACGTCGTTCCCGCCCCGTCCCTCGAAGCGCTCGTCGGCCGCGCCCCCCTGAAAGACGTCGGCGAAAGCCGAACCTTTCACCCCCTCGATGTTGGCAAGGCGATCGAAGCCGTCGCCGCGCGTGTTCTGCAGCACCCCGGTCTTGGTCAGGTCGATCCGGACACCGGCCGTCGCGTCCTCGTAGGAGGCGATGTCGACGCCGCCGCCGCCGTCCAGCACGTCGTCGCCGACCCCGCCCTTGAGGACGTCGTCGCCCGCGCCGCCGTCCAGGCGATTGCTGTTGGCGTCGCCGGTCAGGGTGTCCGAGAAGGCGCTCCCCGCGAGGTTCTCGATCCCGATCAGCGCGTCGGATCCAGCACCCTTGGTATCCTGGCCGTAGGTAATGCGGAGGTCCACGGCAACGCCGCCGAGCGCGCCGCCATAGTCGGCGGTGTCCGTCCCCACGCCGCCGTCCAACGTGTCGTTTCCGATCCCGCCGATCAGCCGGTCATCGCCATAGCCCCCATAGATCGTGTCGCTACCCGCCGCGCCGTCCAGGACGTCATCGCCGCCATAGCCCTTGAGGATATTGGCGGCGGCATCCCCAGTCAGGGTGTCGGCGCCGTCCGTGCCGCCCGAGGGCAACGCCGCCGAAAGGTCGAGGGCATTCAACTGCTTGTCGGTCAGGACGAGCAAGTACTTACCGTCGGCCGAAAGGCTCAGCCGATCGCCATAGGCGCTCCCCGAGAACAGCTGACCATAGGAAGCATCCTTGGTTAGCCCCACATCGAAGGCCCGCTGGATCGACAAGTCCTTGGTCGAGACCTGCAGGACCAGACCATCGTTACCGTTCAGGACGTAGACGCTCGCGCCATCGACGCTGAAGACCGCCGCGGCGGCCATAATTGGCTCCTTCTGGAGCGAGGATAGTGATCCCTTGAGGTTCAAGGCGCCGTCGTAGAGGACGCCGCTGCGGAAAATCAGATTGCCGTCGGACGAGATGGCTTGGGCGCCATAGCCGCTGAGACCGTCATAGGAGCCGTCGCGCGAAGCGACGAGGTCCCCACCCGCCTTGTAGACTTGGAGGGGGAGCGAGGAGATGCCGTTCTGGACGGAAAGGATCTTTGTCCCGTCCGCCGACGCCGAGAGGACGCTGTCCTGATAGTAGGATTGTGTTCCGAACGTGAACTTAGCCGTGATCGGATCCAGCACCGTGATCGGTTCCCAGCCCGATCCCCAATAGCTTTGCGACAACAGGATCTTGCCATCGGCGGTGAAGGCCGCGTCGTAGAAGGCCCCGTCGCCGTTTCTCTGGACGGTCGTCGTGTAGTCGCGGATCTGGCCAGTGGTCAGGTCCAGGACGTGAACGGTTGCGTTGGCCTTTGTGTCGTAGCCGGCTCCCGTCGTCGTGTAGGTTCGTTCGGTCGCGACCAGATATCGACCGTCCTGCGACAGGTCCATGCCGCCAAGGGTCGCGCCCATTTTCCAACGTGCGACGAAATCGCCGGTCACGACATTGAAGGCGCTGACAACACCTTCGGTGTTCGAGACGTAGGCGGTTTTGCCATCATTGCTGATGACGACATCCTGGAGATCGCCCGACGCGATCGTCTGGAAAGTACTCACTGAAACCGACCTTACGCGAACTGCAAACCGGGGCGCGCAATACACTATGTACGGTTGAGTTCAGCAAGAGCCAAACCCGAGGACGCCCGAATAGGAAAAAAGGGCGACGGTATCGACCGCCGCCCCTTGAACGAGTTGTCTGGGACGTCGCGCCTTAGCGCGCGAACTTCTGGAACTTGATGCGCTTGGGGATGAGGCTGTCGGCGCCCAGACGGCGCTTCTTGTCTTCCTCGTACATCTCGAAGTTGCCTTCGAACCATTCGACGTGGCTGTCGCCTTCGAAGGCAAGGATGTGGGTGGCGAGGCGGTCCAGGAACCAGCGATCGTGGCTGATGACCACGGCGCAGCCGGCGAACTCTTCGAGCGCCTCTTCCAGAGCCTGCAGGGTCTCGATGTCCAGGTCGTTGGTCGGTTCATCGAGCAACAGCAGGTTGCCACCGGTGGCCAGGGTCTTGGCCAGGTGGACGCGGTTGCGCTCACCGCCCGAGAGCAGGCCGACCTTCTTCTGCTGGTCGCCGCCCTTGAAGTTGAAGCTGCCGACATAGGCGCGGCTGTTGATCTCGCGCTTGCCGACGATCATCACGTCGGTGCCGCCGCTGATCTCCTGCCAGATGGTCTTGTTCGGGTCGAGTGCGTCACGCGACTGGTCGACGAACGAGAGCTTGACCGTCTCGCCGACCTTCACCGTGCCGGCGTCGGGCTGCTCGCGGCCGGTGATCAGCTTGAACAGGGTCGACTTGCCGGCGCCGTTCGGGCCGATGACGCCGACGATGCCGTTCGGCGGCAGGCGGAACGACAGGTCCTTGAACAGAACCTTGTCGCCGTACTCCTTCTCCAGGCCCTCGACTTCCAGCACCAGATTGCCCAGGCGCGGGCCCGGCGGGATCTGGATGTGGGCCTGGGTCTGGGCGGCGCGGGCGTTCTCCTGCGCGGCGACCATTTCCTCGTACGAGGCCAGGCGGGCCTTCGACTTGGATTGACGGGCCTTGGGCGAGCTGCGGACCCACTCCAGTTCGCGGGTCAGGGCGCGCTGACGAGCCTCGGACTCCGACTGCTCCTGGACGACGCGCTTGGTTTTCTGCTCCAGCCAGCCGGAGTAGTTGCCCTCGTAGGGCACGCCCTTGCCGCGGTCGAGTTCCAGGGTCCACTTGGTGACCTGATCCAGGAAGTAGCGATCGTGGGTCACCAGGATGACGCAGCCCGGGAAGTCTTCCAGGTGATGCTGCAACCAGGCCACCGACTCGGCGTCCAGGTGGTTGGTCGGTTCATCGAGCAGCAGCATGTCCGGCTTGCTGAGCAGCAGGCGAGCCAGGGCGATGCGGCGCTTTTCGCCGCCCGAAAGGTCGGTGATACTGGCGTCGTTGGGCGGGCAGCGCAGGGCGTTGATGGCCATCTCGACCTTGGAGTCGATGTCCCACAGGTCGCGGGCGTCGATGATCTCCTGGAGCTTGGTCATCTCCTCCATCAGCTCGTCGGTGTATTCCTCACCGAGCTGAGCCGCGAGGGCGTTGTACCGGTCGAAGATCTGCTTGTCCTCGCAGTCGGCGATGACATTGCCCCAGACGTCCAGGGTCGGATCCAGCACCGGCTCCTGCGGGAGGTAGCCGCGCTTGATGCCGTCGGCGGCCTTGGCCTCGCCGGAGAATTCCTTGTCGAGGCCGGCCATCACCTTCAGCAGGGTCGACTTACCCGAGCCGTTGACGCCGACCACGCCGATCTTGGCGTCGGAATAGAACGACAGCCAGATGTTCTCGAAGACCTTCTTGCCACCGGGATAGGCCTTGGTCAGGCCCTGCATCTGGAAAATGTATTGCTGCGCCATGAGGGCTCGCGTGCTCGCTGGACGAGGGTTTCGGGGATTGGGCGCTGAAATAGCGGTCGGGGGCGGTTTGTGCAATCGCGGCGGGCTCTTCGGTCGCCATCGGTCGTCATGGCGCCACCCCTATCGGCCCAATCGGGTCCAGGGCTTCGCGCAAAAAGAAAGCCCGGCCAAAACGACCGGGCTCAAAGTCATAGGGAGGAAACGCCCAGGAAGGGCAGAGGCGCTCGGCGCCTCACGGGATGCTGATAGCGCTAACATACGCGGAGGATCAAGCCTTTCTTGCGCACGCGGCGACCTGTCGCATGTCGGCGCCCGCCTGGTGGGCGCCGGACGCACGATCCATCGGCGCTTTACGCGGCCGCCGAGAGGTCATACCAATGTTACCGCTACCGCCACTGAAGAGCGGGACCGGGAGAAGACGTTCATGAAGTTGTTCGCGCGGCCCGCGTTCATCGCCGCCGGCCTGGCCCTCGCCCTGGCCCTGCCCGCCTGCGCCCAGGCCCCCAAGGAAACCAAATGGATCGGCGCCTGGGCCAGCGCCCAGATGGCCCCGGACGCCAACAACAGCCTCTCCCCGCAAGACTATCCGAACGCCACGCTGCGCCAGGTGATCCGGCTCAGCCTGGGCGGCGACAAGCTTCGGGTGCGGCTCTCCAACGCCTATGGAACCCAACCCCTGACGATCGACGCCGCGCGGATCGCGGTCTCGGCGGCGCTGAACACGGCCCGGATCGACCCGGCGACCGACCGCCCCCTCACCTTCTCCGGCGCCGCGACGGTGACCATTCCCGCCGGCGCGGACGCCCTGTCCGACCCCGTCGATTTCAAGGTCGCGCCGCTGACCAGCCTGGCCATCAGCCTGCACTACCCCGCCGCGCCGAGCGTCCAGACCGGTCACCCCGGGTCGCGAGCGACCTCATACATCCTGGCTGGTGACCACACCGCCGCCGCCGACCTGCCGGGCGCCAAGACGGCCGACCGCTGGTTCCAGATCGCCAACATCGACGTCGTCAACGAGGCCGCTCCCCAAGGGGCTGGCGCCATCGTCGCGTTCGGCGACAGCATCACCGACGGCTACGGCGTCCAGCCCAACACCAACCTGCGCTGGACCGACGGCCTGGTGGAGCGGCTGAAGGCGGCCGGCAAGCCGATGGCCGTCCTGAACCTGGGCATCGGCGGCAACCGGGTGCTGGCCGACGGCCTGGGTCCCAGCGGCCTGTCGCGCTTCGATCGCGACGTACTCTCCCAGCCCGGCGTGACGCACCTGATCATCCTGGAAGGCGTCAATGACCTCGGCGTCCTCAACCGCGACAAGCCCGCCGACGCCCAGATGAACGGCTGGATGGCCAAGGATCTGATCGGCGCCTATCAGCGGATGGTCGCCAAGGCGCGCGCCAAGGGGATCAAGGTCATCGGCGCGACCATCCTGCCCTACTCCGGCTCGGCCTATTACCACCCGCCGGCCGAGGCCGAGGCGGCGCGCCAGACGATCAACGCCTGGATCCGGGCGCCCGGCAATTTCGACGGCGTGATCGACTGGGACGCGGCGCTGCGTGACCCTGCCAAGCCGACCCACCTGCTGCCGGCCTATGACAATGACGGACTGCACCCCAACATGGCCGGCTACAGGGCCATGGCGGAGGCGATTCCCCTGAGCCTGTTCGGGAACTGATCGATGCGTATCCTGCTCTCCGCCGCCCTCGCTCTGACGTTCGCCTCTACCGCTCACGCCAGCGACAAGCCCGTCATCGCCTTCACCTGGGATGATCTCCCGTCCCACAGCGCCCTGCCGCCGGGGGTCACCCGCGTCCAGGTCGCCGCCGACCTGCTGAAGGCCTCCGCCGAGGCCAAGGCGCCGGCGTTCGGTTTCATCAACGCCGTGAAGACCGAGCAGGAACCGGACTCGGCTCCCGTCCTGAAGATGTGGCGCGACGCGGGCCAGCCGCTGGGCAATCACACCTGGTCGCACCAGAACATCGCCCGCCTGACACCCGAGCAGTTCACCGCCGAGATCGCCCGCAACGAGCCGGCGCTGAAGGACCTGATGGGCAAGGAAGACTGGCGCTGGCTGCGCTATCCGTTCCTGTCCGAGGGCGACACCCCAGAGAAGCGGCTGGCGGTGCGGAGCTGGTTGGCCGCCAACCACTACAGGATCGCCAGCGTCACCATGAGCTTCAGCGACTGGGCCTTCAACGAGCCCTACGCCCGCTGCATGGCCAAGGGTGACCAGGCGGCGGTGGCCGATCTGGAGAAACGCTTCCTGGACGGCGCGGCCGCCGTGGCCGACCGCTCGCGGGCGATGAGCCAGGCGCTGTACGGCAAGGACATTCCCTACGTCCTCCTGATGCACGGCGGGGCCTTCGACGCTCGCATGGCTCCGCGCCTGTTCAAGCTCTACCAGGACAAGGGCTTCGGCTTCACGACCCTGGAGAAGGCGCAGAGCCACGCGTTCTACAAGACCGATGAGGATCCCGGTCTGCCGCCTGAGCCCACGACGCTGGAGGACGCCATGCGGGCGAAGGGGCTGGCGGTTCCGGCCCAGCCGGTGGACCTGGCGGCGCTGAATTCGATCTGTCGCTAGACCCAATCCAACTCGTCATCCCGGCCGCAGCGAAGCGGAGAGCCGGGACCCAGGGGCCGCCGCATTGCGCTTGGCCCCTGGGTCCCCGGGTCGGCCCAGGGCCGCCCGGGATGACGAGGTGGGATTGCGTTTCAATCCAGCAACAACTTCCCTGCTGACAACGGCGACGCTCCCGCATAGCGTCCCGCGCCATGATCAAACCCTCGCTTACGGCGCTCGCGGCCGTCCTCGCCCTGTCCACGCCGGCTCTGGCGGAAAAACTCACCCCTGAACGCGTCTTCGCCGATCCCAGCCTGTCGGGCCCGACGGCCAAGGGCGTGGCGCTGTCGCCGGACGGCACGCGGGTGACCTATCTGAAGGGCAAGGCCGAGGCGGCCAACGTCCAGGACCTGTGGGCCGCCGACGTGAAGGGCGGCGAGCCCTATCGCCTGATCGACTCCGCCGCCCTGTCGTCGGGCGCCAAGGAGCTTTCCGAAGCCGAGAAGGCCCGCCGCGAACGCGCCCGCGTCTCGGCCCGCGGCATCGTCGAATACAGCTGGGACCGCCAGGGCCGCTTCATCTTGGTGCCGCTGGACGGCGACCTCTATCTGGACAGCGTCGCCGACGGCAAGATCACGCGCCTGACCCAGACGGCCGGCGACGAGGTCGACGCCAAGGTCTCGCCCAAGGGCGGCTACGTCTCTTACGTTCGCGACCAGAACCTCTACATCAAGCCGGTTGCCGGCGGCGCCGAGGCGGCCCTGACCACCGACGGCAAGGACACCCTGTCGTTCGGCACGGCCGAGTTCGTGGTCCAGGAAGAGCTGGACCGCTTCACCGGCTACTGGTGGAGCCCGGACGAGGCCCGCATCGTCTACACTCGCGTCGACGAGAGCGGCGTCGACGTCGTTCCGCGCGCCGACATCGGCCCCGGCGGCGCCACCGTCGTCAATCAGCGCTACCCCCGCGCCGGCCGCCCCAACGCCGTGGTCGAGCTGTTCGTCCGCGACCTGGCCTCGGGCGAGGTTCGGAAACTGGGCCTGGGCGCCAACAAGGACATCTACCTGGCTCGCGTCGACTGGTCGGCCGACGGCAAGACCGTCTATGTCCAGCGCCTGTCGCGCGACCAGAAGACCCTGGACCTGTTGGCCTTCGACGCCGCCTCGGGCGCGGGTAAGACGATCCTGACCGACAGCGACCCGCACTTCGTGGAGATCGGCGACGACTTCCGCCCGCTGAAGGACGGCACCTTCATCTGGGGCTCGGAGAAGGACGGCAACAACCACCTCTACCGCCACGCCGCCGACGGCAAGCTGATCGCCCAGATCACCAAGGGCGACTGGCCGGTGTCCGGGCTGGAAGGCGTCGACGAGGCCCGCAAGGTCGCGATCTTCACCGCCTCGATGGACAGCCCGCTGGAGCGCCGCGTCTACGAGGTGTCCTACGCCAAGCCGGGCAAGCCCAAGGCCCTGACCTCGGCCGGCGGCTGGTGGACGGCCAAGGTCGCCGAGACCGGCGGCGCCTTCGCCGCGACCTATGACGATCCCAAGACCCCGCCGCAGACCGCCCTCTATGCGCCGGACGGCAAGCGTGTGCGCTGGATCGAGGAGAACAAGCTGGCCGAGGGTCATCCCTACTGGCCCTATGCCTCGACCCTGCCGACGCCGGAATACGGGACGCTGAAGGCCTCGGACGGCGAGACCCTGTACTACGAGATCCTCAAGCCCCAGGGCTTCGACGCCGGCAAGAAGTACCCGGCCATCCTGGCGGTCTACGGGGGCCCGCACGCCCAGCAGGTCAAGAAGACCTGGCAGAGCGTGTCCGAGCGCACCTATCTGGAAGCCGGCTACGTCGTCTTCCGCATCGACAACCGCGGCAGCGGCAACCGCTCGGCCAAGTTCAAGCGCGCGCTGGATCGCAACCTCGGCACCGTCGAGGTCGAGGACCAGCTGCTGGGCGCCAAGCACCTGGCCAGCCTGCCCTATGTCGACGCCGGCAAGCTGGGCGTGATGGGCTGGTCGTACGGCGGCTTCATGACCCTGATGCTGCTGACGGCCGACAACACCCCGTTCAAGGCTGGCGCGGCCGGCGCTCCGCCGACCGAGTGGAGCCTGTACGACACGGCCTATACCGAGCGCTACATGGGCAAGCCGGACGAGAACAAGGCCGGCTACGCCTATTCGGACATCAACACGCGGATCGGCAAGCTCAAGCCCGGCGCCCTGCTGCTGCTGCACGGCATGGCCGACGACAACGTGATCTTCGAGAACAGCACCCGACTGATGTCGGCCCTGCAGGCGAAGGCCATCCCGTTCGAGATGGCGCTCTATCCCGGCGAGCGTCACAGCGCGCCGCGCAGCAAGACCAAGGGCCTCAGCGTACTCAAGACGCACCTGGGCTTCTTCGATCGCAAGCTGAAGGGCCAATAGGGCCCGTCATCCCGTCCGCGCCCGTCCTGGGCGTGGACGGCGGCTGCGACATCCTGCCCACCCCGCTCGACCTTATGTCGCAGGGTCGCGGGGCGCGGTGAAGTTTATGGTTAACGGCGCTGGTTCAGGAAACGCGCCATGACCAAATCCACCGACGAAGCCGTCGAATGGCTGATCAACACCGTCCAGGAAGCCCTCGAGGAAGGCCGCGCCACGGCCACCGATCTCGAGGAATGGCTGCTGGCGGCGATCCTCCTGGAAGAGATGGCGCTGGAAGAACAGCTGGACGCTCGGGAACTGCGCTCGTTCGCCGTACTGGACGGTGTGGTGCGCACGCTGCACTAGGCGGCCGGCAGGGGTATCCGCAGCTCGGTCCGCGCGCCGCAGGCGGAACGCTCGAAAACCAGCTCCCCGCCGATCTGCTCCAGTCGCGCCCGCAGGTTGCCAAGGCCCCTTCCGATCGTGAGACGCTCCGGCGCGCTGTCGCGACCCACGCCATCATCACTGATCACCACCCGCAGATGATCGCACGCCTCTTCGATCTCGACACTCACCGCTGTCGCTCGCGCATGCTTGACAGTGTTGGTGACGGTCTCGCGAACCGCGGAGATCAGGACCTTGTAGACGCCATAGTCCAGCACGGGTGACTCCGCCTCGCCGAGGCTGATCGGCCAGTGCAGGGCGAGGCCGGCGGAGGTCAGTCGTTCGGCGGTTTCGTGACGCAGGTCCGCGACGATCTGGTCGAGGGCGATGGCGTCGCCCGACAGCCCGTTGAGAATGACCCGGATATCGGCCATGGCCTCGCGGACATCCTTTCGCGCCACCTGCAGGTCGTCGCGATGGAGGCTGGTCAGCAGGCGCGAGCCGACGTCGTCGTGCAGGTCGCGCGCGATCCGGACGCGTTCCTCGTTCACGCCTCGCCAGTAGCTCTCCCGCGCGGATTCGGCCTGGCGCATGAGGCCGGCCAGCTGTGTCGCCAGCTGGACATCGACCTTCCGGAACAGGCCCTGGCCTCGATCGCGGTAGCGCAGGAGCGTCGCCGGGTCGCCCGCCGCCGAGGGCACGAAGAGCTCGAGGCCGTTCCGACGCAGATGCGGCGTAGCGACAGCCTCCGACGCTTCCTCGACCGACACCATTTCGAGCGGCGAAAACAGCCTTCGCATCAGGTCGAGCCAGCCCGCCCGGCGAGCGGCGGGATCAGGCTTGAAGGCCACCGACGCCGCCATCTCGAAAAGGTCCCCGTCGCTGACGGCGCGCTGCTGGGTCATGCGTCGCCACAGCCGGGTCCGCAGCGGCAGATAGGCGCCCGCCACGACCAGGATCGACAGACTGAGCGCCGCGCCTGTCCGCACGTGCAGCGCCAACACCAGCGCCGCGTCGACAGCCAGCAGCGCCAGGGCCGCGAGCACGACGAGGATCAGCCTGTAGGCCCATAGATCCAGGTCGAGCAGCCGATAGCGCCCGACCGCGACCGCCATGCCGGCATAGATGAAGATCAGGGGCCCGAACGCCGTGCCGTCGCTGGCGATCGACGGCGCGGCCATCAGCTTGGGCGCGGCCATCATCACCACCAGGAAGCCGGCTCCGGTCAGGGTGATCAGGCCGATCCACCGCAGGGCGCCGCGATCCAGCGGGTTGAGGTCGGCGTTACGCCATTGCCGCCAGAGCAGCCACGCCAGCGCCGGCAGGTGGGCCAACAGACCGGCGTAGTAGGTCTCCAGTGACAGCCAGCCGAGCGCGCCGGCCAGCGCCCAGGCCAGGGCCGCGCCCGCGAGCACGCTCAGCCAGGCGGGCCGGATGATCCTCTGCGGGAAGAAGGCGAACTGGGCCATCGTCGCGGCGGCGTAGAGACTGGTGCCGGTGAGGTTCGCCGTATTGAGCGCCCAGAGCAAACCGCCGTGAGCGCTGAGCGCCCGGGCGTCGAACAACGCGCCTGAAAACGCGGCGAGCAGCAGGCCAAGCGCCGCCAGGGCGAACATCCGCACGCCCCAGTCGCGAGGCCGCAGCACCAGGATCCACGCGCCGATGATCCAGACGACCAGGCCGCCGCCGAGCAGCATCCAGACATCGCGGGACAGTCCAGACAGGGTCTGGCGGGCGGGCGGCAGCGTCAGGACCCGATCCCGGTTCCCGTCGCGATAGGCCATCCGAACCGGCCCGTCGACGAGCATCCGCGCCAAGCGCGTCCGGTCCGCGTACCAGGCCGCGACATCGGTCGTGGCGCTGTCCGGCGCGTAGTCTTGGACCAGCCCCTCGGCCTTATCGGTCACCGCGCCACTGGGGCCGGTGAAGGTCACCAGGGCCTTGCGCTCCAAGGACGCGATGACCTGGCCTTCGATCGACACGACCTGGACTTCGGAGCCCACGGCCAGAAACCGGACGCTCGAGCCAGGCATCTGCAGCGCCGCCCAGACGACGGCCGCCGCGAGCAGGACCGCGACATAGACGGCCAGCATGATCTGGAACACGGGCGGCCTGGGCCACGTCCCCATCAGCCTGGAGCGCAGGGACGTCCGGACAGGCGCGGAATCTAGACTGGAGCTGTTCAAGAGACGCAAGCGCTCCGAGAGGCGGACGATTTCTGTTTAGGGCCTTAGGCCGGTGTCCGATAGCGCCGGTCGCTGACTTGCGTCCCCATCGCGCGTACGCCGCTTGACTTCCGTAGCGAAAGAAAACGAACCTGGTCGACATGACCGCCTATACCGACCTCGTCGCCGCCATCGCCGTCACCGAAACCGGCTTCTCCACCCACGTCCCGGACGACTGGAAACAGGGTCGCACCACCTATGGCGGCCTCTCTGCGGCGCTGTGCGTCGAGGCCGCCCAGCGGACCTTCCCGGACACCCCGCCCCTGCGTTCGGCCCAGTTCGCCTTCGTTGGCCCAGCGTTCGGAGAGCTGGCGATCCAGGTGCGGCCGCTGCGCCAGGGCAAGTCGACCTTGTTCGTCGCGGTCGACCTGATCGGCGAGCAGGGCGTGGCAACCCACGGCGTCCTGACCTTCGGGGCGGCCCGCGCCTCGGTCCTCGACTACAGCGAAGTCCCCTGCCCCGCGGTCGAGCCGCCCGAGGCGTGCGAATTGTTCTTCCCCGAAAGCCGCCAGGGCGCGCCGCACTTCTCGTCCCAGTTCGAGGTGCGCAAGGCGGGCGGAACCCGCCCCTTGGCCGGCGGCGAGCCCGAATATCTGCTGTGGATCCGCCATCGCGACCCGGCCGCGACCTCACTATCCGCCCTCGTGGCCCTCGCCGACATGCCCCCGCCTCCGGCCATGGCCCTGTTCCCGCGGTTCGGTCCGATCTCGACCATGACCTGGTCGCTGGACGTGGTCGGCCTGCCCGCCGAGAACGACGACGGCTGGCGCCTGCTGCGCACGCGGGCCGAGACTGTTGGCGAGGGCTATTCGACCCAGGAGATGCATCTGTGGGACAGGAACGGTCGCCCGCTGGTTCTGGCGCGCCAGAACGTGGCGATCTTCGTCTAGTCGCGCACGAATATCCCAACCGGCCCTTGGCGAACGCGGATTTTTGACCTCATCCTCCCCGCCGTCCGGTGCGCCTCGAGAGTCGCCGCCGAGTTCGGGGAAACGCTTCATGACCAAGTTCGCCTGCCTCGCTGGCGCCGCCGCCATCGCCCTGCTCGCCGGGAGCGCCGTCGCGCAGACCTCGGAAGAGGCGACCAAGGCCTACCTCGCGGTCATCAAGGACAAGAACCCCACCCTCCACGCGGTCATCGCCACAAACCCCAACGCCGTGGCGGACGCCAAGGCGCTCGACGCCGAGCGCAAGGCCGGCAAGGTCCGTTCGCCCCTGCATGGCGTGCCGATCCTGCTGAAGGACAATGTCGAGAGCGCCGATCCCCTGCCCACCACCGCCGGCTCGCTGGCGCTGAAGGACAACGTCACGGGCCGCGACGCCCCGATCGCCAAGCGGCTGCGCGACGCGGGCCTGGTCATGCTGGGCAAGGCCAACCTGTCGGAATGGGCCAATATCCGCTCCAACAAGTCGATCAGCGGCTGGAGCGCCGTGGGCGGCACCGTGCGCAACCCCTACGTCCTGGACCGCAGCGCCTGTGGCTCGTCCAGCGGCTCGGGCGCGGCGGTGGCGGCGGGCCTGGCGCCCCTGGCCATCGGCACCGAGACCGACGGCTCGATCACCTGCCCGGCGGCGATCAACGGCCTGGTGGGCATCAAGCCGACCGTGGGCCTGGTCTCGCGCACCCATATCGTGCCGATCAGCCACAGCCAGGACACCGCCGGCCCCATGACCCTGACGGTCGAGGACGCGGCCAAGGTGCTGACCATCATCGCCGGTTCGGATCCCGCCGACGCCGCCACCAAGGACGCCGACGCCCATAAGACCGACTACGCCCAGGGCCTCTCGAAGGACGCGCTGAAGGGCGTGAAGCTGGCCGTGGCCCGGTTCTACACCGGCTATTCGCCCAAGACCGACGCCGTGTTCGAACGCGCACTGAAGGACCTCCAGGCCCAGGGCGCGATCCTGGTCGACGTCAAGGAGTTCGACGAGGGCCCGATCGGCAAGGCCGAGGGCACGGTGCTGTACACCGAACTGAAGGCCGACATGGCCGCCTACCTCGCGTCCACGGATCCCAAGAAGGTGCCCAGCCGCACGCTGGCCGACCTGATCGCCTTCAACAAGGCGACGCCCAAGGAGTTCGAATGGTTCGGCCAGGAGAGCTTCGAGCGAGCCGAAAAGACCAAGGGCCTGACCGATCCCGACTATCTGAAGGCCCTGGCCGACTCCAAGCGGATGGCCGGCCCCGAAGGCATCGACAAGATCCTCAAGGACACCGGCGCGATCGCCATCATCGCCCCGACCACCGGCCCGGCCTGGACCATCGATCCGCTGAACGGCGACAACTACGGCGGCTCCTCGACCACCCTGCCCGCCGTGGCCGGCTATCCGCACCTGACCGTGCCGATGGGCGACGTCACCGGTCTGCCCGTGGGCCTGTCCTTTATCGGCCCGGCGTGGAGCGAGAAGCTGCTGCTGAACCTGGGCTACGCCTACGAGCAGGCGACGCACCACCGCAAGCCGCCGACGTTCAAGACGACGATCGCGCCGTAGGATCTTTCCGCGCTCCATCCAAATCCGTGTCATCCCCGAAAGCGCGTAGCGCTTGTCCGGGACCCAGGGGCAACCGCACGGGTCTTGGCCCCTGGGTCCCGGCTCTCCGCTTCGCTGCGGCCGGGATGACACTGGATTGGCTTCTTCCGATTGATCCCTTCCCCTTGCTTCCGGCCTCGCTTTCGACATATTACATTTGTAATTGATCGAAGTCGTCAGGCAGGAGATCTCCCATGGCCCATCGCACGCTTCGTATGACGGGGGTCGGCGTTCTGACCCTCGCCGTGGTCGGTTCCAGCGTCTCGCCCAGCATGGCCCTCCCGCCGCCCGTCTCGATTTCCGATGGGGCGGTGACGCCCGAGGCCTGCGCGGCCCTGGGCTTCCGCACCGAGCAGCCCGGCGAGGACATCCGCGTCTCCGGAGGCCGCAAACGCGCGCCCGGGAACGTCGGCCAGCCGATGTACGAGATGCGGGCGCTGAGAGCTCCCGCGCCGCCGCCCCCACCCCCGCCGCCGGTCCAGCACAGCTACGCGGCGCCCGTGATCAGCGCCGCGCCGCCCGTGCCGCTCGGCATACCGCCCGTGTCGCGCCCGGCGCCCCAGCAGCAGGACACCGAGCGCTACCCCGGCGCCGTCGCCAATCCGGTCAAGCGCGTGGCCGAGGAGCCGGTCTCGACCTTCTCGATCGACGTCGACACGGCCGCCTACGCCAATACCCGCCGGTTCCTGAACGACGGAGCCGCTCCGCCGCGCGACGCCGTGCGAGTCGAGGAGCTGATCAATTATTTCGACTACGGCTACGCCCGCCCCGCCACCGCCGAGACGCCGTTCCGCGCCACGGTGGCGGTCGCGCCTTCGCCCTGGTCGCGGGAGCGCCAGATCGTCCATATCGGCCTGCAGGGCTACGCCGCCCCGCGCGCCGACGCGCCGCCGCTGAACCTGGTCTTCCTGGTCGACACCTCGGGCTCGATGAGGGGGCCCGACCGCCTGCCCCTGGCCCAGAAGGCGCTGAACGTGCTGATCGACCAGCTGCGCCCTCAGGATCGTGTCGCGATGGTCGCCTATGCCGGCTCGGCGGGGGCCGTGCTGGCGCCGACCGATGGCCGCTCGAAGCTGAAGATGCGCTGCGCCCTCGGGGCCCTGCAGGCGGGCGGCTCGACGGCCGGCGGCGCGGGGCTCGAGCTGGCCTACAGCCTGGCCAAGCAGAACTTCACCAAGGGCTCGGTCAATCGGGTGATCCTGGTCACCGACGGCGACTTCAATGTCGGCATTTCCGATCCGACCCGGCTGAAGGACTTCGTCTCCGACCAGCGCAAGAGCGGCGTCTATCTGTCGGTCTACGGCTTCGGGCGCGGCAACTATAACGACACGATGATGCAGGCCCTGGCCCAGAACGGGAACGGCGTGGCCGCCTATGTCGACACCCTGAGCGAGGCCCGTAAACTGCTGCGCGACGACTTCCAGGCCAGCCTGTTCCCGATCGCCGACGACGTGAAGATCCAGGTCGAGTTCAATCCGGCTCGGGTCAGCGAGTACCGGCTCATCGGCTACGAGACGCGTCTGCTGAACCGCGAGGACTTCAACAACGACAAGGTCGACGCCGGCGAGGTCGGGGCCGGCGCCGCGGTGACCGCGCTCTACGAGGTCACCCCGGCGGGGGCGCGGCCGTCGTCGGATCCGCTGCGCTACGGCGAAAAGCCGCCCGCGCCGCCCGCGACGACCGGCGAGCTGGCCTTCCTGAAGGTCCGGTACAAGATCCCGGGCGGGACGACCTCGAAGCTGATCGAGCGGCCGATCGGCCCGCGCGACAGCTATGCCAGCCTGGCCTCCGCGCCGGAGTCGACGCGCTTCGCGGTGGCCGTCGCCGCCTACGGCCAGAAGCTGCGCGGCGACCCGTGGGTGGGCGACGGCTTTGACTGGCCGGCGATCACGGCCCTAGCCCAGGGCGCGCGGGGCGACGATCCGGACGGCCTGCGGGCGGAGTTCGTGCAGTTGACGAAGGCGGCCAGGGACGTGAAGGCGCGATAGCAGCCCTCCTTCATCGCCACCATTCTCGTGTCATCTCGGCCGCAGCGAAGCGGAGAGCCGGGACCCATGGGCCAATGCAGTGCGGTTGCCCCTGGGTCCCGGATAAGCCCTGCGGGCTTTCCGGGATGACGAGGGATTTTTGCGTTGGTGAGCGCTCCTACCGCCCCGTCGGCATGTCCTTGAAGGCCACGTCCTTGTCGACCCGCACGTCGCCGGGCAGGCCCAGCACCCGCTCGGCGATGATGTTCTTGAGGATCTCGTCGGTGCCGCCCGCGATCCGCAGGCCCGGCGCCCACATCAGGCTCTGCTGGAACGCCGCCTCGGCCGGAGCCTGGTCGGGATCGGAGAGGATGCCGTACTGATCCTCCATCTCGACGGCGGTGTTGGCCAGCTCCTGCAGCTGGTTGGCCGAGATGATCTTGCCGATCGAGCTTTCCGGCCCCGGCGTCTGGCCGCGCGACAGGGCGGTCATGGTCCGGAAGCGCGTGAACTTCAGCCCTTCGGACTGCACGTACCAGTCGGCCAGCTTCTCGCGGAACGCCTGGTCCTTCAGCGCCGGACCGGTCGAGCCCGACAGCTGGCGGGCCAGCTTCATGATCTCGCGATAGTTGGGGCCGGCCGAGCCGCCGACCGCCAGGCGCTCATTCATCAGCGTGACCAGGGCCACCTTCCAGCCGTCGCCGACCTCGCCCAGGCGCTGGCTGTCCTTGACCCGCAGGTCGGTGAAATAGACCTCGTTGAACTCGCGACCGCCAGACATCTGGTGGATCGGCCGGCACTCGACGGCCGCGTCCTTCATGTCGATCCAGAACATGGTCAGGCCCTTGTGCTTGGGCACGTCGGGATCGGTCCGGGTCAGCAGAATGCCGTAGTCGCAATAGTGGGCGCCG
This sequence comes from Caulobacter sp. GW821-FHT11E10, assembly GCF_058808375.1. Taxonomy (NCBI): domain Bacteria; kingdom Pseudomonadati; phylum Pseudomonadota; class Alphaproteobacteria; order Caulobacterales; family Caulobacteraceae; genus Caulobacter; species Caulobacter sp. GW821-FHT11E10. Next base: position 266,865 of record NZ_JBXARP010000002.1, read on the forward strand.
GTGGTCCAGACCTTCTGGCCGTTGATCACCCACTCGTCGCCGTCCTTGACCGCTCGGGTCCGCAACGCCGCGACATCCGAGCCGCCGGCCGGTTCGGAGAACAGCTGGCACCAGATCTCCTCGCCCTTCACGGCGGGAGAGACGAAGCGTTTCTTGGTGTCGCCGTCGGAGAAGGCCATGACCGTGGGCACGCACATGCCCAGGCCGATGGTGAAATAGCCGTAGCCGAGGCCGGCCTTGGTCTCTTCCTGGCCGAAGATCACCGACTGGATCGGCGTACCGCCGCCCCCGCCGATGGCCGCGGGCCAGGTGATGCAGGCATAGCCGGCGCCGGCCTTGGTCGCCTGCCAATCCTTGGCGGCGGCCATGTGCTCGGGCGTGTTGGGCTTAAGGTCGCCAAACTTGGCGCGATGCGCGGCGGCGTTCTCGGCCAGCCAGGCGCGGGCCTTTTCGCGATAGGCGGCTTCTTCGGGGGAGTCGTTGAAATCCATGGTCCTCGCGCTCCCTTAAGCCGCGTTCTTTTGTTCGAGCTGGCTGACGAGCCGCTCCTTCCAGACCTTGGGCGCGCCGGCGACCAGGCTCAGTTGCCGCGAACGGCGGTAGTAGAGGTGGCAGTCGACGTCCCAGGTGAAGCCCATGCCGCCGTGGACCTGGATGCTTTCCTTGCTGGCGAACCAGAAGGCTTCCGAGGCCGCGATCCGCGCCGCCGAGGCCGCGATCGGCAGCTCGGGCGCGTCGTCGTTCAGGGCCCAGGCGCCGTAATAGGCGTTGGAGCGGGCCACCTCGTTCTTGACGTACATATCGGCCAGCTTGTGCTTGATCGCCTGGTAGCCGGCGATGACCCGGCCGAAAGCGTAGCGACCCAAGGCGTATTCCTTGGCCATCTCCAGGCAGCGATCGGCGCCGCCCAGCTGTTCGAAGGCCAGCAGCACGGCGGCGCGATCCATGATCGCCTGGACGATGTCGAAGCCGGCCCCGGCCTCGCCCACCCGCTCGGCGGCCGCGCCGTCGAAGGTGATCTTGGCGACGCCGCGCGTGGGATCGAGGCTCTTCAGCGGCTCGCGCTTCACGCCCGCGCCCTTCAGGTCGACCAGGAACAGGCTGGGCCGGCCGCCTTCGCTGGCCAGGACCAGCGCCGTGTCGGCCACGTCACCGTCGGTCACCGGGATCTTGGTCCCCGAGATCTTGCCGCCCTCGACCCGGCAGGTCAGCGTCGCCGGTCCGACCACGCCGGGACCTTCCGAAGTCGCCAGGCAGCCGATCAGCTCGCCGGCGGCGATGCGCGGCAGGATCGAGGCCTTCTGGGCCTCGGAGCCGTGCGCCTGGATGCCCTCGGCCAGGAAATAGACGGTGGAGGCGAAAGGGATCGGCGCGACGGCGCGGCCCAGTTCCTCGGCGATGGCGCACAGCTCGACCCGGCCCAGGCCCAGGCCGCCATGCTCCTCGGGGATGCAGGCGCCCAGCCAGCCCTGTTCGGCGACACCCTTCCAGAGTTTTTCGTCGAACGAGCGGTCGGCGTTGTCCAACACGCCCCGCACGACGCCGACGTCGCAATGGCCGGCGAGGAACTTGCGCGCCTCTTCCTTCAGGAACTTCTGGTCGTCCGAATAGTCGAAATCCACTGGAGCCTCCCTGGACACGGCTCTCCGGCCGGTCTCGGGAGTCACACTGAACGACGTTCACGCGAAGGGAAAGATTGACCCGGCGTCAAGAATTTCAGGTTCTTATGCTCGCCTATCGCGCGATTTCGGACATTCTCCCCACCATGGCCAAGACCGTCTTCCATAAGAACCAGCGGGTGTGGGTCGAGAGCGTCGGCTGCTGGGCCACGATCGACAAGATCGTGCCCATCTGGGCCAAGGGCTTCGACGAGCCCGTGCGCGTCACCTACGACCTCGGCCTGGGCCGGGAGTTCCAGGCCCACGAGCTGAAGGCCGAGGACAAGGTCGATCCCCAGGAAGGCGGCCTGACCTCCAACTGGCGCGTCCTGCGGGCCCGCAACAAGTGGCAGCAGGAGGGCGACTGCGCCCACCATCCCTATCCGGGAACCTATCCGGTCGTGGTCACCGACGCCCAGGACTGGGGCGGCTGGCGCACCCCCGGCGCCGAATACGACCGCGACCCGCACAAGATGGAATACCAGGCCCGCCTGATCGCCAGCGCGCCGCGCCTGCACGCCCTCGCCCGCGAGATCCTGACCCTGGTGGCCGACAATCCCGAGGACGCCCCGCCGGCCCTCTCGGCCCTGGCCCAGAAAATCGTCGCCATCGAGCGCTACCTGCAGGAAGCGCCCGCGGCGGGGCCCGCGGGTCAGATCGAGGACTAGGGCTGGGACCGAGGCTCGACCACGTCCGGTCGCGCCTTGAAGTTCCCCTTCTTCCAGGCCCACCACAGGACGCCGATCGCTACGCCGGTCCCGACCACCATGGCCGGCAGCGAGGCCTCAGGCCCGAAGGCGCCGCCGCTCAGGAGTTCCGAAGCGCCGGGCTTGGCCTCGGCGATCAGCACGCTCGGGACGCGCGCCGTGCCCGACACCGACGCACCCCACAGCCAACCCTGGGTGAAGTTCCAGGCCGCGTGGACGCCGATGGACACCCAGACCCGTCCCGTCAGCAGATAGAAGGCGGCCAGCATGAAGCCGGCCTCGACCGCGATCGCGGCGGCGGCGGTCATGCTGGCGTTCGGATTGGCCAGATGCAGCGCGCCGAACAGCGCCGACTGGACGATCAGCGCGGGCCAGACGCCGAAGGCGCGCATCAGCAGCCGCATCATGATCGCGCGCATGATCAGCTCCTCCATGAAGCCCGACTCGATGGCGATCGCGGCCATGGGCCAGGGCGTCCCGCCCTGCGTTCGTGAGAACTGGTAGACGTCCAGGAGGCTCAAGCCGCCCATCACCGCGGCCATCATGGCGGTTCCGACCGCCGCGCCGATAAGCAGATCCACGGGGGCGGCCGTCAGCTTCAGTTCCTCCGGCCAGCGTCCTTCGGTCAGGCGCACCACGACGGCATACAGACCAAAGCCGGCCGCGCAGGCCAGCGCCACCTCGATCACGTCTCGCTCAGTCGGCCCCGCGACCAGCTGGACCAGGCTGTAGCCGAAGCCGAGGACCACGAAGAGCACCACCATCCAGACGGTGGCCCGCAACCATCGCAGGGGGCCGGGGTGCAGCACCCATCGGCGGCCGACCTCGATGCCGCTTTTCTCGTCGACCATGTGCGCCCCCAGTTGCGTCGCGACAGACGCCGCCAGCAGCCAATAATTCGGGCTGGGCCGTCAAGGTCCTCTCGCCGAGGTCGACCAGGGGGACTAAGTAGGATGGATGCGCACCGACACGCCCCAACCCGTCCGCCTGACGGACTATCGTCCGTTTCCGTTCGCCATCGAAACGACCCGACTGGCCTTCGACCTCCATCCGACCGAAACCCGGGTGAAGGCCGAGCTGTCTATCCAGCGAACCGGTGATCAGGGCGAGCCGCTCGTGCTGAACGGCGAGCGCCTGAAGCTGCTGTCGGTCGCGGTCAACGGCCAGGCGCTGAGCACCAACCAGTACGCGGTCGACGGCGAGCACCTGACGATCCACGAGGTTCCCGACCAGTTCGTCCTGACCACCGAGGTCGAGATCAATCCGCAGACGAACAAGGCCCTGATGGGTCTCTACATCTCAAGCAACCGCTACTGCACCCAGTGCGAGGCCGAGGGCTTCCGCACCATCACCTATTTCCCTGACCGACCCGATGTGCTGTCGCGCTACAGCGTGCGGATCGAGGCCGACGCCAAGCTCAAGCACCTGCTCAGCAACGGCAATCTGGTCGACCACGGCGTGCTGGACGGCGACCGCGCCTTCGCCGAGTGGGTCGATCCGTTCCCCAAGCCCAGCTACCTGTTCGCCCTGGTGGCCGGCGATCTCGACGTCCTGACCGACCAGTTCACGACCATGAGCGGCCGGGTTGTCGACCTGAAGGTCTTCGTCGATCCGGGTCAGGCCGCCCGCGCGGCCTACGCCCTCGACAGCCTCAAGCGGTCCATGAAGTGGGACGAGGAGGCGTTCGGCCGCGAGTACGACCTCGACCTGTTCATGATCGTGGCCGTGCGCGACTTCAACTTCGGGGCCATGGAGAACAAGGGGCTGAACATCTTCAACAGCTCCCTGTTGCTGGCCGAGCCGACGACCGCCTCCGACCTCGACTATGAGCGGATCGAGGCCGTCGTGGCCCACGAGTATTTCCACAACTGGACCGGCAACCGCATCACCTGCCGCGACTGGTTCCAGCTGTGCCTGAAGGAGGGCTTCACGGTCTTCCGCGACCAGAGCTTCAGCGGCGACATGCGCGGCGAGGCGGTCCAGCGGATCAAGGAGGTTCGCGCCCTGCGCGCGCGCCAGTTCGCCGAGGACGCCGGTCCCCTCGCCCACCCGGTGCGTCCGTCCAGCTATCTGAAGATCGACAACTTCTACACCGCGACCATCTACGAGAAGGGCGCGGAGATCATCCGGATGCTGAAAATCCTCCTGGGTGACGCGGTCTTCCGGAAGGGTTGCGACCTCTATTTCGAGCGCCACGACGGCGAGGCGTCCACGGTCGAGGCCTTCATCGCCTGCTTCGCCGAGGTCTCCGGACGTGACCTGACGGACTTCTTCGCCTGGTACGAACAGGCCGGCACGCCGACGGTGGACATCGTCAGCGACTACGACGCCGCCGCCCAGGCCCTGACCTTGACCCTGACCCAGTCGACCGCGCCGACCCCAGGCCAGCCGACCAAGAAGGCCCTGCCGATCCCTGTCGCCATCGGCCTGCTGGACTCCGAAGGCGCGGCGCTGCGCGACACCGAAGTCGTCGTGCTCGACACCCCCAGCCTGACGGTGCGCTGGGAAGGCGTGGCCAGCACGCCCGTGCTGTCGGCCCTGCGTGGCTTCTCGGCCCCGGTGAACCTGACGACCGATGCGCGACCGTCCGACCGCTACGTGTTGTTCGCGGCGGATCCCGACCTGTTCAACCGTTGGGAAGCCGGCCAGACCCTGGCGCGCGACCTGATCCTGACCCGCGCCGCCGGAACGCCGGACGAGGTGGGCGAGGAGCGCTACGCCGACGCCCTGGGCCGCGCCCTGGTCGACGACTGGTCCGAGCCCGCCTTCAAGGCGCTGCTGCTGGCCCTGCCCTCCGAGCCGGACCTGGCCCTGGCGTCGGAAGCCGCCGATCCCGCCGCCCTGCATGAAGCGCGCGACGACATCCGCACGCGGATTGCCGTCCATCTGGGCGAACTGCTGCGCCGCTTGCACGGCGAGATGCAGAGCGCCGAGGAGTTCTCGGCCGGCGCCAAGGCCGCCGGTCGCCGCGCCCTGCGCAACGCCTGCGCGGACATGCTCTCGGCCGATCCGCATAGCGACAACGTCACGCGGCTGCTGGCGCACTTCCAGTCGGCCCGCAACATGACCGACATGCTGGGTGGCCTCTATCCGCTGATCAGCGTCGGCGGGACGGCGCGCGACACCGCCCTGTCGGCCTTCCACGAGGCCTGGCGCCACGAGCCCCTGGTGCTGGACAAGTGGTTCATGATCCAGGGCCGCGACCCGAACGAGGACGCCCTGCAGCGGGTGCTCGCCCTGACCCAGCATGCCGACTTCGAGCCGACCAATCCGAACCGGCTGCGGGCCCTGGTCTCGACCTTCGCCAACTTCAATCCCGCGCGGTTCCACGACCCCAGCGGCGCGGGCTACCGCTTCCTGGCCGACCAGATCCTGGCGGTGGACAGCTTCAACCCGATGACCGCCGCGCGCCTGGTCGAGGCCCTGGGCGGCTGGCGGCGCTACAAGCCCGAGCTCGGACAGCTGATGCGCGAGCAGCTGGAACGCATCGCCGCCCATCCCGACCTGTCGAAAAACGTGCTGGAACTGGCCACTAAGGCCTTGGGCTGACTCAGGATTTCATGAGTCTGCACGGCTTGGGATTGCGACCAATAGGCTCACTCGGGCGGAATCCGTCGGTTCGGCGGTGACGAGGTCGTTCGGCGTACGGTAGATTTACCATGTCGGCGAAGTGACTCGCCTTAGACTCATGGAATGGAGCGCGGCTGCGCGCTCCGGGGATCTGGGAGCCGGGCGGTTTGGACAGAGGCATCGCGAGACACGGAGGACCGGCAGGAGCCGGACCGACCGCGCCCGCGGCCGTGCGGGCCAAGTCCGTACAGGGCCCGTCCCAGGCGTTCGTGCGCATCGCCATCCTGGCCGCGTTGCTGTTGCTGGCCGTCTACACCGCCTTCGGCGTCAAGCGGCTGCAGGCCGAGGCCTCCGCCCAGCCGGGCGGCGCGCCGCTGTCGGCCAAGGCCGGGCTGATCGCCGGCCGCGTCGAAGTCAATCTGGCCGCCCAACGCGCGGGCCTCTCGGCCGCCGCAGACCTGCTGAAGCGTGATCCCGGCGCGACCATGGACGCCGCCGAAACCGCCCTGCGCGCCGCCGGTGGCGAAGCCGCGGCCGTCGCCGTGGTCAGCCAGAGCGGCGTCGTGGCCGTCTCGGGCCGTGACGAGGGCGCCGACTGGAAAGCCGCCGCCCAGGCCGCCTCCGCCTCGGGCCGCACCACCTGGGTCGGTTCGGTGGGCGAAACCGGCCGGCTCTATGTCGCCACCACCACCACCCTGGACCATGCCCGCGCCTTCGTGATCGCCAGCGGCGACGCCTCGCGCCTGATCGACGAGCCGGAGAAGGGCGACAGCGGCGCGCTGGCCTTGCCCAACGGCAAACTGATCGCCGCGCGCGGCAAGGGTGTCCAGGGAGCCACCTCGTTCCGCGAAGCCTTCGCCATTTCGCCCGAGGATGTCGGCGGCGGTTCCGCGGCCTTGCGCGGCCAGGGCGTCGACGGCGCGGCACTGGACGTCGTGGTGCGCCCCGTGTCCGAAGGCGCTCTTCAGGTCGTGGCCGTCTCGCCGACCCGCACCGTCGCCAATCTCGATCGCCAGGTTATGGAAGGCGCCTTCAACATGCTGGCGCCGCTGGGCGTCGGCATCGCCCTGGCCCTCCTGCTGATGATCCAGAGCCGCAAGGCCGAGCTGGCTCACCGCGAATTCGTCGACAGCGAGCAGCGCTTCCGCCTCGCCGTCGAGGCCGCCCGGTGCGGCATCTGGGAATGGGACCTGAACGCCGACCAGGTGTTCCTGTCCGACGTGACCGGCGCGATGTTCGGCTGGGGCGGCGGCGGGGTCGTCTCGGGTCAGGACCTGATCGAACGGATCTCGCTCGACCACCGCGAACGCGTGCGCCAAGCCCTGGCCAACGCGGCCATGTACGGTGCCTTCGACGTCTCGTTCCGCGTACCGGCCGTCGAGCAAGGCGGCCGTTCGCTATGGATCGACGCGCGCGGCCAAGGCTTCGGCAAGCCGGGCGGCGACGGCTATGTCCGCATCATCGGCGTGGCCCTGGACGTCACCGAGGAGCGCCTGGCCCAGGCCCGCGCCCAGGCCGCCGAGAACCGCCTGCGCGACGCCATCGAAAGCGTGTCGGAAGCCTTCGTGCTCTGGGATCGCCAGGGCCGGCTGCTGATGTGCAACCGCAACTATCGTAGCGTCTTCTCGCTGGAGCCCAAGCTGCTGAAGCCCGGCGCGGCCCGCGCCGAGGTCAACCGCTTCGCCGCCCTGGCCATCAAGCAGGACCACCCGGCGCCGGACGGCGCCAAGGGCGTGCGCGAGGCCGAGCTGATGGACGGCCGCTGGATCCAGATCAGCGAGCGCCGCACGGCCGAAGGCGGCCTCGTCATGACCGCCGCCGACATCACGGCGATCAAGACCCAGGAAGAAGCCCGCCGCCTCAACGAGGAGCAGCTTCAGAACGCCATCACCGGCCTCGAGCGCAGCCAGGAGCAACTGGCCGAGCTGGCCCGCAAGTACGAGACCGAGAAGGTCAAGGCCGAGAGCGCCAACAAGGCCAAGAGCGAATTCCTGGCCAACATGTCCCACGAGCTGCGGACGCCGCTGAACGCCATCAACGGCTTCTCCGAGATCATGATGAACGAGATGTTCGGCCCGCTCGGGGACCAGCGCTACAAGGGCTACAGCCACGACATCCACTCGTCGGGCCAGCACCTGCTGGCGCTGATCAACGACATCCTCGACATGTCGAAGATCGAAGCCGGCAAGATGAACCTCAAGTTCGAGCCGATGCACCTGGAGGACGTGGCCGAGGACGCCGTTCGCCTGGTCCGCAACCGCGCCGAGGCCGCCGGCCTGAAGCTGGCGATCGACTTCCCAGCCCTGCCCGAGGTCGAGGCCGACTATCGCGCCGTCAAGCAAGTGCTGCTGAACCTGCTGTCCAACGCCATCAAGTTCACGCCGCGCGCCGGCAGCGTCACCGTGCTGGCCGAGGTCCGCCGCGACCCGTTCGGCGACACGGTCAAGGTCTCGGTCGCCGACACCGGCATCGGCATCGCCAAGGAAGACCTGGCGCGCCTGGCCAAGCCGTTCGAACAGGTCGAGAGCCAGTTCTCCAAGACCACCCAGGGCACCGGCCTCGGCCTGGCCCTGACCAAGTCGCTGATCACCATGCACGACGGCGTGCTGGAGATGCACTCCATCCCCGGCGAAGGCACCACGGTCAGCTTCACCCTGCCCATCCGCCAGAGCGACCAGAAGGCCACCCGGGACTTCGTGGCGGCTTAGGGAGCGGCCGCGCAAGCGCGGCGGTTCACCGGGGCTGCTCATGTCTGGCGGTGACGATCCAAGCGCCCGCTCGCCGGCCGGAAGCCTAAGGCGTGCTCGCCCCGTTGCGGACATTTGACGCCGTGCGTCCTTCGAGGCGCGCTCAGGAGCGCGCACCTCAGGATGAGGTGATCAGTAGAAGACTTCCTCATCCTGAGGCGCCCGCGCAGCGGGCCTCGAAGGACGCAGGACATGTCCGCTATCCACCAGGCATGACGGGGCCGCAGAGGGGCGGCAATCCGAGCGCCGATCCGTCCTACTCCGGTGGCAGCCCGTCCGACGCCAGGGCCAAGTTCATGATCGCCGCCAGGCCCCATTGCGCCGCGCCGTTGGTCGAGACGCTGGGCGCCTCGTCGACGGGATTGAGCACAGTGGGCCCGACCAGGCGCTTGGCGTTCGTCGCGAGGTTCAAATCCTCGACCACGCCCCTGCCGAAGAACTCAGTCCAGGCCCGCTTGGCCAGCGCCTTGTCGCCAAGGCGCGACGCCGCGTAGGCGGTCAGGCGCGAGTGCCCTTGGCGCAGGTTCGCGCCGCCGAGCGGCTGGCCGAACTTGGCCACCTGCTCCTCGCGCGAGGCGTTGTAATAGACGCAGTAGTCCAGCCAGGCCTTCTCGTACTCAGGCACGCGGATCAGGGCCAGCATCTCGACGTGGATCTCGGGCGCGCCGAACGCGGCGTTCAGGTGCGAGAGCGCGATGCGGTCCCCGGCGCCGGAGAACGCGCCCGTCTCGGTGTCGTAGGACGCGCTGCCGGTGAACCACTGGCGCTTGAGGGCGGCGATGGTCTTCATGCCGGTGACGATCCGGTCGCGCCAACGCACGTCGCCGGTGCGCTCCCACTCGGTGAACCAGGCCCCGCAGAGCGAGCTCCAGTCCGTCCCGAACGAGGCGCGGACCTCGCCCTTGGGCCAGGCGCCGTCGCCCAGCTTGCGGCCGATGTTCACCCGGTTCAGGGCGTGATCGCCGTCCAGCAGGTCGCGCATCAGGTCGCCCACGCGCTCGTCGGCGGTCAGGTAGTAGTAGATGCGCCGATAGATGGCGTTGCTGACGCGCGGCTGCTTGGAGCTGTCGCCCCAGTGCTGCACGCCATGGCGCGTGCCCAGGCCTCGGTACTGGCCCACATGATAGACGTCGACCTCGCCGGTGTGGCGGGTCATGGCCTCGGCCATGCGGAAGAGGTCCGCGCGACCGCTCCTCAGGAAGCTCAGCCACAGCCAGAGATCGGTCGAGAGCTCCGAATTGTCCCAGGCGAAGCCGCCGATGTCGTAGCGCCAGACGTGCCGGTCGACGTCATAGGTGTGCATGACGTCGCCATAGTCCCAGAAGCCGTACCAGCGGCGCTGTTCGACCTGAGCGAGGTAGTAGTTGATCAGCTGGTCCTGGCGGGCCTCGATCTGGGCCTTCACCGGCGTACCGCGATCCGGCAGGCTCCAGGCGCCCAGGACCCCGGCCGCGTGGATGCGCGCGGGTGAGGCCATCAGGCGCGGCGGCCTGTCGTTCACCTGCGCCATCGCCGGGAAACGATCGCGGGCGGGCGTGGCGTCCAGGGCCCAGATCCGCAGCTCGGAGGTGCGGGCGATGCCCTGCGGCGTCCCCCAGTCCTTCTCGTAGTCCTCGTAGGTGATGTCGAGGCCGGCGGTCTCCTGGGCGTGCGTCTCCATGCCCAGACCGTCGTGGAAGAAGCGCATGTCCATGGCCGCCGCGTCGGGCGACCACAGCCAGGCGGTCAGGCTGGCGACCTCGCCCGCCGCGCCGCGGATCTCCAGGCCGGTCGGTGGGGCGCGCCAGAAGTTGGAAAGCCCGATCGCAGCGCCGCCGGAGACCCCACCGACATAGGCCACGCCACTGGCGCGCTGGCCGCCGTCGGCATGGATCCAGGCATGGCCCGGCTCCGTCCGCTTGCGGATCGTGAAGCCGTCGGCCGTGGCCTGCGACAAGAGGAAGTCGCCCCAGTTCGGGATCAGATGCAGGGCGTTGCGCACCGACCCGGCCATCTGGGCCTCGGGCGGCGTCTTGACGCCCGCGACCTGGGCCTCCCGGAAGGCCTTGCCCGGATCGCGGCGCAAGCCGGTCAGCGGCTTGACCGCCTCGGCCCACAGACCGCCGTCCGCGCCGGTGAAGCGCACGTGGCGATCGTAGTGCGCGTCGGCCATCGGCACGTCCGCCACCACGCCCAGGCCGCAGATGAAGTCCTTGGTCTCGTCGCCGTCGAACACGAAGGTATGGAGCATTCGCAGCGAGTCCGCGCCCGCGTAGGCGTAGAAGCGCACCGTAAACGGGGCCCAGGCGCGATCACCGCTCTTGTGACGGCCTTCCACGCGGATCACGGCGCGAACGGGACCCGCCTGCTCGACGGTCACCTTGTCGAGGGCGCTCTCAAAGGTCTGGCGGCGCACGGACGCGGCGTCGAATTCGGGCGCGTCCTGGGTCGTCAGCACCAGGCGAAGGTTCTTGAGCACCTCCCGGCCGTTCCGCCGAGCCGAGGCGACCAGGGCCGAGCCGGCGCGCGGGAAGCGCCAGGTGGCGACGCCCGTCGAAACCTCCACGGCCTCCGGGGTCTCGGTCACCTGTACGCCCGGGGCCACCTTGCCCGCGGCGCCCGGTTCGATCACCAGGCGCTCGCCGACATCGCCAGCGCCGATCGCGTGGCCGGTCCACTTCAGCGAGCCGTCCGGCCAGTAGGCCAGCGGCCAGGTCTGCAGCGGCACGTCCGCGCCGGCGGCGCTCTTGGCTCGGAAGGCTTGCTTGGGCTTGAGCGCGCCTTGGGGCCACGGCACGCCCCAGGTCTGCCCGGGATTCTCCTTCGGCGGCGCGCCATCGATCCAGGCCGCTTCAGTCGGCGGCGAACGGTCGGCTGGCGCCGCGATCGCGCCCGAGGCCGACCCGGCCAGGACCGCGAAGGCCGCCTGCGCCATCAGTTCACGCCTGGTGGCGGTCATCGTGCTTGTGAAGACCATCCGAGCACCGCTTCTTCCCATATATTGATATTATGTTTTACATGATGATCCACGACGCCGTTATCGACAAGCCCACGCTTGTGACCGCGTGGCGGGCGCGTAGCGCCACAAGCGCTCGCCTACACAGATGCGCCGCCGGCCGCTTCCTAATCTAAATTTTTGGAAATATTACTTGCGTTTCATAGACTTAAATCGACGTCATGAAGCACTCGTAACGGGTATTCCGCCGAAGCCGGGTCTACACCCTCGTTCAACAGATCGCCGCGAGCGACCACACGAACAAGGGATCAAGACCATGAGCAAGACCGTCAACCGTATCGCCGCCCTCGCCGCCCTGGCTCTGGCCGCCACGCCGATCATCAGCCTGACCGCCGCCGCCCACGCCGCCGACCGCGTTCAGCCGGTCGCCCGGATCAAGGTCGGCGATCTGACGCTGTCGAACCCGGACGACGCTCGCGAGTTCTCGCGCCGCGCCAACATCGCCGCCAACCGAGCCTGCGAGGCCACGGGTCTGCGCGGCCTGTCGGTGAAGGCCTGCCTGCTCGACTTCAACGAAGACCTGAAGGACGCCATGACCGAGCGCCAGACGGCCGACCTGAAGATCGCTCAGCGCGCCGGCGCCAAGATCGAGCTGGCCTCGAACTAAAGCCCGCGCCGCATCCACGCCGCGACCGCCCAAGCGTGGGCGTCGTGGCGGAGAGCGACCACCGCGTCGCGCGGGTCCAGCCAGACCAGCGCATGGTCGTCCTCGACCTTCAGGCCGGGCTTCTCGCCCGTCACCTTGACCCCATAGACGCCGCCGAAGTTCCGCACGGGCTGGCCGTCGGACTTCAGGAAGAGCTGCGACACCCGCTCGATCAGGGCGCCGGCCTCGACCACGAGGCCGGTCTCCTCGGCGAACTCGCGGGCCACGGCGTCTTCCTCGGTCTCGTCGCCATCTACCGCCCCGCCGGGCAGGTCGAAATACGGCGCCTTGCCGGGCTTGCTGACCTGGGCCAGGGCGATCTGGCCCCGGCCGTTCTCGGCGACGCCGAAGGCCGCGGGACGGTCCTGGTAGGTCAGCCCCGCGACGGGCGCGCCGAAAGCCAGCATTCCCGAACTCAGTCCTTGCCGTAGAGGTCGAACCACGGATCGGCCTTGCCGGCCTCGACGTCCGCCACGCTGATCTCCGGACGATAGCCGATCGTGCCCTTGGCGCTGGCGTTCCAGGCGTCAAGCGTCAGGTCACGCAGGGCCGCGGCCCCGGCCGCCAGGCGAGCCTGGACGAAGGTCTTGGCGCGCGGATCAGTGGCGACCATGCCGCCGTCCTTTTCCAGTTGGTACAGCGGCTCGGTCTGCTTCCAGGTCTCGGTCAGATAGCCGACGACGCGAGTCTCGATCGAGCACTCGCAAGCTTTGTATTCTGGCACCAGCGCCTTGATCGCCTTCTCGTCGCCCAGCGCCTTGGTCAGCGGGCCCTCGAACTGGAAGTGCGTCGAGCGCGCGTTGGTGTAGCCATTGGGGTTCGGATAGTCGCCCCAGCCGTTGTAGTGGACCGACAGGTGCAGCGGCTGGCTGGCGTCGCCGACATAGTGGGCCCAGACGCCCAGGTCGCGCAGCAGCAGGTCCTCGCGACGCTTCAGGTCGGCCTTGTAATAGGCCAGCTTGGTGGCGTCCTTCTCGAGCTTCACGGCGGCGGTCAGGATGCGCCAGTAGGTGAAGTCCTTCACCAGCTGCTGGTAGCCGTCGATGATCGCGTACGGCAGGTAGCCGGCCTTCCAGCTGTCGACGCCGGCGGCGCGCAGGGCCGTCTCATAGTCGACGCGGGTCGGCGGCAGGGTCGCCACCGTGAACATCGGCCCGCCATACATGCGGCCCTGGTCGTCGACGTCCAGGAAGTGGGCGGCGTCGCGGTCGGTGTCGTGGATCTTGCCCGAGCCTTTCCAGCGGTCCGGCTCGCGGGCGTACTCGCCGATGGCGGCCACGGCGGTCGGGGTGCGCAGGAAGGCCGGCACGTCGGCCGGCAAGGCGCCGACGCCGAGGACGCCCACGGTGCGGTGGCCCGAAGAGCCCCAGGCGAAGGCCGAGGCGGCCGGCGTCGACAGGACGGCGGCGAGGGTCAGGACTTTCAGGCTGGTCGACAGACGCAAGGCTTGGGCTCCGAAGGATCAGATAATGCCGAGCGCGGTCTCGACCCGGTCTACCCACGCCTTGACGGCCGGATAAAGCGAAAGGTCGAACCCGCCCTCGTGCGCCACGCGGGTGTAAGCCACCAGGGCGATGTCCGCCAGGGTGAGACGCTCGCCGACCAGAAAGGCCGTTTGTTTCAGCTGTGTTTCCAGGCGCGCCAGGGCCGCGTCGCCGCGTTCGATCAGCCGGGTTTCCAGGCTCTCCCGCGACTTGCCCAGATAGGCGACGTGAAAGCGGACCACGGCGACATAGGGTTCGTGGCTGTACTGCTCCCAGAACAGCCACTCGAACATCTTGGCCCGCTCATAGGCGTCGGTCGGGATCAGCACCGAGCCCTCGGCCAGATGCAGCATGATGGCGTTGGACTGGGAGAGGACGCGGCCGTCCTCCAGGACCACCATGGGGACCTGCCCCGCCGGGTTCAGGGCCAGGAACTCAGGAGTCCGCGTTTCGGCCTTGAGCACATTGGTCTCGATCCATTCGAACGGCAGATGAAGTCGCTCGGCCGTCCATTTCACCTTCAGGCAATTGCCCGAAATCGAGTCGCCGTAGATGCGCAGCGCCATGCGGTTCCTCCAGCAAAGCTTGCCGAAAAGTAAAAATTTGGCCCGCTGCGGCCCAGTTTCAAGCCCCTGAATTCACGCCGCTTTCTCGCCCGACAAGCGAGCTTGGCCGGAAAGGCGCCAGCTTCCAGGGTTGTCACAGAGCCGTGATCGGAATATCCAGACCGCCGCCCGACAGATACGCCGATAAGAGGTTCCCCTCGATGCGACGCAAACTCGCCGGAATTTTGGCCACCGCGGTCATCTCCGCCTTCGCCCTTCCCGCCATCGCGAACGCCGCCCCCGGAGACGAGTCCGTCGCCGCCGCGCCTGTGCGTTCGGACCCGCTGGGCGACCTCATCACCTCCGCCCTCACAGGTGTCCTGCCGGGCTCGGTCGATTGGAAGATGCGGGCGACGATGTATCACGCCGGCGCCAAGGGCATCCGCGCGTTCGACTCGCTGGGTTGCAAGGTCGCCGCCATGCGCACCGTCGCCGTGGATCCGAAGGTGATCCCGCGCCGCACGGTGCTGTTCATCAAGGAAACCGTCGGCCTGCCCATGCCCGACGGCGGCACGCACGACGGCTACTGGTACGCCTCCGACATCGGCGGCGCGATCAAGGGCCTGAAGCTGGACCTGTTCAGCGGCGTCGGCGCGGCGTCGATGAAGACCCTGCGCGCCATCGACCTGACCAATCTTTCGGTCAGCAAGGTCGGCGAGTTCAAGGGCTGCCCGCCGCAATAACAGGCGCCGGCTCCTCTCCGAGCTTCGCCGTCTTGGCGCTCGGCGATCTTCCCCCTACACGTGATGACCATTCGAGGCCCGCGAAGGGCTCGGGAGGTCGCATGCGTTTGTCCGTCAGTGTCTTGGCCCTGGTCTCAGCAGCCCTTCTCGCCGCCTCACCGGCGCATGCCGCTGACGATCTGTCCCGCCAGAAGGCCCAGGCGGCCAAGGTCTCGATCACCCGCGACGACTGGGGCATCGCCCACATCCATGGCAGGACCGACGCCGACGCGGTGTTCGGCATGGCCTACGCCCAGGCCGAGGACGACTTCAACCGCGTCGAGACCAACTTCATGACCTCGCTGGGTCGCACCGCCGAGGCGGAGGGCGAGAAGGCAATCTGGGCGGATCTCCGCCAGAAGCTGTTCATCGATCCGACGGTGCTGAAGGCCGACTACGCCCGGAGCCCCGCCTGGCTGAAGGCGCTGATGAACGGCTGGGCCGACGGGCTGAATTACTATCTGGCCACCCATCCGGACGTGAAGCCGAAGGTCATCAAGCACTTCGAGCCCTGGATGGCGCTCAGCTTCTCGGAAGGCAGCATCGGCGGCGACATCGAGCGCGTGGCCTTGACCCAGCTCGAAGCCTTCTACGGCAAGCGCCAGTTGGCCATGACGGCGGACGAAAAGGGCCTGCTGTTCAAAGAGCCCAAGGGCTCCAACGGTTTCGCCATCGCGCCGAAGCTGACGCTGGAGGGTCACGCCCTGCTGCTGATCAACCCGCACACCAGCTTCTTCTTCCGCTCGGAGATGCAGGTCTCCAGCGACCAGGGCCTGAACGCCTACGGCGCCACCACCTGGGGCCAGTTCTTCATCTACCAGGGCTTCAATGCTCACGCGGGATGGATGCACACCTCCAGCGGCGTCGACGTGGTCGACGAGTTCGCCGAGACGATCGTCGAGAAGGACGGCGCGCGCTTCTACAAGTACGGCTCGGAACTGCGGCCGCTGAAGAGCGAGGTGATCTCGGTCCCCTACCGGGCCACCGACGGGACGATGGCGGAAAAGAAGTTCACAGTCTTCAAGACCCACCACGGCCCGATCGTCCGCGAGGCCGACGGCAAGTGGATCAGCATCGCCCTGATGAACAAGCCGGTCGCGGCCCTGCAGCAGTCGTTCCTGCGCACCAAGGCCACGGACTACGCCAGCTTCATGAAGGTGGCCGAACTGAAGGCCAATTCGTCGAACAACACCCTGTTCGCCGACAGCAAGGGCGAGATCGCCTATCTGCACCCGCAGTTCATCCCGCTGCGCGACGACCGCTTCGACTACACCAAGCCGGTCGACGGCGCGGACCCGGCCACCGACTGGAAGGGCCTGCACGCGCTGAAGGATGCGCCGCACGCGGTGAACCCGCCGAACGGCTGGGCCTTCAACACCAACAACTGGCCCTACACGGCCGCCGGTGCCTACAGCCCGAAGAAGACCGATTATCCGAAGTACATGGACACCGCCGGCGAAAACCCGCGCGGGATCCACGCCGAGCTGGTGCTGAAGGACGCCAGGAACCTCACGCTGGGCGGGCTGATCGACAAGGCCTATGACCCTTACCTGACCGCCTTCGCTCGCCTGATCCCGACGCTGGAGGCGGCCTATGCCGCGACGCCCGATGGCGATCCGACCAAGACCAAGGTGGCCGACCAGGTCGCGGCGCTGAGCGCCTGGGACCGCAAGTGGTCGGCCCGCTCGACCGAAACCTCGCTGGCCGTCTTCTGGGGCGAGGCGATGTGGGCCAAGGCCGCGCCGGCCGCCCGGGCCCAAGGCCTCAACCCCTACGACTATATGGCCGACAAGCTGACGGCCGCCGAAAAGCTGGCGGCCCTGGCCGAAGCCTCCGACCGCCTGAGCGCCGACTTCGGCGCGTGGAGGACGCCGTGGGGCCAGATCAACCGCTTCCAGCGTAACGACGGCGCCATCGTCCAGGCGTTCGATGACAGCAAGCCCAGCATCCCGGTGGCCTTCACCTCGGCCCAGTGGGGCTCGCTGGCCTCGTTCGGGGCCAAGCGCTGGCCCGGGACCAAGAAATACTACGGCACGCTGGGCAACAGCTTCGTGGCCGTCGTGCAGTTCGGTGACAAGGTCCGCGCCCGCGCCGTCTCGGCCGGCGGCGAGAGCGGCGATCCGGCCTCCCCCCACTTCAACGACCAGGCGCTGCGCTACAGCGTGGGGAACTTGCGGGACGTGTACTTCTATCCGGAGGATCTGAAGAAGCACGCCGTGAAGACGTACAAGCCGGGGGAGTAGAGGCTCCAAATCCTCTCCCTAGCGGGAGAGGTGTCGGCGCAGCCGACGGAGAGGGAAGAGGCAAGGCATCAAGCCCTTCCCCCTCCGGTCGCTTCGCGACCACCTCCCCCGCTAGGGGGAGGATCTTGAACTAGATATCCCCGCCCACGTTCGGCGCCACGCCCGGCGCGCGCGCCACGTGGATGCCGCACTCGGTCTTTTCCTGACCCGCCCAGCGGCCCGAACGGCCGTCTTCCGACGGCTTGGTGCAGGGCCAGCAGCCGATCGAGGCATAGCCCTGGGCCACCAGCGGATGAGCCGGCAGCTGGTGCTCGGCGACATAGGCTTCCAGCTCGGCCTTGGCCCAGTTGGCGAGCGGATTGAACTTGATCTTGCCGTCGGCCTCCTCGACCACCGGCAGGCTCAGGCGGTCGCCGCCGTGGAAGCGCTTGCGGCCCGTGATCCAGGCGTCGAACCCGCCGATGGCGCGGTCCAGGGGCAGCACCTTGCGGATGTTGCAGCAGCCGTCGACGCTGGTGCGCCACAGGTCCGAGTTCGGGTCCTGGGTCGCCAGGTCCGCGAAGGCCGGGCGCAGGTCGCGCACGTCGGTCAGGCCGAACTGGGCGGCGAGGTTCTTGCGGTAGTCCAGGGTCTGGCCAAACAGCATGCCGGTGTCGAGAAACAGCACCGGAATCTTCGGCGACACCTGCGAGGCCAGGTGCAGCAGCACGGCCGACTCCGCTCCGAACGACGAAACCAGCGCCAGGCGGTCGCCGAAATGGTCATAGGCGGCGCGCAGGATGGTCAGCGGATGGGCGTCGCGCAGCTCGGCGTCCAGCCGGGCCGCGAGGCCAGCAGAGGTCCCACCGATCTGGTCGTACGCCATCAGCCCGCCCTCTCCTCGAACGCGACCTGACGATCGTCTGCCGCGCGCTGATAGACGTGGCGGAAGCGGCTGGCGGCCTTGGTCCAGGCCTCGGGCGTGGCGCCATCGTTCGGCTCGAAGGCGTCGAAACCGCAGCGGACCATGAAGCCGGCCTGCTCTTGCAGCACATCGCCCACGGCGCGGACCTGGCCTTGATAGCCGAACCGCTCGCGCAGCAGCCGGGCCGAGGTGTAGGCGCGGCCGTCGCGGTACTTCGGGAAGGCCAGGGCCACCACCGCGATGCGCGGCAGGTCATAGGCCAGGACCTCGACCTCTTCGTGGGACTCGATGCGCACCCCGACGCGGCGGCTGTTGGAAGACAGCAGCGCGTCGCCCTCGGCTTCGAAGCGGGCCAAGGACAGGATCACGTCGCCCGCTTCGGGGATGGCGTCCTCGTCGGTGACGTTGACGAAGGCGTCGTCGGCCCAGCGGGCCTCGCCGTCAGCCAGCTCAATCAGCTTGGGCATAGACCGCCTCCTTGAAGGGCTCGAGGCCGACGCGGCGATAGGTGTCGAGGAAGCGCTCGCCGTCGGCGCGGACGTTCAGATAGGCGCCGACCAGCTGGTCGACGGCGCTGGCGACCCGGTCGGCCGGCAGGGCCGGACCCAGGATCTTGCCGATCGAGGCGTCCTCGGCCCCCGAGCCGC
Source organism: Caulobacter sp. GW821-FHT11E10 (assembly GCF_058808375.1). Lineage (NCBI taxonomy): Bacteria > Pseudomonadati > Pseudomonadota > Alphaproteobacteria > Caulobacterales > Caulobacteraceae > Caulobacter > Caulobacter sp. GW821-FHT11E10. The sequence continues at coordinate 285,793 of NZ_JBXARP010000002.1, forward strand.
CCAGCGACAGCTGGTAGAATTCCTCGCCCTTCTTATCGACGCCCAGCACGCCGATGTGGGCGACGTGGTGGTGGCCGCAGGCGTTGATGCAGCCGCTGATCTTGATCTTCAGCTCGCCGACGTTCTCGGCGCGATCGGGATCGGCGAACTGGCGGGCGATGTCCTGGGCGATCGGGATGGCGCGGGCGTTGGCCAAGGCGCAGTAGTCCAGGCCGGGGCACGCGATGATGTCGCTGATCAGGTCGATATTGGCCGTCGCCAGGCCGTTGGCCTGCAGGGTCGCGAACACGGTCGGCAGGTCGTCCTGCTTCACGTGAGGCAGCACCAGGTTCTGGGCGTGGGTGACGCGCAGGTCCGAGAAGCTGTAGCGCTCGGCCAGATCCGCCACGACGTCCAGCTGGCCGGCCGAGGCGTCGCCCGGCGTCTGTTCCTGGGCCTTCAGCGAGACCTCGACGATCGCATAGCCCGGCTGCTTGTGGGCGCGGACGTTGTTGCGGACGAAGCGGGCGAAGGCGCTGTCATTGGCCTTGGCGAGCTCGAAGGTTTCCGAACGGGCCGGGAGGGTCTCGAACGGGGTCTTGGCGAACGCGGCGCGAATACGGTCCAGCTCGGCCGTCGGCAGGTCGGCGCGGGCGCCGTCGATCTTGGCCCACTCTTCCTCGACCTGACGCGCGAACTCCTCGGCGCCCAGGGCGGCGACCAGGATCTTGATCCGGGCCTTGTAGATGTTGTCGCGACGGCCGTGGCGGTTGTAGACGCGCAGGATCGCTTCCAGATAGCTCAGCAGCCGCTCGGTCGGCAGGAACTGCTTGATGGTCGGGCCGACATAGGGCGTGCGCCCCTGGCCGCCGCCGACGATCACCTCGAAGCCCAGCGCGCCGTCGCGGCCTTGGCGCATCAGCAGGCCGATGTCGTGAACCTTGGCCGCCGTGCGGTCCTTGGCCGAGGCGGTGATGGCGATCTTGAACTTGCGCGGCAGGAACGAGAATTCCGGGTGCAGGGTCGACCACTGGCGGATCACTTCGGACCACACGCGCGGATCGTCGATCTCCTCGGCCGTGGCCCCGGCATAGGGGTCGGACGTCGTGTTGCGGATGCAGTTGCCGCTGGTCTGGATGGCGTGCAGGTCCACCTCGGCTAGCTTGTCCAGAATATCCGGCGCGTCCTTCAGCTTCACCCAGTTGAACTGGATGTTCTGGCGCGTGGTGAAGTGGCCGTAGCCCTTGTCATAGTCTCGGGCGATCTCGGCCAGACGGCGGGTCTGGGTCGGGTTCAGCGAGCCGTAGGGAATGGCGATCCGCAGCATGTAGGCGTGCAGCTGCAGATAGAGGCCGTTCATCAGCCGCAGCGGCTTGAACTGGTCCTCGGTGATGTCGCCGGCGAGGCGGCGGGCGACCTGGCCGCGGAACTCGTTCGAGCGGTCGATCAGGAACTCTTTGTCGATGACGTCGTACTGGTACATGCCGCCCTACTTCCTGCGGATCAGGTCGACGCGGCCGGTCGAGCGCGCCGCGCCCGCCGCGTGCCGCAGGGCTTCGACGACGTCGCCGCCCTCGGCCTGCTTGCCGTGCGTGGGTTCGTTGGAGGGGCCCAGGGCCCGGATGCGTTCGCGATAGCTGAGCGGCGCCCAGCGGCCTTCGGACTCGACCAGATCGATCGGATAGACGTCGACCACAACGGTGGGCTGGCCCTTGCCCGTGGCGACCGCGGCCTCGATCGGCTCCTCGGTGTCGAACAGCTCGGCGTCGCCGAAGCGCTCGACCCACAGGCCGCCCTTCCAGAAGACGACCTCGCCGTCGATCAGGCGATTGGCGGTGACAGCTTTCATGAGCGCGCGCTCACCTCGAACGAAACGGACTGGGAAATCTCGGTGGCCCCTGGGCCGACATCGGCCAGGGCCATGGCCTCGCCGACCATCAGCAGCGCGGGGCCGGTCAGGCCTTCGGCGGCTTCGGCCAGGCCGGCCAGGGTGGTGAGGATGCGGCGCTCGTCGGCGCGGCTGGCGTTCTCGACCACCAGGGCCGGGGTCGAGCCCGCGCGGCCGGCGGCGGTCAGGCGCGCGGCGATCAGGCCGGCCGTCGAGACGCCCATATAGACGACCACCGTCTGGTTCGGACGCGCCAAGGCGGTCCAGTCCAGATCGGGATCACCGTGAGCGGCGTGGCCGGTGACGAAGGTGACGGCCTGGGCCGCGCCGCGATGGGTCAAGGGGGCCCCCGCGCTCGCGCTGGCGGCCAAGGCGGAGGTGACGCCGGGGACGACGTGGCACTCGACGCCCGCCGCGCGGCAAGCCAGAAGTTCCTCGCCGCCGCGACCGAACAGGAACGGGTCCCCGCCTTTCAGCCGGACGACATTCAGACCGTCCAGGGCCAGGCCCACGATCAGCTGGTTGATGTCGTCCTGCGGCAGGGTGTGACGCGACTTGCGCTTGGCGACATTGATCCGGCGCACCGACGACGGCGCCAGATCGAGGATCTCGTCGGAGACCAGGCCGTCATGAACGACCACGTCGGCGGCGCGCAGGGCGTTGAAGGCGCGGAAGGTCAGGAGGTCCGGATCCCCGGGCCCCGCCCCGACCAGCCACACCGCGCCCAGGGCGCGATTGGCCCGAGTCCCGCCGACGACGACGAGACCGGGCTTTCGGGAAGGCGCCTTGCGAGGGGCCATCGGATTCAGGTCCTCTAAAAGCGCGGGGCGAGACTTCCGCCGTCGCGCGACCCTTTGAGTTTTCAACGCAATACGGGGCGGCTCCTACGAACCACCCCGCCCTACCTTGGAAGAAATAGTGGGGGCGACCTTGCGGTCGCCCCCACGGCGTCCACTCGCGAAAAGGGCCAATCCGCCAGCGAACGCTTGCAAAGTCGGCGCGAAGGGGCCAATTCGCAAACAAGGACTTCTGCCGGGGCGTTCAGTAAAACTCATGGAAAGACCGAACGAGCGCCGCCGCCTGCCGCCCCTGAACGCCCTGCGCGCGTTCGAGGCCGCCGCCCGGCACCTGAACTTCAGCCGCGCCGCCGACGAGCTGTCGGTGACGCCCGGCGCCGTCAGCCAGCAGATCCAGAACCTCGAGGACTATGTCGGGGCCGCCCTGTTCAAGCGCACGCCGAAGGGCCTGTTGCTGACCGACGCGGCCCAGACCGCCCTCCCCGCCCTGCGCGAGGCCTTCGACCGTCTGGCCGAGGCTGCCTCCCTGCTGACCGCCGCCGTCGACGGCCGTCGCCTGACCCTGACCGCCGCCCCCTCGTTCGCCGCCAAGTGGCTGGTGCCGCGCCTGGGCAAGTTCGAACAGGCCCATCCCCAGGTCGACGTCTGGCTGTCGGCCGGCATGGAGGTCGTGGACTTCGCCACCGGCGAGGTCGACATGGCCATCCGCTACGGCTCGGGCCGCTACCCGGGCCTGGAGGTCATCCGGCTGTTGCAGGAGACGGTGGTGCCGGTGGCCAATCCTGACCTGCTGACCGAGAACGCGCTGGAGCGGCCCGAAGACCTGGCCCACCACATCCTTCTGCACGACGGCTCGCCCGACGCCGACGACAGCTGCCCGGACTGGGCCATGTGGCTGGCGGCGCGCGGCATCAAGAATGTCGACGGGGCGCGAGGCCCGCGCTTCAACCAGTCCAGCATGGTCATCGAGGCCGCCGCCAACGGGCGCGGCGTCGCCCTGGCCAAGCGCACCCTGGCCCAGGCCGATCTCGACTCCGGCCGCCTGGTCATCCCGTTCGAAGCCGCGACGGCGGTCGACTTCGCCTATTACGTGGTCCACCCCAAGGCCAAGGGCCGCCTGCCCCAGGTGAAGGCCTTCGTGAACTGGCTGCGGACCGAGGCCGAGGCGCACGAGGCCGCCCTGCGCACGATGGACAACGGCGCGGGCATTTAGGCGCTTACGGTACTGGTTTCCGAGCCCGGAAACCGCTTAAAGAGGCCCATGAAAACGACGACTCTCACGGTCGACGAGCGGCTCGCTCCCGTCGACTGCCAGACCATGGCCGATGTGCGCCGGGGCGTTGACGCCCTGGACCGGGCCCTGGTCCAGCTCCTGACCGAGCGCCAGGGCTACATGGACGCGGCGGCCCGCATCAAGGCCGACCGCAACAAGGTGTTCGACCGCGCGCGGATCGAGGACGTGGTGACCAAGGTCCGGGCCGCCGCGCGCGAGTCCGGCCTGTCGGAAGCGATCGCCGAACCGGTCTGGCGGACGCTGATCGACCGCTGCATCGCGTACGAATACGACAGCTGGGACAAGACGAAGGGCTGAGGGCCCTCCCCTCTCCCCTTGCGGGAGAGGGTGACCCACGCAGTGAGTCGGGTGAGGGGTCGCGCCGCCCTGTCGGACAGGTCCTTCAACCCCTCATCCGCCAGCTTCGCTGACACCTTCTCCCGCAAGGGGAGAAGGAACGCGCCCACTAGTCCCCGTCGATCAGATTCCCGAACTGGCCGAGGATAGAGCCCTCGCCACGGTTGCCGCCCTGGCCCTGCGCGGCCTGCATCATGCGGCCGGCCAGGCGCGCGAACGGCAGCGACTGGATCCAGACTTTCCCCGGCCCACGCAGGCGGGCGAAGAACAGGCCCTCGCCGCCGAACAGCACGCTCTTCACGCCGCCAGCCATGACCAGGTCGAAGTCGACGCTGGGCGTATAGGCGGCCAGGCAGCCGGTATCGACGTGCAGCTCCTCGCCGGGCGCGAGCGTGCGCTCGACCAGGGCGCCGCCCATCTGGACGAACACCCAGCCATCGCCTTCCAGGCGCTGCATGATGAAGCCTTCGCCACCGAACAGGCCGGTCATCATCCGCTTCTGGAAGTGGATACCGATCGACACGCCGCGCGCGGCGGCCAGGAAGCTGTCCTTCTGGCAGATCAGCGTCCCGCCCAGCTGGCCCAGGTTCAGCGGCAGGATCGAGCCCGGCGTCGGCGAGGCGAAGGCCACCCGAGCCTTGCCCGTCCCCTGGTGGGTGAAGACGGTGGTGAACAGGCTCTCGCCGGTGATCAGCCGCTTACCCGCGCCCAGCAGCTTGCCCATGATGCCGCCGCCCTGGTCGGCCGCGCCGTCGCCGAACACGGTGGTCATCTGGATGCTGGCGTCCTTCCAGACGAAAGCGCCGGCCTCGGCCACGGCGCTCTCGCCGGGATCGAGCTCGATCTCGACGAACTGCAGTTCCTCGCCCTTGACCTCGAAGTCGATGTCGTCGGCGACGCTGGCGCTGCGTTGATGGCTCCAGGGGCTGGGGGGCATGGGGAGGTCTCCTTTGTCTAGAGCACCGTTCTAGCGAGCCCGCGGTCGCGCCGCTAATGAAGCATCGGTAAGTCGGCGCCCAATTTCGGCGCGACTCGCGCTGAGCCGCGGCTCTTGGCCAAGAGCGGTCAAGTCGGCGACGCCGTCTGGTCATACCATTGGTCGGACAAATGGGCGCCGAATGCGTGCCCGCCTCGCGCCAAAAATGGGGCGTCAGAAGGCAAGTTTTCCCTGGCGATTCAAGGCATGCTGCCGCAATGGGCTTGGACGCGCTTCCAACGTGCGGCGGCTAATCCGCATCCTATGGTTTTGGCCTGACCAAGTGGTCGCCACCTCCGGATAAGTGGCATTACCAATTCTTGACAACGATCCGAACTGGTCGGATAAGTCTCCCTCAAGGGCGCCAGGTCAGTGCGCCGGGGGAGGCATTTCATGATCCATGCTCGCAACACCTTCGCTCTCCGCACCGCGCTGATGGCGTCGTGCGCCGCGCTCGCGGTCGCTTCGGTCGCCGAAGCGCGCCAAGCCACGCCGGCTCCGGCCGCGCCGAAGCCGGAAGCCGAGACGGTCGAAGCCGTCGTCGTCACCGGTTTCCGCCAGGCCTACGCCAACGCCATCGCGACCAAGCGCGAAACCCTCGAAATTTCGGACGGCATCTCGTCGGACGGCCTGGGCCGCTTCCCGGACCTGAACGTCGGTGAAGCCATCCAGCGCATTCCCGGCGTCCAGATCAACCGCGAGGCCGGCAGCCGCAACGCCACGATCAGCCTGCGCGGCCTGCCCGGCAGCTTCGCCCGCACCACCCTGAACGGCGGCGCCTTCGCCGATCCGATCCTGAACGGCTCGACCCCGTTGGGCGCTTTCAACTCTGACATTTTCACCGCGATCAACGTCATCAAGACGCCGTCCGCCTCGAACCTGGCCGGCGGCCTGTCGGGCAATGTCGACCTGCGCATCAACCCTGCCCTGTCGCGCAAGGACGGCGGCTTCGCCAAGCTGTCCTACGAGTATAACGACCTGGGCAACCTCGGCAGCCCGCTGGCTTCGCTGGGCTACAACAAGCACCTGACCGACGACTTCGCCGTGTTCGGCGTCGTGGCCTGGAAGGACGAGAAATTCCGTCGCGACTCGATCACCGTGAACTCGTGGGGCAACCGCCTGGGCGCGATCCAGGTCGGCAACCAGGCCGCCGCCGGCGCCAACCCGGTCTACGACGCTCTGATCGCCGCCAACCCGGGCGGGGTCTACTACCCCAGCCAGACTCGCCAGCTGGTCAAGTTCAACCGCGGCACCACCCTGTCGGCCTCGACGGGCTTCGAGCTCCGCATCAACGAACAGTGGAAGTTCGGGACCAACGCCTTCATCACCAAGCGCAAGCTGGATGAAGCCACCAACAACCTGCTCTACATCGACGCCGGCGCCGGCAACGGCACCAACACCGCCCTCGCGGCCACCTCGGCCGTCGCCAAGATCACCGACATGGGCACGCCCTACATCGTCCAGACGCCGAACGGTCCGCGCGCCTACATCAACAAGTTCAAGGCCGAGAACATCAACACCTTCGACTCGGTCCGTTCCGAGCCGGCCGAGAACCAGACCTGGGCCATCAACCCGACCCTGGAGTTCAAGAACGACGACTGGAAGGCGACCGCCACCGCGACGATGTCGCGCGCCAAGGCCTACGCCAACCAGATCGAACTGGACGTCGTCCAGAACCCCTATCGCAACCTCGGTCCCGCCGGCCTGAACGGCATCGTCGCGACGGTTTACACGGGCGGCGCCAACCTGGGGGACTACACGGCGACCCTGGTCACCCCGCACGCCACCCACCTGCCGACCGGCGGCTTCCTGATCCCGGCGACCAACACCGCTCCGACCCAGGCCGGCGCCCAGATGCCGGGCCAGAGCGCCACCACCGCCGCCGACCGCTTCGGCGTCACCGGCACCAACGGCCAGGCCAAGAACGAACTCGACGCATTCCAGGTCGACTTCGAGCGCACCCTGGAGGGCTTCGTGAACGTGCTGCAGTTCGGCGGCCGCGCCGAGCACAACAAGTTCACCTCCAGCGGCTCGCGCAACACCGCCCTGGGCGCCCAGACCCAGAACATCACGCCGGACATGGCCTACCAGCTGTCGTACGCGAACGACTTCTTCGGCGGCCAAGCCGGCGGCGCGACGACCAATTGGATGAACGTCGACATCAACCGGGTGCTGAAGGCGATCACGCCGGTCAACACCAACCTGCGCACGACCCTGAACCCGAACGGCCTGCCCGACCAGTTTCTGCTGGGCGCGCCGGGCGTGTTCCTGACGCCCTACGGCGTGGTGAACAACTACACGGACGGCAACTACTGGAACAACAACTTCAGCAACCAGAACGACGTCCTGTCGGCCTATGCCGCGGCCAAGTTCAAAGGCGACCTGTTCAGCATCCCGATCCGCGGGACGGTCGGCACGCGCTATGAGCGCACCGACCAGAAGATCGTCGCCCTGAACTGTAAGAACTGCACCACGGCGCTGTCTAACCAGGCCGGCGCGATCAACCACTCGCTGAGCACCTCGACCCGCAAGAACAAGTTCGACTACTGGCTGCCGTCGGCGATCATCATGGCCGACCTGCGCGACGACCTGGTGTTCCGCGCCGCCGCCTACCGCACCTACGTCCGTCCGCAACCGCGCGACAACGTGCCGACCACCTTCGTGCAGGTGCCGGTCGATGTGAACCCGCCGACCGACCCTGTCTACACGGTCACCTTGGGCGCGACGGACATCAAGCCGTACACCTCCGACTCGTATGACATGTCGCTGGAATGGTACAATCGTCCGGGCGGCCTGATCTCGCTCGCGGCCTACCGCAAGGAAGTGAAGGGCTACATCGGCCCGATCACCGACCAATCGGTTCTCTGCCCGGCCAGCGGCAAGATCGATGGCATCGACGTCGACCTGGGCACGCTGACGATCGACACCTCGGCCGGCTCGCCCAAGTGCATCAGCTCGAACAGGTTCACGGGTTCAGGCGGCGTGCTGAAGAACGCCGAAGTGCGCGTCACCGGCAAAACCAACCAGTCGCCGATGACCGTCACGGGCCTTGAGTTCAACATCCAGCAGAACCTGGATTTCCTGCCGGGCTTCTGGAAGAACTTCGGTGGCGCGTTCAACTACTCGTATACGAAGATCGACGGCAAGGACACGGCGGGCAACAAGATCACCCTGCCCAGCGTCTCCAAGAACAACATCAACGTGATCGGCTACTACGAAGCCGACTGGGGCGGCGTCCGTCTGGTCTACAACTGGCGTGACAAGTACGACCTGGCCGCCGGCAATTCGTTCGTCGGCGACGCCCGCACGGTCAAGGCCCGCAGCCAGCTCGACGCCTCGGCCTCGCTGAAACTGACCAAGGACATGACGATCTCGGTCGACGCCTTCAACCTGACCGACGCACAGCGCTCGGAATACGAAAACGACCCGATGCTGCCGCGCTTCATCGACTACGACGGCCGCACCTATCAGGTGACCCTGCGCGCCAAGTTCTAGGCGAAGAGACCAAACTCCTCCTCCTGCATGGGGCCGAAGTTCGCTTCGGCCCCTTTCTTTTTGCCGCTAGCCTTTCAGCGACCGCAGGGCCTGTTCGTGGGCGTAGGCGGCGATGTCCATCAGGGCCACGTCCAGGGCCGTCTTGACCCCCTCCAGGCTCTCCTGGCCCGCCTCGCAGCGCTCGCAGACCTCGCCGAGCTGGAAAGCGCCCACGCCGCGCGCCGCGCCCTTCACCGTATGGACCGCGTCCTTCCAGCCGGGATGGCTCGGATCCAGCATCGGAGTCCACAGCGCGGCCTGCTCACGGAACAGCGCCAGCACCTCGTCGACGACCCCGGAATCCCCCGCCGCGAACCCTTCCAGGTAAGCGAAATCCACGGCTCCGCTAATATCTCGTCTGGCCATGAAAAAAGCTCTTGCGCTGCCAAAATCATTGCGTATGTTCCGCGCCTCGCCGCCGGGGCTCGCAAGTGCTTCGGACCGTCGAATGGGTGTATAGCTCAGTTGGTAGAGCAGCTGACTCTTAATCAGCGGGTCGTAGGTTCGAATCCTACTACACCCACCATTCTCTCGAAAAATCAGTAAGTTGTCCGGGGCCGCGCAAGCGGCCGAGAGCCCCTGCGCGCCGGCCTCTACGCCTGCCATTTTCCGCGAAATGACGGCCTTCCGACATCGAAGCGGAGCCACATCGCGGCGAGATCATTTCAGCTCTGCAAACCGGCGCACATGTTGGGCCTCTACGGGTCGGAAGACCGTCTGCGTACCGGCGGTCCTCCGGGCCGGCCTGTCGCCGCCCGCTCACCCCGCGCCTGGCGCGGCCGGCTCGAAGGCTGACGATGACCGACTTTCAGACCACCGCCCCGCGCACGCCTCCGCGCCGCCGGACGCTGATCCTCGGCGGGCTGATCGCCATCCTCGCCCTGGTCGGGATCGTCTGGCTGGCCTGGGCGCTGCTGCACGGCGACAAGGGCGAAGGCGGCGGCCAGGGCGGTCCGGGCGGCGGAGGCGTCGGCGGCCGTCGCGGCCCGGCCAGCACGGTGGCGGTGGCTAGCGCGACCGCCACGGACCTGCCGATCATCATCGAGGCCCTAGGCACGGTGAAGCCGGCCGCCACCGTCACGGTGCGCCCACAGGTCTCGGGCACGATCACCCAGGTGATGTTCCGCGAAGGCCAGGTGGTCCAGCGCGGCCAGGCCTTGGTCCAGATCGATCCCCGCCCCTTCCAGATGTCGCTGATGCAGGCGCAGGGCAACCTGACCCGCGACGAGGCCCAGCTGGCCGCCGCGCGTCTCACCCTATCGCGCTACCAGACCCTGCTGACCCAGGACTCGATCGCCCGGCAGGAGGTCGACACCCAGGCCGCGACGGTCAAGCAGCTGGAAGGCACGGTGATGTCGGACCGCGCCGCCGTGGGCACGGCGCGCCTGAACCTCGGCTTCGCCCGCATCATCGCGCCGGTCTCGGGCCGTGTGGGCCTGCGCGTCACCGACGTAGGCAACTATATCGGCTCGGGAGACGCCAACGGGGTGGCGGTGATCACCACCGTCTCGCCGATCGACGTGGAATTCACCGTCCCGCAGGACGACGTGCCGCGCATCGCCGCCCGCCAGGGCCGGGCCAACGTGCCCGTCACCGCGCTCGACCGGACTCGCACCCAGACCCTGGACCGCGGGACCTTCTCGACCCTCGACAACCTGGTCGACACCGGCACGGGCACGGTGAAGGCCAAGGCGCGCTTCCCGAACGCCGGGAACGCCCTGTTCCCCAGCCAGTTCGTCAATGTCCGCATGGAGCTGGACACCATCAAGGGCGCGATCGTCGTGCCCGCCACGGCTGTCCGCCAGGGCGGCGACGGCGCGTTCGTCTGGCTGCTGAACCCCGACAAGACCGTTTCCAAGACCCCCGTGAAGATCGGCCAGGCCACCGGCGTCCAGGTCCAGATCACCGAAGGCCTCAAGGCCGGCGACAAGGTCATCACCGAAGGCGGCGACCGCCTGCGCGACGGCGGCAAGGTCCAACTGCCCGGCGCCCGTCCGCAAGGCCAGGGCAAGGGTGAAGGCAAGGGCAAGGGCCAACGTCGGAACCGCGACGGCGCCCAAGGCGGCAGCCAGGGCCAAGGTCAGGGCGGCGGCGAAGGCCGTCGCCAGCGCCAGGACTGACCCCCGCGATGAACCCTTCGCGCCCTTTCATCCAGAGGCCGGTCGCCACGGCTCTGTTCATGGCCGCCATCGTTTTGGCGGGTCTGGTCGGCTTCAGGCTGCTGCCGCTGTCGGCCCTGCCCCAGGTCGACTACCCCACGATCCAGGTCCAGACCCTCTATCCCGGGGCCAGCCCCGAGGTGATGAGCCAGACCGTCACCGCGCCGCTTGAGCGGCAGCTGGGCGAGATGTCCGGCCTGGCCCGCATGAGCTCGGTCAGCACCGCCGGGGCGTCCGTCGTCACCCTGCAGTTCGAACTGGGCGAGACACTGGACGTCGCCGAACAGGAGGTCCAGGCCGCCATCAACGCCAGCGGCTCGCTGCTGCCGGCCGACCTGCCCGCTCCGCCGGTCTACGCCAAGGTCAATCCGGCCGACGCGCCGGTCCTGACCCTGGCCATCACGTCCGACACCCTGCCGCTGACCGAGGTGCAGAACCTCGTGAACACCCGCCTGGCCCAGAAGATCAGCCAGGTCTCGGGGGTCGGGCTCGTCAGCCTCTCCGGCGGCCAGCGGCCCGCCATGAGGATCCAGGCCGACACCCAGGCCATGTCCAGCTACGGCCTTACTCTATCGGATGTGCAGACCGCGATCAGCGCCGCCAACGCCAACAGCGCCAAGGGCAGCTTCGACGGTCCTACCCGCAGCTATACGATCAACGCCAACGACCAGCTGCTCAGCGTCGACGACTACAGGTCGCTGATCGTGAGCTACAAGGACGGCGCTCCGATCCGGCTCTCGGACATCGCTCAGGTCGTGGCCAGCGCCGAGAACACTCGCCTGGGCGCCTGGGCGGACAAGACCCCGGCCATCATCGTCAACGTCCAGCGCCAGCCCGGCGCCAACGTCATCAAGACCGTCGACGCCATCAAGGCCAAGCTGCCGGAGCTGCAGGCGGGCCTCCCCGCCACCCTGGACGTCCGCGTCCTGGCCGACCGCACCACCGGCATCCGCGCCTCGGTGCACCATGTCGAGCTCGAGCTGCTGCTAGCCGTGGTGCTGGTGGTGCTGGTGATCTTCTTCTTCCTGCACAGCCTGCGCGCGACGGTGATCGCCAGCCTGGCCGTGCCGATCTCGCTGATCGGCTCGTGCGGGGTGATGTATCTGATGGGCTTCTCGCTGAACAATCTCAGCCTGATGGCCCTGACCATCGCCACCGGCTTCGTCGTCGACGACGCCATCGTGATGATCGAGAACATCACCCGCCACCTCGAGCGAGGCGAAAAGCCCATGGAGGCGGCCCTGAGGGGCGCCAAGGAGATCGGTTTCACGATCATCTCGCTGACCATCTCGCTGATCGCCGTGCTGATCCCGCTGCTGTTCATGGGCGATGTGGTCGGGCGGCTGTTCCGCGAGTTCGCAATCAGCCTGGCCATCACCATCCTGATCTCGGCCGTGGTCTCCCTGACCCTGACGCCCATGCTGTCCGCGCGCTGGCTGACCGCCCATCCCGAGGCCGACACCAAGGGCGTCAGCAAGAAGGCCCAGGACCTCTTCGAACGGGTCGAGCGCCGCTACGAGCGCGCCCTGGCCTGGGTGCTGGAGCGCCAGACCGCGACCCTGATCACGGCCGTCGCCACCCTGGTCCTGACCGGCGTCCTCTACATGATCATCCCCAAGGGCCTGTTCCCCACCCAGGACACCGGCCAGCTGCAGGCGCGCACCGAGATGGCCCAGTCGGTCTCGTACGCGCGCATGTCGGATCTGCAGCAGCAGGCGGCCGAGGCGATACTGGACGATCCGGCGGTCGAGAACGTCGCCTCGTTCATCGGCGTCGACGGCGCCAACAACGCCATGCTCCACACCGGCCAGCTGCAGATCAACCTGAAGCGCGATCGCTCGGGCTCGCAGGAAGCGATCATGAAGCGCCTGCGCGAGCGGGTCGCCGAGGTGGCGGGCGTCACCCTCTACCTCCAGCCCACCCAGGACCTGACCATCGACGCCGAGACCGGCCCGACCCAGTACCGCCTGTCGCTGGAAGGCGCCGACACCGCCACCATCAAGGAATGGGCCGGCAAACTGACCGCCGAGCTGGCGCATGTGAAGGCGGTGCGGAACGTCTATTCCGACGCCTCGGCGACCGGCCAGGCGGCATTCGTCGACATCGATCGCGACACCGCCGCGCGCCTGTCGATCACCGCCTCTGACGTCGATGACGCCCTCTACAGCGCCTTCGGCCAGCGGATCGTCTCGACCATCTTCACCGAGACCAACCAGTACCGGGTGATCCTGGAGGCCAAGCCGGGCGTGCTGACCGACCCGACCACCCTGGGCAATCTGAACCTGAAGACCGGCGGCGGCTTGCCCGCGCCCCTGGCGGCGTTCTCGACGATCAAGACGCAAGAGTCGCCGTTGCAGGTGACGCACGTCGCCCAGTTCCCGGCCACCACGATCGGTTTCGACACCGCCCCCGGCGTCTCGCTGGGCCACGCGGTCGACGAGATCCGCAAGGCGATGAAGGCCATCGAGATGCCCGTCTCGGTGACCCACACCTTCCTGGGCGCGGCGGGGGCCTATCAGAACTCGCTGTCGAACCAGCTGTGGCTGATCCTGGCCGCCGTGGTCTGCGTCTACATCGTGCTGGGCGTGCTCTACGAGAGCTACATCCACCCGCTGACCATCCTGTCGACCCTGCCGTCGGCGGGCGTGGGCGCGCTGCTGGCCCTGTGGATCACCGGCAACGACCTGGGCGTCATCGGGATCATCGGCATCATCCTGCTGATCGGCATCGTCAAGAAGAACGCGATCATGATGATCGACTTCGCGATCGACGCCGAGCGCGAGCAGGGCAAGAGCCCGGAGGAGGCCATCTTCCAGGCGGCCATCCTGCGCTTCCGGCCGATCCTGATGACCACCCTGGCGGCCCTGTTCGCGGCCGTGCCGCTGATGCTGGGCTTCGGCGAGGGCGCCGAGCTGCGCCGGCCGCTGGGCATCGCCATCTTCGGCGGCCTGCTGCTCAGCCAGCTACTGACCATGTTCACGACCCCGGTGGTCTACCTGGCCTTCGATCGCCTGGCCCCGGCCGCGCGTCGCAAGCACCGTGACGAGGGCCCGCATCCCGACCGTGTCGACCCCGACCCGATCCCGGGGGCGCCGTCGTGAACCTCTCGGGTCCCTTCATCCGGCGGCCGGTCGCCACCATCCTGCTGACCCTGGGCGTGGCCATGGCCGGCATCGCGGCCTTTTTCGTGCTGCCGGTCTCGCCGCTGCCCCAGGTGGATTTCCCGACCATCTCGGTCTCGGCGAACCTTTCGGGCGCCAGTCCCCAGACCATGGCCTCCAGCGTCGCCACACCGTTGGAGCGACGGCTGGGCGTCATCTCGGGCGTCAACGAGATGACCTCGCAAAGCTCCACGGGCTCCAGCCGGGTCACCCTGCAGTTCGACCTGAACCGCAAGATCGACGGCGCCGCGCGCGAGGTGCAGGCCGCCATCAACGCGGCCCGCGCCGACCTGCCGGCGACGCTGCGCAGCAACCCGACCTATCGCAAGATGAACCCGGCGGACGCGCCGGTGATCATCCTGGCCCTGACCTCCGACTCCAAGACCCCCGGCCAGATCTACGACGCGGTGTCCAACATCGTCGCCCAGCGGATCGCCCAGGTGACCGGCGTCGGCGATGTCGAGATCGGCGGCGGCTCGCTGCCCGCCGTGCGGATCTCGGCCAATCCGTTCCTGCTGAACAAGTACGGCGTCGCCATGGAGGACGTCCGCGCGGCCATCCAGTCGGCCAACGCCAACCGCCCCAAGGGGGCGCTGGAGGGCGCGGGCCAGCGCTATCAGATCTACACCACCGGCGCGGGCCGCAAGGCCGCCGACTATGCCGGCCTGATCGTCGCCTGGCGCGGCGGAGCGGGCATCAAGCTGTCGGACGTGGCTCAGGTGACCGACAGCGTCGCCGACACCCGGACCCTGGGCCTGTTCAACGGCAAGCCGGCCATCATCGTCCTGATCACCGCCCAGCCCGGCGCCAACATCATCCAGACCGTCGACAGCGTCCGCGCCACCCTGCCCGAGCTGCGCGCCCAGCTGCCCGGCGACATCAGCGTGGCGGTGGCCAGCGACCGCACCAACTCGATCCGCGCCTCGCTGCACGAGATCGAGGTAACCCTGCTGATCTCGATCGTGCTGGTGATCGTCGTGGTCAGCGTCTTCCTGCGCAGCGCCCGGGCGACCTTCATCCCGGCGGCGGCGACCATCGTCTCGCTGCTGGGCACGTTCGGCGTGATGTACCTGATGGGCTTCTCGCTGAACAACCTCTCCCTGATGGCCATCACCGTGGCCACCGGCTTCGTGGTCGACGACGCCATCGTCGTGCTGGAGAACACCGCCCGCCATATCGAGAACGGCATGGACCGCTTCGCCGCCGCCCTTCTGGGCGCGCGCGAGGTCGGGTTCACCGTGCTGTCGATCAGCATCTCGCTGGTCGCCGTCTTCATCCCCCTGCTGTTCATGGGCGGTCAGGTTGGGCGCCTGTTCCGCGAGTTCGCCGTCACCCTGTCGGCGGCGGTGCTGATCTCGCTGGTCATCTCGCTGACGACCACGCCCATGATGTGCGCCTACCTGCTGCGATCCCAACGCAAGGAGAAGGAGGGACCCATCGCCCGCTTCTTCGAGCGCGCCTTCACGGTCGTGCATCGCGCCTACGAGCACAGCCTGGACTGGGCCCTGGCGGCCAAGCCGCTGGTGATCCTGATCCTGGTCTCGGTCATCGCCATGACCGCCTGGCTCTACATAGCCGTGCCCAAGGGATTCTTCCCCCAACAGGACAGCGGCCAGCTGAACGCCGGCATCCGCGCCGACCAGTCGGTCTCATCCCAGGCGATGCAGAAGAAGCTGCGCCAGGTGGTCGGCATCATCCACAAGGACCCCGCCGTCGACACGGTGGTCGGCTTCACCGGCGGCGGCCGCGCCGGCGGCGGCTTCCTGTTCGTGAACCTCAAGCCGATCGGCGAGCGCAAGGAGAAGGGCTCGGCCGTCATCGCCCGCCTGCGGCCGCAGTTGGAGCGCGTGACCGGCATCCGGGTGTTCCTGAACCCGGTGCAGGATCTGCGCATGGGCGGGCGGCAAAGCAATTCGACCTACCAGTACACCCTGACCAGCGACTCCAGCGCCGCCCTCAAGGAATGGTCCGCCAAGCTGGCCGAGGCGATGAAGGCCCATGACGACGTGCTGACCGACGTCGATTCCGACCAGCAGGAGAACGGCGTCGAGACGATGGTGACCATCGACCGCGACAGCGCCGCCCGCCTGGGGATCACGCCGCGCGCCGTCGACAACGCGCTCTACAACGCCTTCGGCCAGCGGCAGGTCGCGACGATCTACGAGGACGTCAACCAGTACGCCGTGATCCTGGAATGGCAGAAGGCCTTCGCCCAGGGCCCCGAGGCGCTGAACGACGTCCAGGTGCCGACACGCCCGGTGGGAACCGGCTCCGGAACCGCTGCGGCGACCCGCAGCGTCAATCCGGCCCTGCGCGATCCCTCGACCGGCGCGGCGCTCAACACCGCCGCCACGGCCATGACGCCCCTGCCGGCCATCGCCAGCGTCGCCCAGAACGCCACCCCGACCTCTGTCAACCACCAGAACGGCGAGCTGGCCACCACGGTCTCGTTCAACCTGGCCGACGGCAAGGCCCTGGCCGACGCGCGCCTGGCCGTCCAGCAGGCCGAGGCCGCGATCGGCATGCCGACCAGCGTGCGCGGCAGCTTCCAGGGCAGCGCCCGCGCCGCCAACGACCAGATGAAGCAGCAGCCCCTGCTGATCCTGGCCGCGATCGTGGCGATCTATATCGTCCTGGGCATCCTCTACGAGAGCTACGTCCACCCGATCACGGTGCTGTCCACCCTGCCCGCCGCCGGGGTCGGGGCGGTGCTGGCCCTGCTGATCTTCAAGATGGAGTTCTCGATCATCGCCCTGATCGGGGTCTTCCTGCTGCTGGGGATCGTCAAGAAGAACGCCATCCTGATCATCGACTTCGCCCTGGACGCCCAGCGCAGCCGGGGCCTGACCGCCCAGGAAGCCGCCCGCGAGGCCAGCCTGCTGCGCTTCCGCCCGATCCTGATGACCACCCTGGCCGCGGCCCTGGGCGCCCTGCCCCTGGCCATCGGCTTCGGCGAAGGCGCCGAGCTGCGGCGTCCGCTGGGCGTGGCCATCATCGGCGGCCTGATCGCCAGCCAGCTGCTGACCCTCATCACCACCCCCGTGGTCTATGTCTATCTCGACCGCCTGCGCGGGAAGACGCGCAAGGACGAGCGGCATCTGGCCCACCACCCGACCGCGCCGGAGCCCGCTCGATGATCGCCCCTTTTCGCCTGGCCTGCTCCGCATCGCTGCTCGCCCTGTTGTCGGCCTGCTCGATGACCCCGGCCTATGAAACGCCCGCCCTCAAGAGCGCCGCTCCCGCCCAGTACAAGGCCCTGGAAGGCTGGAAGACGGCCACGCCGTCCGATCATCTCGACCGGGGTGACTGGTGGACGCTGCTGGGCGACGCGCAGCTCAACGCCCTGGCTGAGCGCGTGAAGGTGGACAACCAGACCATCGCCCGCGCCGAGGCCGCCTATCGCCAGGCCCGCGCCCTGGTCCGCGAGCAGCGCTCTGGACTGTTCCCGTCCATCGACCTCTCGGCTTCGGCCAGCAAGTCCGGCGGCGGCGGCACGCGCAGCACACCCTCGGGCGGGGGCAGCACCAGCGCCGGCGACACCCAGCGCTATCAAGTCGGCATCGGCGCCGGCTGGGAGCCCGACGTCTGGGGCCGCATCCGCGCCGGGATCAGCGGCGCCAAGGCCGGTGCGGAGGCCAGCGCCGCCGACCTCGCCTCCGCCCAGCTGTCGGCCCAAGGCGAACTGGCGGCCAGCTATCTGGGCCTGCGCCGCGCCGACACCGAGATCGCGCTCGTGGGCGCGACGGTCGCGGGTTACCAGCGCAGCCTCCAGATCACCCAGAACCGCTACAACGCCGCCATCGCGCCCAAGTCCGACGTGCTGCAGGCCCAGAGCCAGCTGGCCAACGCCCAGTCGACCCTGGAGGGCCTGGTCCAGGACCGCGCCACCTTCGAGAACGCCATCGCCGTGCTGGTCGGCGAACCGGCCAGCAATTTCCGCCTGGCGGCCGACGCGACCTGGAAGCCGGTCGTGCCGGAGATCCCGATCGGCGTGCCCTCGACCCTGCTGGAGCGCCGTCCCGACGTCGCCGCCGCCGAGCGCCGCGTGGCCGCCGCCAATGCCGATATCGGGGTGGCCCGCGCCGCCTTTTTCCCGACCTTCAACCTCAGCGCCAATGGCGCCTCGACGGCCAGCAAGCTGGGCGACCTGTTCGCGGCCTCGGCCAACACCTGGTCGCTGGGGCTCTCGGCCGCCCAGACCCTCTTTGATGCGGGCGCGCGAAAAGCGCGGGTGGAGCAATCGCGGGCCGCCTACGACGCGACCGCCGCCGACTATCGCCAGACGGCCCTCCAGGCCTTCGAGGACGTCGAGAACCAGTTGACCGCCGCCCGCACCCTGGAGCGGCAGTACGCGCTGCAACTGACCGCCTCCCAGGCCGCCGACCAGACCGAGCAGATGCTGCTGAACCAGTATCGCGCCGGCCAGGTGGCCTACACCGACGTCGTCGCGGCCCAGGCCTCGGCTCTGTCGGCGCGGCGGGCGTTGATCACGACGACGGTCGCGCGCCAGACGACGGCGGTGGCCCTGGTCCAGGCTCTTGGCGGCAGCTGGCGCTGACCTCGCGGGAGGCTGGACGCGGGGCCCGCCAGGCCCGAAGCTCGGCCCATGTCCGCTTCCGCCGATCCTGAACTGATCGAAGCCCTGCGCCAGACGGTGCGGGCGCTCTGCCGTGACTTCCCGCCGGCCTATTGGCGCGGCCTGGATCGCGAGAAGGCCTATCCGACCGACTTCGTGGCGGCCATGACCAAGGCCGGCCTGCTGGGCGTGCTGATCCCGGAGGAATACGGCGGCGGGGGCCTGGGTCTCACGGCCGCCTCGGCGATCCTGGAAGAGGTCCACGCCAGCGGCGGCAACGCGGCCGCGCTGCACGCCCAGATGTACACCATGGGCACGGTGCTGCGGCATGGCTCCCAGGCCCAGAAGGACACCTGGCTGCCCAGGATCGCCGACGGCTCGATCCGGCTGCAGGCGTTTGGCGTCACCGAGCCCACGGCCGGCACCGACACCACCTCGATCTCGACCTTCGCCCGCCGCGAGGGGGATACCTATGTGATCAACGGCCAGAAGGTCTGGACCAGCCGGGCCGAGCACTCCGACCTGATGGTCCTGCTGGCCCGCACCACGCCCAAGGACCAGGTCGCCCGCAAGAGCGAGGGCCTGTCGGTGTTCCTGGTCGACATGCGCGAGGCCAAGGGGCGTGGACTGACGATCAAACCGATCGCCACCATGCTGAACCACGCCACGACCGAGATCTTCTTCGACAACCTGGTCATCCCGGCCGACAGCCTGATCGGCGAGGAGGGCAAGGGCTTCCGCTACATCCTGGACGGCATGAACGCCGAGCGGATCCTGATCGGCGCCGAGTGCCTGGGCGACGCCGCCTGGCTGATCGGCAAGGCCCGCGACTACGCCAACAGCCGCGTCGTGTTCGGCCGGCCGATCGGCCAGAACCAGGGCGTGCAGTTCCCGATCGCCCGCGCCTATGCCCAGGCCCACGCCGCGCGCCTGACCGTCTATGACGCCGCGGCCCGCTATGACGCCGGCCTGCCGTGCGGCGAGCAGGCCAATATCGGCAAGATGCTGGCCTCCGAGGCCTCGTGGGCGGCGGCGGAGACCTGCCTGCAGACCCACGGCGGCTTCGGCTTCGCCGAGGAGTACGATATCGAGCGCAAGTTCCGCGAGACGCGTCTCTACCAGGTGGCCCCGATCTCGACGAACCTGATCCTGGCCTATGTCGCCGAGCACGTGCTCGGCCTGCCCCGCTCGTACTGATGAGCGCCTTCGCCGACTGGGTCGGTCGCGAGCGACGGCGGACGGCGGTCCTGGCGGCTTCCGACCTGGCCCGTCTTGCGGCGGTGCTGGATCGACCCGCGCCGCCCGACGAGGTTCCGCCAGCCTGGCACTGGGCCTGCCTGGCCGATCCGGTCGCGCGCGCCGATCTCGGTCCCGACGGCCACCCCCGGCGCGGCCTCTTCCTGCCGCCGATCGAGGCGCCCCGCCGAATGTTCGCGGCGGCGGACCTGCGGTTCGCAAAACCGCTGCGCATCGGCCTCGAAACCGAGCTGGTCGAGACCATCGCCAAGATCGAGGACAAGCCCGGCGCCAGCGGGCCGCTGACCTTCATCACCCTGGATCGAACCTTCAGCCAGGCTGGCGAGCGGTGCGTCCAGGAACGCCAGACCATTGTTTACACCGCCGCCCCGCCCTCGCCTCGGACCGCGGACACGGAATCCGCCCCGGCCGCCGATTGGAGCCAGGAGACCCCGACCGATCCCGTGCTTCTGTTCGCCTTCTCGGCGGCGACATCGAACAGCCACCGCATCCACTACGACCTGGACTACGCGACAGGGGTCGAGGGCTATCAGGGCCTCGTCGTCCACGGCCCCCTGATCGCCCTGCTGCTGTTGGACGCCATGCCCGAACGGCCGCTGACGCGCTTCGCGTTTCGCGCCGTGAAACCCGCCTTCGCCGGCGAGACCGTCACGGCGCGCGGCCGCCTTGTCGAAGACGGCGCCGCGCTGTGGGCCGAGGCCGACGGGACGGTTCTGATGACCGCCAAGGCGACCTTCTAGGCTGCCCTACTCCTCCAGCGTCGACGTATCGAAGCCGTGGTACAGCGACAGGAACCGGAACGGATGGCCTGGGACGTACTCGTTGAACATCACGTTGTTGATGTCGCTGAAGGTGTCGAAGATCCCGATCGATACGTCGGGGACGTGCAGCGCCAGGTGATGGCGGGCCAGGTTCAAGGCGACCTGGTCGATCCAGCGGGTGACGGTTTCACCGCTCAGGCGCTCGTCCAGATAGGTTCGCAGCCAGCGCAGCAGCACGGCGGTGGCGGGGGTCGGGCGGGCCAGCAGCAGGTTGGCGGTGATCCGCGAGCCGGCCTGGATGTTGCGGTCGTTTTCGTTGATCACCAGGTCCGCGTCGCGCCACTGGTCGAGGAGATCGGCGACGCCGCGCTGCAGCAGCAGGTCGATATCCGACACGAAGACCGGCCGTTGCAGCAGGTCCAGCAGGCCGCCCAGGCGCTGGAAGCGCACCGACTGGTAGTGGGCGACGGGGATCTCGATCAGGCCCTTGGGCGGGGCCTCGAAGCACTGGGTCGTCACCGCCGAAGCGTCGAAGTCATCGCCCACGAAGACCAGGCGCGGATCCTCGATCCGCACGGTCGCCGCCGCTTCCGCCAGGCGATCCTTGCCGCCGATCACGTGGATCACCACCAGGAACGGCACGTCGCTGTGCTTGATCACCGACAGGGTCAGCAGGCGGCCATAGAGCTCGACATAGCGCTCGTCGGCGGCGGCGAAGAACACCACCTGGGCGCCCAGGGCGTCGGCATGGGCCTTGAGCCCTTCCGCGTCGAGGGTCTGGCCGTCGCCGGTCAGGAAGATCTGGGGGCCATCGTCCGGCGCATCCGGCGTCGGCCCATCAAGGTTCGCCCCGGTCAGGGAGTCCATCACCACCCGATAGTGGATCACCCAGTCGGTCCACTGCGGCCCCGGCGCCTGGACGTCCAGCGCCTGCGCCTCGGCCAGCAGGGCCTCGAACAGGGCCAGCCGCTCCCAGGTCAGAGGCTCGCAGAGGATCAGGCTGACGGCGTCGTGATAGAACTTCATCCGGCCTAGCGCGTGCAGTCCGGAGTGCGGATTGCGGGCCGTGGCGATGGCCTGGGCCAACTCGCCGGCGACGTCGATCGCGGGCTCTTCCGGCGCGGGCGGCGGCTCGGCGCCGGGCCCCACGCCTTCGAAGAACCGGCTCATCGCCGCCAGCGCCTCGCCACGCGCGGGCAAGGCACCCTCGCCGCCCAGGATCTCGAACCGAAGCCCGCCTCGCCAGCCGACCTGCAGCTCGAACCTGTTCATCGCCTGCTCCCAGGCGGTCTCGCCCGGGAAGGTCAGATGCTCGATCAGGGGCGTCTTGGGGGCCAGGACCAGGACGCCAGCGTCGTTGTCCACGCCCCAGCGGTGATGGGCGAAGCCGCGATGGGGCCCCTCGGGCTTGAGGACCTCGAGAAAGCGCGACGGCGTGGTGATCCAGCCGGCCTCGGCGACCAACGGCAGGCGTTCCAGCAGCACCGAGGGCCGAGCTAGGAGCTGCAGGGCGTGCAGCGCCACCACATAGTCGAACCGGCCTTCACGGGCCACGTGGGCCAGGATGGCGCGGTAGGTCTCCTGATCCGACAGGTCGCCCGGGAACTCGACGTCCGCCCCGCCCAAGGTCGCGTCACGCAGATCCTCGGGCCAGCCCGGCGGACCGCCGCCGATCGTCAGGATGCGAAAGTCGGGATTCTGGGCTTTGCGGGCTCTCAGGTGCCTTACGAGGCCGTTCAGGTCGTTCAGCGCCGTCAACCGCCCGAACTGGGACGGCCGCGCCGCCCGTCGCTTGAACAGGAGGTCCATCTGCAGGATGCCGTCACGGACCTCCTCCAGGCGGTGGAAATCGGTGACGTCGACCGGCGCGAAGCCCATGGACGCCAGCTGCGCGAAGACGTCCTCGGCCGGAGGCGCGCCCTCGTTGAAATTGACGACCGAGATCTCGATCAGAATGTAGTCGGCCTGGCGCAGGACCGTCGCGCCGCCGCGCAGCACATCGAGCTCGGCGCCTTGGGTGTCGATCTTGACGAAGTCGAAGCGACGGCCGCTCAGCAGGTCGTCCAGGCGGACCTTGGGCACCGTTCGCTGAACCACCAATTCGTCGCGGAAGTAGTGCGAAGCCTCGCGGTAGAGCGAGGCGCCGGTCGTCTGCAGCCAGTCCTTGGACAGGAACAGCTCGGCCTCGCCTGCCGCGTCGGAGGCGGCGACCATGTGCCGCTCGAACGGCGTCTGGGCCAGGGCGTCCTCGCAGAACGGATTGGGCTCGACCAGGGTCGGGGCGCAGTCCGGAAAGGCCTGCAGGAAGCCCCGGGTGAAGTCGCCGACGTTCGCGCCGATATCCAGAAGGGTGCGTGGCGCGTAGCCGTCGAGCTTCAGGGCCTCCAGCTGCCGGCGGTTCACGTGGACGCGCCCTCCCACAACCGCCCGTCGGCCGGGATCGACTTGACCTGGTCGCGCCGCGCCAGCTCGTGGACATAGAGGGCGTCCAGGTCGGGCTCGGCCTGCATCTCGCGATCGTCGCGATCCAGGGTCAGGCCGATATCGAGATAGGTCAGCAGGTTGGCGAGGTTCGGCCGCGGCCGCTGGCCAGCCTGGTATTCGGCGATCATCTCGCCGTAGAGCTCTTCCAGCTTGCCCGCCAGCAGGTCCATGTCGAACAGCACGCAGGTGTCGCGATTGGCCGCCAGGCTTTCGCGCATCGCCTGGGCCTTGGCGCGATCGGAGCCGATCTCGACGGCCTTCTCGACATAGGCCTGGGCGCTGTCGACCACCAGCTCAGGCAAGCCGGCGCTACGCACCAGGCTGCCGCAGACCCGCGAGGCGAAGCAGCGGCCTGACCAGGTCAGGACCGGCACGGACATCCAGAGCGCGTCCGAGGCGGTGGTGTGGGCGCCATAGGGCGTGGTGTCGAGGAACAAGTCCGCCAGGCGATAGCGCGCCAGGTGCAAGGCGTTCTGCATCTTCGGCGCGAAGACCAGGCGCGTGCGGTCCACGCCCCGCGCCTCGGCCGCGTCGCGCAGGCGGGCGTTGGTCTCGGGATTGCTGTCCAGCAGCCAGAGCACGCTGCCCGGCGTGCGCTTCAGGATCTCCATCCAGCGGCCAAAGCTGTGCGGCGTGATCTTCTGGGTGCCGTTGAAGCAGCAGAAGACGAAGCCGTCCTCGGGCAGGCCCGCCTCGGTGCGGGTCGGGCAGCTGTCGTCGACCTTCCGACGGCGGTCATTGGGCTGGTAGCAGGGAATCCGGCGAACCGCCTCGGTGTAGTAGTGCTCCATCTCCGGCGGGATGATCCACGGGTCGCCGACGATGTAGTGGTGATAGTCGCTGCCCATCGTCCCCGGATAGCCCAGCCAGTTGACCAGGATCGGCGCGGGACGCCGGGCGAAGACGGCCGACCGGGCGTCGCGGGTGTGGCCGTTGACGTCGACCAGGATATCGATGCCGTCCTCGGCGATGCGCTGGGCGGCCTCGTCGTCCGTCATCGGACGGATGTCGGTGAAGTGCTCGACCGCGGCCCGGATGCGGGTGTTCAGCCCGTCGCTGGACTCCGGCCCGCAATAGTAGGCGAACACCTCGACCTTCGACTTGTCGTGCACCTCGAACAGCTCGGCCATCAAGTATCCGACGGCGTGATCGCGCAGGTCCGACGAGATGTAGCCGATGCGCGGGCGGCGGCCGGCCAGGTCGATCGGCGCGTCGCGGCGGTCGGCGCGGATCTGCTCGGGCGTGGCCTTGGCCTCGCGCTCGATGAACACGTTCGCGGCGGCCATCTGCAGCACGGGATCGTCGGTATAGGCCGCGATCGAGAGCGGATTGACGCCCTCCAGCAGGACCTCGCGGCGGACGCGCTCGCTCGGCAGCAGCGCCGGCCATTTGCATTGCGAGAGGCGCGTGGCGACCAGCTGGCCGATCACGTCCATCGCGTGCGGGTCGAGGTCTGCGGCCCGCTGCAAGGCCATCTCGGCGCGGGCCGGCTGGTGCATTTCGCCTAGCAGGCGGGCGATCTGCTTCAGGCAGGTGAAGGCGTATCCCACGCCCATGCCGCTCATCACGCCCGGGCGGTTGGCGCCGATCTCCCAGGTTGCGATGGCTAGCTCGTTCAGTCCCGCGCGCTCCTGCAGGCCGCCCAGATTGACGTAGGCCGGCATGAAATCGGCGTTGAGGGCGATGGCCTGCTCCAGCGAGGCCGCGGCGCCGGCATTGTCGCCGAGAGCGGCCTGGAGGATGGAACGATTGAACAGCGCCACGCAGAGCTGCGGATGCTCGGCGTTGAACCGGATCCAGACCTTGTAGGCCTGGTCCGCCAGGGCGGGCTGTCCGCCCCCTCCCAGGCTCGCGGCGAGGGTGATGATGTCGCCGAGCGGGTAACCTTCAGCGGTCAGCTTGCTCAGCAGATCCAGCGTATCGACGTCGGCCATTGTCTTCCTGAAACCGATTGGCGGCGGACAGGCGCGGGCGAGCACGGCGCGCGAGTCAGCCGAACACGATCATGGCATGGGGTGGGAGCCTCGACCAATGGCCGAGACGCGAGCCGCCGCCCGCGCCGGTGGGCGCGAGCGGCGAGCGTCAGAGTCAGTTGATCGTCAGGTACGAAGCGATCTGAGCGTCGCTCAGGCTCTGCACCTGGGTGGCGGTCAGGGCGCTGGCCTGGGTGCTGCTCATCGCCTCGATGTTGGTCGTCGAGAGATAATCCAGCTGGGTCGAGGTCAGGCCGGACAGCTGCGTGGCTTGCAGCTGGCCGATCTGGGTGGTGTTCAGAGCGCCCACCACCGTCGTCGACAGAGCGCCGAGCTGGCTGGTGGTCAGCGCCGCCAGCTGGGTGTCGGCCAGGTCGCTGACGTCGGTCGTGGACAGGCCCTTCAGCTGCGTCGAGGTCAGACCCTTGATCTGGGTCGTCGACAGCGCGCCGGTCTGGGTGGAGTCGAAGGCCGAGACGTTGGTCGCCGACAGGGCCGCCAGTTGCAGGATGCTCAGGGCGGCGATCTGGGTGTCGGCGAACTGACCGATATCGGTCGTGCTCAGGCCCGCCATCTGGCTGGCGACCAGGCCCTTCACCTGGGTGGTGGTGAGGGCGCCGACCTGGGTGGTGTCCAGCGCCGAGAAGGCCGTGGCCGTCAGCGCACCGACTTGCGACGCGTTCATGCCGCCGATCTGGGTGGTCGACAGCTGCGCCGCCTGCGTCGAGGCCAGGACCCCGAGCTGCGCGTTGGTCAGAGCGCCGATCTGGGTGTCGCCCAGCTCGCCGATGTCCGTCGTCGACAGGCCCTTCACCTGGTCGACCGTCAGGCCCTTGACCTGGGTGGTCGTCAGGGCGGCGGTCTGGGTGGCGTTGAAGGCCGAGACGTTGGTCGTCGACAGCGCCGCCAGTTGGCTGGTGGCCAGGGCCGCGATCTGGGTGTCGGCGAGTTCGCCGATATCCGTCGTCGTCAGGCCCTTCAGCTGGTCGACTGTCATGCCCTTGATCTGGGTGGTGGTCAGCGCCGTCATCTGGGTCGCGTTCAGCGCCGAGAAGTTGGTCGCATTCAGCGAGCCGATCTGAGCCGCGGTCAGCGCCGCCACCTGGGTGTCGGCCAGCTCGCCGATATCCGTGGTGGTCAGGCTCTTCAGCTGCGTGGCCGTGAGGCCCTTCAGCTGGGTGCTGCTCAGGGCGGCCACCTGGGTGCCGTCCAGGTTCGAGAAGCCGGAAGCCGTGAAGCCGCCGATCTGCGTCGAGCTGAGCGCGCTCACCTGGGTCGTGGCCAGGGCCGCGATGTTGGTGGCGTTCAGGCCGCCCAGCTGCTGAGTCGTCAGACCCTTCACCTGGGTCTCGGTCAGGGCGCCGATCTGGGTCGAGTTCAGCAGGGTCAGGTTCGTCGACGGGATCGCCCCCAGCTGGGTGGCCGAGAGGCCACCGATCTGGGTGGTCGACAGTTCCTGCACCTGGGTCGAGGCCAGGGCCCCGATCTGGGCGGCCGAGAGCGCGCCGATCTGGGTCGAGGACAGCTCGTCGATGTCGGTGACCGACAGGCCCTTCAGCTGCGTGGCCGACAGCGCCTGAATCTGCGTGTTCGCCAGCGCCGCCACCTGGGTGTCGGACAGGGCCGAGATGTTGGCCGCCGAGATGTTCTTCAGCTGGTCAGCGGTCAGGGCCGAGATCTGCGTGGTCGAGAACTCGCTGATGTCGGTGGTCGTCAGGCTCTGCAGCTGGGTGGTCGCGATGCCCTTGATCTGGGTCGCCGACAGGGCCGCCACCTGGGTGCTGTCGAGCAGCGAGAAGCCCGTGGTGCTGAACGACCCGATCTGGCTGGCCGACAGGCCCGTGATCTGGGTGTCGGCGAGCTCGGCCAGCGCGCCGCTGTCCAGACCCTTGATCTGGGTCGCAGAGAGGCCCTTCAGCTGGGTGGAGCTCATCGCGGCCCACTGCGTCGCATCGAGCAAATTCAGGGTCGTGGTGTCGAAGCCGCTGACCTGGGTCGAGGCGAGCGCGGCGATGGCCGTTTCGCTGAACTCCAGCGCCTCGCCGCTCATCCCGTTGATCTGGGTGGCGGACAGGCCCTTCACCTGGGTGGCGGTCAAGGCGGCCATGGCGGTGCTGTTGAGCGACCGCAGGTTCGTCGACGACATGGCTCCGAGCTGGGTGGAGCTCAGCGCCGCGATATTGGTCTCGCTGAAGGAGCCCAGGATGCCTTGCGGCAGAGCGCCGAGCTGCGAGGTGTTCAGGCCAGGGATCTGGCTGGCTTCCAGATCGTCGTAGAACGCGCTCGCGAAGTTGGTGAAGGATTCCTTCTTGATGGCGCCGATCTGGGTCGTGGTCAGCGCCTTGATCTCGGTCCCGTCGATCGAGGTGATGTTGGTCGCCGTCAGCGCCCCCACCTGAGCCGTCGTCATGGCGGCGAGTTGGGTCCCGGTCAATTCGGACAGAAGGCCGCCGGTGACCGCGCCGATCTGGCTGACGGTCAGCGACTTGATCTGCGTGGTCGTCAGCGCCTGCGTATTGGTTTCGTTGATGCCGTTCAGATAGCTCGCCGAGAGGGCGGCGATCATGGTCGTCGAGACGGCGGCCGTCTGGGTTGCGTCGAGGTTGTCGAACAGGGCGCCGGCGAGATCCTTGGCCTGGGTTGCCGCCAGGCCGCCCAACTGCGTGGTCGTCAGAGCGGCGACCTGGGTCGATTCCAGGTTGCCCAGGGCGGTGACGTTCAGCGCGGCGAGCTGGCTGGGGGCCAGGAACGACACCGAGGTCGAGAACTCGCGAATGTTGTTGACGTCAAGCGAGCGCAGCTGGGTCGCCGACAGGCCCTTGACCTGGGTCGACGACAGGCTTTGCACCTGGGTCGAGTTCAGGGCCTGGAAGGCCGTGTTGCTGAGCGCGCCGATCTGGGTCGCGGTCAGGCCGGTCAGCTGGGTTTCCGACAGCTCCTGGACCTGGGTGTCGACCAGGGCGCCGACCTGGATGGCCGACAGCGCGCCGATCTGGGTCGAGGACAGTTCGTCGACGTCGGTGACCGACAGACCCTTCAGCTGGGTCGCCGTGAGCGCCTGGATCTGGGTGTTGGCCAGCGCCGCCACCTGGGTGTCGGCCAGGGCCGAGACGTTGGCGGCCGACAGGTTCTTCAGCTGGTCGGCGGTCAGGGCGGCGACCTGGGTCGTGGCCAGCTCGCCGATGTCGGTGGTGGTAAGGCCCTTCAGCTGGTCAGCCGTGAGGCCCTTGATCTGAGTGGTCGACAGGGCCGCGACTTGCGTGCCGTTCAGGGCCGAGAAGCCCGTGGCGGTCAGCGAGCCGACCTGCGAGGCCGAGAGCGCCGCGACCTGAGTATCGGCCAGTTCGCCGATATCCGTGGTCGTCAAGCCCTTCAGCTGGGTCGCCGTCATGCCCTTGATCTGGGTCGTGGACAGGGCCGCGACCTGGGTGCCGTTCAGGGCCGAGAAGCCGGTGGCCGTCAGGGCGCCCAGTTGGGTCGCCGTCAGGGCGCCCACCTGGGTGTCGGCCAGTTCGCCGATGTCGGTCGTCGTCAGACCGGCCAGTTGCGTCGCGGTCAGACCCTTCATCTGGGTCGCCGACAGCGCCGCCACCTGGGTGGCGTCGAAGGCCGAGAACTTGGTCGCGCCGAGCGCGCCGATCACCGAGGAGCTGAGACCCGAGATCTGGGTCGTCGTCAGGTCCTGCACGTTCAGCGCCGTGACCTGAGCCGCGCTCAGGGCCGAAAGCTGGGTGTCGGCCATCTCGCCGATGTCGGTCGTCGTCAGGCCGGCGATCTGGGTGTTGGTTAGGCCCTTGATCTGGGTGACCGTCAGGGCCGCCGTCTGGGTGGCGTCCAGCGCCGAGAGGTTGGTGGCCGAGAGGTTCTTGATCTGATCGGCGGTCAGGGCGCCGATCTGGGTGTCGGCCAGCTCAGCGATGTCGGTGGTCGACAGGCCCTTCAGCTGGTCGGCGGTCAGGCCCTTGATCTGGGTGGTGGACAGGGCCGCGACCTGCGTGCCGTTCAGGGCCGAGACGTTGGCCGGCGACAGGGCGCCGACCTGGACGGCCGAGAGGGCCGCGACCTGGGTGGTGGCCAGCTCGCCGACGTCCGTGCTCGTCAGACCCTTCAGCTGGGTCGCCGTCATCCCTTTGATCTGGGTTTCGCTCAGCGCCGCGACCTGGGTCGCGTTCAGGGCCGAGAAGTTGGTGGCAGTCAGCGCGCCCACCTGGCTCGACGATAGGGCCGCGAGCTGGGTGTCGGCCAGGTTGCCGATGTTGGTGGTGTTCAGGCCGCCCAGTTGGCTGGCGGTGAGGCCTTTGACCTGCGTGGTGCTCAGCGCCCCCAGCTGGGTCGCGTCCATCAGGCTGAGATTGGTCGAGGTGATCGCGCCGAGCTGGGTGGCCGAGAGGCCGCCGATCTGCGTGGTCGAGAGTTCCTGCACCTGGGTCGAGGCCAGGGCGGTGATCTGGGCGGCCGAGAGCGCGCCGACCTGGGTCGAGGACAGCTCGTCGATGTCGGTGGTCGTCAGACCCTTCAGCTGGGTCGTCGACAGGGCCGCGACCTGGCTGTTGGTCAGGGCCGTGACCTGGGTCTGGCTCAGGGCCGAGACGTTGGCGGCCGACAGGTTCTTGATCTGGTCGGCGGTCAGGGCCGCGACCTGGGTGTCGGCCAGCTCACCGATGTCGGTGGTCGTCAGACCCTTCAGCTGGTCGGCCGTCAGGCCCTTGATCTGGGTCGTGGACAGCGCCGCGACTTGCGTGCCGTTCAGCGTCGAGAAGCCCGTGGCGGTCAGCGAGCCGAGCTGCGTCGCCGTCAGGGCGCCCACCTGGGTGTCGGCGAGGTCGCCGATGTCGGTGGTCGTCAGCCCCTTCAGCTGGGTGGCCGTCAGGCCCTTGATCTGGGTGGTCGACAGAGCCGCGGTCTGGGTGGTGTCCAGCGCCGACAGGCCGGTGATCGACAGGGCGCCGACCTGGGTCGCCGCCAGGGCCGCGACCTGGGTGGTCGCCAGCTCGCCGATGTCGGTCGCATTCAGCGCCGCCAGCTGCGAGGTCGTCAGACCCTTGACCTGGGTTTCGGTCAGGGCGCCGACCTGGGTGGCGTCCAGGGCCGAGAAGTTGCTGGCCGAGAGCGCGCCCACCTGCGAGGCGCTGAGCGCCCCGATCTGGGTCGTCGACAGGCTCTTCACGTTGGTCTGGGTGAGCGCCGAGATCTGCGAGGTCGCCAGGGCGGCGATCTGGGTGTCGGCCAGTTCACCGATGTCGGTGGTCGACAGACCCGCCAGCTGGGTGTTGGTGAGGCCCTTGATCTGGGTCGTCGTCAGCGCCGCGACCTGGGTGTCGGCCAGGGCCGAGACATTGGTCACCGAGAGATTCTTGATCTGGTCAGCCGTCAGGGCGCTGACCTGGGTGGTCGACAGTTCACCGATGTCGGTGGTCGACAGGCCCTTCAGCTGGTCGGCGGTAAGGCCCTTGATCTGGGTGGTGGTGAGCGCGGTGACCTGGGTCTGGCTCAGGGCCGAAACGTTCGTCGCGGTCAGCGCGCCGATCTGGGCGGCCGACAGGGCCGCGATCTGGGTGTCCGCCAGCTCGCCGATATCGGTGGCGTTCAGGCCCTTCAGCTGCGTCGCGGTGAGGCCCTTGATCTGGGTCTCGGTGATCGCCGCCACCTGGGTGCCGTTCAAGGCCGAGAAGCCGGCCGAGGTCATCGCGCCCAGCTGGGTCGAGGACAGGGCCCCGACCTGGGTGTCCGCCAGGTTGCCGATGTTGGTGGTGTTCAGGCCCGCCAGCTGGCTGGCCGTGAGGCCCTTGACCTGGGTGGTGGTCAGCGCGGCGGTCTGGGTGGCGTCCAGCTGGCTCACGTTCGTCGTGGTCAGCGCGCCGATCTGGCTCGAGGACAGGCCACCGATCTGAGTGGTCGACAGCTGCTGCACCTGGGTCGTCGCCAGCGCGCCGACCTGGGCCGTCGTCAGGGCGCCGACCTGGGTCGAGGACAGCTCGCCGATGTCGGTGGTCGACAGGCCCTTGACCTGGGTCGTCGTCAGACCCGCGACCTGGGTGTTGGTCAGGGCCGTGACCTGAGTCTGGTTCAGGGCCGAGATGTTGGCGGCCGACAGGTTCTTGATCTGGTCGGCGGTCAGGGCCGCGACCTGGGTGTCGGCCAGCTCGCCGATGTCGGTGGTCGTCAGACCCTTCAGCTGGTCGGCCGTCAGGCCCTTGATCTGGGTGGTCGACAGCGCCGCGACCTGGGTCGCGTCGAGGGCCGAGACGTTGGTGGCGGTCACGCCGGCCAGCTGGGTGGCCGCGAGGGCGCCGATCTGGGTGTCGGCCAGTTCGCCGACGTCGGTGACGCTGAGACCCTTCAGCTGGGTCGCCGTCATGCCCTTGATCTGGGTGGCGCTCAGCGCGGCGACTTGAGTGGCGTCCAGGGCCGAGAAGGCCGTCGTGGTCAGCGAGCCCAGCTGCGTGGCGCTGAGGGCGCCGACCTGGGTCGTGGCCAGCTCGCCGATGTCGGTCGCGTTCAGCGCGCCCAACTGGGCGGTCGTCAGGCCCTTGATCTGCGTTTCGCTGAGCGAACCCACCTGGGTGCTGTTCAGGGCCGAGAAATTCGTGGCGCCGAGCGCGGCGACTTGGGTCGCGGCCAGGGCGGCCAGCTGCGTGGTCGCCAGCTGCTGGGCTTGGGTGGTGACCAGGGCGCCGATCTGCGAGGCGTTCAGGGCGCCGACCTGGGTGTCGGCCAGCTCACCAATGTCGGTGGTCGTCAGGCCCTTGATCTGGTCGGTGGTCACGCCCTTGATCTGGGTGACCGACAGCGCGCCCACTTGAGTGGCGTCGAGGGCCGAGAAGTTGGTGGACGACAGCGCGCCCACCTGGACGGCCGAGAACGCGCCGACCTGGGCCGCCGACAGCTCGCCGATATCGGTGGTCGTCAGGCCCTTCAGCTGCGAGGTCGTCAGCGCGGCGATCTGGGTGTTGCTGAGCGCGCTGACCTGGGTCGCATCGAGCTTCGACAGATTCGTGGCGCTGAGCGCGGCCAGGCGGTCGCCGGCCAGGGCGCCGATCTGGGTGCCGGCCAGTTCAGTGATATCGGTGGTGGAGAGGCCCTTCACCTGGCTGGCGGTCAGACCCTTCACCTGGGTCTCGCTCAGCTGACCCACTTGAGTCGCGTCGAAGCCCGAGAAGTTGGTCGCCGACAGGGCACCCAGTTGCGTCGCGCTAAGAACGGCGATGTGAGAGACGTCGAGGCCAGCCAGCTGGGTCGAGGTAAGGGCCGAGACCTGCTGGGTGGAAAGCTGCGTAAGCTGCGTGACGTCGAAGGTCACCGAAGTGGCGAACTTCGGGATCTGCGTCGCGGTGAGCGCCTTGACCTGCGTCGTACTGAGCGCGGCGACCTGCGTATCCGCTAGCGCCCCAATGCCCGTTGCGCTGATCGCGGCGACCTGAGTGCCGCTGAGGGACTGGATGTCCGTCGTCGACAAGCCTTGGATCGCGGTGACCGTCAGGGACGAGATCTGCGCGGCGGAGAGACTGGAGATCGGCATACATATCCATCCTTGCTGGCGGATACGCCCCTTAGCGTATCACTGAGCAATGTGGAGACGCCCCCCAAACGCTGACGTCTCGGCAACAAGCCACACTACGGCCTATCTCGCGTAACCATAAGTCCTTTCCAAGTCCTTTCAACGAGACAAGCGGACGCAGCCGAACACCCGAGACGCCGCGCACGCCAAGGCAGCCTGTTTTGGCCACTGAGATTTGCCACAAAGCCTTACTAGACAAGCTCATAGCCTGGACCTCGATCGTCCGGCCACTGTGCTGTCAGCGCCTCTTTTTCGCTTAACAGGCGACTAACAAAGCCAGATCAAACCTCGCCTGAGGTCATATTCCGGGGTCAATCCCAGGGTGTCTCGATTCGGATTTACCCCTGCCCGCTCGCCAAAAGCTCGAAACTGGCCGTCAGGCCGTCGGCTGAGGAGCTGGCGATCCACACGTCGAAGACGCCCGGCTCGACGATCCAGTAGTCGTTATCGCCGACGAACATCAGATGCTCGCGCTTCAGTTCGAACCGAACCTCGCGCTCGACGCCAGGGGCCAGGGAGACGCGCTGGAAGCCCTTCAGCTCGCGGACCGGGCGGGTGCGACTGGCGACACGGTCGCGGATATAGAGCTGGACGACGTGGTCGCCCTGGACCGCGCCGATGTTCTTCACCCTGGCGCTGACGTGCAGGGTCTCGCTCCAGCCCAAGCGCGGGGTGCTGAGCTTCACGTCGGAAACGGCGAAGCCGGTGTAGCTCAGGCCAAAGCCGAACGGATACAGCGCGTCATTGCGGATCGACCGCCAGCGCGCCTTGTACTCCTGCCCGTTCGGATCGGCCGGCGCCGGGCGGCCGGTGGTGCGGCCGTTGTAGAAGAACGGCTCCTGGCCGCTGTCGATCGGGAAGCTGACCGGCAGGCGGCCCGAGGGATTCACCCCGCCGAACAGCACGTCGGCCACGGCGTTGCCCATCTCGCTGCCCAGGAACCATGTGGCCAGGATCGCCGGCGCGTCGCGGACGGCGCCCTCCAGGGCCAGGGCGCGGCCGTGGCGCAGCAGCACGACGACCGGCTTGCCCGTGGCGGCCACGGCCTCGGCCAGACGTTGCTGGACCGCGGGAACGCGGATGTCGGTGCGCGATTTGGCCTCGCCGGTCATGTCCTGGCTCTCGCCGATGGCCAGCAGCACGACGTCGGCCGCCTGGGCGGCGGCGACCGCGCGCTCGATCCCGCCGGCGATAGCCGCCTCGACATCGCAGCCACGTTCGACGATCAGGCCCGCCGGGTCCGCCAACTGGGCGCGCAGACCCGTGGCGAGGTCGACGTTCAGCCGCCGGTCGGCGAAGAAGCCGCCCCAGGCGCCCAGCACGTTCTCGCGATCGTCCGCGAACGGACCGATCAGCGCCAGGCGCTTGCCGGCCTTGGGCAGCGGCAGGAGGTTGCGGTCGTTCTTCAGCAGCACGATCGAGCGCGCGCCGGCCTCACGGCTCAGCGCCCGGGTCGCCGGCGTGCCCATGCGCGAGGCCTCGGCCTTGGGGTCCAGCGAGCGGTAGGGATTGTCGAAGAGGCCGATCGCCTCCTTCAGCGCCAGCACCCGGCGAACCGAGGCGTCGACCACCGCCATGGGCACGGCGCCCGAGGCGACCAGTTCCGGCAGGTAGCGGATGTAGAGCCCGCTCTGCATGCTGATGTCGACGCCGGCCAGGATCGCCAGGCGCGCGGCGTCGCGATCGTCGGCGGCGAAACCGTGGGCGACCAGCTCCTGGTCGGCCGTGTAGTCCGAGATCACGACGCCCTTGAAGCCCCACTCCCCGCGCAGCAGGTCGGTCAGCAGGCGCTTGTTGGCGGTGGCCGGGACGCCATTGACGTCGTTGAAGGCCGACATGGTGGTCAAGGCCCCGGCCGCGAACGCGGCCTGGAACGGCGGCAGATGCACCTCGCGCAGGGTCGCTTCGGAGAGTTCGACCGAATTGTACTCCAGCCCCGCCGTCACCGCGCCATAGGCGGCGAAGTGCTTGGGCGTGGCCAGCATGCTGTCGTCGGCCTTGAGGTCCTTGCCCTGGAAGCCGCGCACGCGGGCAGCCGCCAGCACCTCGCCCAGATACACGTCCTCGCCCGAGCCCTCGACCACACGGCCCCAGCGCTGGTCGCGCGCGACGTCGACCATCGGCGCGAAGGTCCAGTGCAGGCCGGCGGCCGTGGCCTCCTGCGCCGCCGCCCGGGCGGTGCGCTCGGCCAGGTGCGGGTCGAAGCTGGCCGCCTCGGCCAAGGGGATCGGGAACACGGTGCGGAAGCCGTGGATCACATCGGCGGCGAACAGCAGCGGGATCTTCAGGCGCGAGCCCTCGACCGCGACCTTCTGGGTGTCGAGGGCGGCCTGGACGCCGACGCCGTTCATCAGCACGCCGATCCGGCCGGCCCTGATCTCGTCGGTCAGAATCTGGGCGTTGCGGATATTGACCAGCGGGTTCATGTCGCCGATCGGCGGCCGGATCATGTCGGCGAAGCACGACAACTGGCCGGCCTTCTCCTCGATCGTCATCTGGGCCAGCAGGGCTTCGACGCGATTGGAGGCGCGGGCGAAGGCGCTCGGAGCGGTGACGGCCAGGCCCGCCAGGGCGGCCGCACCGGACAGGAAGCCGCGTCGGCTTGACCCGTGCGGGCCGCCGTTCGTGGTCTTCAAAGCCATGGAATCCCCCGGGGACGCTTCACCAAGCGGGCAAATTCGCCGCTAAAGCGCCCCGGCGCAACCGCGCTCGCCTACTCCGCCGCCTGCAGCGCCGCATCGGCGGGCGTGCGGCCGGCGTCATAGATTTCCTGGTCCAGGATCCCTTCCCGCTTGGCCACGATGGTCGGGACCAGGGCCTGGCCCGCGACGTTCACGGCGGTGCGCCCCATGTCCAGGATCGGGTCGATGGCCAGCAGCAGGCCCGCGCCTTCCAGGGGCAGGCCCAGGGTCGACAGGGTCAGGGTCAGCATCACCGTCGCGCCCGTCAGGCCCGCCGTGGCGGCCGAGCCGATCACCGAGACGAAGACGATCAGCACATAGTCCGACCAGGCCAAGTGCACGCCGAAGAACTGGGCCACGAAGATCGCCGCGATCGCCGGATAGATCGCCGCGCAGCCGTCCATCTTGGTCGTCGCGCCGAACGGCACGGCGAAGGCGGCATAGGCGCGCGGCACGCCCAGGCTGGTCTCGGTCACGGCCTCGGTCACCGGCAGCGTCCCGACCGACGAGCGCGAGACGAAGCCCAGCTGGATCGCCGGCCAGGCGCCTTGGAAAAACTTCACGGGGTTGAGGCCGTTCAGGGCCAGGATCGTCGGGTAGACGACCAGTAGCACCAGGGCGAGACCCAGATAGATCGCGCCGGTGAAGGCGCCGAGCTGGCCCAGGGTCGTCCAGCCGTACTGGGCCACGGCGTTGCCCAGCAGGCCGACCGTGCCGATCGGCGTCAGGCGGATCACCCACCACAGCACCTTGCGCACAATGGCCAGGGCCGAGGCGTTGAACTTCAGGAACGCCTCGCCCGCCTCGCCGACCTTCAGCGCCGCCACGCCGGTGACCAGCGAGATCACCACGATCTGCAGCACGTTGAACGACAGCGAGGTGGTGGCCGCGCCCGCATCCGAGATCTTGGTCGAGGCTGCCAGGCCCAGGATGTTGCCGGGGACCAGGCCGGTCAGGAAGTCTAGCCACGAGCCGTGGGTCTTGGGCGCCTTGGCGGCGGCGGCCTCGACCGTGGTGTGCAGGCCCGGCTGCAGGATCAGGCCCAGGG
The DNA here is from genome assembly GCF_058808375.1 of Caulobacter sp. GW821-FHT11E10. NCBI lineage: Bacteria > Pseudomonadati > Pseudomonadota > Alphaproteobacteria > Caulobacterales > Caulobacteraceae > Caulobacter > Caulobacter sp. GW821-FHT11E10. The sequence goes on from NZ_JBXARP010000002.1 coordinate 322,255, forward strand.
CAATGCCGATCAGGACCGCGATCAGGGCCGTGACCGCGAACCAGAACAGGGTTCGCCAGACCAGGCGGGCGGCGTTCTGCATCTGGGCGATATTGGCGATGCTGGCGACGATGGCGGTGAACACCAGCGGTGGCACCAGGACGCGCAGCAGCTGGACGAAGATCACGCCGATCTGGTGCAGGGTCTCGGCCAGGCCGTAGCCGGCCTGTCCCTCGTCCGCCCCCAGCCTGCGGGCCAGCAGGCCAAGTCCCAGGCCCAGCACCATGGCGGCCAGAACCTGGATCCCGAAGCCGCTGATGAAGCGGCTGTTCTTGGCTTGGGCGGCGGCCATGCTCGTTCCTCAAAGACTGCGCGTTTAATGTCGTGCGCGGCAGTGGGATTTACGAGCGAGGTTTTTCGGCGATCCCCTTCAGGAAAACTGATCTGCCTAAAGGCGCGGCAGCCACATCCCCACGATGGCGAAGAAACCGCCCGCCGCCGTCGCCAGGGTCGCGACGACCATGCCGCCGGCCATGGCGAACTTGGCCAGGGTCCCTCCCCGATGGCGGGCCAGCAGATAGAGCTCGAGCACCGCCAACGGCAGCAGCACGTGGGCGAAGGCCAGGACGATGTCGAACGGCCCGTCGAAGGCGTCGGTGTGGCCCACCGGTCCTCGGTTGGCGACGAACCACAGCATCATGCCCAGGCGATAGAAGAACACGCCCAGCATCAGGACGAAGGCCCGCAGCGCCCAACGCCGGTGGACCTCGAACCGCCGGGCCCGCGCGAACCGGAAGGCCTGGGCGGCGCAGACCGCCAGCAGCACGGCGTTCAGCGTGTTGCCGACCGCCATATAGCTCCCGGCCACGGCGCCGCGCGTGAAGGCGATGTAGAGGCCCGAGCCGGCGATGGCGAAGGCCACGGCGACGAAGATCCGCCCGTTCCAGCGGTGCAAGGCGGGCGCCCTGGCCCGCAGCGCCGGGACAAGCTGCGTCGCTCCGGCGAAGGTCACGAACACCGCCAGCAACAGATGGACGCCCAGCGCCAGATTGCCGGCCGCGTCGCCTGGATTGTAGCCGTGCCCCTTGGGCAGCACGACGTTCCAGCGCTCCCAGTTCCCGGTCGCCGCCCCGACGCCGTAGATCGCGACGATGTAGATCCCGAAAGCCCACAACCCGGCGACCAGGGCGACGAACCAGGCGGCGGCCGAAAGGCTCAAGGCCCTGGCGGCGGTCTTTTCCATGCAGCTACTCATTCGATCGACGCATCCCTCGATCGGAAGGCTTAGGGACCACCCATCACGTCGACCATGACGCGCGGCGCCACGAACTTGACCCCGGCGATCACGCTGCTACCGCTCGACCATGGGTACGGTGCGTGCGCAGGCGACGGTTTCGGGCGGGTTCTTCAAGGGCCTGCTGACGTTCGCCGCGTCGCTGGGCGCCGATCGCGAGGCGCTGCTGGCGCGCGCCGGCGTGCGTGAAAGCGACCTCGCCGACCAGGACGCGCGGATCCCGTTGGACGCCTACAAGGCGCTCTATCGCGCCGGCCAGGCGCTGACCGGCGAGCCGGCCCTGGCCCTGAAGTTTCCAGAAGCCACCCGCTTCGAGGAAATCTCGATCGTCGGCCTGATCTGTCAGTCGGCCGAGACCATGGGCGCCGCCCTCAAACAGTTGAACCGCTTCTCGCGCCTGGTCGTCGAGGTCGACGGCGTTTCGGACGGCCCGCGCTTCCAGCTGACGCCACGCAACGGGGAGCTCTGGTTGGAAGACCGCTGCTCGAACGCCGAGGACTTTCCGGAACTGGTCGAGGCGGCGCTGGCCCGCTTCACCTGCGAAATGGCCCGCCATTATCCGGACTTCACCTTTGTCCGCGCCGTGCATCTGACCCGCTCGCGCCCGGCCCACGCGGCGGCCTACGAGCCGATCCTGCGGGCGCCCGTCACCTTCGGGGCGGCCTGGAACGCCCTGCGGATCGAGCCCTCCTGGCTGGCGCTGGAGATCCACCGCCCCAACCGCTACGCCTTCGGCGTCTTCAACGGCCACGCCGACGCTCTGCTGAAGGGTCTGGAAGACGCCAAGACCACGCGCGGCCGGGTCGAGGCGCTGCTGATCCCCTTGCTGCACACCGGCGAACTGGCCATGGAGGGCGTCGCTCGCGCCCTGGGACTTTCCCGACCGACACTGTATCGCCGACTGAAGGCCGAGGGGGTCAGTTTCGACCAGGTGCTGGACACCCTGCGCCACCGGATGGCCGTGACCTATCTGGAGGACGAGCGCCTGTCGGTGAACCAGACGGCCTATCTGGTCGGCTTCTCCGAGACGAGCGCCTTCTCCCGCGCTTTCAAACGCTGGACGGGAACTAGTCCACGCGGCCGCAAGGCGACCTAGTCTCTCAACCGGACCTTCACCGTCGTCGAGAGGCCTGGCCGCAGCCGCGCCACCTGGGCCTGGCCGGGATCGAGGCGGATGCGCACCGGCACGCGTTGGACGATCTTGGTGAAGTTGCCCGTGCCCGGCTCGAACGGCAGCAATGAGAACTGCGAGCCGGAACCGGGCGCGAAGCTCTCGACGTGGCCCTTCAGCGCCTTGCCGTCCAGGGCGTCGACCTTGATCGTCGCCTCCTGACCGGGAAGCATCCGCGCCACCTGGGTCTCCTTGAAGTTGGCGACCACGTAGAGGGCCTTCACCGGCACGATGGTCATCAGCCGCGTACCGGGCTGGACATAGTCGCCGGGCTCGGCCTGGCGGTCGCCGACCACGCCGTCGATCGGCGAGACGATGATCGTGTGGTTCTGGTCCTGGCGGGCCAGGATCAGGGCCGCGCGGGCGCGAGCCACGGCCGCCTGGGCCTGGGCGAGGTTGGCCGACAGGGTGGCGCGCTTGGCGGCGGTGACAGCCGCCTGGTCCTGGCTGACGGCCAGCTGGGCGCGGCTGCGGTCGGCGGCCGATTGGGCTCCGACGGCGGTGGCGCGGAAACGCTCGACGTCGCGCCGGGCCACCGCCCCGCTGTCGGCGAGATCCTCGTAGCGCTTGCGGTCTGCCTGGGCGCGGACGTTCTCCGCGTCGGCGGCGGCGATCGTGGTCTGGGCGGCGCGGATGTTGGAACCCGCCAGGCGCTGCTCGGCGTCCAGCGAAACCAGGGCCGCGCGGGCGCTGGCGGCGGCGGCCTCGGCATTGGCGATGTCGGCCTCGGCCGAGGCGACGCGGGCGTCGAACTCTTCCGGATCGATGCGGACCAGAGGATCGCCGCGCTTGACCGCCTGGTTGTGGCCGACCAGCACCTGGGCCACGAGGCCCCGCACCTTGGGCGCGACGCTGGAACTATCGGCCTGAAGATAGGCCGCGTCGGTCGAGACCGAACTCTTGGGCATGGCGATCAGCGCCGCGCCGCCCGCGGCCACCACGAGGGCGCCGCCCACGGCCAGCACGCTCTTGCGCGAGAACGGGGCCTTGCGGGCCTTCACGGACGGCTTCGCGGCGACGCCCGAGGCGTCTTCAAAGGTGGCGTCGGTCATTGGGCGGCCTCCAGGCCGAGGCGGCGCTTCAGGTGCGTCCGCGAGCGTTCGAGCATGGCGTCGGAGCGGTCGGGATTGGCCTCGGCCCGCGCCAGGGTGATGGCGCCGACCAGTTCGGCCAGGGTCGAGCTGGCTTCGTCCTCGGCATGGTCGCGGCCCAGCGCCGTCAGATGCTTGGTGATGATCCCCGTCAGGTGGGCCACGCCCCTGGCGTAGCGCTCTCGCGAGGCCTCGTTCAGGCGCGGCGCGTCGACCGCCAGATACGGCAGCGGACAACCGCCCTCGCGCGTGTCGCGGTGGCGGCGCGAGAGGTAGAAGTCGATATAGCCGGTCAGGGCCTCGCGCGGCGGCAGCCCTTTGATCTTCTCCAGCATCACTGTCGGCCCGCCCTCGAACATGTGGGCGACAGCCTCGGCGATGAAGACCTCCTTCGACGGGAAGTGGGCGTAGAAGCCCCCGTGCGTCAGGCCCGCCCGGGCCATGACCCCGGCCACGCCCAGACGGTGCGGACCTTCCTCGCGAATGGCCTTGGCGGCCTCGTCCAGCACCTTCTGGCGGGTGCGCGCCTTGTGTTCGTTGTCGTAGCGCATCTTGCGGCCTCGATTACATGACGCATATAATATTATGGCCATCATACTTTCAAGGGGCGCTCCCCCCGGGATCTGAACATGAGCGACGACGCCAAGCCGATCGACCCGGGCGCCCTGCCCACCCCGACCAAGTTCCTGATCTTCGCGGTGATGGCGTTTGGCCAGTTCATGGCCCTGATCGACATCCAGATCGTGGCGGCGTCGCTGAACAGCGTGCAGGCGGGCCTGTCCGCCGGACCCGACGAAATCAGCTGGGTGCAGACCGGCTATCTGATGGCCGAGCTGGTGATGATCCCGTTCGCCGCCTTCCTGGCCCAGGCGCTGTCGACGCGGTGGCTGTTCGCCTTGTCGGCCGGCCTGTTCACGATCTCCTCGGCCTTGTGCGGCATGGCCTGGGACATCGACTCGATGATCCTGTTCCGCGTGCTGCAGGGCTTCACCGGCGGGGCCATGGTGCCGACCGTCTTCGCCACCGGCTTCGCCATGTTCTCAGGACCTCAGAGGGCGATGATCCCGGCGATCCTGGGCATGGTCTCGGTGCTGGCGCCGACCCTGGGCCCCACGGTCGGCGGCTGGCTGACCGACGCCATCGGCTGGCGCTCGATCTTCTATATCAACATCGTGCCCGGAGCTCTGGTCACCCTGCTGGCGATCCAGTTCATCAAGGTCGACCGGCCAAATCTCTCGATGCTCAAGAAGATCGACTATTCGCACCTGGCGGCCATGGCGATTTTCCTGGGCGGGCTGGAGTTCGTGCTCGAGGAAGGCCCGCGCAAGCAGTGGTTCGAGGATACGCACATCGCCATCGCCGCCTGGGTGACGGTCGTGGCCCTGGCCCTATTTATCGAGCGCTCGCTGCGGTCGGGCGGGCCGATCGTCAAGCTGTCGCCGTTCCGCAAGCCGACCTTCGCCTTCGCCTGCGCCTTCAACCTGGTGATCGGTTTTGGGCTCTATGCGTCGACCTATCTGATCCCGGTCTTCCTGGGCCGGGTGCGCGGCTATGACAGCCTGGAAATCGGCACGACGGTCGTGGTCACCGGCATCGCTCAGATCCTGTCGACGGTGATCGCCGCGCGCCTGTCGACGCGGGTCGACGCCCGGATCACCGTCAGCGTCGGCCTGACCCTGTTCGCCGCCGCCCTGTGGCTGACCTCGCACATGACCAGCGAGTGGGGCTTCATGGCCCTGCTGGGCCCGCAGGCCTTGCGCGGCTTCGCGATCATGCTCTGCATCGTGCCCAGCGTGACCCTGGCCCTGGGCGGGTTCGAGGCGGCCGAGCTGCGCTACGCCTCGGGCCTGTTCAACCTGATGCGCAACCTGGGCGGGGCCATCGGCATCGCCGTGGTCAATACCTGGCTGGGCGACAACGCCCGCATCCATGTGGCCCGCTTCGGCGAGGCCCTGGGCGAGGCCGGACGTTCGGGGACCGACGCCCTTGGAGCCCTGGCCGCTCGCATCGCCGAGCGCACGCCCGACGCCGCCCAGGCCGCCCTGATCATGCAGGGCGAACTGGCCAAGGTGGTCGGTCGCGAGGCCCTGACCCTGGCCTTCAACGACGTCTTCCGGGTGATGGCCGTGCTGTTCCTGGCGGCCCTGGTCATGGCCCCGTTCTGCAAGCCGCCGCCTCTGGCCGGCGCGGCCCCGCCGCCGGACGCGCACTGAGCAAAAAAGAACCCCGGGAAGACAGGCTTCCCGGGGGGCTTGCAGGTAGTTCGGTTTGAAAGGTTCGCGGGAGGGCCTAGTGGGCGCTCGCCACGCCCTCTTCGATCTCGTGGGTCGGGGCCTTCTTGGCGGCCAGGGCGAACCACAGGACGTAGACGTAGCAAATCAGCGGCGCGATGAAGGCCAGCGACTTCGAACCGGTCGCTTCCTCGATGGCGCCGAAGGCCAAGGGCAGGAACGCGCCGCCGACGATGGCCATGCACAGCAGGCCCGAGGTCGCCGAGGCCGGGGCCGACGAGCGCTGCAGGGTCAGAGTGAAGATCGTTGGGAACATGATCGAGTTGAACAGGCCGATCAGCAGGGCCGCGAAGGCCGGGATCAGGCCGCTGGTGACCGGAACCGTGGCCAGCAGCAGGTTCACCTCACCCGCGTGAGCCGTGGGGACCATGTCCTTGGTGAAGATCACCAGCAGGCTCAGCGCGATGGCGCCGACGGCCACGAAGGCCAGCAGGGCGTAGTCCTTGATCGACTTCAGCAGGGCCGAACCGCCGAAGCGGCCGATCATGGCGAAGACCATGTAGAAGGTGGTCATCTTGCCGGCCTGTTCGGCCGGGATGTTCAGGATGTGCGCTTCCTCGAGGAACAGCAGCAGGTTCAGCGAGATCGCCACCTCCGCGCCCACATAGAGGAAGATGCCGATCGCGCCGAGATTGGCCCACTTCGAGCCCAGGGCCGTCAGCGGATTGACGAAGTGCCCGGTCTTCGGGGCGGCTTCGGTGATCAGGTGGCGCACGAAGAAGATGGCCAGGACGAACAGGGCTAGGCCCACGCCGATCGCGAAATAGACGTTGGAGACGAAGCCCAGGGCCTGCTCGCGCATCGGCTCGGTGATCGTGATCCCCTTCTGGAAGATCTCGCCCTTCAGCAGGAAGTTCGCGCCGAACCACAGGCCGCAGGCCGCGCCCAGCGAGTTGAACGATTGCGAGAGGTTCAGGCGGAACGAGCTGTCCTCCGGACGGCCCATCGAGGCGATCAGCGGATTGGCGGCCACCTGCAGCAGGGTGATGCCCGAGGCCATCACGAAAAGGGCCGTCAGCACCAGGGCGAAGGTGTGCAGCTTGGCCGCGGCGATGGCGATGAAGCAGCCGACGACGATGCCGCCCAGGCCGACCATGACCGACTTGGCGTAGCCGAACTTCGACAGGAAACCGGCCGAGGGCATCGACATGACGCCATAGGCGATGAAGAAGGCGAAGCCGGTCAGGTTGGCTTCGACGGGGCTGAGCGTGAAGACCGTCTTCATGGTCTTCAGCAGCGGGTCCAGCAAGTTGGTGACCAGGGCCCAGATGAAGAACAGGCACGTCACATAGACGATGGCGAGCTTGACGCCCCCGCTCTTGCCCTCGCCCCGGGTAGGGGATTTCGCGATCGCGGCGTCGGTCATCGGACGGCGCCCTCGAGGCTATATGTTACCGCAATCACTGCACCACTCCCTTAGTGACGATGTTCTATGAGTCCGTCTTTCGCGGACGCGACATTCACCGGAAGCGTGACAACGTTGTCAACCACAGTCGTGGTTTTTCCGTGATTTAGACCGCTGCTGACGGAACCGGAATCGCCCTGCCCTCGCTTGATCCAGACAGCGGGAGACCACCATGTCGGTTCTGGCGATCCTCTTGATTTCAGGCGTTTTCGTGCTGGCGGCGATGGCCGGCCTGGCCGACGCCCTGGTGCATTTCATCTGCTGGGCCGCCAGCCGGCTGACCGCGCCAAAGACGATCGCCGAGCGACCTCAGCCGCCGGCGCAGGGAATCACCGCGTAGCGCCGCGCGGTCAGCCAGCGGCTGCCGGTCCCGTCGTCCAGATCCTGGACGTAGGGCGCCTTGGGCGTCCAGTCGCGGGCGTTCAGGCGCGGATCGGGCGCGCTGGTCTCGTCATCCCAGCGTGGCCAGACGATCCAGGCCGGGGCGTGGGGGGCGGAGCAGAAGGCGCGCACCTTTTCCGGGTTCGGCGGCGAGGTCCGCCGCGCCGCGACGGTCAGCGCCCGCATCCAGTCGTCCCCCGCCAAGCCAGTCGCCCGCAGACGCTCCGCGCGGGCCGCCAGCTCCAGCGCGAGGGGGCGTGAGAAGACGACGCCGGCGCTCTGCACCTTGCTCGACCAGCTGGGCCGGCCCATCAAGGCCCACGACTCGATATCGCCGACCATCCACAGCACCTCGCCCGGCTTCCAGGCGGTCATGGCGACCAGATCGGGGTCCCTGCCCCGGTCCCGCTGACGGACGGAGGCCGAGCGGTCGTCCCAAAGGCATGCCGCCAGCAGGCCGATCACGGCGACGGCCACGATGCTCAGGGCAACGGGCGGCGCCTTCCAGCCCTTCGCGAGCCAGAGACCGACGACCACCGCCACCGCGAGACCCGGCAGGTCGCTGCTCCAGACGAAGCCCTGGCTGAACGGCCAGGCGGCCGGCATCCGCTCCAGGGCGGCGGCCAGAGCCACGCCTCGAAGCGCGGCATAACCCACGATCGCCAAGGCCAGCAGGCCGACGGCGACGCCGTAGAACAGGCCCGGCTTGCCATAGCGCATCTTGCCGCCGACCAGAACGAACATCAGCCCGACCGGCGCGGCCATCAGGCCAAGATTGCCGCTGTCGCGGAACATCCAGCCCATGCCCAGGAACGCCAGGCCCAGCAGGCCGGAAGCGCCGCGCTTGGGCAGCTCGAAACAGCCCAGCGCCAGACCGGCGGCGGCCAGAACGGCCAGGGGCTGCAAGGTCCGCCAGCCCTGGACCTGCAGGAACAGCAGCAGCGAAAGACGGTCGCCGAGGAGATAGGTCGCGGCGACGCCGACCAGGCCGGCGATCAGCGCGCCAAGGGCCAGCCGGCGCGACGCGCCGGTCAGCAGGAAGGCCGCCGCCGCCACGGTGCAGGCGTGGACCGTCAGCCGGCTCCAGGTGTCGATCGACCAGAGTGAGGGAAATAGGATCGGACTGCGCATCTCGACAACCGCCCGCCAAGCGGGGTCCATCACGGTGACGATGCGGTCGGCGACCGGCAGGCGCAGCAGGCCGGCGGCCGTCAGCGCGACGACCCCGGCCAGACCGGCCCACAGCCAGCGGCGGTCCTCGATGCAGATCGCCACGCCGATGGCGGCCGCTGAACACAGGCCCATGATCGGGTGGAACAGCATGCCGGGAACACAGGCCAGCAGGGCCAGGACCCGCCGCCCCGACAGATAGGCCGCCATCCCCAGCAGGCCCGCCGCTTCGGCCAATCCACGGGGCGTCGCATAGGGCTCGCCAAAGCCGATCACGTCCATCGGACCATACAACGAGGGCAGAGCCACGACGAAGGCCAGCGCCGCCCAGCGCACGGCCGGCGGACGGTCGGCCAGGAAGCGATTGACCAGCAAGACGGCGGCGGCGAACCAAAGGACCAGGGTCAGGGCGACGATCAGCATCGTCCCGCCCGACAGGCCCAGCTCGTGGATCATCCGGGCCAGGACCTTGGTGTAGAGGCTGAACCCGAACTGGCCGTCGTGGACGAACATCAGGTCCTTGCCGACGCCGTGCGGATCCAGCTTGCCCAGAGCGTCGGCGACGTACAGGCGACCGTCGTGGCGGACGCCCTGATAGGGACGGCTGAGCAGGAATAGCCCGAATGCCGCCAAAAGGCCCAGCCAAGGCCCCTTCAGCAAACGGTCGAAGCGGCTCACGACCGCGCGGCGTCGATGCGGGGCGCGCGGAACAGCAGCGCCCTGCGGACGGCGAAATTGAACAGGAAGACGATCCCGGCGGTCGGGATCTTGGCCAGGCCCGGGGTCATGTGCAGCCGCTCGACCCAAAGAGCCATCAGGCCCTGGGTCAGGACCAGGCCGGCCAGGCCCACGCCCAGGAAGCCGATGAACTCGCGGCGACGGTCGGCGATCGGACGATGGTTGAAGACCATCCGGACCGACAGGGCGTAGGCCACGCCGATGCCGGTGGTGAACCCGATGGCCGAAGCGGCGAGGTAGTTCACGCCGAACTTGGTCAGGGCCAGCAGCAGGCCCCAGTCGACCGCCAGGGCGGCGGCGCTGGCGAAGCCGTAGAGGATCAACTCACGCAGCCCCTCGGGCAGACGCCGCCAGAGCTGCGCGAGCAGGTTCATGATCAGGCGGCGACCTTCTTCGGGACGGCGCGTTCGCTGCGCAGGGCCTCGCGGGCCCCGGAAACGCCAGCCTCGCTGTACTCGGCGTCCTCGTTGACCGCCCACACATCGTGGACGATCTCGCCGGCGATGATGTTCTCGGCCGTCAGCAGGCCGGTCATCATCGCGTGGTCCTGATTGTTGTACTTGTGCATGCCGTTGCGGCCGACGAGGTGCAGGCCCGGGAAGTGCAGCTTCAGATCCAGGCGGATCATGTTGATGTGCTCGGCATAGGAGTCGTCATAGACCGGATAGGCCTTGTGCTGGCGCACCACGCAGGCGTCGTAGACCTCGTCGGGGTTCATCAGGCCGATCTTGGCGATCTCGCGCTTGGCCTGGGCGACCAGGTCCTCGTCCGAGGTGGTCCACAGGCCATCGCCCTCGAAGCAGAAATACTCCAGGCCCAGGCAGGTCGAGACGCCGTCCGGGATCATCTCGGGCGACCACGAGCGGAAGTTCTGCACGCGGCCGACCTTCACCGACGGGTCGTGGATGTAGATCCAGTTGTCCGGCAGCTCCTTCTGCGGGCGGCCGATCAGCACGACCGTCAGGAAGTCACGATACATCAGCTCGCCGGCGTGGAAGATGCTGATCGGGGTCGGGCTGACCGCCTGCATCAACTCGCGGATCGGAGCCGAGGAGACCACGTCATTGGCCGTATAGATCTCCTTCTTGCCGTCGGCGCAGGAGACCGAGACGGTCCAGATCTTGGCCAGCTTGTCGTAGTGCAGACCATCGACCTTGCGGCCCATGTGGATCTGGCCGCCCAGGGTGGTGATCTTTTCGGCGCAGGCCTCCCACATCATGCCGGGGCCCTTGCGGGGATAGCGGAAGCTTTCGATCAGGGTCTTGGGCGAACCGTCCCCCGCCTTGGCCTTGACGCCCAGCGAGCGCTTGACGCCGTCGATGATGGCGGCGGCCAGGTCCAGGCCCTTGATGCGCTGGCTGGCCCAGTCGGCCGAGATCTCGTCGCAGCTCATGCCCCACACCTTCTCGGTGTAGGTCTTGAAGAAGATCGAGAACAGCTTCTCGCCGAACTGATTGCGGACCCACTCGTGGAAGGTGGTCGGATTGGCGATCGGCTTCAGCTTGGCCCAGCCGAACGAGGCCATGCACTTGGTCGCCGTCCAGACGCCCAGGTTGGCCAGGGCCTCGAAGGCCTTCAGCGGATAGGCGTAGAACTTCTCACGGTAATAGATCCGCGACAGGCGCGGCCGGTCGATGAAGTCGTCGGGCAGGATCTCGTTCCAGAGGTCGACGATCTCCTTGCTCTTCGAGAAGAAGCGGTGACCGCCGATGTCGAACTTGAAGCCCTTGTAGTCAACGGTCCGGCTGATGCCGCCGACATAGGTCGGGTCCATCTCCAGCACGGTGACGCCACGCCCGGCCTTTGCCAGGGTGTAGGCGGTCGTCAGGCCCGCCGGGCCGCCGCCGATCACCAAGGTTTCCACGTGCTGGGCCATACGCCCCCCTCTCGCGCCACTCGGGCGATCCCATTTCAGTACAGGATGGGGCGGGATGGTTAAGGCGGCCTCCCCGGGCGTGGTGAATCCGCGTTAATTGTGAATCCGGGACGATAGGTCGCGGAGACCGGCGCCGGTACGCCTTTCGATCCTGGGCGGACACTCGCGAAGTCGCCTCGCCGACACTCCCGCGCATCCTTCCGGACGCCGAGCGCGTTGTGACGCCTGAGGGACTTCACCCGGCGAGGAACAAAAATGGCTCGTCTCATCGTTATCGGCCTGGCCATCAGCGCCATGGCCCTTCCGACCTTTACGCCCACCGACGCGGACGCCGCCTCGTGCCGCAGCCGCAAGGCGACGGGCACGGTGATTGGCGGTCTGGGCGGCGCCCTGGTCGGCAATGCGATCAAGCGCGGCGGCACGGGCCTGCTGATCGGCGGCGTCGGTGGCGCGCTGGTCGGTCGCCAAGTCGGCAAGAGCGGCTGCCGCAGCACCCGCACGGTTTACTACGACTCCGCCCCGCGCGCGTCCGCGCCGCGAGCCCAGCCGCAACCGGTGCGCCAAGTCTATTACGACCACATGGGCAATCCGGTCGCCAGCGGCGAGGTCCGGGACGGGACCTTCCAGCAGGTCTCCGCGCCCATGGCCGCGAGCGGCGGCGCCTGCCGCAACGCGACGATCTCGTACTACGACGATCGCAGCCGCCTGACGAAGCGCGACGTCCAAATCTGCCCCCACTGACCTTCGGCGACACCAGGGAAATCAAACGATGATCCGCAAGCCCGTGATGGCCGTTCTCGCTCTCTCCGCCTTCGGTCTGGCCGCGTGCGAGGAGCCGCCCAACGGCATGGCCAATCCCAAGATCTGCGCCGACTTCAACGCCAACAGCAACGCCGGCGCGACGGCGGCCGCCGACCCATCGACGCCGGTGGACGAGTGCACGCGGCGCTGGGCCTATAGTCTGGCCGGCTCGAAGGACAGCGCCGAGGTCGTGGCCGAAGCGGTCATCGCCGCATGCGCCCCCGCCCTCAGCCGCTGGAACCAGGCCTCGCTGGGGCAGGCCGGGCCGTCCAGCGGCGAGCAGGCGCTGAGCCTGACGACAGGCCAGCCGACCAACCCGCTGGCCGAGCACAGCAGCTTCGCCCAGGGCCGCGCCCTGCTCTACGTGGTCCAGGCCCGGGCCGGTCGCTGCAAGCCGCCGCCGGTCACCAACGGCGTCCCGACCGGCCTCTAGGCGCCCGATCTAGGCCGATCTAGGCAAGAGCCGCCCGCTCCCACGCCAGGAACTCTGGCGTCTGCAGGAGGCGCTCGCAGTAGGCGCTGGCCGCGCCGGCGTCGCCATGGTCCGACAGGTCGACGCCATAGGTGCGGAAGCGTGTCGCCACCGGCGTGTAGAAGGCGTCGGCGATCGACCATTCGCCCAGCAGGAACGGTCCGCCCGAGCGCTCGAGCAACAGGTTCCAGCGGTCGACGATCTTGCGCACGTCCTTCTGGACAGCTTCGGAGAGGTCCAGCTTGCGCGGGGCCTCCTCCAGCGCCATCGGGCATTCGCCGCGCAGGGCCTGGAAGCCCGAGTGCATCTCGGCCGACACGGAACGGCCCATCGCCCGCAAGGCCGGATCGGTCGGCCACAGCTTCGCTTCCGGGAACTTCTCGGCCAGATATTCGCAAATCGCCAGCGAGTCCCAGACCACCAGGTCGCCGTCCCGCAGGGCCGGGGCCAGCTTGCTGGGTGAGATCCTGCCGATCTCGGCGGTCGTCACCTCGCCCTGGCGCAGCTCGACCTCGACCTCCTCGAAGGCGGCGCCCGTATGCTTGAGCGCCAGCCATGGACGCAGCGACCAGCTGGACCACCGCTTGGTGCCGATCACGAGTTCCATGGCGCTCTCCTAGGCTCGCCTTCCCTTGGCGCATTTGCCGGGTGGCGTTTCGGCTTAGCGTGCGTCTAAGGTGGCCTCAACGATTAGAACAGTTGTTTGAGGGAGAGAGCTCATGGCGGACACCGCCACGCCGGCGCCGCTCATCGCGCCTGTCTCGACGGCCTATCGCCGCTACGCGCTCTGGGTGCTGCTGATCATCTACACCCTGAACTTCCTGGACCGGCAGGTGGTCAACATCCTAGCCGAGCCGATCAAGCAGGAGCTGGGCCTGGCCGATTGGCAGTTGGGCATGATGACGGGCCTGGCCTTCGCCATCTTCTACACCGTGCTGGGCATCCCGATCGCCCGCCTGGCCGAGCGCAAGAACCGGCCGATGATCATCGGCCTCTCCGTGGCGGCCTGGAGCTTCTTCACCCTGCTCAGCGGCTTCGCCCAGAACTTCTGGCACCTGATCCTGGCCCGCATCGGCGTGGGCGTCGGCGAGGCGGGCTGCACCCCGCCCAGCCACTCGCTGATCACCGACTACGTGCCGAAGGAAAAACGGGCCAGCGCCATCGCCTTCTATTCGATCGGCACGCCGCTCGGGACCTTGGTCGGCATGGCCATGGGCGGGGTGGTCGCCGACGCCTATGGCTGGCGGGTGGCCTTCATGGTCGCCGGCGCGCCGGGCGTGCTGTTCGCCCTGATCGCCGCCTTCACCCTGGTCGAGCCGCGCAAAAAGCTGGCGGCCGACCTCGCCGCCCGCGCCTCGCAGCCGATCAGTTTCGGCGCGGCCCTGGCGGTGCTGATGGCCAAGAAGACCTTCTGGCTGGTGGCCTTCGCCGCGGCGATCAAGGCTTTCATCGGCTATGGCCATGCGCCGTTCACCGCTTCGTTCTTCTTCCGCAACCACACCGCCGAGCTGGCCAGCCTGGCGGCGATGTTCGGGCTGAAGTCGGCGGGCTTCCTCGGACTGGCCCTGGGCCTGATGGGCGGCACGGCCGGGGTGATCGGGGCGTGGCTGGGCGGCGTCATCGCCGACCGCTACGGCGCCAGGGACATCCGCGCCTATGTCGTCGTCCCCGCCTTCGCCTCGCTGCTGGCGATCCCGTTCTACATCACGGCGATCAACCTGCCCCAGGCCGTGCCCGCCATGGCCCTGCTCGTCGTTCCCGTGCTGCTGGGCACCCTGTGGTACGGCCCGGTCTATGCGACCGCCCAGAGCATCGTCGATCCGTCGATGCGGGCCACCGCCTCGGCCCTGCTGCTGTTCATCATCAACCTGGTCGGCCTGGGCCTGGGGCCCGTCGTCGTGGGCCTGATGAGCGATTTCTTCGCCGGGCCGCTGGGCCTGGGATCGGCCGAGGGCGTCCGCTGGGCGCTGATGGTTTCGGCGGGCCTGGGCCTGGTGTCTTTCTGGCTGTTCTGGCGGGCGCGCCACACGATCGCGGGCGACATGGTGAGCTGAAATCGACGTCCATTCGGGAGCGCCGGAGGCCTGAATTTAGCCTCTGGCGCTTCGGCTTCCGCTGCGTCTACAGTCCCTTCAAGAAATAGAACAAATGTTTGAAGGGAGAGTTTCAGGATGGCCGACGCGCGTGCGTCCGGCGGCGAGCCGCCGCTTTATTCGAACGGATACAAGGCGACGGTGCTGGGGCTGCTGCTGGCCACCTACACCTTCAATTTCATCGACCGGACGATCATCGCCACCATCGGTCAGGCCATCAAGGTCGACCTCAAGCTGACCGACACCCAGCTGGGCCTCTTGGGCGGTCTCTACTTCGCCCTGCTCTATACGCTCCTGGGTATCCCGATCGCCCGTCTGGCCGAGCGCTGGAACCGGGTGAGCATCATCTCGCTGTCGCTGGTGATCTGGTCGGGCTTCACGGCCCTGTGCGGCTCGGCCTCCAGCTTCGCCCAGCTGGCCCTCTACCGCTTCGGCGTCGGGGTCGGCGAGGCCGGCTGCTCGCCGCCCAGCCACTCGCTGATCAGCGACTATTACGAGCCCAAGAAGCGCGCCTCGGCCCTGTCGATCTATTCGTTCGGCATCCCGCTGGGCACGATGTTCGGCGCGGTGGCCGGCGGCTGGCTGGCCCAGGAGTTCAGCTGGCGCGTGGCCTTCGTCATCGTCGGCCTGCCGGGCATCATCCTGGCCCTGATCGTCAAGCTGGTGGTCAAGGAGCCGCCGCGCGGCCACTCGGAGATTGTCGAGCGTCCGCTGGAGGCTGAGGACGTCGTGGTCGAACCGGCCGCCAAGCCCGCCTTCTCCCTGGCCGTGGAGTTTGCCGAGCTCTGGGCCGTCACCAAGATCCTGTTCGGCAAGTGGCCGGTGCTGCACATGGTGCTGGGCGTGACCATCGCCTCGTTCGGCTCCTACGGCTCGGGCGCGTTCGTGCCGCCCTATTTCGTCCGCACCTATGGCCTGGGTTTGGCCCAGGTGGGCCTGATCGTCGGCCTGGTCGGCGGTTTCTCGGCGGGCATCGGCACCCTGGTCGGCGGCTTCCTGACCGACTGGGCCGGGAAGAAGAGCCTGAAGTGGTACGCCCTGACCCCGGCCATCGGCCTGATCGTCTGCACGCCGATCTATATCAGCGCCTATCTGCAGACCAACTGGCAGACCACCGCCCTGATCCTGCTGATCCCGGGCATCTTCCACTACACCTACCTGGCCCCGACCTTCGCGGTCGTACAGAACTCGGTCGAGCCGCGCCGCCGGGCGACCGCCACGGCGCTGCTGTTCTTCTTCCTCAACCTGATCGCCCTGGGCGGCGGACCGGTCTTCACCGGCTGGTTGATCGACCACTTGGCCCAGTTCAACTTCAACCACCCGACCTCGAGCGGCATCTTCCCCGCCCTGTTCGGTTCGTTCGGCGATCCTGGCGCGGCCAGCTTCACGACCAGCTGCCCCGGCGGTCTCGCGCCCAAGGGCTCGGCGATGGAGCTCGCCCGGGCCTGCGCCGGCGCCACGGCCCGCTCGACCCAGCAGGGCATCATCGTCTCGCTGTGCTTCTACGCCTGGGCCGGCGTGCACTACGCCCTGGCCAGCATCGGGCTCGTGAAGCACATGAAGGAACGGGCGGGGGCTTAAGCGAACCAAGATCCTCCCCTTTTGGGGGAGGTGGCCCAGAGGGTCGGAGGGGGCAGCGCGGCAGACGTCCAGCTAGCCCCCTCAGTCGCTCCGCGACAGCTCCCCCGAAAGGGGAGCATCTCCCTCGCGCGAGCTAAGTAATAACCCTCTTCCCTTGACTCCCGGGGCGGTCGGGCCGAAACGGCCGCCCCATGATCAGCCGCTATGCCCGCCCCGAAGCCGCCGCCATCTGGTCCAGCCAGACCAAGTACAAGATCTGGTTCGAGATCGAGGCCCACGCCGCCGACGCCATGGCCGAGATCGGGACCATCCCGAAGCTCGCCGCCGAGACGATCTGGGAAAAGGGCCGCGACGCGGTCTGGGACAGCGACCGCATCGACGAGATCGAGCGCGTCACCAAGCACGACGTCATCGCCTTCCTGACCCACGTGGCCGAGATCGTCGGTCCCGAAGCCCGCTTCCTGCACCAGGGCATGACCAGCTCGGACGTGCTGGACACCTGCTTCGCCGTGCAGCTGAGCAAGGCCACCGACCTGCTGCTGGAAGACGTCGACCTGGTCCTGGCCGCCCTGAAGCGCCGCGCGCTCGAGCACAAGATGACCGTCTGCGTCGGCCGCAGCCACGGCATCCACGCTGAGCCGCTGACCTTCGGCCTGAAGCTGGCCGGCTACTACGCCGAGTTCCAGCGCGCCAAGGAGCGCCTGGCGATGGCCAAGTTCGAGATCGCCACCTGCGCGATCTCGGGCGCCGTCGGCACCTTCGCCAATGTCGATCCGCGCGTCGAACAGCACGTCGCCGACAAGATGGGCCTGGCCGTCGAGCCGGTCTCGACCCAGGTGATCCCGCGCGACCGCCACGCGGCCTATTTCGCGGCCCTGGGCGTCGTGGCCTCGTCGGTCGAACGCCTGGCCACCGAGATCCGTCACCTGCAGCGCACCGAGGTCCTCGAAGCCGAAGAGCCGTTCGATCCGGGCCAGAAGGGCTCGTCGGCCATGCCGCACAAGCGCAACCCGATCCTGACCGAGAACCTGACCGGCCTCGCCCGTCTGGTCCGCTCGGCCGTGATCCCGGCGATGGAAAACGTCGCCCTCTGGCACGAGCGCGACATCAGCCACTCGTCGGTCGAGCGCGGCATCGGCCCCGACGCCACCATCCACCTCGACTTCGCCCTGCGCCGCCTGGCCGGCGTCATCGAGCGCTTCAACATCTATCCCGACAACATGGCCAAGAACCTCGACAAGCTGGGCGGCCTGGTGTTCTCGCAGCGTGTCATGCTGGCCCTGACGCAAGAGGGCGTGTCGCGCGAGGACGCCTATGCGGCGGTCCAGGGAAACTCGATGAAGGTGTGGCGCGGCGAGGGTCGGTTCATCGACTTCCTCAAGGCCGACCCGGTGGTCTCCAAGGCGCTGTCCGACAGCGTGCTCGAGGAGCTGTTCGACTACGGCTATCACACCAAGAACGTCGACGTGATCTTCAAGCGCGTGTTCGGGGAACAGGGCTAAAACGCCCAATGGTTCGCAAGGCGGGCTTCCCGGCGGTCGTCGATGCGAACACTCGCGTCCTGATCCTGGGCAGCCTGCCGGGCGAGGCCTCGCTGGCTGTCCAGCAGTACTATGGCAATCCCAGGAACGCCTTCTGGCGACTGATGGAGGGCGTGCTCGGCGCCTCCCTCGTTCCCCTGGCCTACGAAGCGCGGTTGGCGGCCTTGCTGGCCCGTGGCGTCGGCCTTTGGGACGTCATCGCCGAGGCCGAGCGCCCCGGCAGCCTGGATGCGGCGATCCGCGATCCGGCGGCGAATGATCTGCTCCAACTCATTGAGACCCTGCCCGCGCTACGAGCCGTCGCCTTCAACGGCGGCACGGCGGCGAAGCTGGGTGGGCGGCTGATCGGGGAGCGAGTCGCAACGATCGCCCTGCCCTCGTCCTCTCCGGCCCATGCGGCGAGGACGTTCGCGCAGAAGGCCGAGGCGTGGGCGTTCCTAAAACCACTCGTCATCCCGGCCGAAGCGTAGCGTAGAGCCGGGACCCAGGGGCGGCGCGCGAGGCCCCTGGGTCCCGGATCGGCCTATCGGCCGTCCGGGATGACGAGGGATTTTAGCTGGTGGGTTTGGCGGCCTTCCAGTTCACAACGTGATACACCGCATTTCCCGCCCCCATGTTCCGCAGCGCATGCGGGCTGTTGCTAGCGTTGAACACCACTCCGCCCGGCCCGACCTTTTTCCAGACCCCGTCCGACAGCACCTCGACCTCACCCTCGCGGATGATGACCAGCTCCTCGTTGGGATGGGTGTGGGGGGCGTGCGAGCTGAGTCCCGGCTTCAGGGTGGTGACGTGGATCTCCAGCTCGTCCAGCGTCGCGGTCGGCGCACGAACGACCTGGGCGTAGGCGCCTACATCGGTGTCGTGGGGCTTGAGTTCGTCCCAGCGCCAGACCGACGGGCCGATCAGGGCCGGCTTCGGCGCCTGGGCGACGGCGACACTCGCCAAGGTCAGGACGGCGGCGCCGAAGGCGATGGCCAGGTCTCGCTTGGTGATCATAGGCATCCTCCTAGAACGTGTACGGCTTGCGCTGCAGGCGGCTCAGCAAGGCGTTGGCCGCCTCGTCGCCGATGAACCGCTCGGTCTTCGGGTCCCAGTGCAGGCGGCGGCCGGTCTTCATGGCCGCGTGATGCAGCAGGCAGGTCGAGCATCCGCGATGGCCGACCTCGGCGGTCGCGGCCGGCGGCTTGCGGCTACGGATCGAGTCCAGCCAGTCGCCGTGCTGCTCCTCGGACCGGCGCAGGTGGATCTCGTTCGGCCCGATCGTGCTCTCCAGGATCTTCGGATTGCTGGCGCTCAGGCCCGGCGTCGGCTTGGCGCCGGCGGTCGGGTCGCTGCTGGTCACGCCGCTGTCGCGCGTCACGAAGATCCAGCCCTCGGTCCCGATGAACTTCACCCCGTTGGGGAAGTCGCCCGAGATGTCCATGGTCACGCCATTGGCGTAGCGGGCGTGGGTCAGGAACTTGCCGTGCACGTTCCACAGGCCGCTGGTCGGGAACTCGGCCGAGCCCCAGATCTCGACAGGGCCCGAGTGCTCCATGTCCATGCCCCAGTGGGCGGTGTCGACATGATGCGAGCCCCAGCCGGTGATCATGCCGGCCCCGAACTGCTCGCAGCGCAGCCAGCCCGGCCGCTCGAACGAGTCCTGCGGATGCACGCGCATCTCGGTGTAATAGGCCTCCGGCGTCGAGCCGAGCCAGGCGTCGTAGTTCAGGTTGGGCGGGATCGGCTGCCGCGGCGCTTCGGGGCCAGAGGGATCGCCCGGCAGGCCGACCTCGACATGCTTCAACTGCCCGATGCGGCCGTTGCGGACCAGCTCGCAAGCGCGGCGGAACTGCGGCCAGGGTTTGTCCGAACGCTGCTGCGAGCCGATCTGCAGGATGCGGCCGCTGGCGGCGACGGCGTCGGCCAGCTTGCGCCCCTCGGAAATGGTCAGGGCCGCCGGCTTCTGCAGATAGACATCCTTGCCGGCCTTGACCGCGTGGACGCCCAGGATGGCGTGCTGGTGGTCGGGGGTGGCGATGATGACCGCGTCGATGTCCTTGGCCGCCAGAACCTCGTGATAGTCGGCATAGGTCCGGGCGCTGTCCCAGGGGCGGCCGAACTTCTTGGAATAGGTCTCGTCGACCAGTTGCTTGCCCAGCGCCAGGCGCTTGGAGTCGACGTCACAGACGGCCAGGATCTGGGCGTGGTCGTATTTGAAGGTCTCGGCCATGTCGTGGCCGCGGGCGATGCGACCGACGCCGATGACCCCCACATTGATCCGGTTCGACGGCGCGTTCTGGCCAAGCACGGTGGCCGGCACGATGGTCGGAAAGGCGATGCCAGCGCCCAGGACGGCCCGGCGGGAAAGCTTGCTCATGGTCATCGCCCTCACCCCAGGACCGGCTTGGAAGCGGCCTTCTGCGCCGTCAGCACCAACTCGGCGGCCAGCAGGGCCTGATCCTGGTCCTGGGCGGTGGAGGTGCGCTCGACGATGTCGTTGACGAACTGCGGCCCGAACGGCAGGGCGACCTGGTTGCAGTCGATGTAGCGGGCCTGTTTCCGGTCGACGATGAGCAGGTGATTGCCGCCCGGTCGCCCCGTGGGGTCGATGTACTTGCGCAGCTCGATATAGCCCTCGGTCCCGAGGATGAAGAGCCGCCCGTCGCCCCACACGCCCAGGCCGTCGGGCGTGTACCAGTCGACCCGGACATAGCCCGTGCCGCCGTCGCCGACGACGGTCATGTCGCCGAAGTCCTCGAATTTCGGATGGCCGGTATTGGCGAGGTTGCCGACCTGGCTGGCCACGACCTTGGCGGTCTTGCTGCCGGTGTAGAACAGGAACTGGTCGGCCTGGTGCGAGCCGATGTCGGTCAGGATGCCGCCGTAGCGGGCCTTGTCCCAGAACCAGTCCGGTCGCCCCGTGCCGATCCGGTGCGGCGCCAGGTTGACGGTCTGGACCACCTTGCCGATCGCCCCGGACTGGACCAGTTCGCCCGCCTTGATCGCCGACGGGACCTCAAGGCGCTCGGAATACATGATCGCGTACTTGCGGCCGGTCTTCTTCACCGCCGCGCGGACCTGGGCCAGCTGCTCCAGGGTGATGATGCCGGGTTTGTCGGCCAGATAGTCCTTGCCGGCCGCCATCACCTTCAGGCCTAGCGGCGTGCGCTGGTCGGGGATCGGAGCGGCGGCGACCAGCTGGATCGACTTGTCCTGCAGGATCTCGTCGATGCCCCGGGCCACCGGCACGTCGCCATGCTGCTTCTTGAAGTCGGCCAGTTGCTTGGCGTCGCTATTGTAGGCGTAGACCCACGCGCACTCGCCGCCGCCCCGCTTCACCGCCGCCGTCATGCTCATGATGTGGTAGTGGTCGAGGCCGATCACCGCGAACCTGATCTTGTGTCGAGGGGTCACGACCGGGCCGGGCCCAGCCACCTCCCGCACAGCCCCCTGGGTCGCCGTTTGGGCCATGGCCTCGCCTCCCGCCAAAGCGGCGCCGCCGACGCCGGCGGCCATCAGGAAAGCACGGCGGCTCGCGAAATCGTCCATCATTTCCTCCACGCGCCAGCCTGGCCTGACCACTTGTTGAAGGTGATCAGACCACCAAAATGCGACAGTGGAAATACCCCTGAGGTCGTAGGTCCCCACCCTTTGGTCGCTCGAGCGCCCTGTTCTCACATTACGGGAAATTCATCTGCGCCGCCCGCGCGCTTGGTACAGCATCCGCCCTTCTGAGGGGTTTGGGATCCTACACATGCGCATCTTCCTGCTGGCCGCCGTTTCGACGCTAGCTCTTTCTGGGGCAGCGATCTCCGGCGCGGCCTTCGCCGCCGAAAAGCCGATGTACGGCGCCTGGGGCGTCGACCTGACGGCCCGCGACCCGGCGGTGAAGCCGGGCAACGACTTCAACAAATACGCCAACGGCGCCTGGGAAAAGAAGACGACCATCCCCGCCGACCAGGCCTCGGCCGGCGTCGGCTACGACGTCTACAACCGCTCGCAGGACCAGCTGCGCACCCTGATCGAGACGGCCGACGCCTCGACCCCGATCGGCGCGCTGTACAAGGGCTTCACCAACGAGGCCAAGGTCGACCAGGTCGACGACGCGCCGCTGAAGGTCGACCTGGCGGCCATCCAGGCCGTCTCGTCCAAGGCCGATATGGCCAAGTCGATGGGCCAAGCGCACGGCGGCTTCGGCCCCGACCTGTTCTCGCTGGACATCTATCCGGACGCCAAGAACCCCGAGCTCAACACGCTCTACATCGGCCAGTCGGGCCTCGGTCTGCCTGACCGCGACTACTATCTGACCGACGGCTTCAAGCCGCAGCTGGCGGCCTATGCGGCCTTCGCCGAGCGGGCGCTGAAGATGGCCGGCTACGCCGACCCGGCCAAGGCCGCCGCCGACGTCATCGCCTTCGAGACCGCCGTCGCCAAGGTCAGCTGGCCGGTCGCCGAGCGCCGCGACATCGACAAGGTCTACAACCCCGTCAGCATGGCCGAGCTGCAGGCCTATGCGCCGGAAGTGCCTTGGACCGACTATCTGGCCGCCGCCGGCATCACCGGACGCAGCCAGGTCGTGCTGGGCGAGAAGACCGCGGTCCGCGACCTGGCCAAGCTGTTCGCCGACACGCCGCTGGAAACCCTGAAGGCCTGGCGCACCGTGCAGGGCGTCCTGGAGATGTCGCCCTACCTCTCCAAGCGCTTCGTCGACAGCCGCTTCGACTACATCAAGGTCCTGTCGGGCCAGACCCAGCTGCGTCCCCGCTGGAAGCGCGGCGTGCAACTGGTCGACGGCAGCCTCGGCGAACTGGTCGGCCAAGCCTATGTGACCAAGTACTTCCCGCCGTCGTCCAAGGCCCAGATGGTCGAGCTGATCGCCAATCTGAAGGTGGCAATGGCGGCTCGGATCGAGAAGGCGCCCTGGATGGCGCCGCCGACCAAGCAGGCCGCCCTGACCAAGCTTTCGAAGATGACGGTGATGGTCGGCTATCCCGACAAGTGGCGCGACTATTCGGGCCTGAAGCTCGACGTCGACGACCTCTACGGCAATGTCCGCCGCAGCGGCGCGTTCGAGTGGCGACATACGCTGAACGATCTCGGCAAGCCGGTCGACCACGGCAAGTGGGCCATGACTCCTCAGACGGTGAACGCCTACAACGGCGGGCTGGAGAACAAGATCGTGTTCCCGGCCGGCATCCTGCAGGCCCCCTACTTCGATCCGGCGGCTGACGCGGCCGTGAACTATGGCGCGATCGGCGCGGTCATCGGCCACGAGATCAGCCACGGCTTCGACGACCAGGGCCGCAAGATCGACGACACCGGCAAGCTGCGCGACTGGTGGACGGCCGAGGACGCCAAGCGCTTCGACGCCCAGGCCGGCGTGCTGGGCGGGCAGTACGGCGCCTACGAGCCGGTGCCGGGCATGAAGATCAACCCAGCCTTGACCATGGGCGAGAACATCGCCGACCTCGCCGGCCTGCAGGTGGCCTATGACGCCTACCACGCCTCCCTGAAGGGCAAGCCGGCTCCGGTGATCGACGGCATGACCGGCGACCAGCGCTTCTTCCTGGCCTTCGCCCAGAGCTGGCAGGACAAGTCGCGCGACGATTCGCTGAAGCAGCAGATGGCGTCCGACCCGCACGCGCCGTCGAACTTCCGGGTCATCGGCCCGACGCGCAATGTCGACGCCTGGTACGCCGCCTTCGGCGTGAAGCCCGGCGACGCCTTCTACCTGCCTCCGGAGAAGCGCTCGCGGATCTGGTAGGGACCAAAGAAAAGGGCCGCTCCACGGAGCGGCCCTTGTTCGTTCGGCTTGGACGAAAGGCTTATTCGCCGCTCTTGAGCTGCTCGCGAGCCTGGGCCAGCAGTTCGTCCATCTTCATGCGGACCTCGCCCTCGGACACCGAGACGCCCGAGCCCTTGAGGTCCTCGAAGACCTTGCGCAGCACGTCCTCGTCGCCCGGCTGTTCGAAGTCGGACTTCACCACGGCGCGCGCGTACTCCTCGACCGTCGCCAGGCCCATCAGACCAGCGGCCCATTCGCCCAGTAGGCGGTTACGGCGCGCGGTCGCCTTGAATTCCAGTTCGTTGTCGTGAGCGAACTTGTTTTCGAAAGCCCGTTCGCGGTCGTCGAAGGTGGTCATGAAGGCCCCAAAGTCGTCGAGAGCCTGCCGCGGCCAGACAAACCATCTGGCCGCGGCAGGCTCCAATTCTAAACGTTTAGAGCATGATGGTCGCCGAAACCGGCGTCCAAATTCGGCTATCATGCTCTGCAGCGGGCTGCATATCCCGTGCCGGTCTCCGCCGCAATCGGCGGATAAGCCGCAGGCGACGTTTCCGTTCCCGCGCTAGACCAAAAGCCCCACCCGTGTTTGCGCCGCAGCGCTCATTCAGGTAAGTTCCGAAGGATATTTTTTAGTGAGCGGCCTTGAGTCGAACGCCGCGCGCAGCTATCCGCCGCGCGCGCTTTTCGTTTCTCCGGGAGGTTTTCCCGACAAGGGCTGGGCGCGCGCTTACAGAAGGGCCTCGACGAGAGCCATGACGACCCGCCGCAAGAAGATCTACGAAGGCAAGGCCAAGATCCTGTACGAGGGTCCCGAGCCCGGCACCCTAATTCAGTACTTCAAGGACGACGCCACCGCGTTCAACGCGCAGAAGAAGGCCGTCCTGGAAGGCAAAGGCGTCATCAACAATCGGATCAGCGAGTACATCATGACTCGCCTGAACTCGATCGGCGTCCAGAACCACTTCATCCGCCGCCTGAACCTGCGCGAGCAGCTGATCAAGGAAGTCGAGATCATCCCGCTCGAGGTCGTGGTGCGCAACATCGCCGCCGGCTCGATCGCCACGCGCCTGGGCCTGACCGAGGGTCAGCCGCTGCCGCGCTCGATCATCGAGTTCTACTACAAGGACGACAAGCTCGGCGACCCGATGGTCTCGGAAGAGCACATCACCGCGTTCAACTGGGCCGCGACCCAGGAGATCGACGACATGATGGCCACGGCCCTGCGGGTGAACGACTATCTGTCGGGCCTGTTCAGCGCCGTCGGCATCACGCTGGTCGACTTCAAGATCGAGTTCGGCCGCGTCTACGAGGGCGACTTCTCGCGGATCATCCTGGCCGACGAAATCAGCCCCGACAGCTGCCGCCTTTGGGACACGGTCACCAACGAGAAGCTGGACAAGGACCGCTTCCGTCGCGACCTCGGCAATGTCATCGAGAGCTATACCGAGGTGGCCCGCCGCCTTGGCATCATGAAGGAAATGCCGACCGTCATTCAGGGCGGCGTGCACTAAACCTTCATTCGGAAGTATCGCGACGCGGCGCGTCGCGAGGGGAGAGCCTGTCAGTGAAAGCTACTGTCCACGTGTTCCTGAAGCCCGGCGTGCTCGACGTCCAGGGCAAGGCCGTCGAGAACGCCCTGCATGGCCTGGGCTGGCCGTCGGTGAAGGACGCCCGCGTCGGCCGTGTCATCGAGTTCGACCTGGCCGAGACCGACGCCGAGAAGGCCAAGGCCGAGGTCAAGACCATGTGCGAGAAGCTGCTCGCCAACACGGTCATCGAAAGCTACCGCATCGACATCGCCTAGGGCGACGTGACCTACAGGGGCGGAATTTTCTCCGCCCCGCCCCTTTCGATCGCAGCTTGGCCGCACAATGTTCGGCGAGCAGCGACAAGAGGGAGACCGTCGATGAGCGCGAAGTTCCATCTGGCCGAGGTCAATGTCGGACGCCTACGGGCGCCCATCGACCACCCCATGATCAAGGACTTCGCGGACAATCTCGACCGCATCAACGCCCTGGCCGAATCCTCGCCGGGCTTCGTCTGGCGCCTCAAGGGCGAAGGCAACAACGCCACCGACATGGCGATCGGCGGCGATCCCCTGTTCATTCCCAACCTGTCGGTCTGGGAGGACATCCCCGCCCTGGGCGCCTTCGTCTACCGCAGCGGCCACATCGAGATCATGCGCCGCCGCAAGGAGTGGTTCGAGCACATGGACACCTACATGGCGCTCTGGTGGGTACCCGTAGGCCACGAACCGACCGTTGCGGAGGCGCTGGACAAGCTGGCCCTGATCGAGGCCCACGGCCCGACTCCCGCCGCCTTCACCTTCAAGAGCCCCTTCCCTGCCCCGACCGGAGAACCGGTGGAGCCTGAGCTGGACGCGTGCGCGTAGCAGCGCCTTGCGTCCTTCGAGGCTCGCCTTCGGCTCACACCTCAGGATGAGGCATTCAGCAAAAGGTCCTCATCCTGAGGTGCGTGCTCCTAAGCGCGCCTCGAAGGACGCACAGCCCCCTGACATTCGCCACGAACGGTGCTACAGGCCCGCGCCATGAAAGCCGCCGTCGTCGTATTCCCCGGTTCGAACTGCGATCGTGACTGCAAGGTCGCCATCGAGCGCTCCGCCGGAGCCCGTGTCGAAATGGTCTGGCACCAGGAGACGGCCCTGCCGGACGACCTGGACCTGATCGTCCTGCCCGGCGGCTTCTCGTACGGGGACTACCTGCGCTGCGGCGCCATGGCGGCCCAGAGCCCGGTCATGAAGGAAGTCGTCTCGGCCGCCAACAAGGGCGTCGCCGTGGTCGGCATCTGTAACGGCTTCCAGGTCCTGACCGAGGTCGGCCTGCTGCCCGGCGCCCTGCTGCGCAACGCCGGCCTGAAATACGTCTGCAAGCCGGTCGGCCTCGACATCGTCAACGGCCAGACCCGCTTCACCGCCGGCTACGGCGAGCAGCGCCAGGCGGTCATGACCGTCGGCAACGGCGAAGGCAACTACTTCGCCGACGAGGAAACCCTGGACCGCCTCGAGGGCGAGGGCCACGTGGTGTTCCGCTACCAGGAAAACCCGAACGGCTCGGCGCGCAATATCGCCGGCATCGTCAACGCCGGCGGCAATGTCCTGGGCCTGATGCCTCACCCCGACCGCGCCTTCGACGCCGACCTCGGCTCGGAAGACGGCGCGGTGCTGTTCCGCAGCATCTTCCAGAGCGCCTAGAGCGCACGATCAAAAAGTGGGCTGAGGAGCGCTGTTACACTGTAGCAGCCCGAAAATCCCGAGCCTAAGGTGCCCGCCTCAGTAGGAGGGCCATCCATGAGTCTCGTCTCCACCCTGCGCGCTGGTCTGCTGGCCGCCGTGGCCGTTTCGGCTTTCACCGTCGCTGCCCACGCCCAGACCCCGGCCATAACGCCGGACATCGACGGCAAGTACGTCGCCGCCAAGATCAACCACGACTACGAAAAGCGCGTGGTGATGGTCCCGATGCGCGATGGGACCAAGCTCTACACCGTCATCGTGATCCCCAAGGGCGGCAAGAGCCTGCCGATCATGCTGACCCGCACGCCCTACAACGCCGCCAAGCGCGCCGCCCGCGCCGACAGCCCCCGAATGCTGGGCATTCTGCCCCAGGGCGATGAGCCGTTCGTGGCCGACGGCGGCTATATCCGCGTCTTCCAGGACATCCGCGGCAAGTACGGTTCGGAGGGCGACTATGTGATGACGCGCCCGCTGAAGGGCCCCCTGAACTCGTCCGAGGTCGACCACTCCACCGACGCCTACGACACCATCGACTGGCTGGTGAAGAATGTGCCCGAGACCAACGGCAAGGTCGGCATGCTCGGGTCTTCGTACGAGGGCTTCACCGTCGTGATGGCGCTGGTCAATCCGCATCCCGCCCTGAAGGCGGCGGCGCCGATGAGCCCGATGGTCGACGGCTGGATGGGCGACGACTGGTTCCAGTTCGGCGCCTTCCGGCAGGTGAACTTCGACTACTTCACCGGCCAGACCACCGCGCGCGGTTCGGGCGAAGGCGTCCAGCGCCAGGGCTACGACGACTATGCCAACTTCCTGCGCGAGGGTTCGGCCGGCGACTACGCCAAGAACCACGGCCTGGACAAGCTGCCCTGGTGGAAGAAGGTCAGCGAGCACCCGGCCTATGACAGCTTCTGGAGCGAGCAGGCCCTCGACAAGACCATGGAGAAGACGCCGCTCAAGGTGCCGACCATGTGGATCCAGGGCCTTTGGGACCAGGAGGACATCTGGGGCGCCGTGCACGCCTATCCGGCGCTGGAGTCCAAGGACACCGCCAACGACAAGAACTACCTGGTGCTCGGGCCCTGGCGGCACAGCCAGGTCAATTACGACGCCTACAACCTGGGCCCGTTCAAGTGGGACGGCGACACCGCCCTGCAGTTCCGCCGCGACGTGCTCAAGCCCTTCTTCGACCAGCACCTGAAGGACGGTCCGAAGGCCGATACGCCGCCGGTGCTGATCTACGACCCGGGCGCCAACAAGTGGAACCGTTACGCCAGTTGGCCGCAAGGAAAGAGCAGGAACCTCTATCTGGAACCCAAGGGCGGACTCGGCTTCGAGGCCCCTGCGGCGGCCAAGGGCGCGGAGGCCTATGACGAATATGTCTCCGACCCGGCCAAGCCGGTGCCCTACCTGCCCCGCCCGGTGCGCTTCGCCGACAGCGACCGCTGGAAGCAGTGGCTGGTCACCGACCAGCGCGCCGTCGACGGCCGTCCCGACGTCCTGACCTATGTCACCGAGCCCCTGACAGCGCCGCTGAAGATCGCCGGCGTGCCGAAGGTCAACCTGACGGCCTCGACCAGCGGCACGGACAGCGACTGGGTGGTCAAGCTGATTGACGTGTTCCCGGATGAGGTCCCCAGCCAGCCCGAACTGGGCGGCTACCAGCTGGCCGTCGGCATGGACATCTTCCGCGGCCGCTATCGCGAGGGCTTCACCGAGGGCAAGGCGCTGAAGGCCAACACCCCGCTGAAATACCAGTTCATCCTGCCGACCGCGAACTACACCTTCCAGCCGGGTCACCGGATCATGGTGCAGGTCCAGTCCAGCTGGTTCCCGCTCTACGACCGCAATCCGCAGACCTTCGTGCCGAACATCTTCTTCGCCAAGCCGAGCGACTACGTGAAGGCGACGCAGCGCGTGTTCCACGCGGGCGACACGGCCAGCTTCATCGAGCTGCCGGTTGTGGACGCGAAATAGATACAACAAGGGCCGGCGGGTGACCGCCGGCCCTTGCTCTACGGAGAGACATTCAGTCGGTCAGCGTTCGCCGCGCCTGAGGTTCTCATCCTGGTTGGCCTGACCGCCCGGATTGCGGCCCTGTTCGTTCGGGGCGCGCTCCTTCTGGCGCTCCTGGCCCTGCTGTTGCTGCTGGCCCGGCGCTCGGCGCTGTTCGTCGTTCTGCTGTTGCGGGTTCCGGTTGTTGTCAGCCATCGGGCTTCTCCTTTTTCACCGCGCGCTCACTCATGCGCACCCAGACTAAACGAACCCGGACTCGCGCCGTTCCTCCGGCCAAGCCGCCTTATTTCCGGCTAAGCTTCAGGATTCGCACGGGTTTCTCGATGATCTGACCCTTCATGTAGGGATCGTCGGCCTTCTTGACCGTGGGCGTGTCGTGGATGGCGCGGACGACGTCCATCCCCTCCACCACCCGGCCGAAGGCGGCGAAGCCCTGGCCGTCCTTGTTGCGCGCGCCGCCGTGGTCGAGGGCGGGGTTGTCACCCAGGCAGATGAAGAACTCCGAGGTCGCCGAGCCCGGCGTATCCCGCGCCATCGAGATCACCCCGTCCTTGTGCAGGATACCCGTGGCCCTGGTGGTCTCGTGGGCGATCGGCGGCAGCCGCGTCCCGCCATCGCCCAGCCCGCCCTGGATCACGCTGATCGTGGCCGGGTTGTTGTCGTTCTTCGGCGAGACGGTCCGATAGAAGGTCCCGCCGTCCAGCAGCCCCTTGTCGGCATAGGCCAGAAAATTGCCGGCCGTGATCGGCGCGCGCCGCAGGTCCAGGGCGATGACGATCACGCCCTTGTCGGTGACCATCAGGACCCGCGTCTCGCCGCCCGGGCTCGCCGCCATCAGGGGCGTCGCGGCCAGAAAGGTCAGGACGGCGCGGCGCTGGATCATCGAAATCTCCCAATCGATCGCCCCACCATGGCGCCGTTCGCCACTTCGACAACGAAGAAGTCCCCACGAGCTGTGGCGGAATCTGATCGGTCGGGTTAGAAGGCGCGCCCATGAGCACGCCCCAAAAGCCCATGGCCGAATTGGCCGCCGAGTTCGGCCTGAAACCCGCCGAATATGACGTCGTCCTGAAGCGACTGGGCCGAGAGCCCAATCTCGTGGAGCTGGGCGTGTTCTCGGTGATGTGGTCCGAGCACTGCTCGTACAAGTCCTCGAAGAACCAGCTGAAGAAGTTCCCGATCAGCGGTCCGCGCGTGATCTGCGGTCCGGGCGAGAACGCCGGCGTCATCGATATCGGCGACGGCGACGCGATCATCTTCAAGATGGAGAGCCACAACCACCCCTCGTACATCGAGCCCTATCAGGGCGCGGCGACGGGCGTAGGCGGCATCATGCGCGACGTCTTCACGATGGGCGCGCGGCCGATCGCCTTGCTGAACGCCCTGCGCTTCGGCGACCCCAGCCATCCGAAGACCAAGCGCCTGGTCGACGGCGTGGTCGCCGGCATCGCCGGCTACGGCAACTGCGTGGGCGTGCCCACGGTCGCCGGCGAGACCAACTTCCACAAGGGCTACAACGGCAACATCCTGGTCAACGCCATGTGCGTGGGCCTGGCCCGCACCGACAGCATCTTCTATTCGGCGGCGCCGGGCCCGGGCCTGGCGGTCGTCTATTTCGGCTCCAAGACCGGCCGCGACGGCATCCACGGCGCGACCATGTCGTCGGCCGAGTTCTCCGAGGACTCCGAGGAGAAGCGCCCCACCGTGCAGGTCGGCGACCCTTTCGCCGAGAAGCTGCTGATCGAGGCCACGCTGGAGCTGATGGCCACCGGCGCGGTCGCCGCCATCCAGGACATGGGCGCGGCGGGCTTGACCTCGTCGTCGGTCGAGATGGCCGGCAAGGGCGGCGTCGGCATCGAGCTGAACATGGACATGGTCCCTCAGCGCGAAGAAGGCATGTCGGCCTACGAGATGATGCTGTCGGAAAGCCAGGAGCGTATGTTGGCGGTCCTGAAGCCCGGCCGCGAGCAGGACGGCCACGCCATCTTCGAGAAGTGGGGCCTGGACGCCGCTGTCATCGGCTACACCACCGACACCGGCCGCCTGGTGCTGAAGCATCACGGCGAGACGGTCTGCGACGTGCCGCTGGCGCCGCTGTTCGACGATGCGCCGCTGTACGATCGCCCCTGGGTCCAGCCCAAGCTCGACCCACGCCTCGACCCCGGTCAGATCCCCGCCCCGATCAACTGGAACGAAGCGGTCCTGAAGATCGTCGGCTGCCCCGACATGGCCTCCAAGCGCTGGCTGTGGGAGCAGTACGACCGTCACGTGATGGCCGACACCCTGGAGGACAGCGCCACCGGCTGCGACGCCGGCATCGTGCGCATCCACGGCTCGGGCAAGGCCATCGCGGTGACCAGCGACTGCACCCCGCGCTACGTCCAGGCCGACCCCTATGAAGGCGGCAAGCAGGCGGTGGCCGAGGCCTGGCGCAACCTGACGGCCGCCGGCGCCCTGCCGATCGCCATCACCGACAATCTGAACTTCGGCAGCCCCGAAAAGCCCGAGACCATGGGCCAGATCGTCCGCGCCACCGACGGCATGGCCGAGGCCTGCCGCGTGCTGGATTTCCCGGTCGTGTCGGGGAACGTCAGCCTCTACAACGAGACCAATGGCGTCGCCATTCCGCCGACCCCGACCGTCGGCGCCGTGGGCCTGCTGGACGACTACGACCTGCGCACCGGCTTCGGCGGCGTGACCGAGGGCGACACCCTGGTGCTGATCGGCGAGACCCACGGCGAACTGGGCGCCTCGATCTATCTGCGCGAAATCCTGGGCCGCGAGGACGGCGCCCCCCCGCCGGTCGACCTGGCCGTCGAGCGCAAGAACGGCGATTTCGTCCGCGGCCTGATCTCCTCGGGCCTGCTGGCGGGCGTCCATGACCTGTCGGACGGCGGCCTCCTGATCGCCGCGGCCGACATCGCCCTGGCCAGCAAGGTCGGCGTCACCCTGAACGCCACCAGCGCCGCCCACGCCCACCCCTATCTGCTGGGCGAGGACCAGGCCCGCTACCTGATCGCCACGCCCGATCCGGACGCGGTGCTGGAAGCGGCCAAGGCGGCCGGCGTCCACGCCAATGTCGCCGGCGTCGCGGGCGGCGAGGCTTTCGCGTCGACGGGCCTGTTCAGCCTCTCGCTGGACGCCCTGCGCGCCGCGCACGAGGCCTGGATGCCGGGCTACATGAACGCGCCGAAGGCCTAGCGCGGGGCTCTAGCTACGCCGTCGTCCGGCTTAGCCATCCAGCGTGGCGGGGAGCGACCTTGACCCCCGCCACGGCGTGCATAGGGTCGCGGCATGACCCGTACGATCCTCGCCTTGCTCGCCGCGCTCGCCCTGACGATCCCTGTCGCCGCCCGGGCGGCCGAGTGGCCGACGAAGGAAGGCGACTTCACCGTCAGCGGCTTCGTCTTCAAGTCGGGTGAAAAACTGGCCGAGGCCCGGCTGCACTACACGACGCTCGGCACGCCACACCGCAACGCCAAGGGCGAGATCGACAATGCGGTGATGGTGCTGCACGGCACCGGCGGCTCGGGCAGGAACTTCCTCGTCCCGGTTTTCGCCGACGAGCTCTACGGGCCCGGCCAACCGCTCGACATCACCAAGACCTTCGTGATCCTGCCCGACAACATCGGTCATGGCGGCTCATCGAAGCCCAGCGACGGCCTGCGCATGGCCTTTCCGCATTACGACTATGACGACATGGTCGCCCTGCAGCACAAGCTCCTGGTCGATGGCCTGGGCGTGACGCGGCTCAAGCTGATCCTCGGGACCTCGATGGGCTGCATGCACGCCTTCGTCTGGGGCGAGACCTTTCCGGGCTTCGCCGAGCGTCTGGCGCCGTTCGCCTGCAACACCGTAGCGCTGGCCGGCCGCAACCGGATGTGGCGCAAGATGGCGATGGACGCGATCAAGGCCGACCCGGCGTGGATGGGCGGCGACTACACCACCCAGCCCATGGCGGGCATCCGCACGGCGGCCGACCTGCAGATCCTGGCCGGCGCCAATCCGATGGCGCTGCAGGCGCAGTACCCGACCCGCGAGGCGACCGAGAAGGCGCTGGAGCAGTCCTTCGCCCGCATGGTCGGCGGATACGAAGCCAACAACGCGCTCTACTACATCGACGCATCGCGCAACTACGACCCCTCCCCGGGCCTGGAGAAGATCACCGTGCCGGTGCTCTGGGTGAACTCGGCCGACGACTTCATCAACCCGCCCGAGCTTGGCCTCGCCGAGCAGATGGTCAAGCGCATGCCCCGTGCGCGCTTCGTGCTGATCCCGGCCTCGACCGAGACGCGCGGCCACGGAACCCATACCTCGGCGAAGTTCTGGAAGGCCGATCTGGTGAAGCTGCTGGCCCAGTAGGCCGGCCGAAGCCCTAGGCCGCGTGGGTCCGCCCCGACCAGCGGGCCACCGCCTCCAGCAGCTTGGTCGGATTGATCGGCTTGCCGAGGTGATCGTCCATGCCCGCCGCCAGGCAATTGGCGATCTGTTCGGGCAGGACATTGGCGGTCATGGCCACGATCGGCGTCGCCGCGCCGCGCGCGCCCTCCATGGCCCGGATCTCGCGGGTGGCGGTCAGGCCGTCCATCACCGGCATCTGCACGTCCATCAGCACCAGGTCGTAGTGACCCCGGCGCATGGCCTCGACGCCGGCGACGCCGTCATTGGCGGTTTCCACCTCGACGCCGAACGGCTCCAGCATCGCGCGGATCAGCTCGCGATTGACGGCGTTGTCCTCGACCAGCAGCAGCCGCACCCCGGCGTCGGCGTCCAGCGGCGACATCTCCGCCTCGACGGTCGGCGTCAGCTCGGCCAGCGGGCCTCGCACCTCGAACCAGAAGGTCGAGCCCTGCCCTTCGACGCTGTCGATGCCGATCCGGCCGTCCATCCGGTCGATGATCCGGCGCGAGATGGCCAGGCCCAGCCCGGTTCCGCCGAACCGTCGCGACACCGCCGCGTCGGCCTGGGAGAAGCGGTCGAAGATGTTCTCGCGATGCGCGGCGGCGATGCCAATGCCGGTGTCGGTGACCTCGCATCGCAGCATCGCCTCCTCGCCCTCCACCGTCTGGCGCAGGGCGACTGTGATCCCGCCCTGGGCGGTAAACTTCACGGCGTTGGACAGGAAATTCAGCAGCACCTGGCTCAGGCGCGGGCCGTCCAGGCTCATGGGGCGCAGGTCGGCGGGCGTCTCGACCTTCAGGCTCAGCCCCTTGGCCACGGCCCGCTCCTCGACCAGGGCGGCGCAGGACGAGGCCATGGCGGCGGGGTCGAACGGCCCCGGATCCAGCTCCAGCCCGCCGGCCTCCAGACGCGAGAAGTCCAGCACGTCGTTGACCACGCTGAGCAGGGTGTTGCTGGCGTCGAGAATATGGCCGACCTGGCGCGCGGCGGTCTTGGTCAGGTTGCGTGACCGGCGCAGCACCTCGGCGAAGCCGATGATCGCGGTGAGCGGCGTGCGCAGCTCGTGGGTCATGTTGGCCAGGAAGTCGGACTTGGCCGCCGAAGCCGCCTCGGCCAGCACCAGGGCCTTGGCGATATCCAGTTCCAGCTGTTTGCGATCGGTGATGTCGCGCGAGGCCACCAGCAGGTAGTCCGAGCCGTCGCCGAGGCGCGAATAGGTGCTCTCGATCCAGACCGAGCCGCCGTCCTTGCGGAAGCTCTCATAGGCGGCCACCGCGGGTGGGCCGCCGGGCTCCAGCGTGCGCACCAGCCTCTGCACCCGGTCGAAGTCCGCCTGGCTGACGATCGCCGTGGGCGGCAGGGCCATGAACTCGTCGACCGTGAAGCCGGTGATCCGCTCGATGCTGGGCGAGCTGTAGATCCGCTCGCCCTTCGGCGACCAGAGGGCGATGTGATCGGCGAGGTTGTCGGCCAGCAGCCGATAGAGGCGCTGGGCCTCGCTCAGCTTGGCCAGGGCGTCCTCGGCCTCCAGGCGACGCTCGTCGGCGGCCTCGATGGCTGTCTGTTTGGCGTCGACGCTGGCGGTCAGGTCGGCGTGCATCCGCTCCAGCTTCATCCTCTGGCTCGTCAGCCAATAGGCCAGCGGCGTGGCCACGATTAGCGAGATCAGCAGGGTCGAGAACGGCGTGTAGGCGCTGGGGTCGCGCAGCAGCAGGATGTTGACGACATAGTCCATCACCATCGCCGCGCCCACGATGAGGCCCACCGTCGGCGCGGTCCTGAAGATCCGGGTTCTCACGATGGCGAGCTTGATCGCGGGCTCCTCAAGTCGGCGGACTCACGGTGGACTTCGCCAGATTAAGGAGAGATGAGGGCCCGGCGCCACCCCGGCGACAATTCGCCGCGCCGTGGAAATCCCGGTGAAACTTAGGTCTAGCGCCCTGAAGACTTGGCCACGTCGTCCAGGTTCTTTTCCAGCGCCAGGCTCGACTGGACCACGGTCGCCACCGAACGCTTGAAGAAGTCCTGCGGCACGGTCGCGAAGTCGTCGGTGGGCTTGTGGTACTCGGGATGGTCCTCGACCCCGAAATAGATCCACGGCACGCCCTTCTCGGCGAAGGCGTAGTGGTCGGATTGGTTGGTCCAGTTGTTTTCCTTGCCGTCGGCGTCGGTGTCGTGGCCCAGCTTCAGCGTAACCGGCGCGGTCGCCGCGACCTTGACCAGGATCGGCTTAAGGTAGGGGAACGGCCCGGTCCCCGAGACATAAAGCTCGTTCTTCTGGTTCTTGCTGAGCATGTCGAAATTGATGTTCAGCGCTATGCTTTCCAACGGGACAGGCGGCGCGGCCACGAAGGCCTTGGCGCCGCGCAGGCCGCCCTCCTCGGCGTCGACCACCGCGAAGATCACGTCGTGCTTCGGAGGCTTGGCCTTGAAGGCCTCCGCCACCGCCAGCAGGCCCGCCACGCCCGAGGCGTTGTCGTCGGCGCCGTTATAGACCTCGCCCCCCCGCACGCCGAGGTGGTCGTAATGCGCCGAGACGACCAGCGCCTTGCCGGGCTGCGTCCCCTTGATACGCGCCACCAGATTGGTCGCCTGCACCGCGGAGCCATCCCGCTTGGCGAAGCTAAAGGGCTGCTCGAACTTGTCACCGATCGGCGACAGGCCGATTTCGGCGAAGCGCGACAGGATATAGGCCCGCGCCTTCTCCGAGCCCGGCGTGCCGACGCCCCGCCCCTGCATGTCGTCGGCCGACAGCGTGCGAACATCCTCGACAGCCTTGTCGCCCGGTCCGGCGAAGGCCGGCGCGGCAAACGCTGCGGCAGCGACGACGGCGGCGACCAGCGCCAAGGGGCGGAGAGCCGAACGGCGAGAAAGATGGGTCATGGCCTTTACATGCCGTGCGCCGCGCCGCGAATTCAATTAAATCTCCGAAATCTTGTCGCGAAGTCTTGCCGAACGTCTCATCCGCATACGTCGTTCTTAAGGAATCACGGCCACATAGACCCTCCAAGGATCGGAGCCCTTCCCGTGCCCATGTCCCATGCCGAGCTCGAGGCGCGCCTCAACGCCGCCTTTCCTGATTCCGAGATCGTGCTGACCGACCTGGCCGGCGACAACGACCATTGGAAGGCCCGCATCGTCTCGCCCGCCTTCAAGGGCCTGCCGCGCGTGCGCCAGCACCAGCTGGTCAACAAGGCCCTGGCCGACGTGCTGGGCGGCACGCTGCACGCCCTGGCTCTCGAAACCCTGGCCCCGGCCGACTAGAGCATTTTCCGATCCGAACGGATCGGTGGAATGCTCTAGTTATTTGTTTTAACGCATTTTCTGACGACGAACCGGTATCCACTTCGTCGGAAAATGCTCTAGGAGCCCCGGCGTTGCGCTATCGTCCCTTCGGAGCCTCCGGCATGGCGGTCTCGGCGCTCACCCTGCGCCTGGCCGACAGCTCACGCCTCCGGGCCAACGACTGGCGCGCCCTGGTCTTCACGGCGCTGGAAAACGGCATCAACAGCTTCCAGGTCGACGGTGACTCGCCCGAGCTGCTGAAGGGCGCCGGGGAAGCCTTCGCCTCGGTGGATCGCCACCTGCTGTTCCTGACCTGGCGCGTGCGCGGCGACGCGGCCGCGCTGGGCCAGCAGGCCGTGGACGGCATGCTCAATTCCGCCTTCGACGGGCTGTCGCTCAGCTATCTCGACCTGGTGCTGATCAACGATCCGCTGGCCCCCGCCTTGCCGCCCGCCTTCGAGGCCGGGCTGCGCTCGCTGCACGAGAGTCGGGTCCTTCGCGGCGTCGGCGTCGCCAGCCGAGGCGACATCGACCCCCGCCTGTTGGCCAACGAGATGGTCACGGCCATCTCCTCGCCCTTCAACCTGTCGTCCGGCTGGGCCGAGCGCCACCGCATCCGCCATGCCATCAAGCAGGACTTCGCGGTGATCGGCGAGGACTTCTGGCCCCAGGCCCTGCGCGAGGGCGGCGAGATGGCCCCGCCCAAGCCGTCGCTGTGGCGCCGTCGCTCCGACCCGCTGGCCGACGTCGGCGGCTACGAGTTCCTGCACAACACCATGGGCTGGAGCGGCGAGGACATCTGCCTCGGCTACGCCCTGACCGAGCCCTCGCTGTCGTCCGTGCGCATCACCGCCGACACCCGCGCCGAGGTCGAGCGCCTGGCCGCCGTGGTCGAGCGCGACATGCCCAACGGCGTCTGCGCCCAGATCGAAATGGCGCGCTTCTCGGCCCAGGAACGCGAGAAGGCGACTAGTCGCACCTGACCCGCTCCCTCTTGACCCCGGGGCCCACGGCGCCTAGCTGAAAGGCTTACGCCCTAGGACTATCTCCATGACCGACGTCGCCTCCTCCCCCGCCCTGGACTTCATCGCCAAGACCGTCGCCGACCATCCCGTGGTCGTCTTCATGAAAGGCGTGCCGGACCAGCCGCGCTGCGGCTTCTCGTCGGTCGTCGTGCAGATCCTCGACCATCTGGGCGTCGAGTTCGTCGGCGTCGACGTCCTGCAGGACGATGACCTGCGTCAGGGCGTCAAGACCTTCACCGACTGGCCGACCATCCCGCAGCTCTATGTGAAGGGCGAATTCGTCGGCGGCAGCGACATCATCCGCGAGATGTTCCAGTCGGGCGAACTGAAGACCCTCCTGGTCGAACAGGGCGTGCTTTCGGCTTGAGCCGACTCTTCGTCCCGCCTTCGGACGCCTATTCCCTGACCTTCGAGCCCAAGGCGTCGGACATCGACGCCAACGGCCACGTCAACAATGTGGTCTACCTGGCCTGGGCCCAGGACCTGGCCATCGCCCATTGGGAAGCCTGGGCCAGCGCGGACGAGCGCGCGCCGTGGAGCTGGATCGCCCGTCGCCACGAGATCGACTACCGCCGCGAACTGCTGCCCCATGAGGTCGCCACGGGCTACACCTGGGTCGGCGAGCTGAAGGGCCCGCGGTTCGAGCGCTATGTCCGTATCGACGGCCCGGACGGCGAGATGTGCGCCCAGAGCCGCACCGACTGGGTGCTGATCGACATCGCCGCCAAGCGCCCCGCGCGGGTGTCGCCCTGGATGATCGAGCGGTTCACGCCGAAGGGATGACGTTTAGGCCTGCGACTTGGCGGGGCGATAGATCTTCAGCATCCGAAAGTCGCCGCACTTCGAGCATGTGCCGAGCGTGTAGCTGGTCCCGGCCGCGCCGTACCGAATCCCGCCCACCGAGGCGAGCGACTTCTGGTGGCCGCACTTGGTGCATTGGATCTTCCACTCGCGCGACTGCCGCGCGACGTCCTCGAAGAAGCCTTCAATGGCCTTGCGAACCTTCTCGAACATTTTTGTCCCTCAGCGTCGCGCGGTCGATACAGAATTGGCGATGACGATCCGCTCGCCAGCGGTGAGGCCAAGCTCCGCATAGCTGAACACCAGATCGATCGCGGCGCCCGCGCCCTTACAGGTCTCCAGCCGCCGCCGCGCGAAAGCCACCACCGCGTGGCCGTCCCTTCGATCGACCCGGAACGCGAAATCGGCCTTGGTCGCGCATCCCTTCGAAGTCACCCGTATCGTCAGGACCTCGGCCCCCGCCTCCGCCGCCAGCAAAGGCTCCAGCTCGGGCCAAGTCTCGCTGGGCGCCGCGCGCAGCAGCACGGGCGTGGTCGCGCATCCGGCCAGTGTCAGGGCCGCTCCGGCGAGTACAAAACCTCTGCGTGAAACCGCGCCTGTCATCGACCTCTGTACGAACCGCCCGACTTGCGGTGAAGATCGCCCACCGCTGGCGACCTGACCAGCCCTCGGAGCCCTCCGGGCTTCGGTGTTTGAACATTCGGAGCGCGCGCCGCGCTCCAGGGGAGAGTCTCGTGCGTCTTCGGTTCGCTTTCCTGGTCGCGTCCCTGGCCAGCGCCCTGACTACCCCGGCCTTGGCCGCGCCCGGCTACAAGACCCTGGACGCCGAGATCGACCGGCTGATGGCCGCCGGCAAGATCCCAGGCGTCGCCATGGCCGTCGTCGACAAGGGCAAGGTCGCCCATGTCGTGGCCAAGGGCGT
Source organism: Caulobacter sp. GW821-FHT11E10 (assembly GCF_058808375.1). NCBI lineage: Bacteria > Pseudomonadati > Pseudomonadota > Alphaproteobacteria > Caulobacterales > Caulobacteraceae > Caulobacter > Caulobacter sp. GW821-FHT11E10. Next base: position 361,603 of record NZ_JBXARP010000002.1, read on the forward strand.
GCGTAACGAAAAGGGCGATCCGCTGACGCCCGAGACGATTATGTACGCGGCCTCGATCACCAAGACGACGTTCGCCTACTACGTCCTGATGCTGGTCGACGAGGGCAAGCTGGACCTGGACAGGTCGATCGCCGAGTACCTCCCCAAGCCCCTGCCCGACTATCCCCGATATGCCGACCTCGGCGTCGACGAACGCTGGAAGACGATCACCGCGCGCCGCCTGCTGACCCATAGTTCAGGCCTGGCCGACCAGCGGTTCTATGACCCGGAGAACAAGTTCCGCTTCAACCTCGAGCCGGGCAGCCGCTACGCCTATTCGAACGAGGGCATCAACCTGCTGCAGTTCGTCATCGAGCAGGGGCTGGGCCTGAAGGTCGGGGACGAGATGGATAGGCGGCTGTTCAAGCCGCTGGGCATGACCCGCTCCAGCATGATCTGGCGCGACGACTTCAAGACGAACCTGGCGGACGGCCAGCACGCGGACGGCAAGTGGGAAGCCCACGACGACCGCTCCAGCGTCAAGGCGGCCGGCTCGCTGGACACCACGATCACCGACCTGTCGAAGCTGGCGGCGGCGATGGTCTCGGGATGGGGCCTTTCAGCCAAGGCGCGGGCCGAACTGGCCAAGCCCAGCTTCCCGATCGTCAGCCGGAGCCAGTTTCCGCCGTTCCTGATCAAGGACAATCCCGACAACGCCAAGGCGGGCCTGGCGGCCGGGATCGGCGTGGTGGTGTTCGACGGGCCCCAGGGCCACGCCTTCTTCAAGGGCGGCCACAATGACATCACCGACAACCACATGGTCTGCGTCGAGAAGGGCAAGCGCTGCGTGGTGCTGCTGACCAACAGCGGCGTGGGCCAGAAGGTCTTTCCATCCCTGGTCAAGGCGGCGCTGGGCGACCTGGGGACGCCGTGGAGCTGGGAGTACGGCGAGGTCCCGTCGACCGCGCCGTAGAGCCCCCGCGCCGCGCCGGATCAGTCGAAGATGTCGAAGAGGTCGAAACGCTTCTTCTTGTGATGACCGTACGCGCCCTGGCGGTGACGGTCGTCGTCATCGTGGCGCCGGTGGTCGCTCTTGTGGTCGCCGTAGTGATCGGGACGAGCGTAGGCGCGCGGCTGGCCTTGAGCGGCCTGGGCCTCCTCGCGCTCGATGACCATCAGCTTTTCCAGCTCGCCGCGGTCCAGCCAGACGCCACGGCAGCGCGGGCACATGTCGAACTCGACGCCGGCGCGCTGCACGGCCTGCATGGAGCCGTCGCAGTTGGGGCACATCAGAAGGGGCATGTGGAACCTCCGGTCCAAAAACATGGATCGGGTGTCCTCGACGAGAGGCGGCGCCTTTGGGGAGGGGGGCTAGGCAGCCGGACCCAGACATCGAGAACACCCGATGCGGTCCGACATCACAAGCGCTTGCATCGCTTGCCAGAGGGGCCCGGTCCCGCCTGATCAAGGTGGGATCTGCACAGGAGGCTTTCAAGGGGGCTCCTCCCCTTAAGGGGGAGGTGGCCCGTAGGGCCGGAGGGGGCAGCGCGGCAATGCCGGATTAGCCCCCTCAGTCGGCTTCGCCGACAGCTCCCCCAACAGGGGAGCATCAAACAAAAAGGCCCCGGATCGCTCCGGGGCCTTTCCGTATGGGTTCGGATCCGACGCTTACGAAGCGTAGAATTCGACGACCAGGTTCGGTTCCATCTTCACCGGATACGGAACTTCCGAGAGTTCCGGAGCGCGGACGAAGGTGGCCGACAGGCCCTTGGCGTCGACCGAGACGTACTCGGCGAAGTCACGCTCGTTCGAGGCGACCGCTTCGAGGACCAGAGCCATGTTGCGCGACTTTTCGCGGACCGCGATCACGTCGCCAGCCTTGCAGCGGTACGACGGGATGTTCACGCGCTTGCCGTTCACGGTCACGTGGCCGTGGTTGACGAACTGGCGGGCGGCGAACACGGTCGGCACGAACTTGGCGCGGTAGACGATGGCGTCCAGACGCGACTCGAGCAGCGAGATCAGGTTCTCCGAGGTGTTGCCCTTGCGGCGAGCAGCTTCCTCGTAGGTGCGCGAGAATTGCTTCTCGGTCAGGTTACCGTAGTAGCCCTTCAGCTTTTGCTTGGCGCGCAGCTGCAGGCCGAAGTCCGAAACCTTTTGCTTGCGGCGTTGGCCGTGCTGGCCAGGACCGTACGAGCGTTGGTTGACCGGGGACTTCGGACGGCCCCACAGGTTTTCACCCATGCGGCGGTCAATTTTGTACTTGGCGCTATGGCGCTTAGACATAGGTCACTCTTTTAGTTCGATCCGTGCCGGCTCCCCTCGAAAGAGGTGCGATCTCAACGGCGGCTTCGGGTCAATCCGTCATGCGTTTTCCGCGCCGTCCGGCGAGCCGGCGGCGTGAAGGCGCGGTTTATGAGGGAGAGAGGCCGGGGAGTCAATGTGCTCCCCCCGCCTCCGCCGGGCCTAAGGCCGCGACAACGGATTGCGTACGCGGACCCGGCCGCCGCGCTCCACCCCATGGGCGTCCAGCGGGAAGCGCAGTTCCACGCCTTCCGGCAGGAAGGCCCGGCACATGTCGGGGCGCTTGCGGGTGAAGGTGAAGGCGGTCAGGCCATCGCGGCGGGTGCTCTCGACGGCGAAGTCGTCGGGCTGGGTGCAGCCGTTCGAGGAGACGCGGACCACCAGATCGTCCTTGTCCACCCGCGCGGCCTGCAGCGGCTCCAGTGGTTGGCCGTCACTCCGGGTCACCGAGATGTCGGGATGGTCGTCGGCGTCGATGATCACACAGGCCGAAGTGCTCAGGCCCAGAACGATGATGGCGGCAAGCGGTGCGAACTTCATTGGTTTCCCCTCCCAGTCAGCTTGACCGTGAAAGGAGGGTTCGCCGCCTGAACCCAGGATGAATTACCGAAAGTTCACAGGCGGGCGGCGTGAAACGCCACGTGATCGCCGATGAAGGTCGAGATGAAGAAGTAGCTGTGGTCATAGCCATCCTGCCGCCGCACCGTGACCTTGCGGCCGGCCCTGGCGGCGGCGGCTTCGATCCGTTCGGGCTTCAGCTGGCTTTCCAGGAAGTTGTCGGCCAGGCCCTGGTCGATCAGGATTTCGTCGAAGCTGGCCCCCGCGCCATCCTCGATCAGGGCGCAGGCGTCGTGGGCGCGCCAGGCGGCGCGGTCGGGGCCGAGATAGGCGGTCATCGCCTTGTCGCCCCACGGGCAGTTCAACGGCGAGACGATCGGCGAGAAGGCGCTGACCGACTTGAAGAGGTTCGGATTGCGCAGGGCGATGGTCAAAGCCCCGTGCCCGCCCATCGAATGGCCGAAGATTCCCCGTCGCGCCGGGTCCAGCGGGAAGGCGGCGTCGACCGCCATCAGCAGGTCGCCGGTGACATAGGCGTACATCTTGAAGTGCGGCGCCCACGGGGCCTGGGTGGCGTCGACATAGAAGCCGGCGCCCTGCCCCAGATCGTAGGCCGGGTCGTCGGCCACGCCTTCGCCGCGCGGGCTGGTGTCGGGCGCGACGATCGCCACGCCATGCTTGGCCGCATAGGCGTAGACCCCCGACTTCACCGTGAAATTGTCCTCGGTGCAGGTCAGGCCCGACAGCCAGACGAGATAGGGAAACGGCCCCTCGCCATCCGGCGTCCACACCGTGAACTTCATCGGCGTGCCGGTGCTGGTGCTGGCGTGCCGGCAGTAGCGCAGGGTTCCGCCGTGGACGCGAGAGGTGGAGAGGGTTTCGACGGTCATGAACTAGAACGTCACCACGGTCCGGATGCTCTCCCCAGCATGCATCAGGTCGAACGCTTCATTGATGCGTTCCAGCGGCAGGACATGGGTGATCATCGGGTCGATCTGGATCTTCCCGTCCATGTACCAGTCGACGATCTTCGGCGTGTCGGTGCGGCCGCGCGCGCCGCCGAAGGCCGTGCCCTTCCAGACCCGGCCGGTGACCAGCTGGAACGGACGGGTGGCGATCTCCTTGCCGGCCTCGGCCACGCCGATGATGATGCTCTCGCCCCAGCCGCGATGGCAGGCCTCAAGCGCCTGGCGCATGACCGTGGTGTTGCCCGTGGCGTCGAAGGTGTAGTCGGCGCCGCCGTCGGTCAGGGCCACCAGGTGGGCGACGATGTCGCCGTCGATGGTCTTGGGATTGACGAAGTGGGTCATGCCGAACTTGCGGCCCCATTCCTCGCGATCGGGATTGATGTCGACGCCGATGATCATGTTGGCGCCGACCAGCTTCAGGCCCTGGATGACGTTGAGGCCGATGCCGCCCAGGCCGAAGACCACGGCGTTGGCCCCCGGCTCGACCTTGGCGGTGTTGACCACCGCGCCGACGCCCGTGGTCACCCCGCACCCACAATAACAGGCGGTCTTGAACGGCGCGTCGCGGCGGATCTTGGCGACCGCGATCTCGGGCAGGACCGTGTAGTTCGAGAAGGTCGAGCAGCCCATGTAGTGGTGGATGGTCTGGCCCTTGTAGGAGAAGCGGCTGGTGCCGTCAGGCATCAGGCCCTTGCCCTGGGTGGCGCGGATCGCCGTGCAGAGGTTGGTCTTGCCGCTGAGACAGCTTTTGCACTGGCGGCACTCGGGCGTGTAGAGCGGGATCACGTGGTCACCGACCGCGACCGAGGTGACGCCCGGGCCGACCTCGACCACCACGCCCGCGCCCTCGTGGCCCAGGATCGAGGGGAACAGGCCCTCGCTGTCCAGGCCGTCCAGGGTGTAGGCGTCGGTGTGGCAGACGCCCGTGGCCTTGATCTCGATCAGCACCTCGCCGGCGCGGGGACCTTCCAGGTCGACCTCGACGATCTCCAGGGGCTTCTTGGCCTCGAAGGCGACGGCGGCGCGGGTCTTCATAGCGAGTCTCCTGGAGAGCGAACCGGCGCAATCTGCCGTCGAAGCCGCGCCGGGTCGAGCCCGCAGGCGGCGAAAGCGCCAGCCCATTTTTCCTTCGCCATCGTGACCGCTGTCCAGGCGTGCCCTAGGGTCCGCCCGCCTCGCCGCCGGAGCCACCGATGACCAAGACTCTCAACGTCGCCCTTCTCGGATACGGCATGGCGGGGAAGGTGTTCCACGCGCCGCTGATCGCGGCCACGCCGGGCCTGACGCTGCGGACGGTCGTCACCTCGCGGACCGATGAAATCGCCGCCGATCACCCGGGCGCAACTGTCGTCGCCGATGTGGCCACAGCCTTGGCCGATCCGGCGATCGACCTGGTGGTCGTGGCCACGCCCGACGCGGTCCACGCCGAGCATGGCCGCGCGGCCCTGGCGGCCGGCAAGGCGGTGCTGATCGACAAGCCCTTCGCCACCACCCTGGCCGACGCCCAGGCCCTGGCCGAGCAGGCCCGGCACGCCGGCAAGCTGCTCAGCGTGTTTCACAATCGCCGCTGGGACAGCGACTTCCTGACGCTCCGCGCGCTGATCGCCGACGGCGCCTTGGGCGAGGTGACCCAGTTCGAGTCCCGCTTCGACCGGTTCCGACCGATGGTGGCCGACCAATGGAAGGAAAAGGCCGGCGCCGGGACCTGGTTCGGCCTGGGGCCGCACCTCGTCGACCAGGCCCTGCAGCTGTTCGGCATGCCGCTGGGCGTCTATGCCGATTTCGCCCGCCAGAAGGACGGCGGCCAGGCCGTCGACTACTGCCACGTGATCCTGCGCTATCCGCGCCTGCGGGTCATCCTGCACGCCTGCCAGCTGGCCCCTGTCAACGACCTGCGTTTCGCGGTCCATGGAACGGGCGGCAGCTTCATCAAGTACGGCCTGGATCCGCAGGAGGCGGCGCTGGCTTCCGGCCAGGTTCCCGGCGGCGGGGGCTGGGGCGTCGATCCGCGTCCGGGCGCCCTGTCCCGCGTCGCGGACGGCCAGGCCCGTCCTGCTGAGTTCGAGAGCTTGCCCGGCGACTACCTGGCCTTCTACGCCGCCCTGCGCGACGCCTTGAACGGCGTGACTGAGAACCCGTCGAACCCTGCCGACGCCCTGGCGACCATGACCGTCATGGACCTGGCCATGCGCAGCGCCGAGGCGCGGCGGGAACTGGCGGTCTAGACCTTCACCACCGCCGGGAAGCGGAACGCGCCGCCCAGCATTTCCGGACGCGGCAGATAGGCCCGCAGATACAGGGCGAACGGACCGGACCTGGGCGCGGGCAACCAGTTGACGCTCTTGTCGCCGCCCGGGTCGGCGCGGCCGATCCAGATGTCCAGCGTCCCGTCGGCGTTGCGCTTCAGGCCCGCCGTCCGATCGCCCACCGTGTAGCGCTTGATCGGATTGTCCGTGAAGAAGAACTGGCCATCGGCCGTGGCCTCGTACATCGACAGCGACCAGAAGCCGTCCAGCGGCAGTTGGGCCGGCATGGTCAGGCGGTAGAGGCCGTCGCCGGTGAAGTTGCCGGCTCCGTCGTCCCCGACCGCCTTCATGTACATGGCCTCGGCCACGGGCAGAGCACCCAGGCCCTGCAGTGCGACGATGGCGCGATAGAGGTAGTCCTGGCCGTAGTCGCCGAGATTGGCGCGCGGATAGGACCAGCCGTTTACGAACGTCTGCCGTCCCTTGGCGAAGACGGTGATCATCCGGGCCTCCTCGGCGCCCGCGGCCGCGGCGGCCTCGTCATACGGCCCCGCGCCCAGGAAGGCGGCGGCGCGGCGCAGAATCCTCAGGTCGGTCGAGGGGGCCGGGTCGCTGGCCAGCAGGTTGCGCGCGGTCGCGAAATAGTCGGCCGGCTTGGCGTCGCGGGCGGCATGGGTCGCGACAGGACCGCCGGCGGGACCCTTTAGCACGAAGCCGTCCTGGGCCTTGTGCGCGGCTTCCAGGTCGGCGCTGCCATCGGTGAGCGTGCGGATCAGCAGCCAGGCGTGCGGCGTGGCGATCCGGGTCGAGTTCGGCCCGGTCGACGCTTGCCCCGGCCCGACCAGGGTGAAGGTCCCGCCCTCCCCGCCAACCGTGCGCGAACCCAGGACGACATTGTTGTTGGTGAACATGTCCATCACCGCCACAGAGTAGTAGCGCTTGCCCAGGGCCGGGATGGTCAGGGTCACCGGCCCCTTGGTCAGGTCCAGGAAGGCCGAGGAATAGAGGGTGTCGTTGTTGGGCGTGGTCACCCAGCGGGCCGTGTGGTCCGACAGGGTGCGGGTGTGGTTCAACGTGTTGATCGCCGCGCCCGGCGCCTTCAGCAGCCGCGCCCGCGTGGTGGCCATCTCGATCAGCGGCAGGGCGTAGAGATAGGCGTCCCGTGCACTGGTCGCGTCGCCTTCGGCGGCCTGTGCGCCCCTTGGGGCCAAGGTGGGCGCAAAGCCTAGCGCGCCCGCCGTCAGCAGCAGGTCCCGACGGTTCATCACACCCTCCCCAAACATTTGTTTGGAGTGAGTTTGAGCGCGGGAAGCGCGACAGTTCAAGCCAGCGGATTCAGTCCTCGGTTTTGGCGGCCTTCTGGGCGGCCAGCTTGGCGAGGACGCGGCCTCGCCCCTTGCTCAGCGCGGTGATCACGCCCCGGAAGGTGCGGACCTCCTGATCGCTCAGGCGGGCCCGGGCCAGCGGGACGCGCAGGTTGCGGACCATCGAGGGCTTCTTCTCCGGCGGATGGTAGAAGCCCGCCTTGTCCAGCTCGCCCTCGAGGTGCTCGTAGAGGCCCAGCAGCGTGGCCTGGTCGGCGGGCTCCTCGACATTCTGCTCGAACTTTTTCCAGGGCCGGTCGTCCTGGGTCATCTTCCATTCGTAGGCGTTGATCGACACCGCCTGGGCCAGGTTCAGCGAGCGGAAGCGCTCGTCGATCGGGATCGAGACGATGGCCTGGCACAGGGCGATGTCGTGGGTCTCCAGCCCGGCCCGCTCGCCGCCGAACAGCAGGCCCACGGCGCGGCCCTGGTCGACTTCCTCGGCCAGGTGGCTGGCGCTCTCACGCGGCGTATAGACCGGCAGGCGCGTCTCGCGCGGACGCGCTGTAGTGGCGTAGACCAGCTTCAGGTCGGCGATGGCGGCTTCCAGGCTGTCGAACACCTTGGCGTCGTCCAGCGGCCACGAGGCGCCCGAGGCGCTGGCCCAGGCCCGCTCCTGCGGCCAGCCGTCACGCGGCCGCACCAGGCGCAGGTCGTAGAGCCCGAAATTGGCCATCACCCGGGCCACGGCGCCGATGTTCTCGGCCAGCTGGGGCTCGTTGAGGATCACGCAGGGCGGGACGGGCTTGGCGGCGGCTTCGTCGGTCATCCGCGTCCTTTGCCGCCGAGACGGCGCCGGATGCAAGAGACTCTCTTCGCTCGCCCGGGCAGCCTAACCGCCAGGGCCGCGTTGAACCGGGATGTCCCGCCGCGTCTTCCTGACCGCCCTCCTCGCCCTGCCCGTGCTCGCCGCCTGCCGCGACAAGCCGATGCTGGGCCAGGCGGAGCCGACGATGAAGCCCCAGCGGCTGCGCAAGCGGATCGAGGCCATCGCCGCCCGCGCCGCGCCGGCGGACCTGGGCGTTGCGGTCGAAGACCTGACGACTCGCCAGCTCTGGACCTTCAACGGCGATCGCCCCTTTCCCCTGGCCGGGGCGGCGCGAGTCCCGATCCTGGCGGCCGTGATGGCCGAGGCGGCCGCCGGACGCCTGCCCCCGAGCGAGGTGCTGCCGGTGCGCGATGTCGACCTTTCGCCGCCGCCCAGCGCCGTGGCTGACGCGTGGCCCGGTCGCCAGACCTGGCGCGTCGACGAACTGGAAGCCCTGGCGCAGGCGGGTGACGCCACCGCCCTCGATATACTGGTCAAGCGGATCGGCGGACCGGGTGGTGTCAACGGCTGGCTAGACGTCCAGCGCATCGATGGCATCAGCATCGACCGCTACCAGCGCCAGCTGCGCACCGAGGCCCTGGGTCTGGCCTCGTTCCGCGCCGGCTGGAAGGAAGACGCCGCCTGGACCAAGGCGGTCGGCGCGGTGCCGACGCTCCAGCGCACCCGGGCCGAGCGCGAGCGTCAGGTCGATCCGCGCGACACGGCCACGCCGGTCGGCATGATGAGGCTGCTGGAGGCCTTCAACTATCGCGAACTCTTTCCCAGGCCGGATCGCAAGCGCCTGCTGGGCGACGACCCGGGCTATCTGGCCGCCATCCTACCGAAGGGCGCCGCGCTCTGGCAGGCGGCGGGATCGGCGCGGCCGGATCTCGGAATTACGCCCGCCAGCCACGCCCTGGCCTTCATGGAGCTGGCCGATGGCCGGCGCATCGCCCTGGTGATCTTCCTGGCCGCATCCAAATCCGACGCGGCGCGCAGAGAGGCCTTGATCGCAGACATCGGCCGGGCGGTGCTGGAGGAGTTCTAGCCCCGCCGCACGCGGGCCAGGGCTTCCAGCAGCTGCGCCGGATGCAGGGGCTTGGCCAGATGCAGGTCGGCCCCCGCGGCCTCGGCGGCGGCGACGTGCTCCTCCATGGCGTTGGCGGTCAGCATGACGATCAGGATCGGCGGCTCGCCCGTCGCCTTCTCGCGCGCACGGATGGCGCGGGTGGCGCTCAGGCCGTCCATCACTGGCATCTGCATGTCCATCAGCACGGCGTCGAAGCTGGCGCGGTCCAGCGCATCGAGCGCCGCCTGGCCGTCCTCGACCATGGTCAGGTCCACGCCGAACGGCTGGAGCACGATCTCGACCACCTTGCGGTTGGTCGGATGGTCCTCGGCGACCAGCACCCGCATGCCTTCCAGCGAAATCTCGTGCTCTTCCTCGGCCTTGACCTCGGCGGCCTCGCAAGGGCGCAGCGGCAGCACGACCTCGAAACAGGCGCCCTCGCCCGGGATGGCCTTGGCGGATATCTCGCCGCCCATCATCTCGGCCAGGGCCGCGCAGATCGACAGGCCAAGGCCGGTCCCGCCGAACTGGCGCGTGATCGACTGATCGGCCTGGACGAAGCGTTTGAACAACCGGTCGCGGACGGCGTCGTCGAAACCGACACCCGTGTCCCGCACCGCGAAACGGACGTCCTCGCCGACCCGATCGACCTCCAGCGAGACCTCGCCCTCGGCGGTGAACTTCACGGCGTTGGCCAGCAGGTTGGACAGGATCTGGCTGATCCGGCCCGCATCGCCCTCGTAGGTTCCGGCCGTGTCGGGCGCGACCGCCCAGCGGAAGGTCAGTTGCTTGGCTTCGGCGGCGGCCGCGTGCAGCTCGGCCATGCCCCGCACCAGCTGGGTCAGGTCGAACGGCGCGGGGGTCAACTGGAACTCGCCGGCCTCGATCTTGGAGACGTCCAGGATGTCGCCGAGAACCTGCTCCAGCAGGCGTCCCGACGAGGATACCAGGGCCGCCAACTCGCGCCGGGCCTCCGGATTCTCCTCGTCGGCCAGGCGGTCGCCGATGGCGATCACCCCGTTCAGGGGCGTGCGCAGCTCGTGGGACATGTTGGCCAGGAACACCGACTTGGCCTGGTTGGCGCGCTCCAGCTCGACGGTGCGTTCAGCGACGCGAACCTCCAGCGAGCGGCGGAGCTCCTCGTTGCGCTCGCGCTGGCCGCGCAGCGCGCGGGCCAGGGAGCCGATCTCGTCGGGCCGTTGCTCGATCGGCTCGGCGGCTTCCGGATCGCCGATGCGTTGCGCCTCGGCCAGGGCCTTCAGCGGCGCGGCCACCATCTGGTTGGTCAGGCGGTACAGCAGCAGCACCTGCAAGGCCACGCCCACGAAGCCGAACAGCAACACCCACGAGGCGGTCTTCAGGGAAGACCAGACGATGTCGCCTGACGGGAACGTCATCAGGAACCACCAGCCGGGCTCGATCAAGCGACCATAGGCCACCAGGCGGTCGCCCTTGGGAGACAGCACCGTGCCGACATTCTGCTTCTGGGCGCGGATCGTCTGGACCAGGCGCTTGAGGTCGTTCTCGGCCTCGAACTTGCGCAACACCCCGACATCGACGACGCCGTTGCGGGCCAGGCCCTGGGCCGCCACCAGCTCGCCGTCCTCGGCCACGATCAGGTTCTGACCGCCCGGCAGGGCCTCCGCCACGGCGCGCAACAGATAGGAGTCCAGCGAGAGGCTGGTGCCGAACGCCCCCATGAACTGACCCTTGTAGTAGAAGGGCGTCATGCAGGCCGCGTTCAGGCCGCGACCGCTGGGGTCGGAAATCAGCCGCCGCAGCTTGGTGCATTTCATGACCCGGTCCGGATTGTTCTCCGGCAGGGTCAGGAGGGTCATCTCCTCCTGGGCGATGTTCAGGGTCGGCGGGGCGTCGCGGCGATAGTACTGCAGCTTGTCCAGGCGGTTCGGCCCGAACATCACCAGCCGCGTCTTCGGCGTGAAGAAGTAGAAGTTGTCGTAGTGGCGGATCTCGGCCTCGCCCGTGGCGGCCACGACGTCGGTGGCGGCGACGAACAGTTCCTGCTCAGGCAGGCTCATGGTGTCGGCATAGGGCAGATAGCCGCCGACGCCGTAGACGTAGCGATTGCCGATCCTGGCGCCGTCGAACAGTCCGGGGACCGAACGGCGCGTGCCGTCGCCCTTCTCGGGAAACAGCCGCTCGAACTGTGCATGGATTTCCGGGTCGTCGCCCATGGCCAGGCGGCGTGTCAGGCCCTCGCCGGCCGCGTCGTGCACCTTCACCAGGTCCGAGAACAGGCGATCCTCGGTCTTGACCCGCTCGCCGACATATTCGGCGAGGTGGCGGGTCTGGGTGTCGGCCGCGCTTTCGCGCACGAAGACGAAGGCCGCCGCCGTGGCGACACCCGTTACGGCGATCGACAGGATCGCCACCATGGTCAGCAGCCGCCGCGCCAATGGCGCGGTCACCCCCGTGATCGGTCCTGAACCGTTATTCAAACCTGCTCCCTGGCCCAGCCCCCGGGCCAATGCCGCCTCAAACCGTAACCTCGAAAAGCAAACTTGACGGTAACAGCCAACCGACCCGCTTTTCCGTCGCGACGCAACAGTCTATAGCCTCCCGGTCCGCGCCGCTTCCTGGCCCTGTGCGCCAGATCGCCACAGGCGCGCCACCGCCAGAGGAACATCCCCGCAATGGCCAAGATCAAAGTTGCTAACCCCGTCGTCGACATGGACGGGGACGAAATGACCCGGATCATCTGGAAGCTCATCAAGGATAAGCTGATCTTCCCGTATCTGGATCTGGAACTGGACTACTACGACCTGTCGGTCGAGAACCGCGACGCCACCGACGATCAGGTGACCATCGACGCGGCCAACGCCACCAAGAAGCACGGCGTCGCCGTCAAGTGCGCCACCATCACCCCCGATGAGCAGCGCGTCACCGAGTTCAATCTCAAGAAGATGTGGAAGTCGCCGAACGGCACGATCCGCAACATCCTGGGCGGCGTGATCTTCCGCGAGCCGATCATCTGCCAGAACGTGCCGCGCCTGGTGCCGGGCTGGACCCAGCCGATCATCGTCGGCCGCCACGCCTTCGGCGACCAGTACAAGGCCACCGACTTCCTGTTCCCGGGCAAGGGCACGCTGTCGATCAAGTTCGTCGGCGATGACGGCGAGACCATCGAGCACGAAGTGTTCAAGGCTCCGGGCGCCGGTGTCGCCATGGGCATGTACAATCTCGACGAGTCGATCCGCGACTTCGCGCACGCCTCGTTCGCCTACGGCCTGAACCGCAACTATCCGGTCTACCTGTCGACCAAGAACACGATCCTCAAGTACTACGACGGTCGCTTCAAGGACATCTTCCAGGAGATCTTCGACGCCCACTACGCCGACCAGTTCAAGGCCAAGGGCATCCACTACGAGCACCGCCTGATCGACGACATGGTCGCCTCGGCGCTGAAGTGGTCGGGCGGCTACGTCTGGGCCTGTAAGAACTACGACGGCGACGTGCAGTCGGACATCGTTGCCCAGGGCTTCGGCTCGCTGGGCCTGATGACCTCGGTGCTGATGACGCCGGACGGTAAGACGGTGGAAGCCGAAGCCGCCCACGGCACCGTCACGCGCCACTATCGCCAGCATCAGAAGGGCGAGAGCACCTCGACCAACTCGATCGCCTCGATCTTCGCCTGGACCCGTGGCCTGGCCCACCGCGCCAAGCTGGACGACAACCAGGCCCTGGCCGACTTCGCCCACACCCTGGAAAAGGTCTGCGTCGACACCGTCGAAAGCGGCTTCATGACCAAGGACCTGGCCCTGCTGGTCGGCGACAAGCAAGGCTGGCTGACCACCGAAGGCTTCCTCGACAAGATCGACGAGAACCTGAAGAAGGCCATGGCCTAAGGCTTTCGGGCTCCGGCTCGAACAAGAACGCCCCCGGGGAGACCCGGGGGCGTTTTTCGTTTCGGAGCTGGCGGCCGACGGTGTGAGCGGTTTCGGCGCCCGCCACGCCCTCCTCCAAGAAAAACGAGTCTGTTCTTACGAACAGGCTCAGCGCTGGACCATCGCCCCCGCGAAATCGATCACGCACATCGAGCCCCACTGCCGGTGCCCGCCGCACGAGACGCCGGCGGCGCTGTAGCTGGCCGTGAAGATGTTGCGGCGGTGGCCGCGCCCGGCCACGCGGCTGTCGATGACCAGCTGGCGGACGATCGCCCGGGCGTCGTCATAGCCGTACGAGATGTTCTCCGCGCAGAGGCCGGCGAATACGCCGTTGGCGCGCAGACGCCCGCCCAGGCTGCCACTTGGACCGTGGCCGACGTCTCCACGCGGCCCTTGAGCCTGGGCGTGCTGACGCGCGGCGGCGTCCAGGCGCGGATCGCCCTTCAGCGGCTTCAAGGGCGCCTGGCGCTCGAGGAAGGCGATCGCCTCCTCCACCGCCTCGGGCTCCTCCTGCTCGAACACCCAGTTGGGCGCGCCGCGCAGCTCGCGAGCGTACTCGGCCGGATGGGCCCGGACATAGTTCAGCTCGGACAGCACCGCCTCGTCGAGGTCGGCCGCGCGGGCGAAAGCGGGAAGCAGGAAGGCGGTCGCCAGGATGGTGGCCGCAAAAGCGGCGGCGGCGCGCGGGCGCGTCGCGGGACGGCACAACATGTGTCGCAACTCTCGGCACTGAAACGTCCCCCGAGGGCGTTGATACCAGCGCGGCGCCCGAGGCGCGAGGCGCGGTTTGTCGCGTCTGGATACAATTATCGGGCGATAATTGACATATGCAACCAATGCGAATTCAACTGGGCCCGAGCCGATGCGGCTCATTGGGCTCGAGCATCGCCCAAGATCCGTCGAGAACTCCTCCCCGCCGGATCTCCCTCAGCGCCGCTTCCTTCCCCCAAGGAAGCGGCGTTTTCTTTGGCTGGGCCTGACCGGCGCGAGCACTCTTGCGGCCCGGAAGGAGACCTGATCTATCCCCGTCTGACCTTCGGAGGCGGCATGACCCTGCAGAAGCGGATCTGGGACCTGATCGTGCTGGCGATCTTCGTCTTCGCCGCGGCGTTCGCCACTGCTCCCTGGTTCGCCTTCCGCGCCCTCAAGGCCGCCGCCCAGTACGAGGACGTGCAGGCGATCGGCGAGCTGGTCGATTTCCCCGCCGTTCGGCGCAGCCTCACCGGCCAGCTGGTCGCCGACGCCCCGGCGTCCAGGCCGGAAAGGCCGTCGATCTGGCGCGATCCGCTGGGCGTCTTCAGGAAGGCCATCGAGCCGCTCGCGCCGCCCGAACCCAAGGTGGACCGCTACCTGACCGTGGCCGGCGTCTCGGCCCTGACGCGCGGCTATGCGCCCGGCGCGGCCCCGCCCGCGCCGCCGCGCGACGCCTCGCTGGTCCTCCAGATCCGCGACACCGTCCGTGGGCCCTATCCCAGCATCGTCTATTGGGATCCCGATCGCGTGCGCATCGCGATCAAGCGGCCGGACGGCAGCGGCAAGGTCACGATCTTCACCTTCGAGCGCCGCGAACTGTTCACCTGGAAGCTGGTGCATATCCGCCTGCCCGCCGACGAACGCCAAGGCTGACGCCCGCTCGTGATCACCCTCGTCCTCGACGTCCTTTCCCGGGTCTGGCCGTTCTTCCTGCTGGTCGGCGCCGGCCTGGCGCTTAGCCGCCTGCGCCTGCTGGACGCGCGCATGACCCAGGGCCTGTCGGCCTATGTCTACTGGGTCGGCTTCCCCGCCCTGCTGATCCATTCGCTCTCGCGCCTGGGACGGCCTGGGCCTGAGTTGATGCTGGGCCTGGCCGCCTATGCCGGGGTCGGCCTGGCGGTCATGGCCATCATGGTCGCCACCGGTCGCCTCCTGGGCTGGAGCAAGGCCGAGCGCGCAGGGGCGGCGATGGCCTCGGGCGTCGGCAACAGCGCCTTCCTGGCCCTGCCGATCACCGCCGCCGTCCTGGGCGCGGAGACGGCCCGCTTGGTCGCCGGCGCCGTGGCCGTCGACTTCGTGATCCTGGCCGCCACCGGCGTGGGCCTGCTGGGCTGGGCCGCCGGCCGATCGGTCCCGCGCTCGACGCTGCAAGCCTTCCGCAACCCCGTGGTCGCCGCCGCCCTCGCCGGACTCGCCCTGGCCCTGCTGGACCTAGCCCTGCCCGAGCCGCTGGACCGCGCCGTCGGCATGGCCGCCGCCTCGG
Source organism: Caulobacter sp. GW821-FHT11E10 (assembly GCF_058808375.1). Classification (NCBI taxonomy): domain Bacteria; kingdom Pseudomonadati; phylum Pseudomonadota; class Alphaproteobacteria; order Caulobacterales; family Caulobacteraceae; genus Caulobacter; species Caulobacter sp. GW821-FHT11E10. The sequence goes on from NZ_JBXARP010000002.1 coordinate 377,040, forward strand.
GCAGCCCTGTCGGCCTTGTCGCCCTCGGCGCCGCCCTGGGGCTGCGCGAGACCGAGGGCGAGGCCGCGCCACGCGCCGCCCCCGTGATCCTGGCCGCCCTGGCCAAGCTGGCGCTCTTGCCGCTGCTGGCCTGGCTGGTGATCGGTCTGACCGCCGCCCCGCCCGCCTTCCGGGCCGGCGCGACCCTGCTGGCCGCCGCCCCGACGGCGGTGAATGTCTTCATCCAGACCCGCGCCTACGGTGTCTTCGCCCGAGGCGCGGCGCGGACCGTGGCCCTGACCACGGCCCTCGCCCTGATCACCCTGGCCCTCGCCGCCCTGCTGCTGAGCCCGGCCGTCCATCCCTGAATCCCTGGCCTCGTAGGCCAAGTTTCGAACGCGCCGCGTTTGACACCCCTTCCTCGCCTCGGTAGATGCACTTGCGACTCATTATCGTTTGCATAGAGGCAAGCATGTCCCCCTCCCTTCGCGCCCTCCTCCTGGCCACCGCCGCCCTCGCCGGCGTCAGCATCGCCGGCCTCGCCTTCGCCGACGAGAGAGGGGCCGAAGAGAAAGGGGCCGAAGAGACGGGCGCCGCTGACGCCGCCGTTGAAGGCAATCAGGTGGACAAGGTGGTGATCACCGGCGCGCGCACCCGCACCTCGGCGGTCACGGGCCTGGACATGAGCCTGCGCGAGACCCCGCAATCGGTGACGATCATCGGCCAGGATCGGATCAGGGACTTCGCCCTGACCGACGTGAACCAGCTGCTGGCCCAGGTCACCGGCGTCAATGTCGAGAAGGTCGAGACCGACCGCACCTATTACAACTCGCGCGGCTTCGACATCACCAACTTCCAGGCTGACGGCGTGGGCCTGCCGTTGATCTGGGGCATCCAGTTCGGCGAGCTGGACACGGTTCTGTTCGAGCGGGTCGAGACGGTGCGCGGCGCCAACAGCATGATGACCGGCACGGGCAATCCGTCGGCGACGATCAACTATGTCCGCAAGCGCCCGACCAGCGTGTTCAAGGCCTCGGCGGCCCTGCAGTACGGCTCTTGGAACAATTACCGCCTGGAGGCCGACGTCTCGGGCCCGCTGAACGCCTCGGGGACACTGTCGGGCCGGGTGATCTACGCCAACGAGGATCGCGACAGCTATCTCGACCATTACGGCGTCAATCGGAACGTTTACGGCGCGCTGCTGGCTTGGGACGCCACACCGAAGCTGACCGCCACGGTCGGCTGGTCGCTGCAGGACAACCGCGCCAGCGGCAATAACTGGGGCGCCCTGCCCCTGCTCTACACCGATGGCGCTCGGGTCGACTATCCGCGCTCGGCCTCGACCTCGGCCGACTGGACGCACTGGAACGTCCGCGACCAGACCGCCTTCGCCGAGCTGGCCTGGCGCTTCGACAACGACTGGCAGCTGAAGACCATCGGCACGTTCAAGCGCTTCGAAGAGAACGCCAAGCTGCTCTACGCCTATGGCAATCCGGACAAGGCGACCGGCCTGGGCGTCCTGGGCATGAGCGGCGTCTATCCGTCGATCTACGAGAACTACATCCTCGACGCCTATGCCTCGGGCCCGTTCCAGCTGTTCGGCCGCACGCACCAGCTGGTGATCGGCGGCCAGACCTCGCGGTCGCACGGCCATGAGTACGAGGACTTCTCGCTCGACCCGATCGTCTATCCGTCGGTGCGCGACTGGGGCCGCGCGCAGGTGGCCGAGCCGACCTATCCGGGCGCCTACCTGGCTTCGGACCAGATCGATCGCCTGAGCCGGTTCTACGCCGCCACCCACCTGTGGGTGACCGACAAGCTGAAGATCGTGGCCGGGTTCAACGCCCTGAAGCTGAAGTCCAAGGGCTTCTCGTACGGGACCGACACGCCGCGGGATGAGGACAGGGTCAGCCCCTATGCCGGCTTCGTCTACGACCTGACCGGCAACCTGTCGCTCTATGCGAACTACACCGACATCTTCAATCCGCAGTCGGAAGTCGACATCAACCACCAGACCCTCGCCGCCGCGCACGGCAAGAGCTACGAAGCCGGCTTCAAGAGCGAGTGGCTGAACAAGCGCCTCTACCTGACCGGTGCGGTGTTCACCTCCCGCCAGGCGGGCCTGGCCGAGTACGCCGGCGCTTTCCCGGACACGCTCAAGAGCTACTATGCCGGGGTCGACACCAAGGCCACGGGCTATGAGCTGGAGGCGGTCGGGGCGATCAGCGACCAGTGGCGTGTCAGCCTGGGCTGGACCGACCTGAAGATCGAGGACGAGGCCGGCGACGCCGCCCGCCTCTACACCCCGCGCAAGACGCTGAAGGCCTCGACCACCTACACCATCCCCTCGATCCGCAACCTGACCCTGGGCGCCCAGCTCCGCTGGCAGGACGACGTCGAGGGCATGGACATCGCCCCGGTCCGGCAGGAGGCCTATGGCGTCCTCGACCTGATGGCCGGGATCGACGTGACCGAGCACGCGCGCGCCACGGTCAACGTCAAGAACGCGACCGACAAGACCTATCTGAACAGCCTGATGTGGAGCCAAGCCTACTACGCCGCGCCGCGCAGCGTGTCGCTGCGCCTGGACTACGCGTTCTAGGTCCGGCCGATGGACGCTCGCACCCCGCCCCCTCTCGCCAAGGACGGCCCCACCAAGGACTCTGGCCGGAGCTCCGCCCGGCTGGCCGTCCGGCCCGTGCTCGGCTTCTTCCACCGCTGGGTGGGCCTGTTCATCGCCGGCTTCCTGTTCATCTCGGGCGTCACCGGCGCGGTGATCTCGTGGGACCATGAGCTGGACGACCTGCTCAACCCGCACCTGATGCACGCCCGCGCCGAGGGTCCCGCCAAGCCGCCGCTGGAGCTGGCCACGCTGATCGAGGCCCGCGACCCGCGCGTCCAGGTCACCTTCATCCCGCTCGCGCCCGAACCCGGCGAGGCCTACGCCTTCGGCGTCGACGCTAAGCGGAACCCTGCCACCGGCAAGCTGTTTGACCCCGGCTACAACCAGATCTTCATCGACCCGGCGACGGGCGAAGAGCTGGGCCGGCGCGAATGGGGCGCGGCCTGGCCGATCACCAGCGAGACCTTCGTCTCGTTCCTCTATGTGCTGCACTACACCCTGCACATCCCGCCGATGCTGGGGATCGACCGCTGGGGCGTGTGGCTGATGGGGGTGATCGCGGTTCTGTGGACGATCGACTGCTTCGTCGGCTTCTACCTGACCCTGCCCCCGAAAGGCGGCAAGGGCTTCTGGGGTCGCTGGAAACCCGCCTGGCAGATCAAGACCAAGGCCAGCGCCTACCGGATCAATTTCGACATCCACCGGGCCTTCAGCCTGTGGCTGTGGGGCGTGCTGTTCACGGTGGCCTTCACCGCTTTCTCGCTGAACCTCTACACCGAGGTCTTCTATCCGGTGCTGTCCAAGGTCTCGAAGACCACGCCCGGGCCGTTCGAGCTGCGCGCGCCCGCGCCGCTGGACCAGCCGATCATGGCCAGAAAGACCTATGCCGAGGTGATCCAGACGGCTCGGATCGAGGCCCGCGAGCGCGGCTGGACCGACCCGGTCGGCGGCGCGTTCTACGCCCCGGCCTACGGCGTCTATGGCGTGACCTTCCACCCGCCGGGCGGCGACCATGGCGCGGCCGGGGTCGGCACGCCCTACCTCTACTATGACGGCCAGACCGGCCTGCCCGCCGGCGAGCGCCTGCCCTGGGTCGGGACGGCGGCGGACATCTTCGTCCAGGCGCAGTTCCCGCTGCACTCGGGCCGGATCCTGGGCCTGCCCGGCCGGATCCTGATCTCGTTCACGGGCCTGGTCGTCGCCGCGCTCAGCGTCACCGGCGTCGTCATCTGGTGGAAGAAGCGCAAAGCCCGCGTCGCGCGGCGCGCCCGGGGCTGACAGGACCTGGCGGGCTGCTGACAGTCTTCGTCAGCGGCCCGGCTAGTCTGGGGTCAGGAGGAGACCCCGATGATCAACTACATCACCATCGGCGCCAGCGATCTCGATCGCGCCGGCGCCTTCTATGACGCGGTGCTGGGCGCGCTGGGCAGCCAGCGGCTATGGCGGCAAGGCGACTGGATCGGCTACGGACCTGATCCCGAGCACGCCACGGTGATGATCTGCAGCCCGGAGAACGGCCTGCCCGCCAAGGCCGGCAACGGCATTATGGTCGGGCTGACGGCCACGACCGAGGCGCAGGTCGACGCCTTCCACGCCGCCGCCCTGGCCCACGGCGGAGCCTGCGCCGGCCCTCCCGGTCCGCGTCCAGCCTATGGCGAGGGCTACTACCTGGCCTATGTCCGCGATCCGGACGGCAACAAGCTGTCGGCGTTCCTGAAGAGCTAGGGCCGCATCGTCACGCCTTGGCCGGTCAGCAGGCTGGAGGTCGGCGCGCCGCCGGACTTGCCTTGGTCGCCGGCCTTCCAGCCGGCCGGGCACGGACCCAGCCGGTGGTAGCGCCGCGCCTGGACCACCTTGCCACCGGCCATTTGCAGCGGCTGCAGGGCGAAGCGGACGGTGAAGTCGTCCGCCGCCTTGCGCGTCGTCGTCACGTACAGGCCATAGCGCATGCCGCCGGCCTCGCAGCGTTCGACATGCTCGTCGGCGCTGTCCTTGGCGGGCTTGCCATACGGCCGGCAAGCCTCGCCGTTCACCCGGGGCTCGACGCGCGAAAAGGAGCTGACCAGTTCCGGATGCGCGCAGACCTCGGTGGCGCCCGTCTGGCCACCGGTATCCTCGACGATCTCGACCCGCCACAGCGCAGGCGGCGCCAGGGACTGGTCCTTCAGGGACGGCGGCTTGTCCTCGCCGCCCTTCTGTCCGCAGCCGACGAGGGCCAGAAGCAGGCCGGCGGCCAGGACCGCCCGGCCCCATTGGCGCGTGTTGGAAGTCATTCGGCCCTCCGCCATCGAACTACATTCGTAATTCAATTGAGGCGCTACCGGAGGTTTCGTCAAGGGGCGCCCCGGACATGAAAAAGGGGACGCCTTTCGGCGCCCCCTCATCCATTTCGCGACGGTGGCCGGTCAGCCCGCCAGCGCGGCCTTCACGGCGGCCAGCCCTTCCTCGGCCTTGCTGTCGTCGGGCGCGCCGCCCTGGGCGAAGTCGGCCTTGCCGCCGGCGCCCTGGCCGCCCATGGCCAACACGGCGGCCTTGGCCAGCTCGGCGGCGCTGAACTTGCCCGTCAGGTCGGCGGTGACCGCCACGGTGACGGCGGCCTTGCCCTCCGAGGTGCCGACCAGGGCCACGACGCCCGAGGTCAGCTGCTTCTTGAACTCCTCGGCGACGCCGCGCAGTTCCTTGCCGCCGACGCCGTCGAGGACGCGGGCGATCAGCGCCGTGCCGTTGATGTCCTCAGGACCCGAGGCCGCGCCACCGCCGCCCAGGGCCAGCTGCTTCTTGGCTTCGGCCAGCTCCTTCTCGAGGCGCTTGCGGTCGGCGATCAGGGCGTCGACGCGCGCGCCGACTTCGGCCACCGGGGTCTTGAACTGATCGGCCAGCGACTTGGCCACACCCGCCTGGTCCAGCAGGAAGCGGCGGGCCGCCTCCCCGGTCAGGGCCTCGATGCGACGCACGCCGGCGGCGACGCCCTGCTCCGAGACGATCTTGAACAGGGCGATGTCGCCGGTGCGGGCCACGTGAGTGCCGCCGCAGAGTTCGACCGAATAGGCCTTGGCGTCGTCGGCCAGCGACTTGCCCAGCGTCAGGACGCGGACGCTGTCGCCGTACTTTTCGCCGAACAGGGCCACGGCGCCGGCCTCGATGGCCTCTTCCGGGGCCATTTCCTTGGTCTCGGCCGGGACGTTCTGGCGGATGACTTCGTTGACCTCGGCCTCGATGCGGTCGAGCTCGTCGGCGGTCAGCGGGCCGCCGTGGCTGAAGTCGAAGCGCATGCGCTCGCCATCGACCATCTGGCCCTTCTGGGCGACGTGCGGGCCCAGCACATGGTGCAGGGCGGCATGCACCAGGTGGGCGGCCGAGTGGTTGGAACGGGTGGTGTGGCGGCGATCAGCGTCGACCGAGGCCACGACCTGGTCGCCGACCTTGAGGTCGCCCGACAGCTCGACGCGGTGGACGTAGAGCTCGCCGGCCTGCTTCTGGGTGTCGATCACGCGGCTCTCGCGGCCATTGGCCTCGATCACGCCCGTGTCGCCGGCCTGGCCGCCGCTCTCGGCGTAGAAGCTGGTGCGGTCCAGCAGGACCTCGGCGGTCAGGCCGGCCTTGGCCGACTCGACCTCGACACCCTCGACGAGGATCGCCTTCACCACGCCCGTGGTCTCGGTGTTGTCATAGCCGACGAAGTCGGTGGCGCCGGCCTTTTCCTTGATCGCGAACCACGCCGCGGCGCCGGCCTGCTGGCCCGAACCGGCCCAGTTGGCGCGCGCCATTTCACGCTGCTTCTGCATGGCCGCGTCGAAGGCGTCGGTGTCGACCGTCAGGCCCTTGGCGCGCACGGCGTCCTGGGTGAGGTCCAGCGGGAAGCCGTAGGTGTCGTAGAGCTTGAAGGCGGTCTCGCCGTCCAGCACGCCGCCGGCGGCCAGATTGGCGGTGGCGTCGTCGAGCAGGCCCATGCCGCGGCCCAGGGTGACGCGGAAGCGCTCTTCTTCCTGGCGCAGGGTCTCGACGATCGAGGCCTCGGCGCGGCGCAGTTCCGGATAGGCCTGGCCCATCTCGGCCACCAGGGTCGGCGCCAGGCGGTGCATCAGAGGCTCCTGCGCGCCCAGCAGATAGGCGTGGCGCATGGCGCGGCGCATGATCCGGCGCAGGACGTAGCCGCGGCCTTCGTTCGACGGCGTGACGCCATCGGCCAGCAGGAACGAGGACGAGCGCAGGTGGTCGGCGATCACGCGGTGCGAGGGGGCCTCGGCGCCCTCGGCCTTGACGCCGGTCAGCTCGACGCTGGCGGCGATCAGGCTCTTGAACAGGTCGACGTCGTAGTTGTTGTGCACGCCCTGCAGCACGGCCGCGACCCGCTCCAGGCCCATGCCGGTGTCGATCGAGGGCTTGGGCAGGCTGATGCGTTCGCCGCCAGCCAGCTGCTCGAACTGCATGAACACCAGGTTCCAGATCTCGATGAAGCGGTCGCCGTCCTCATCGGGGCTGCCAGGAGGGCCGCCGGCGATGTGGGGACCATGGTCGAAGAAGATCTCCGAGCACGGACCGCAGGGGCCGGTGTCGCCCATGGACCAGAAGTTGTCGCTGGTCGGGATGCGGATGATGCGGTCGTCGGACAGGCCGGCGATCTTCTTCCACAGGTCGGCCGCCTCGTCGTCGGTGTGATAGACCGTGACCAGCAGCTTTTCCTTGGGCAGCTTGAATTCGCCGGTCAGCAGGGTCCAGGCGTGGTGGATCGCCTGTTCCTTGAAGTAGTCGCCGAACGAGAAGTTGCCCAGCATCTCGAAGAAGGTGTGGTGGCGGGCGGTGTAGCCGACATTGTCCAGGTCGTTGTGCTTGCCGCCGGCGCGGACGCACTTCTGCGAGCTGGCGGCGCGCGGATGGGCCGGCGTCTCGGCGCCCGTGAACACGTTCTTGAACGGCACCATGCCGGCGTTGACGAACAGCAGGGTCGGGTCGTTCTGCGGCACCAGCGGCGCGGACTGGACGACGGCGTGATCGGCCTTGCCGAAGTAGTCGAGGAAGGTGCTGCGGATCTCGTTCAGGCTGGGCATGAGCGTCTCAAGTGTGGCGTACCGGTCCGGCGAAGGGCCGGAAGTCGGGCGCTGCATAGCGCGGTTTTTCGTGAAGGGGAAACCGACTCGAAGATGGGGCCCCGGGATGGGGAGAAAAAGGGCGTGTCAGGCGACTGGTCGTCGACCTCGGCCCAGTTCCCCGTCATCCGGGGCTTCCCGCGCGAGGCCGGTGATTCAGCCTCGATATGAGACTTGATCTTGCTCCGCGCCCGCCGCGGGCGAAGGGTCCCGCGCATGAAGCGCGGAATGAAGAGAGCGCTGTCGGATAGGCCCGCGCGGCCCCCTCCGGCGCTTCGCGCCACCTCCCCCGGGAGGGGAGGATCACAAAAGAGTAGGACGCCTGGCATGGGGTCCAGGCGTCCTGAAATCGCGGCCTTCGCGGCGGTCCGCCGCGGGCGTGTTGAAGGCGGGGAACGCCCGCGAAAGCGGGCGAAGGCCGCGAAACCTTGAAGCCTATTCCTCGTCGCCGTCCTCGGGGCCGCCGACCAGGAGCTCTTCCTCGATCTTCTGCGACGATTTCCGGACAGCCGCTTCGATGGAGGCGGCGATGTCGGGATTGGTCTTCAGGAACTCGCGAACATTGTCGCGGCCCTGACCGATACGTTGGCTGCCGTACGAGAACCACGAGCCGGCCTTGTCGATGATCCCGGCCTTGACGCCCAGGTCGATGACTTCGCCCAGCTTGGAGATGCCCTCGCCGTACATGATGTCGAACTCGACCTCACGGAACGGCGGCGCCACCTTGTTCTTGACCACCTTGACGCGGACGTTGTTGCCGATGATCTCGTCACGGACCTTCACCGAACCGGTGCGGCGAATGTCCAGGCGCACCGAGGCGTAGAACTTCAGCGCGTTACCGCCCGTGGTCGTTTCCGGGCTGCCGTACATCACCCCGATCTTGTGACGGATCTGGTTGATGAAGATGACGATGGTGTTGGCCTTGTTGATCGAGGCGGTCAGCTTGCGCAGCGCCTGGCTCATCAGACGGGCTTGCAGGCCCGGCAGGCTGTCGCCCATCTCGCCTTCGATTTCGGCCTTCGGCGTCAGGGCCGCGACGGAGTCGATCACGACAATGTCGACGGCGCCAGAGCGCACCAGGGTGTCGGTGATCTCCAGGGCCTGTTCGCCGTTGTCCGGCTGCGAGACTAGAAGGTGATCGAGATTGACGCCGAGCTTGAACGCATAGCCTGGATCCAGCGCGTGTTCGGCGTCGACGAAGGCGGCGGTGCCGCCGGCCTTCTGGACCTCAGCCACCACGTGCAGGGCCAAGGTCGTCTTGCCCGAGCTTTCCGGGCCATAGATCTCGATGATCCGTCCCTTGGGCAGACCGCCGATGCCGAGCGCGATGTCCAGGCCGAGCGAGCCGGTGGAGACGGACTCCATCTCGACCTTGCCCTTTTCGCCCAGCTTCATCACCGAGCCCTTGCCGAACGCGCGATCGATCTGGGCGAGAGCCGCCTCTAGAGCGCGTTGCTTGTCGCCTTCATCCTTGCCCACGAGTTTCAAAGCCGCCTGACTGGTCATTGGTTGTCCGCCCTTATTCCATGATTCCGGTAGCTCGCCCGGCGCTTCCCGCGCCTCGCCTCAACCACCTGTGGAACACCCTTAATGCGTACACACTTTGTTCCAGGTTCGCAAGATGTTCTCATTCACAGAAACGACCGTTTCTGACGTAGCCCCACAAGGGGTCTGGAGTAGCGGATCAGGCTGGCTTTTCAGCCGATTGACTTTGACCAGCCACCGGCGCCCTCTTTTCCCACGCGAAGCGAAGAGGAAGCCATGCCTGTCCTTTCGGGTGAACGTTGGCCGGCGGCCGGTGGTGTCACGACGATCACCTGGAGCTTCGCGACCGCGAACTACAGCACGCTCCAGACCAAATATTCCGGCTACAAGGACTTCGACTCCCAGATCAACGCCAGCGTCCAGGGGCTGATCCAGAACGCCTTCGCCGCCTGGGAGGCGGTCGCCAACATCGACTTCGTGATGGTGGCCGACTCGTCCATCGTGAACATCCGGGTGGGCAACCTCTATATCGACGGCTACGCCGCGCCGGGCCAAGGCTCGACGCTAGGACGGACCAGCAGCTGGTTCGTCGGCGTCAACTACACCGCCGCCCAGATCGTCTTCGACGTCGACGCCTACGACGACACCGCCACCCTGTACGAGGTGGCCGTCCACGAGATCGGCCACGCGCTGGGGCTGGACCACAGCCCGATCGTCAGTGCGGTCATGTACTATCTGGCCAACAGCCAGAACCTCAGCGGCAAGCTGTCGTCGGACGACATCGCGGGGATCACCGCGATCTACGGCGCGAAGGGCGCAACGGTCGTCGACGACTATCTCGCCACGACGGCCACAACGGGGGTGGTCACCGTCGGAGGCTCCAAGACGGGCGTGATCGAGACCGTCGGCGACGTCGACTGGTTCAAGGTGACCCTGGTCGCCGGCCACACCTATCGGTTCGACCTCGAAGGGTCATCAAGCGGCGCCGGAACCTTGCCGGACCCGATGCTGGAACTGCGGTCGAGCACGGGCGCGCTGTTGGGCTCCTATGACGACGGCGGGACGAACCTGAACTCCCGCGGCTCCTACACCGTCCAGACCGGCGGGACCTACTATCTGGCCGCCCAGTCGCTGATCGCGTCAGACACGGGCTCCTACAAGCTGTCGGTGACCGACATCGCCGCGACCCAGCCGTCGCAAGCCGTGCTGACGGCCGGGACCAACATCCTGCGCCAGACCGCCAACGCCACGGTCACCGACCTGGCGACCAAGGTCGGGGCCGGGACGCTGAGCCAGGCCAGCGCCATCGCCCAGATCGTCAAGACGGCCGACGCCACGACCTCGGTCGCGATCCTGAGCTATCAGTTCTTCACCGGCTCGATCCCGTCGCTGGGCGGCATCGACTATCTGGTCTCACCGACGGGCAGCAATCCCAACAACATCAACTCGGCCTACTACCAGCTGTTCTCGCTGGAGAACCGCTACATCAACTTCGCGGTCAATCTGGGCAAGGTCGGCGCGGGACAGGCCCAGTTCCAGGCGACCTACGGATCGCTCGACCTGTTCGCGGCCACGCGCCAGGCCTATGCAACCATCTTCGGCGCCGCGCCCAGCGACGCCAAGCTGCACGCCCTGCTGGATCCGACGTTCGTGATGAACGGCCAGACCATGACCCGCGCCCAGTACTTCGCCTACTACGGCGGCGACGGCGCCAACGGGCTGGGGACCAAGGCGGCCATGGTCGGCTGGCTGCTGGCCGAGGCCGAAAAGGCGGACGTGGGCTCCTATGCCCTGTCCAACGCCGCCTTCCTGACCGACCTAGCCGACGGCGCGAATTTCGCCGTCAACCTGATCGCCGTCTATGGCCGGCCAGAATATGTCTATCAAGCCGGCTGACCCATAACCGATATCGGGCTTCGCCCGCTCAGCGCGAAACCGGTCCTTAAGTCCCGCCGTGCAAGTCTCCCCGCTCCTTGGGGGATTGCCGTCTTGTCGATCGATCCGCGTCGCCTTCTCGGCCTGGCGTTCGCCAGCGCCGACCTTCTCGTGGAACTGCAGGGCGGCCGCGTGCGCCTGGCGCTGGGCGCCGCCCAGAAGGTCATGGGTCTCAGCGAGGCCAGCCTGACCGGCCAATCCTGGTCCGACCTGTTCCATCCCGACGACCAGCCGCTGATGGACGCGATGCTGGCTTGCGCCGACGACAGTGTGCGTCGCGGCCCCATCGTCCTGCGTCTGGCCGAGAAGGATGGCCGCCATGTCCGTATCATCCTGCGCGCCCTGCCCGAAAACGACGGCCGCGTGTCCTGCGCCATCACCGCCGCCCAGTCGGCCGGTCCGCCGCTGACCGCCAGCAGCCTGCAGGCCCGCGAGTCGTTCGACGACATCGCCCGGGGCCTGTTCGAAGCCGCCCGCGTCACCGGCCTGGAGCTGGAGCTGGCCATGGTCGAGTTCGCCGGCCTGAGCGACATGCGTGAAGGCCTGACGCCCAGCGAGGCCGCCGCCCTGGACGTCCGGGTCGCCAGCGCCGTCCGCGCCGAGTCGCATGGCGGCGCGGCCGCCACTCAATTGTCTCCGGACCGCTTCGCCCTGCTGCGCCAGCGGGACGATCTTCCCGAGAACATGGTCAAGCGCCTGACCCGCATGATCAGCGCCGAGGCCAGCGCCCACGTGGTGCCGATGGAGGGCGGCGGCTCGTCCCGCGCCATGCGGGCCCTGCGCTACGCGCTCGACGACTTCCTGCGGGAAGGCCTGAAGGACATGCCGCCAACGACCCTGTCGGAGGCGATGAACCGCTCGGTCAAGCGCACCCTGGCCCGCGCCGGCGCCCTGGGCGTGGCGGTCAGCCAGCGCCGCTTCACCCTCGCCTACCAGCCCGTGGTTTCGCTGGCGACGGGCCTGGCCCACCACCACGAGGCGCTGGTGCGCTTCGAGGACGGCGGCAGCCCGTTCGCCCTGATCCGCATGGCCGAGGAATTCGACCTGATCGAGGAGCTGGACCACGCGATCGTCGAACAGGCGGTCAAGAAGCTGGCCAACGACCAGGAGCGCAAGCTGCGACTGGCGGTGAACGTCTCGGGTCGCACGATCGGTAACGAGACCTTCGTCGACCATGTCGGTCGGCTGCTGTCGAAATACGACGAGGCCAAGGGCCGGCTGATCTTCGAGATCACCGAGACCTGCGCGATCGACGACCTGGCCGTCGCCAACCAACACATCCAGAGCCTGCGCGGCATGGGCTCGATGGTCTGCCTGGACGATTTCGGCGCGGGCTCGTCCTCGTTCGCCTATCTGCAGCAGTTGCGCCTGGACATCGTCAAGATCGACGGCCGCTACGTCCGCGAGCTGGCCGACAACGGTCGCGACGGAGCGCTGGTGCGCCGGCTGGTCGAGCTCTGCAAGGATCTGAAGGTTCGGACCGTGGCCGAGATGGTCGAGACGGTCGAGGTCGAGGAGGTCTGTCGCCAGGCCGGCGTCGACTTCGCTCAGGGCTGGCTCTACGGCAAGCCGCTCGACAAGCCCGCTCCCGCCCTGCGGCCCAGCGCGCCCGTCAAGGGCGTGGCGCGCCGCGCCGGGGCGTCGGAGAGCTGGGGGTAGAAGCTCCTCCCCTTTGGGGGAGGTGGCCCAGGTGGCCGGAGGGGGGGGCGGCGCCGCATAGGCAGCGCCGCCCCCTCCGTCGCTCCGCGACACCTCCCCCAAAGGGGAGGATCGTTTCCTCAGGCCTTGCCGCCCTTGGCGGCGATGTAGTCGTCGATCGCGCGTTCCAGCACGGTCAGCGGGGTCATGCCCGAGAGCAGGCCCGCATCGTGGAATTCGCGGATGTCGAACTTCTTGCCCAGGGCCTTCTTGGCCTTCTCGCGGATGCGCAGCCAGACGATCTTGCCGATCATGTAGCTGCAGGCCTGGCCCGGCCACACGACATAGCGCTCGATCTCGGTGATCGAACCGCTTTCCTCGTCGCCCATGGTCTCGGCCATGTACTTCACGGCCTGCTCGCGGCTCCACTTCTTGTGGTGCATGCCGGTGTCGACCACCAGGCGCACGGCGCGGAACAGGGCGTCGTGGAGCATGCCGATCTGGCCGCGCGGATCGTCCTTGTAGATGCCCATCTCGACGGCCAGTTGCTCGGAATAGAGCGCCCAGCCTTCGGTGTAGCCCGAGAAGCCGATGATCTTGCGGATCATGGGCAGGCCCTTGGCCTCGTTCGAGATCGACAGCTGCAGGTGGTGGCCCGGGACGCCCTCGTGCACCGTCAGGGTGGTCAGGGTGTACTTGGCCTGTTCGGCCGTGTCGCGCAGGTTGATCCAGTAGATGCCGGGGCGCTTGCCGTCGAGCGAGGGCGAGTTGTAGTAGCCGCCCGGCGCGCCGGCCTCGATGGCCTTCGGCACCCGCCGGATCTCAAGCGGGGCCTTGGGCAGGGCGCCGAAATAGGCCGGCAGCTGCTTTTCGATCCACTTGGCCTTGGTGTTCAGGTCGGCGATCAGCTGTTCCTTGGCCGGGTCGGTGTTCGGATAGATGTCCTTGCCCAGCTCGCGCATGCGGTCGCCGACCGTGCCCTTGGGCATGCCGATCTTCTTGAACAGCTTGTCGGCCTCGGCCTCGATCGACTTCACCATGTCCAGGCCCAGCTGGTGGATCTCGTCGGGCGTCAGGGTCGCGGTCGTATAGTTCTTCAGCGAGGTGACGTAGTAGTCACCGCCGTCCTTCAGGCGCCAGCAGCCGGCGTCGTGCACGGCCTTGCCGCGGACGCTTTCCATCAGGGCGATCTGGCGCTTCAGGGCCGGCAGGACCGACCCTTCATAGACCTTCGAGGCCTCGGCGGCCCAATCGCCGGCGATGTTCTTTTCCTTGGTCCGGCGGGCGATCGACTTGACCAGCGGCGCCTCGGCCGTCGGGGTGTTGGCGAAGGCCTTCATCTGGATCAGGGTCTTGTCGATGATGAAGTCCGGCGGGATCACGCCGTCGGCCATGTCCTGCTTGGCCAGGGCGGTTTCCTGGTCCATCAGGCGGGCGAAGCCCTCCATCCGCGACAGATAGGCGTCAGCGTCGGCCTTGGTCTCGATGCTGTGCTGGGTGTCCAGGAAGTCCGGCATCTGCTGGTAGCTGCCGGTCAGCTGGCTGAGGATGTAGGGCGCGCCCGAACCGCCGCCGCCGTAGCTGAACTTCTTGTTGCCCTCGTCCTGGACGGCCAGCACGAACTCGACGGTGTCGTAATTGACGGCGTCCATGCCCTTCAGGGCGCGGCGGTCGATGCCGCGCAGGGCGGCCAGTTGCTCACCGGTCTGGGCCGCGCCGGCCTTGATCGCGGCGGACGAACGATCGGTCAGCAGGCCCTTGGTCCAGGCCAGGTCACCATGGTCCAGGCCCAGGCCCGTGGCCGTCTCGGGCGACTGGCGCAGCTGCTTGGCCATGATGTCGTCGAACAGGGCGTTCAGCTTGGCCACTTCGCCTTCGCGGGCCAGGGCCATGGACGGCAGTCCGCCCGTGGCGGCGAAGCCCGCGGCGGCAGTGGCGAACATCATATGGCGGCGATTGAGCAAGGCTTTCCCTCCCAGGACGCTAATCGGAGGACGAAGGCGTAAGGCCGCCGCCCGGCGCGGCGAAATTAATTCCGAGTCATGTGCCGCCGTCCAGCGATGGTTCCGGTCACACTCAGATCAAGGTGACGAAAAGCTCGTTTTCGATCATCCACTGGCCGGTGACCTTCTTCCAGGTGGCCAGATAGGTCCCCGATTGCTCGGGCGCGTCCTTCCACGAACCGACCCAGCGGCCGTGTTCGGCGGCGCGAGTCCCCTCGGCGTTCAGCGCGATGGTCTCGGTGGTGCGGACATAGGCCCCGAAGCCCTTCTCGGCGAACTGGCTGGCGAAGGCGGCCAGAACGTCCTCGGCGCCCAGCAGCAGCGAGCCGTCGCCGGCGATCAGGGTGACGCGCGGATCGAAGAACGGCCGCAGGCGCGCGGCGTCCTTGGCGGCGATCAGCTTGTTGGTCAGTTTACGGCGGGCGGCGATGGCGTCTTGCGGCGTGGTCATGGGGCCCTAGATCTTCACGGGTCGGCGAGCCGGTGTAGCTTGCGCGGCGCCAGAACCGCAAACCCGAGTCGTCATGAACGTTCCAACCCTGACCACCGCCCGCCTGACCCTGAGCGCGCCACAGCTGTCGGACTTCGAGGACAGCCGCGCCATGTGGGCCGACCCGCTGGTGGTCAAGCACGTCGGCGGCCGCGCCTTCACCGAAGAGGAAAGCTGGACGCGCCTGATGCGGGCCCGCGGCCTCTGGGAGGTGCTGGGCTACGGCTACTGGGCGGTGCGCGAGACCTCGACCGGCCGCTATGTCGGCGAGGTCGGCTTCGCCGATCTGCGCCGCGACCTGGAGCCCAGCCTCTACGGTCTGCCCGAGATGGGCTGGGTGCTGGCGGCCTGGTCGCACGGCCATGGCTTTGGCACCGAGGCCGTCCGCGCGGGCCTGGCCTGGATCGACGAGGCGATAGCGCCGCCGGTGGTGCCCTGCATCATCGACACCGACAACACCCCGTCGATCGCCCTGGCGACCAAGGTCGGCTTCACGCTGAAGACCCACACGACCTTCAAGGGTTCGCCGATCGTGGTGATGGAGCGGCGGCGCTGACCCTTCGGCGCGAGACTAGCTGAGGGCGAACTCCGGCTTGCCGTAGACCCCGATCATGTCGATGGCCAGGTTGGCGCCGTCGGCCAGGTCGGTCAGGAAGGCGGCGTTGGAGAGCGCGTAGGTGCCGACATTGGCCTTCTCGGCCTCGGCCAGCAGCCAGCCGACCATGGCGGCCTTGGTGCCGATCCCGTTCAGGCCATCCTTGCCGTAGCTGTCGAAATAGGCGTCGCGGCCGCCGCCCAGCAGCAGGGCCACCTTGGCGTCCGTCGGCGTGGTCCCGAAGATCGTGGCGTAGGCCTTCTTGGTCGCCTCGGCCAAGGAAAGCGCGCCGTATTCCGCCGCGAACTTCTGGCTTCCCTCCCCCAGCTTGCCGAGGTTGACGGAGAAGTTGATGTAGCGGTTCTCGAGGTTGAACTTCTCGTAGTAGGCGGAATTGAGATTGTTCGGATTGGGTCCATCCGGCGAGACCAGATAGTCCACGCCCCCGGCGCTCGGGATCTTGCCGGTGAAGAACTGGTACGCCATCAGCGCGACGCTGACCGTGTCCATGGCGAAGCCGATGGTCTTCTGGATGATGGCGGCCGCGCTCTCCCCCGCCTGGACGTTCAGCAGATAGTCGCGGGCGCTGGTCGGAAGAGCGTGGAGGATGTTCTCGAAGACCTTGAGAACTTGGAGTTGGATGGGCGTGAGGTCGATCACGGTCGCCTTCGCGACACCGTTCGCCCCCTTGTCATAGCCCAGCAGGGTCAGGGCGGCGGCGTCCAGCGTCTGAATGTCCTCGAACACGCTGAGGCCGGGCCTCATCAAGGTCGGTTGGCTGTCCTTCAGTGGCACGAAATGATCGCCGGGATTTCCAGATGCGCTGATCAGGGCCCAATCGGTTCCGAGCAGGGATATTTTCCGGGCCGAGGTGTAGTTGACGCCGTCGACCGGCCCAGTGACCTCCGCCTTGGCTTGCGTCACCGCCGTCCACGAGGTCGCCCAGCCCTTGTCGCTGGCGTAGCGTCCAAAGCCCAGGCCGTGCATCAGCTCGTGGACCAGCAGCGACTTGGCGTCGATGCTGGTTCCGAAACTCGAGGCGTCAACCATGGCTTTCGCCGCCCAGTCGAGCAGGGTCGCCTTGTCCTGCTGGCCGGAATAGAAGGCCGACAGCCCCGCCAGATCGACCCCGATCGAGATGTCGGCCGTCGCGGCGTCGCCGTCGCGACCGGTCAGGTAGCGATACAGCGTCTCGGGCATATAGACGGGCCGCAGCTTGGCCGGGTCGCCGTCGGGCGAATAGAGCTTCAGCACCAGATTGCCGATAGCGTCGGCCATGAACTCGCCGCCCAGCGATTTTGGTCCCAGGGCGATGGTGATCCCATTGGGCAGGCCGCCAGAAACCTGATCTGAAATCCGCTGCAGCGCCGCGTTGATGTCGCGCAGAAACGCCTCGATCGCCGGCGTCATCGTCACGCCGGCGGGCAGGGTGACCGTCGCCACGGGCCCCTGGGACCCGAAGGTCAGGGTCTGGACGGCCGTGGCCTGCGAGACGGTTACGGTCTGCTTGACCGGATCGGCGTCCTTCAGCAGCAGGCCCAGGGTTTCCGAGGTCGCGTCTGGAAGCGCGTCCCCGTGGTAGGTGACCTTGATCTCCTTGGAGGTCTCGCCCGGCTTGAAGACGATGCGGCCGACATCCAGCATCGGGTTGTGCGACAGGTCGGGCCGCAGCGTGTAGGCGCCCGTGTCGTTGGTCATCACCCAGTCGGTGTCGTACTGCAGCGTGAGGGGCGTGGTGCTCGACACCATCGGCGCGACGTCCAGCACGATCTCGCCCTTGTTGATCCCCACGTCCAGCTTGACGGTGAAGGTGACCTGTTGATCGCCCGAAGCGCCCGCGACGGGACTCCCCGCCGTGATCTGCGCGACATGCACGCGGTCGGCGATCGTGACCCGATAGATGAAGGTGGTGATGTCTCCGTCGTCGTTCTCGATCACTTCCAGGTCGAAAAACTCGTTTCCTTCCCGCGCGCCGTCCAGGAAGTAGTCCACGACGAACGAATAGCCCGTGCTGGGGTCGACCACCGAACCGCTGGCCCCGAGCACGACCGAAGGGGCCGCGCCCTGCTTGGACCGGAACTGGAAGTCCTCGCCATAGGTCGCCGTCCCGCCGGACAGCACCCGGTAGACGTAGGTCAGTTTCTGGTTGTCCTCGCCGACGATGACCGTGGAATTCGCGCCCTCGGTCTCCGAGATCGATCTGTTCACCGTCGGCATGGGCATCTCCACGAGTCGCGGAAGCGCCTCGGCTGATCAACCTTTGTCGTCATACGGCGAGGCCGCCGGCAAGTGACCCATTCGGTCTACCTGCCGGGCCTCCTTCTTTGTGTTCTTCTGAGGCATTGACGCGCCCGGCGCGGATGGGAACACCGGTCCAACGGTGCTAGGACGGCGGCATGGTTCGCAAAGTCACCGCCAAGATCGTCCCGCCGAAAGACCCTACCGCCGAGGCCGACCGCGCCTGGTTCGAGGCCCATCCGGAGCGCCGGTTCCACCTGCGCGATCCGGCGCCGGTCGAGTTCAAGGACCCGCTGGGCGATCCAGGCGAAGGTTTTTCCTGGCGCGTGCTGATCGCCCGCCTGCCCGACGGCGGCCGCCTGCGCCTGCCGGTCTCGCTGTCGTGGGAACTGCACAACGACCACGCCAAGGACCAGCACCTGAAGATCCTGTTCGACCAGGTCGCCCCGCCCGAAGCCAAGGCGCGGCTGGACTAGGCCAATCCCGCCATTGACGGTCGGCGCGGTTCGCGCACCTTTCCGCCCATGATCCGCACCGTCCTTCTCTGGGCGCTGGTCCTGGCCGTCGGCGCCTTCGCGCTGCAGTGGCTGGAATACCGGTTCCTGGCCCGCGCCTTCTCCTGGCAGATCTATGTGGGGCTGATCGGCATGGCCTTCGCCGCGGGCGGAGTCTGGATCGGCTGGAAGCTGGCGGCGCGCGCTCGCCCGGTGACTTTCGCCCGGAATGACGCCGCCCTCGCCTCCCTGGGCCTGACCGGCCAGGAGGTGAAGGTGCTGGAGCGCCTGGCCGCCGGACGCTCCAACAAGGAGATCGCCCGCGACCTCGGCCTCTCGCCCAATACGGTGAAAACCCACGTCACCAACCTCTACGGCAAGCTGGAGGTCAGCCGCCGCACCCAGGCGGTCGGCAAGGCGCGCGAGCTGGCGCTGATCCCTTAGCTTGACCCTCGCCCGAAGACGCGAAACGGTCGATCTCACCCTTTCGGGCGATACCGTTTCGGCGACGAAACCGGCAACCGTCAGGGCGCGTCGCAGGGGGCGGCGCGGAGGAGGACCACCATGCAACGCACCATCCTGACCTACGGCCTGATCTCGGGCGCGATCATCATCCTGGGCATGATCGCCAGCATAAACCTGTCGGGCCTGCACAGCGTCTGGATCGGCTACCTGATCATGCTGATCGGCCTGTCCTCGATCCTGCTGGCCGTGAAGTCGCATCGCGACAAGGTGCTGGGCGGGGTGATCAAGTTCTGGCCGGCCTTCCTGGTCGGCCTTGGCGTCGCGCTGGTCGCGGGGCTGGCCTACGTGCTGATCTGGGAGGCCTATCTGGCCATCACCCACTACCGCTTCATGGACGAGTACACGGCCAGCATGCTGGCGCAGAAGAAGGCCGCGGGCATCTCCAGCGCCGACTACGCCAAGATGGCCGCCGAGATGGCGGAGATGAAGAAGAACTACGCCAACCCGCTGTTCCGCATGCCCATGACCTTCGCCGAGATCTTCCCGGTCGGCCTGCTGGTCGCCCTGGTCAGCGCGGCCCTGCTGCGCAATCCGAAGTTCCTGCCGGCGAAGGTCTAGACCCGGCTCACGCGCACCGCCATCCACGGCCGGCCGGGCAGCGCCACGGTCGGCCGCTTGGGGTCGTGCAGGAAGTAGGCGTCCTTCTTGGCCATGACGAATTCGCCGTCGACCGGGGTCACGGTCATGTTCCAGGTGTCCAGCACTTCGACCTTGAAGCGCTCGCCACCTTTCAGTTCGTCCTTGGGCAGGGCCACGGCCCACTGGGTGGGCGCGACCTGGCCGAAATAGCGCAGGTAGTAGGACCCGGCCCTGCCGCCCAGGTGCTGGTCCCACCACTTGTCGATCGGCTCGAAGCCGGGTGTCGGGCCCGCCTCCATCACCGTCTTCAGGAAGGCCAGGCGCGGGGTGCTCTGGCCGTGCAGCTTGCCGCCCTTGGCGGTCCAGCCGTCGCCAGCCCCCGTGGGCCCCTTGTAGATCTCGCCGTGGCCGACATAGGTCCCGGCGACCAGGCCGTGCCAGAAGCGCTCGACCATGCCCTCTGGCGTCAGGTCGCCCCAGCGCTGGTCGATATCGCCCTCGTAGCGAACCTCGTCATAGATCACCGGCTTCTTCCAGACGCTGCGCAGGAGTTCGGCCCGGGTGTCGTCCAGCACCGCCGCGCCGTTCTGGATGCTGGCGTGGGTGATCCACGGCCGGCCGTTGTCATAAAGCTCCCGCCAGTTGTGGATCGAGCACAGGCGGCCGTAGGGATCCTCGGCCTTGATCAACTGGCCGATGCGCTCGAAGTCGGCGACGGACTTGGCCTTGACCAGGTCGTACTCATTGGCCAGCGACCACCAGACGTTCGAGAAAGCCGCGAAGCGCGCGACCATGTAGCGGACATAGCGATCGTCCCGCGCCGGGCTCATGGCGTGCCAGCCGCTCTTGGCGTCGTAGGGATGGAACAGGATCAGATCGGCCTGGATCCCCAGCTCGCCCAGCCGCCGGACGCGGTCTTCCAGGCGACGGAAATAGGCCGGGTTCAGGCGGTCGAGGTTCCAGCCTTCGCCCACCTTCTCGAACGGGAAGATCGGCTCGGCCGCCACGTTCGGGAAGACGCACATCCGCACCTTGTTGAACGGCGACGCCTTTAGGCTGGCCAGGGTCTGGTCGCAGAGGGTGTCGCTCTGCTGGGCCCAGGCATAGGCCGTGGTGCCGATCTGGCGATACGCCGTCCCGTCGGCATGGGCGAAGTGATAGCCGCCGGCGACCAGGAGCGGACCATGGTCACCGTCGCGCGGAGCCACGGCGGTCAGTGTTCCGACCTTGCCGTTCAGCGCCGCGACCGGGCTGCTGGTCCGCCAGCGCCAGACGCCCTCGCGCGGCGGACTGAAGCGCAGGCGATAGGTTCCGTCGCCATCGTAGAAGCCGTGAACCTTGAGGCTCGCCTTGCCGTCGGTGAACACGGCCGACAGCGGCGTATCGAAGGGATTGGCCGCGCTCGAGCCCTTGAGGGCGATGTCGTGGACGCCCCAGCGCGGGACGGTCGATCCGGTGGCGCTAGCCGGCCCGGCGAGAAAGGCCAGGCCCAGGCCCGTGGCTTGGCGGCGAGTTAGCGGTAGCGAGCGCATGGTCCGAGTAGGCACGATTCACCGCCGCGCCCCTAGTGGGGAAGCCCTGCGTCCTTCGAGGCCCGCTGCGCGGGCGCCTCAGGATGAGGTGTTCAGTGCAATGAGATCCTCATCCTGAGGTGCGCGCTCCTGAGCGCGCCTCGAAGGACGCAGTGACTAAGCCGCCTGCAGCTGCTGCTTGACCCGTTCGGCCAGGGTCTTGATGTCGATCGGCTTGGGCAGGAAGGTCACGCCGGTCTCGCCTTCCAGCAGGTCGCTGAACTCGGCCTCGGCATAGCCCGAGATGAACATCACCGGGGCGGCGCCCAGATAGACGCGGGCCTTCTTAAGCAAGGTGGGCCCATCGATGCCAGGCATGATCACGTCGCTGATCAGCAGGTCGATCGTGCCGGCGTGTTCCTCGGCGATCAGCAAGGCCTCTTCGCCGTCGCAGGCTTCCAGCACCTCGTAGCCGCGAGCGCGCAGCAGGCGGGCGGCGACGGTGCGGACGGCGTCCTCGTCCTCGACGAACAGGATACGGCCGGCGCCCGACAAGTCGCGGGCGGCGCGCGGCTTGACCGGCTCGGCGGCGGCGGCGGCCTGGGCGGCCACGACGCCCGCCGGGGCCTCGTAGATCGGCAGGAAGATGCGGAAGGCCGCGCCTTCGCCCGGACGGCTATGGACGTGAATCCAGCCGTCGCTCTGCTTGACGATGCCGTAGACCGTGGCCAGGCCCAGGCCCGTGCCCTCGCCCACCGGCTTGGTGGTGAAGAACGGGTCGAAGATCTTGCCCATGACGTCGGGCGGGATGCCGGGACCGTCGTCGCTGACCTCGATGAAGGCCACGTCGCTTTCGGCCGCCGGGTAGCCCAGCTGGATGGCCTCGTCGCGGGTCAGGCGGGCGGTGCGGATGCGCACGATGCCGCCGCCCTTGGCCGCGCGCACGGCGTCGCGGGCGTTGACGGCCAGGTTCATGACCGCCGTCTCGAGCTGGCTCTTGTCGGCCCGCACCTGCGGCAGGTCGCGGCCATAGTCAGTGATCAGCTTGACGTCTTCACGCAGCAGACGGCGCAGCAGGACTTCGAATTCCGAGATCAGCTCGCCCAGGTCCAGCACCTCGCGCTGGACGGTCTGCTTGCGCGAGAAGGCCAGCAGCTTGCGGACCAGGTCCGCCGCGCGCACGCCCGTCTGGCGGATCTCGTTCAGGCCCTCGTACGACGGGTCGCCGACCGGATGGCGGTGCAGCAGCTCGTCCAGGCGCAGCTGGATCGCGGTCAGCAGGTTGTTGAAGTCGTGGGCGACGCCGCCGGCCAGCTGGCCGATGGCCTGCATCTTCTGCGACTGGGCCAGCTGAAGCTCCATCTGCTTCTGCTCGGACACGTCGATCATGTAGGCCACCACGCGGTCCTCGGCGCGGTAGAGATAGAGGTGGACGATCCGGCTGGGGTCGCGGGCCAGGCGCACCTCGAACGGGCCGGCCCGGCCTTCGTTCATGCGCGTCTGGGCCTCGTTGCGGGAGGCGGGGTCGATCAGGTCGCCAAAGACGACGCCGACCTTGCCGCCGGTCATGGTCGTCAGGGCCGTGTTGGTCTCCAAGATCTTCGACTTGAAGGGCTCCAGCCCTTCCAGCAGGGCCGCGCCGAACGGCGAGGCGCTGGCGAAGGCGTCCAGCGAGCTGGGCGGCGGCGCGGCGCGCTCGGCCACGGGAGCCGGGGCGGCGATCTCGGCCGCGGGCTCGGGAACGATGATCGGCGTCAGGCGGATCAGCAGGCGACCGCCGGCCAGGCGCGAGACCTTGGCGGTATGCTCGAGGCCGCTGGCGCGTAGGACGCCCTCGGCCATCTCGCCCTTGCGGGCCTGGACCAGGGCGGCGAACAGGCTGGAGCCGGCCACACCCTTGGGCAGGCGCCGGGACTCGCCCATCACCTCGCGCCAGGACGGGTTGGCGGCTAGGAGGCGACCGTCGGCGGCGGCCAGGGCGGCCGGCTCGCTCAGGGCCTCGATGAAGCTTTCGGCCTGATCAGCGTCGTTGCCCGCCGCACCCGAACCCTTGATGGCCACCAGGCCCAGGATCGAGACGCCGGCCACGCCCAGCAACAACAGCAGGCCCGCCAGGGTCGTCGGGCCGGCCTTCAGCGCCGGAGCAGCCGAAAACGCCGCCGCCGCCACGAAGAACACCGCCGCGCCGACCAGCCACGGATCGAAGCGCCGACGCGATGCGCCGGTCGAAGCTTTATCCTGGAGCTGCAAATCGGCCATGGGCGCGGTGCTTACCTTCGCTACGGTGAGGCTGCGACTCACCCGCAATGGGAGAAACCATAGCCTTTCCCACGCGCTAGGTCAGTTTTTGGAGAATCTGGGTCTAGAGCGGACGCGCGCGGCTCTCGCGGGCCTGCGGCTTCTTCCCGTTCATGATGAAGCTGATGACCTTGGCGACGGCCTCGAAGTGCTCGACCGGGATCTCTTCATCGACCTCGACGGCGGCGTAGAGGGCGCGAGCCAGGGGCGGATCCTCCAGCACCGGCACGCCGTGCTCCTCGGCGACGGCGCGGATCTTCAGGGCCAGTTCGTCCATGCCCTTGGCCACGCACAGAGGCGCGGGGGTCTCGCCGGCTTCGTATTTCAGCGCCACGGCGTAGTGGGTCGGGTTCATGACGACGACGGTCGCCTTGGGCACCGCCTGCATCATCCGCTGGCGCGACCGCTGCATCTGGATCTGGCGACGCTTGCCCTTGATGTGCGGGTCGCCGTCCGACTGCTTGTACTCGTCCTTGATCTCCTGGAGCGTCATGCGCATCCGCTTCATGAAGCGCTGGCGCTGCCAGAAATAGTCAAAGGCCGAGGTGCCGACCAGGAAGATGAGCACCATGATCAGCAGCTTCTTGGAGAGCTTCAGCGCCTCCGGGATCAGCGCCGCCACGTCCATGCCGACGAGGTTGCGCACCTCCTCGACATTGGGCTTCAGCACCATCCAGGCGATGATGCCCGTGACGATGAACTTCACGGCCGACTTGGCGAACTGGACGAAGCCGTCGATGCCGAAGATCCGCCCCAGGCCCTTGAGCAGGTCTAGCTTGCTGAAGTCGGGCTTGATCTTGTCCGGCGTCAGCATGAAGCCGGTCTGGGCGACATTGGCGACCACGCCCAGGAACGCGGTGACGATCATCACCAGCACCAGCGGCGGCAGGGCGGCCATGGTCGCCCGCTTCATGACCACCATGGCGCCGGCGCTCGAAAGGTCGGTCGTGCCGGCATGAGCGATGAACGGAACCAGGGCCGCCATCAGGTCGCGGGTCAGCCAGCCGCCGGCGATCAGGATCACCGAGGTCGCACCGAGCAGCGACGCCAACTGCGGGATGTCCGCGCTCTTGACGACGTCGCCCTTGGCGCGCGCGTCCGAAAGCTTCTTGGCTGACGGTTCTTCTGTTTTCGACTCGGGATCTGTGTCGTCCGCCATGCGCGCCCCCTAGCTGAACACGTTCAGGAGGACGCGGTAGCGGTCGGTCCAGACCATGGCGATGCCGCCGAGCGACAGGGCCAGCAGAGACAGGCCCAGCACGACGCTGAGCGGAGAGGCCACGAAGAAGATCTGGAAGGCGGGCATGACCCGGCCGACCAGGCCCGTGGCGAGGTTGAACACCAGAGAGAACACGATCACCGGCGCGGCCAGTTGGACGCCCAGGGTGAAGGACTGCGCCACCGTCTGCACCGCCAGGGTGACGGCGTCGTTGACTGGCACCGGTCGGGTGAACGGGAACAGGGTGTACGACTTGACGATCGCGCCGATGAACAGGTGATGCAGGCCCGTGGCCATCACCAGGGTCAGGCCCAGCATCGACAGGAAGGTGGCCACCGCCGTGCTCGAGCCCTGCATCGAGGGATTGGTGCTCTGGGCGAACGACAGGGTGGTCTGCATCGAGATGATTTCGCCGGCCGTGGTCAGCGAGGTCATGAACAGTCGCAGCACCGACCCGACCATCAGGCCGATCAGGATCTCGTGGATCACCGCGCCGACCAGGCCGCCCAGCGTCGTCGGGATCGGCGGCACGGTATTGGCGACCAAAGGCCCCAGCAGCAGGGCCAGCAGCAAGGCGAACGAAAGGCGGATACGCGGCGGGACCGATTGGTCGCCGATGCCCGGCATGGTCATAACCATGGCGCCCACTCGCGAGAACACGAGCGCGGCGACATAGACCTCAAATGCCGTGGCGAAGGAATTCACGGGCCTTTGCCCTTCCCTACATGCCAGCGATGCGGGCGGCGATCTGGCGCATGAAGCCGCTCATCAGAGAGCCCATCAGCGGCAGGAAGATCAGCAGCGACACGAAGATCGCGACGATCTTGGGCGCGTAGACCAGGGTCTGTTCCTGGATCTGGGTCAGGGCCTGGAAGAGGCCGATCGAGACGCCGACCACCAGGCCGACGATCAGGACCGGAGCGCAGAGCTGAAGGGTCAGCCAGATCGCATCGCGACCGACATCAAGAACTTCTGCGCCCGTCATGCAAAGCCTCGTCGGATTCGGCCGTACTGGCCGTTGGGATTCGAGACGTGAACATGCGCGAAATATGGTTAACAGGCCGTTAGGACTTGTCGCCAAAAGGTCTCGAAATGGGACCCGCGACGGTGGGTCGCGGCGCCACGCTGAACTGGACCCCAGATGTGGGGAGGGGCGGGCGCGCCCTGCCCTACTATTGGCAAAGCCGCATCCCGCCCCTCTGGGAGACTCTCTGGGTCTTGGCGGTTACCGGATGCGGATACGCACCGGAACCTGAATATAGGAACCCGCGCGGCTCTTGCCGTCCGGGCCCAGCAGGTCGACTTGGAACTGCGAGGCCATCGACAGGGCAGCCTGGCCGACGCCGAGGTCGCCGGGGGTCTCGTCCTGCACGGTGCAGGCCGTCAGGCGGCCGTCGTTCTTGACCAGGCAGTTCAGCACGGCCACGGCCATGCGCGGTTCGGAAGCCGGAATGAGCATGTCGGACGCGCCCTTCGCCGGAGCGGCGTTGGAGATGGCGGCGGCCAGAGCGAGCGAAACGATCACGAGTTCATCCCTTACTTTGTTTTTGTCAGGCGGCCCTTCCGCCGCCTGTGTTCCATTTCGGATCAGGCGGCCTGGGCCTGCTTCAGTCGTTGCAGACCTTGTGCCGCCAGGTCGGTCAGCGAGCGCAGGCCCAGTTCCGAGAAGACGTCGAAGGCGCAGGCCAGGGCCGCGCCGGCCCGGGCCAGGCGGCCATCGTCGCGACCGGTGATCTCGACGCGGGCTTCGTACAGGCGAGCCAGGTTCATCTGGGCCACGGCCCAGCTGGCCGGATCGCGCCCACCGGGCGCGGCGGAAAGCTCGGCCTTGAAGGCCAGCTCGGCGGCGTCCAGCACCGCGAGATCGGCGGTCAGCTCGGCGCAGCGGGCCAGGCAGAGGGCGCGGTTGTTGGCGACCACGGCGCGCAGGGCCAGGGCCGGCTGAAGCTTCAGCACCTGGGTGGCGCGGTCATAGGCCGAGACAGCCTGTTCGAAGGCGCGCTCGTTGGTCGAGGCCTCGCCCAGAGCCTGCAGGGCCGCGCCAAGGGACGCGCCGGTGCGGGCCCAGTCCATCGGGCTGTGGTCGGCGGACAGCACGTCCACAGCGGCGAACTGCGCTTCGACGCCGTCGGTGATGCGCGACAGCTCGCCGTCCAGTTCGCCCAGCATCACCAGAGCCTGGCCGCGCAGGCTTTCCAGCCGGGCCCAGGCCAGGGGTTCGAAATCGGGATCCAGCACGCCGGCGGCCGTCTTGGCCTCCGAGATGGCCAGTTCGGCCAGGCCCCGGTCCTTCAGGCGTTCGCCACAGGCCAGGATCAGCTCGATACGGGCGGCGCGCTGGTCGGCCAGCAGCAGACGCGCCGGACCGCCCTTCACGCGCTTGGCGGCGGCCAGAGCGCGCAGCGGCGCTTCATAGGCCTGCACGGCGGTGAGCGCGCGCTCGACGTCATTCTGGGACAGGGCCACGCGGCCATCCAGGCCGGCGGCGAGCGCGCCGCACAGGGCGGTGCGCTGATTGGCCGGCGTGCGGGCCAGGGTCGCCGAGGCGGCCGCGACCAGCCCCTCGTCGCCGAACAGGTCGGCGCCCAGCACCGCCAGCACCGCCTGCTCGCAACGGGCGGCGGCCAAGGCGTCGTGGCGACGCTCGGTCTCGAAGATCTTCACGGCAGCTTCGGCCTGGGCCGCGCCCTTTCTAAGGGCGGTGGCGTCGCCGTTGCGACGGGCCAGCTCGCGCCAGACCACGGCGGCTTCCAGAAGGCGGGCCCCGCGATCCTTGGCGCCGATCCGGCCGGCGACCACATCGGCCGATCGCGCTTCATTGGTCAGAAGGCGCACATCCAGCAATTCCAGCAGCGAAGTGTCGCCGCCAGTCAGGCCTTCACGCCATGCCCCCTTGAAGCCGCTATCGGCGTCGACGCCGAACAATCGCTTCAGATCCCGCCCGAACTCGAACATCGCCTCGCGCACTCCGCCTACGGATCGTCCCACGTCGGGACGTCCGACGAAGGTTCAACGCGTAATCAGCAAAACCGGAGCCAACGCCTTTAACAAGTGGTTAACATGTGTTTACGCGCCGTTAACCATAAATATTTCCCATATATTTATGCCTTGATCGAATTTTCGACCAAAATGGGTGAAGACGTATTGAATTGGCACACTTCTTGCTATGCCGAATACAAGCAGAGCCTCAAGGTGTTGTCATTTGTTAGAACATTGTTCATTGAACTTAAAATGACGTTAACCCTAAGAATTCATCCCCAGTTTACCTTTCGTTCACGGACACCCTCCCCCAGCGCCGGCGAAGCACGCTAGAATTCCAACGGAATCGTTGTTTCGGAGCCTGCCCATGGCCGCTGTCACCCTGTGGATCGCCAGCCTCTGCCGTCCCGATCCGGGCTATGGCGGCTGGGCCTATGTGCGGCGGCTGAACGGCGAGACCGACCCCGCAGCGATCAAGGGCGCCGCCGGTGGCGAGCGGCGCACCACCGCCGCGGCGATGAGCCTGACGGCTCTGACCGAAGCGCTGGGAAGCCTTTCGGACCTGCCGGCGGACATCTCGGTGACGCTGCGGTTCCTGGACATCGACCTGGCCGGCCAGTTGGTCGCCTCGGACGGCGTCTACGCCACCGCCGAGCCCGCGGCCTGGGCCGCCGCCCGCGCGGCGGTCGCGGCCCGTCCCGCCCTGGCGCTGGTCCCATCCTCGCCCAGCGACGCGGCCAATGGCTTCCTGGCCGCCTGGGCCGAGTTCGGGCTGGACACGGCCAAGACGCGCGGCAGTTTCAAGGCCGCGATCCCCAAACCGAACCTGTTGAAGTTCCCAGGCTGATCCTCCCCCGCTGGGGGAGGTGGCCCAGAGGGCCGGAGGGGGCAGCGCGGCCTATGCTGCATTAGCCCCCTCAGTCGCTCCGCGACAGCTCCCCCAGAAGGGGAGCACCTACTGGCAACCCACGATCAGGTCCGCCGTCGCCGGATTGCAAGCGAACGGGATGTTGGCCAGGGTCGCCAGGCGGATCAGCGCCTTGACGTCGACGTCGTGCGGCTGGGGCGACAGCGGGTCCACGAAGAAGATCAGCACGTCCAGCCGATCCTCGGCGATCATGGCCCCCAGCTGCTGGTCGCCGCCGAGAGGGCCGCTCTTCAGCCGCACCAGGTTCAGCTTCGGCAGCGCGTCCAGGATCCGCCCGCCGGTGGTGCCCGTGGCGAACAAAGCCTTGTCCTTCAGGAAGTCGGCATGGGCCTTGGCCCATTCGACCAGCTCGGCCTTCTTGTCGTCGTGGGCCACCAGGCCGATGGCGAGCGGAGCGACAGTCATGCGGACGATCCCGAACAGCGGTTTCCGGCTGGTATAGCGACTCGACGCGGCCCCGCCAGCCCAGCCCCTTCCCTTGCGGCCGCCCGCGTGGCTAAAATCATAAAATGAGACAATGTCTCAATTTATGAGACTAAGCGCGAACAACGCGCCTGGGAGGATAGCCATGCCGCCGCTCGATCGCCGCGCCCTGATAACGAGTCTGCCTCTGCTGGCGGCCGCCCCCACGGCCTTCGCGGCCCAGAAGGGCGTGCGGCCGGGTCCGTTCCTGCTGGGCGCCGACGTCTCGTGGATCCCGCAGGACGAGGCCGACGGCGCCGCCTACTTCCTCAACGGCCAGAAGCGCGACGTCCTGGCCATCCTGGGCGACGCGGGCTTCAACGCCGTCAAGCTGCGGGTCTTCGTCGATCCGGCCAATGGCTATTCGCGATCCCGGCCCGTCGATCCCTGGTGCGGCAAGGACCAGACCGTGGCCATGGCCAAGCGGGTCAAGGCCGCCGGCCTGCACCTGACGATCAGCTTCCACTACAGCGACACCTGGGCCGACCCGCAGAAGCAGGCCAAGCCCGCCGCCTGGAAGGACCTGCCGTTCGATGGCCTGGTCAAGGCGGTCGGCGACCACACCCGCGACGTGCTGAACGCCCTGAACAAGGCCGGCGCCCCGGCCGACATGGTGGTGATCGGCAACGAGATCACCTTCGGCCTGCTGTGGCCCGACGGCCGCGTGCCGTTGCCGATGAAGACGGGCAATCCCAATACCGACGCCGTCCACCTGGACGTCCCCGACGCTGGCGGCTTCGACCAGCTGGCCGCCCTGCTCAGCGCCGGCCTCGACGCCTCCCGCCAAGTCGCGCCCAAGGCCCGGACCAGCGTCCACAACCACCTGGGCCGCCACTGGCCCATCGTCCAGCACTGGATGGACAGCCTGCTGGCGCGCGGCGTGCGCTTCGACGCCACCGGCTTCTCCTGCTACCAGCAGGCGGCCGAGGGCGACTGGGCCAGGACCTTCGGCGGCTTCACGGAACGCTATCGCGACCTCGGCTTCTACGCGGCCGAATATTCCAGCCGGAAGCGCTACGTGAACGACCTCGTCCATGACGCGCCGGGCCAGCGCGGCTGGGGGACCTTCATCTGGGAGCCGACCCGCCACCAGGAGGCGGTGTTCGACCAGGACGGCCATAACGCCGGCGAAGGCCCGCGCCCTAACCTGCTGTCCCAGGGGATCAACGGCGCCGAGGCTCCCGGCGCGCCCCAGGCCGTTCCGTCGCCCCGTCCGGAGCGCAAGACCCACGGCGGGCGGTATGACGCCAATGGGTTGCTGGAGGTCTATCGGGGGATGGCGCGGGCGTATGGGCTGCGGAGGGCGTAGGTCGCAGGAGGCCTGCGTCAGCTCAGGGTGGGGAGCGGCCGCATAAGATCCTCCCCCTTTGGGGGAGGTGGCCCAGAGGGCCGGAGGGGGCAAGCTGGGCATATGCCGCATTAGCCCCCTCAGTCGCTCCGCGACAGCTCCCCCAGAGGGGGAGCATCTGAACTTCCGCTCAGCGCCGTTTGCGGACATTGAGTTTGGCCGCCTGGCGCACCGAGACCCTCTCTCTCAGAGAGAGAGAGGAGTCAGCCCCTAGCCCCGTTCCTTCGTCCGCTCGAAGCGCACCTTCGGGTAGCGCTCCGCCACGTAGCCGATCTCCCAGGACGACTTGCCCAGGAACACCGGGGCTTCGTCGATGTCCTGGCCCATGGCCGACTTGTGCTTGCTGACGAAGTCCTCGACGTCGGCCCGGTCGCCGACCAGCCAGCGGGCCTCGGCGTAGGGGCTGGCCTCGAAGATGCAGTCCAGCTGGTATTCGTTGGCCAGGCGATCGGCCATGACCTCGAACTGCAGTTGCCCGACGGCGCCGACGATGAAGTCGCTGCCGATCATCGGACGGAACAGCTGGGTGACGCCCTCCTCGGCCAGGCCTTCCAGCGCCTTCTTCAGGTGCTTGGCCTTCAGCGGGTCCTTGACCCGTACGCGGCGCAGGATTTCCGGCGCGAAGTTCGGCAGGCCCGCGAAGCGCAGGGCGCCGGTCTCGGACAGGCTGTCGCCCACCCGCAGGACGCCGTGGTTGGGGATGCCGATCACGTCGCCGGCGAAGGCGTCCTCGGCCAGTTCGCGGTCGGAGGCGAAGAACATGATCGGCGCGTTGACGCTCATGGCCTTGCCGGTGTTCTGGGCCTTCAGCTTCATGCCGCGCGTGAAGCGGCCGCTGGTCAGGCGCAGGAAGGCGATCCGGTCGCGGTGGTTGGGGTCCATGTTCGCCTGGACCTTGAAGACGAAGCCCGACACCTCGTTGTCGCCCGGGGCGACATGGGTCTCCACGCCGGCCTTGGTGACCTTGGCCGGATGCGGCGGCGGGGCGTAGCTGCCGATCCCGCCCAGCAGTTCCGACACCCCGAAGTGGCGCAGGGCCGAACCGAAGAACACCGGGGTCATGTGGCCTTCCAGGAACGACTGGACGTCGAACGGCTTGCTGGCCTCGGACACCAGCATGGCGCCCTCCTCGACCTCGGCCTGTTCCTCGGGCGTCAGATACTGGACCACCGCGTTGGAGTTGATCGGCACCGGATCGGGGTGACCTTCCTCGTCCGTCGAGCTCTTCTTGGCGTAGGGGATGAACTTCTGGCCGCGCAGGTCCAGCATGCCCTTGAAGCGCCCGCCCGAGCCGGCGGGCCAGTACAGCGGCGCCGGGTCCAGGGCCAGCTTGGACGAGACCTCGTCCAGCAGCTCGAACGGGTCCTGGGCCTCACGGTCCATCTTGTTGATGAAGGTGATGATCGGGATGTCGCGCAGGCGGCAGACCTCGAACAGCTTCAAGGTCTGGGGCTCGATGCCCTTGGCGGCGTCCAGCACCATGATCGCCGCGTCGGCGGCCGTCAGGGTGCGATAGGTGTCTTCCGAGAAGTCCT
The DNA here is from genome assembly GCF_058808375.1 of Caulobacter sp. GW821-FHT11E10. Lineage (NCBI taxonomy): Bacteria > Pseudomonadati > Pseudomonadota > Alphaproteobacteria > Caulobacterales > Caulobacteraceae > Caulobacter > Caulobacter sp. GW821-FHT11E10. Next base: position 408,991 of record NZ_JBXARP010000002.1, read on the forward strand.
CGTGGCCCGGGGTGTCCAGCAGGTTGAACATCAGGCCGTCGTGGTCGAACGTCATCACCGACGCCGAGACCGAGATCCCGCGTTCGCGTTCGATCTTCATCCAGTCCGACTGGGTCCGGCGGGTCTGGCCGCGGGCGCGCACGGCGCCGGCCGCGCGGATCGCTCCGCCGGCCAGCAGCAGGTTTTCCGTCAGCGTGGTCTTGCCGGCGTCGGGGTGGCTGATGATGGCGAAGGTGCGCCGACGGGCGGCTTCAGCGGCGGGGGAAGAGCTCATGGCGGGGGACTACCCCTCCGGAGCGTCCTTGTCACCTTCCTCGGCGGTTCCGGTCGGTCGACGTCGGGCGATGGCCTCCTCGAAACGCCGCCTGGCCTCGGCCGCCTGGGGGCCAGCGTGCGGATCGTTGAACACCGGCTCCACCAGGGCGGCGGCCTCGTCGAAGCGGTCGCGCCTCATCAAGGCGTCGGCGGCGGCCAGGCGGAATTGCGCCACCTGAGGGGCCAGTTGCTGGGCCCGCAGCAGCACGTTCACGGCGTTGTCGTTGGGATAACCCGGCTCGCCGCGCCGACTGATCCCGTAGTCATAGAGTAGCAGCGCGTTGTTGGTATCGACGGCGAAGCCCTTGCCGAACCAGTCGCGGGCTTCCTTCAGGTGCTTCGGCGCCTGGGCGGGTTCGGCCCGGGCCTGCAACATGCACGACCAGCCCATGATCTGGATGGCCTCCACGTCGCGCGGGTCGATCTCGATACGGCGTTTCAGCAGGGTCTGGGCCTTGGCACGGTCGCCGAAGTCGTTCTCCGCCCGCGCCAGGGTCAGGTCGGCCAGGCGATCGCCGGGATGGCGGGCCGCGCGCTCGCGGATCATGGCCAGGACCTCGGGACGCTGTTCCTTCGGCACGCCCATCTTCAGCCGCTGGTTCTCCAGCAGCAGGTCGTCGGCCGAGGCTGGCAAGCGGATGACCGCCAGCTGCCCCGCGCTCGACGGCGGACGCGCCATGCGCCGCCCCGGCAGGGCGCCCATATAGCGCCTCAGCACCCGTTCCAGGTCCGCCAGCGGAACGCCGACCGCCTCGGGCGCCAGGGCCACCGGATCGCCGCCCTCGGCCACGGCCTGGGCGTAGCGGGTCAAGCGCGCCAGCCGTTCGGGATCGGACATCATGTAGTGGGTCAGGATCCAGGATTGGGCGTAGAAGGCGGCGATGTCCGTCCTTCGGCCGGTCAGGGCCCGCCGCCCCAGGATCTCTTCGAACGGCGTCCAGGTGTTGGTGCCGCGCAACCAGGCGATCCGCCGACTGGTGACCCCCACCTCCACGACATCGGGCTTGAAACGCGCCGTCATGAAGTACTCGGCATAGCCCTCGACCAGCCACGAGGCGTAGGCGGCCGGCGCGTTCTGCTTCATGAAGTGGTGGGCGTACTCATGGAACAGCACCTGACGGCCGCGTTCGTCGTCGCCTTCCAAACACAGCGCGGCGAAGACGTCGCCGATGGAGGCGCTGTAGAAGCCGCTGATATGGGGCGCCAGCTCCGGCCGCACACGTCGAAGGTCGATCTGGCGCGGCGTCAGGTAGATCGGCAACGGCCGCTCGTCGCCCGGACCGCTCAGTCCGTGCAGGGCGCGCAACAAGCCCGCGAAGTCCTCGAGGTCGTTGGCCATCTCGACCAGCGCCTTCTGGCCCACGCGGCCGTAGAGCGAGAACGATGGCGTGCTCGTGTGCAGCCAGTCGCCCGCCGCTTGAGCGCGCGCGCCGACCGCGAGAGCCAGGGGCGCCATCCCGACGCTGACCGCGAACGTTCGCCGCGACATCGATCCAGACATACTCAGTCCTTCTTGTCCGTGGCCGGCTTCTCTTCCGGCATGGCCTTCAGCATGGCCTGAGCCGCCTCCGAGTCGCCACCGCCATGGGGACTGCCGGCCAGGGGGCGCAGGACGATGCGGGCGTTCTCGTAGTCCTTGGTCTCGACCAGCACCCTGCCGGCGTCCAGCCGCAAATGCCCCACCTGGGGCGCCAGCAGCATGGCGCGCAGGCGCACATTGACCAGATTGTCGTTCAGCGGCTCCATCAGCTTGGCGTCGGCATAGCCGTGCAGCACGCGCGGGTCGTCCGGATCGATCTTGAAAGCCCGCGCGAACAGCTTGCCCGCCTCGCCCAGGATCTCCTTGCGCCGCGCCTCGTCCGCCCGGGCCGCGGACAATCGGCTTTCGCCCAGAACGACCAGCGCCTCCTTGTCCTGCGGATTGGTCGCCAGAAGCGCGTTCAGGGCCGCCTCCCCCGCCGCCCGGTCGCCGAACTGGGTCTCGGCCTGGCCGCGGACCAGCTTGGCGAACCGATCGTCGGGATAGCGCGCCGCCGCCGCCCGGATCGCCTCCAGCGCCTTGGGCTGATCGGCTTTGGGGACGCCCAGTTTCAGGCGCTGCCCTTCCAGGAGCAAGGCTTCGGCGGCGGGGCTGAGCGCGGTGACGGTCATGGACGCTTCCTGCGGCGTGGTGCGCGGCAATGCGCCCGCCGCCAGCGGATGATCCATGTAGGTCCGCAAGTTCCTGCGCAGTCCCTCCATGTCGTCGCCATAGATCGCCTGCCAGGCCTCGGGCGGCTTCCGTCCACCCCGCACGGCCTCGAGATACGTGCTGAGCTTCTTGCGGCGTTCCGGATCCGAGAGGATGTAGTGGGTCAGCAGCCACGCCTGGGCGTAGAAGTTGGCCGTCTCCCACTTGCCGAGCTCTCCGGGACGCTTGCTCAGGATGTCGCCCATCGGCAGCCAGGTCATGCCGGGCGCGGTCAGGGCGTAGGCGCGGGCCTTGTTGTAGCCGCCTACGATCATGCGTTGGGCGCCCAGGTCCACGGTCATGTAGTACTCGGCATAGCCCTCGACCAACCAGGCCGGATAGGCGCTGGGATAGTACCGCAGCATGAAGTGGTGCGTGTACTCGTGCAGCACCACGTCATCGCCGCGGTTGGGATCGTTCTCGTAGCCGCCCCCGTCGCGGATGGCCAAGGCGAAGACCTCGGTCGGCGCGGTGATGTAGAGCCCTGCCGTATGGTCCCGGGCCTGGGGAACGGCGCGGCGAAGCTGATCGAGATCGGCGACCAGATACACCGGCAGCTTGATCAGGGTGAGCTCGTCCTTGGGCCGCCCATGCAGGCGACGCAGCAGGGCGTCGAAATCCTCGAGCATCGACGCGTACTCGCGGACAGAGCGATCGCTGCGCCCATAGACGACGAAGTGCTCGCTTTCGGCGCGCTTCCACTCGGCATGGGCGGCCAGCGGGGCAGACAGCGCCAGCGCCGCCAGCCCAGCCATCACGGACGCTCGCCTCGACTTCGAACCCGCCCGCATGACGCCACCCCAACTTCAATCTTAAATTGAGCCTAAACGGCCTGCCGACACGAATTCAAGGTCAAAGACCGGCGAGAGCGTCGTCCCTACTTCGCCGGCGTCGCCATCTTCTCCTGGATCGTCTTCAGCAGGCCGGCCGCCGCCTCGGCGCCCTTGCCGCCGTGGGGATTGTTGGCCACCGGCTCCAGCATCCGGACCGCGTCGGCATAGCGCCCCCGCGCCGCCATGGCCTGGCCAGCGGTCAGGCGTATCGTCAGCACCTGGGGCGCCAACTGGGCGGCCAACTCCAGGACATTGAGCGTATTCTCGGTCGGATAGCCGGGCTCGCCCATCCGGGTTCGCGCGAAATCGTAGAGCGTCTGGTAGCTGTCGGGCTGGGCCTTGTTGGCGCGGCCGAAGTACCGGGCCGCCTCGGCGACCATGGCCTTGCTCTCTTCCGGCTTGCCTTGCAGCGCCTTGGCCGCGTCCAGGCGGCTCTCCCCCGCCAGGCGCAGGGCCTCGGCGTCGTCGGCGTGGCCGGCGATCCAGTCGTCGAGAAGCCTATGAGCCACCGCCCGGTCGCCATGATCGGCTTCGACTCGAGCGAGGGTCAGGGTCGCCAGGCGATCACCGGGATATCTGGCCGCGTCGGCGCGCACGGTCTTGAGCAGCTTCGCGCCCAGTTCCTTGGGCGGCCCACGCTTGGCCATCTGGTTCTCGAGCAGCAGGTCGGCGGTCGAGGCCGGCAGGGCGGTGACCGCCATCGGGAAGTCCGGCTGTTTGTCGCGAACCAGGGTCTTGTTGGGAATGGCGCTGCGCAGATAGCCGAGCAGGACGCGCTCCAGGTCGTTGACGGCGATGCCGGTGGCCTTGGGCCAGGCGATCAGAGCGTCCTCGCCCCGGGCCGTGGCCGCCACGAAGGCCGATAGCCGCCTCTTCCGCTCCGGATCCGACAGCATGTAGTGGGTCAGCAGCCAGGACTGGCCGTAATAGAGAAAGCCCTGCTGCTCGGTCAGCTGGCCAGGCCGCTTGGTCAACAGGTCGCGCGACGACACCCAGGACCCATTCAAGAGACCCGAGACGCGCCCGCCGTTCGGCGCCCCGACCAGGATCTTCCTGTCCTCGAAATTGGCCGTCATGAAGTATTCGGCGTAGCCCTCGATCAGCCAGGCGGGATAGGCGCCGGGATAGTGCTGCAGCATGAAGTGGTGGACGTACTCGTGCAGCACCGCGTCATCGGCCAAGCCGTTCGACTTGCGGATCGCGATGGCGAAGATGTCGGTCGCGCCCGCCGTATAGACGCCGGCCGCGTGCTCCTGCTCCGGAAAGACGCGGCGCAACTGATCGGCGCTACGCACCAAGTAGATGTCCAGCTTGCGGGCGCCGTCCTCCTGATCCGCCGCGCGACCGTGGAACAGCCGCAGCAGGGCGTCGAAATCCTCCAGCTTGGCCGTGAAGTCGCGCAGGCTGCTTTCGCCGCCGTCGCTGTAGACCACGAAGTGGGCGCTCTCGGCCTTCTGCCATTCCGCGTGGGCCGCGCCGGCTCCGCCCAGCATCGCCGCCCCAAGGGCCGCGCTCAGCATCGCGCGACCGAATCCCGAAACCATGACGCCCCCTTTCACAACTCGGAATTGAGGCTAGGCAGCGAGACGCGCCCGTAGCAAGGCAAACCCGCCCGCTGGCGCGCCGGACCTGCCCGGAACCGCGACAAAATATCCCTATTCGAATAATGGGTTTGGAGTCATGCTTCCCAAATCCCGCACCGTCGACGTCAGATCGGCGGGTGGATGGAGGAAATCGAAAGATGGCTCTGCTTGACCATCATCGCGGTCACGACCGGCAGCATCCCGCCGGCAGCGCGCTGTGCATCGGCGTCACCCTGGCCGGACTGGTCGTCCTGGCCGTGACCTTGAGCTGGTTGTTGAGCTTGGTCGGTTGAGACCGACCTAGGCCGCCAGTCGCCGCCAGACCTGGCGGTCGGCTTCGAGGTTGGTGAGGGCGCCGGCCTTCTGGCGCTCCAAAAGCGCGCCCATGACCTCCAGGCTCAGCTGAGCGTAACGCACCTGCACATCGTCCACCCGGCATCCGCGCCCCGGCGCCACGAACAAGGCCGCGTTGATCTCCGGCGCCTTGGCCACGATCAGCGCCGCAAGGCGTTGGACCCGTTCAAGATCCTTGCGGTGCAGCAGCGGCTCTTCCGCGAACAGCTCCTTGCCCAGCTCACCGACATAGCTCAGCGACAGCGCCGCGAACCGGTCGCGCGCCATCGGCGGGGCCAACTCGGCCACGTCGAAGCTCAAGACAGTGTCGTTCATGAGGAAAAGCATGGCGCTACTGGATGCGTGTCTCTGGGAGGGGTTGAAGCCCACGCACTCTGCGCCAAACACGCTTTAGGTCCCGTTTAGGAGCAGGGTTAACGCCCCCTTTGAGTCGAGTTGTCCACACCCGCTCCACCTATGAGATTCAGGCTTCGACGGGTTCGGTCAGGAAATGACGCCCGTCGCGGTCCTCGATCTCGACCACCCAGACGTCGGGATCGATCCGGGCGGTGCGCTCGGCATAGGCGTCGAGATCGGGCTCGAACTCGGAGCGGATGGGCTGCATCCAGAAGCGCTCGCCGTCGCCGCGCGTGGCCTCGCTGTAAAGGTGCGCGGTTCCGGCCCGGCGGTCGACCACCTTGACCAGCACAGCCCCCGCCCGCGCGTCGCCCTTGCGGGCCACCATGGCGAAGGCGCCGCCCAATTCGGCGCGGCGGATCAGCGCCCCAACCCAGATATCCGTCGAAAGAAGCATCGCTAACCGAACCGCAACCACACAGGGGTTATAGGTCGCCCCCTAAGTCTCGAAGCATACGAGAAAATGACGCCAAGTACCGACCAGAAAGGTCGCGTGGCGCGATGGATCGGGGTGTCGATTGGGTTGGCGGCCATGGCCGCTCCCACCGCGCTGCTTGCCGCCAACGCCGCCGACCAGCTTTACGAACGCACGCTGATGACAGCGGCCGATGGCCGCTGCCGGCTGTTCGCGCCCTCGATCTCGGCGGCGCTCGACGCCTCACGGGCCCAGGCGCGGGGCGCGACGCTGCGGTCTGGGGCCAGCGAGCAGCAGGTCAGCGCCCTGGAGCAGCGCGCGCGCGTCAAGGCCGCCGGCGCGGCCTGCGATTCAAAGGACCTGACGCTGGCCGCCTCGCGGGTGAAGTCCGCGTTCGACGGCTATTCGCAGATGCTGAGCATGAACTATCCGGGCGACGTCGCGGCCTGGAAGGCTGAACGCTCGGTCTCGGCGACCATCCCCGTCTGGCGGCTGTCGCAGCCGTCGACCTTCGGCGTCGATCGCCTGATGTTCGGCCTGGCCGGCCGCGCCAAGGCCCTGACCGCCGTGGCCACCTTCGACAGCGGCCAGCGCCCCTATGCCGCGCGGATCATCGTGCGCGACACCGGCCGGACGCTGGGCCCCTATATCGACGCGCGCTCGGGTCGGAACCTCAGCGGCAAGGTCGCGCCGCGCAACGCCAGCCTGGTGTTCATCGCCGAGACCCGCGAGGAGGCTCCCCTCACCCTGCTGCCGACCGGCGCCAAGACGGGCCTGGCCTTCCGGTTTCCGACGGCGGCGGCCGACGCGATCTCTCGGTTGGACCCGCGCGAGGCGGTGACGGTTGAATTCGCCTTCACCGGTCGCGGCGAGGAGGTCACCCGCAAGGCCTATGTCGAGGTCGGGGACTTCGCTGCGGGACGGGCGTTCCTGCGCTGAGGCCTCGCCCGGCCTAGAGCGCGTTGGGCGAAAGTGTGAGCGGTTTCGCCCGGCAACCGCGCTCTAAGTATTTGAAGATAGAGCCTGTTTATCGGGTCAGAGGTCCCTCTGAACCCGACAGGCTCTAGCGCGGCGAGAAGGCGATGACGTTGTCGCCCAGGTCCGCCGGCGTGATCTTGACCTGATGAATGACCGGCGGCGCGGGCGCCGCGGCGGGCGCTACCTCGACGGGCGGGGTCTCGCCGACCGGCGCCAGCAGAACCGGCAGGCGCACCGAAACGGTGGTCCCGGCGCCCAGACGGCTCTCGATGATCATTTCGCCGCCGTGCAGCTTGGCGAAGGCGCGCACCAGGGAAAGTCCCAGGCCCGTGCCGCGCGCGCGCTGCTCGGCGCCGCCGGCCTGCTCATACGGACGGCCCAGGCGCTCGAGGTCCTCGGGGCTGATGCCGACGCCGGTGTCGGCGACGACGATCTCCAGCACCCCGTCATAGCCATGCGCCGTGACCGTCACCTGGCCGCCGCGCGGGGTGAACTTCAGGGCGTTGGAGACCAGGTTCAGCACGATCTGCTTCAGGGCCCGGCGGTCGGCGTCGACCTCCAGCTCACCCGGCGGCAGCACGCCGCGCAGCTGGACGCCGGCGGTGTCGGACTGGACGCGCAGCAGGCGCATGGCCGCCTGCACCGCCTCGCGGGCGTCGAACACGCCGCGCTGCAGCTCGAAGCGCTCGGCCTCGATCTTCGACATGTCCAGCACGTCGTTGATCAGGTCCAGCAGGTGGCCGCCGCTCTCGTGGATCAGCTCGGCGTATTCGGCGTAGCGGTCGCTGAGCGTGCCGAACATCTTGGCGCGCATGATGTCGGAGAAGCCCATGATGGCGTTGAGCGGCGTGCGCAGTTCGTGGCTCATATTGGCCAGGAAGCGGGCGCGGCCCGCGGCCAGGCCCTCGGCTTCGGCGCGGGCCTGGTCGAGCGCGGTCTCGCGGTTGCGGTCGACCGTAACGTCGCGCAGCACGCCCACCAGATGGTTCGGGGCGACGCGATGCAGGTCCAGGGCCACAGTGCGCTCGACGCCCAGGACCGGATTGAAGATCAGGCCGGCCTCGCCTTCGCGATGCGCCGCGACGATGGCGGCGGTCAGGCGCTGGCGGTCGCCCGGCGCGGCCGCGGCGATCAGGCCCTTGTTGACCAGATCGACGGCGGTGATCCCAGGCGGCGGCGCGCCGCGCACCGCGGTCACAGCGCCCTGCCCCCGCACGGCGATCGCCAGGTGGGGCAGACCGTCCAGCAGGGTCTCCAGCGACATGATCTCGGTGGCGTGACGGTCGCCGCGCGCGCCCTGGCGGCGGTGGCCGATCAGCAGGCCCGCCGAAAGGCCAAGGCCGGTGGTGACCAGGGCCAGGAAGCCCAGCACGAAGGCCAGCGGACCGGTCGGGATCGGCGGGGCCAGGCCGGAAAGTTGGGTCAGGGCGGCGACGCAGCCGCCGATCAGGGCCAGGGCCGCGCCCTCGGCCAGACGCCGGGGCTGGTCCAGGATCGAGGCCGCGGCGACCGGCGCCAGGCACCAGGCGGCCATCGCGCCCGAGACGCCGCCGGTCAGCACCGCCGCCAGCGAGCCCCCTACAGCCCACAGAACCAGCAGTAGCGACTGGGTGCGCTCGTCATTGCGGGTGAACACCAGGGCCGCCAGGGCCGGGACCGCGCCCGAGATCAGGGCCGCCCATACGGGCCAACCACCAGGGTTCTGGGCGAACAGGGTCGCGGCGGCCGCCAGACAGATGAAGGCCAGCCAGCCCATGCGCCACACGTGCGCGGGATCGAACCCCGCCGGTGGGGCGGAGCGTCGGAGCGGGTCTGGAAGCGTTTCGATTTCCAAGGCCGGTCGACTTAAAGCCCGGTGGACAAGTTTCACCGTCGTCAAAGCTTAACGCGGAGGGACCGTTCCCTCCAAGGCCGCACAATCGTTAAGCGACCTTTCCGCGTCGGTTCGTTGTGGACGGAAACGGAATCGTAAGCGCCGTAGGGCATCTTCCGGGCTCAAGCCATCACGGACAGAAGGTCCGGGAGCCCACCATGCCAGAACCGGCGTCCCTGGACGCGTCGCTCGACCGCACGTTCGCGGACCCTTCCCCGGCGGATCGCCGGGCGGCCGCGCTGGAGCGTCGACGCGTGGCTCTCGACGAGCGGAAGCGCTCGTTCCTGCGCATGGTCAGCCACGAGCTGCGCACCCCGCTGAACGCCGTGATCGGCTTTTCCGAGATCCTGTCCCAGGAGCTCTACGGACCGCTGGGAAGCCCGCAGTACAAGGAATACGCGACGATCGTGCACGACAGCGGCATGAAGCTGCTGAAGCTCGTGAACCAGATCGTCGAGCTGGCCAGGCTGGAGGGCCACGTCACCGATATCGAGATGACGCCCGAGCCGATCGACGAGGCGCTCGAGGACGTGCTTGAGGGCCTGCAGCCCGAGATCGCGCGCCGCGAGGTGATCGTCCATGTGGTCGGCCAGGGCGCCCTGCCCAGCGTCACCGCCGACAGCCGGGGTCTTCGGACCATGCTGCACAATCTTTTGCAGAACGCCGTTACGCACTCGCCCGCTGGGGGAGTCGTGCATGTCACCGCCGCCCGCATCGGCCGCGAGATCGAGATTACCGTCCGCGACCAGGGCCCCGGCGTCGAGAGCGCCGAGCTGCCGCGCCTGCTGCAGCCGTTCGAACAGGGCGGCTCGACGCTGACGCGCGCCAACGAAGGCGCGGGCCTGGGCCTGCCGATCGTCGACCTGCTGTCACGGGCCATGGGCGGCCAGCTGAAGCTGTCGTCCAGCCTGGGCGCGGGCTTCCTCGCGCGGCTCATCCTGCCGGCGGGATAGGGGCGAAACTCGCTCCTTCCGCCGCCCGCGCTTGCCTTGGGCGGGCGAGGCTCCTAAACGCCGCGCCATGACCAGTCCGATCGACATCGCCCTCAACGACCTCGCCGACGAGTTCGAGCTCCTCGGCGACTGGGAGGAGCGCTACCGCTACGTGATCGAGCTGGGCAAGGAACTGGCCCCGCTGACCGACGCCGAGCGCTCGGACGAGAACAAGGTGCGCGGCTGCGCCAGCCAGGTGTGGCTGGTCACCCAGCCCCAGGCCGACGGGACCCTCAAGTTCCGCGGCGATAGCGACGCTCACATCGTCAGCGGCCTGGTGGCCATCATGCTGCGGCTCTATTCGGGCCGCGCGCCGGCCGACATCGTCGCCTTCGACGCCAAGGAGGCCATGGACAAGCTGGGCCTCTCCGGCGCGCTGTCGTCGCAGCGCTCCAACGGCCTGAAGTCGATGGTCGCGCGCATCCAGCACGATGCGAAGGTCGCCCTTGGCTAACTACCGCGTCGCCGCGCTCTACCGCTTCACGCGGTTTCCGGACCCGGCGGCGATCCAAGGCCCGCTGGCGGCGCTGTGCTGCGGCCTGGGCGTCAAGGGCACCCTGCTCCTGGCCCCCGAGGGGATCAACGGCACCATCGCCGGCGAGGACTCCGCCATCGAGGCGGTGCTGGACCACATCCGCGCCCTGCCCGGCTGCGAAGGCCTGGCGCCCAAGACCGCCTGGGCCGAGCGCATGCCGTTCTACCGGATGAAGGTGCGGCTGAAGAAAGAGATCGTCACCCTGGGCGAGCCCGACCTCGATCCGGCCGCCAACGCCGGGACCTATGTCGAGCCCGCCGACTGGAACGCCCTGATCGCCGACCCCGATGTCCTGGTCATCGACACCCGCAACGACTACGAGGTCGCCGTCGGCGCGTTCGAGCGCGCCGTCGATCCCAAGACCGCCAGCTTCTCGGCCTTCCCCGCCTGGTTTCGGGACTATCGCCAAGGCCTCGAGGCCGAGCGCGGCCCCGACGCGCCGCCGCTGAAGGTCGCCATGTACTGCACGGGCGGCATTCGCTGCGAGAAATCGACCGCCTTCCTGAAGTCGGAGGGGATCGAGGACGTCTTCCACCTCAGGGGCGGCATCCTCGACTATTTGGAGCAGGTTCCCGAGCCCGAAAGCCTGTGGCGCGGCGAGTGCTTCGTCTTCGACGAGCGCGTCGCGGTCGGCCATGGCCTCTCCCCCGGGACCCACGTCCTGTGCCGCGGCTGCCGCATGCCGGTCAGCCCCGCGGGCCGCCGCTCGCCGCTCTATGTCGAGGGCGTTTCCTGCCCCGCTTGCCACGACCAGCGCGGCGAGGACCAGAAGGCCCGGGCCGCCGAGCGTCATCGTCAGGCCCTGCACTGCGAGGCCTTGGGCATCGAGCACGTCGGCGCGACCTTGCCGCCCAAAGAGGGCTGAACCCTTACCCCTCGCCCCGCGTTGACACGGCTCCCCCTTCTCAACGCGGAGCCCGCGCGATGCACACCAACGAAGACCACATCAAGCTCGTCAACGGCCTGGTGGAGACCACCATCGACAGCGCCGACGGCTATGCCGAAGCCGCCAAGGACGCCGACGCCTCTCGCTACCAGGACCTGTTCCAGCGTCGCGCCCAGGAGCGCCGCTCGGTCGCCTCGGAACTGCAGGACGAGGTCCGTCGCCTGGGCGGCGAGGCCAAGGACGACGGCACCATCCTGGCCGCCGCCCACCGCGCCTTCCTGAATCTCAAGGACGCCGTCACCAAGGGCGACGAGGCCGTCGTCAGCGAGGTCGAGGCCGGCGAGGACTACATCAAGGCCAAGTATGAAAAGGCCCTGAAGGACACCGACGTCGATCCCCAGACCCGCGCCGTGATCGAAAAGGCCTGGACCTCGGTGAAGTCCGGTCACGACCAGATGCGCGATATCAAGCACGCGCTGAACAGCTAGGTCCGGCCGGGGACCCTCACCCCATCCGATAATGCCGCGCCAGGCGCTGCAGGGCGAGCTTCAGCACCGCCTTGCCCGCCCGGCGCGGCAGCTTCAACGCGCGCTCGGCCGCTTCCAGGGCCGAGCCCATCAGGCAGACCCGTTCGAGGATCTCGCGCAGGCCTGGTCCCACCGCCGCAAGGGCCCTGGCGATCCGTTCGCGCGTGGCGTGGTCGCGCTCGGCGGGGGCCAGGCCCGGACGGCCGCCGGAAACCCTGGGCGTGGCCTCCCACCGCATGGTCATGCGGCCCTGGACGCCCAGGCTCTCGAACTCCTCGCGCAAGCGCTCGGCGGCGGCGGCCTCGACCGAGGTCAGCCAGGGCCTTCCTTCGCCGTCGCGGCGGCGGGCCAGCCAGGCGATCGGCGACTCTCCGAGATTGCGGCGCGCCGTTCCAGCGGGCAGGTCGACGGCTTCCTCGATGACGCCCGGACGGCCGGGCGGCGGCAGAACCACCGGATCTGGACGGTCCGTCATGGTCCAGCCGCCTTGCGGTCGGGGCCTCAGCGTCGCTTCGCGGGCCAGGGCCTGAAAGGCCGCCTCGTCCAGGGTCAGCATCACGCTGCGCCGGCGGCTCGCACCCAGCCGTACGCCGTAGCCCAGCCCCAAGGCCTCGACCACGGCTCCCGGGCGCGAGAGCAGCCGCATGGCCCGCTCGGCCAGACGACGAGCCTCCAATTCGGCGTCGAAGATCTCGTTGGGAGCCGCCCTCACTGCGGAATGTCCTCGGCGTGGGCTGGCGCCTGCCGCAGGCAGGCCTCCAGATCGGTGAGCCGGCGGTCGAAGGCCGCGTCCTCGCGCATGTCCTCGATCTTGCGACAGGCGTGGCCGCAGGTCGTCCGGTCGCGGCCGAATGCGAAGGCCACCCGGGCCAGGGGCCAGTGGAACGTGATGTGGGTCAGGTAGATGGCCAGCTGCCGCGCGCGGACGGCCGCCTGCGACGCTCGTCTGGGCGCGGTGATCTCGGCCGCCGACACGCCGGTGGCCAGGGAAACGAGATTAGTGACAAAGCCGACCGTCAGGCGGTCGCGTCGGGGATCGGGCGAAATCGCCCAAATGTCCTCAAGGGCTTGAACCAACATGGCGTCCTCTCCTCCCGGCCGCGAGCACGACCGGCGAACACCACTATAGGTTTATTTTCCCAATGAGAGGAAGATATTCCTATTGCACCCGCACCCCTGAAGCCTAAGCCATTGATATGCCTAACCCATGACCTCCACTACACCCGCCGGTGCGCGGGGATTCATGGGCATTGGCCCCGGTTCGGCGCCCTCCTCTTCCGGCGCTCGCACCGAAGGGATTCGGTCGAAAGCCGCGAAGAGCTTCGCCACGCCCGCTTCGTTCAAGACGGCTTTGCGTCCGCCCGCCCGACGGCAAGCTTCCAGCGCCAAGGAAAGCCCCGCCCCGTCATCGGCCAGCATGTCCGAAGGACAGCCGGCGCGAAGCGCTTCGACCATGGCTGGCGACGGTTGCGGCCCTTCCCGTAGCCATTGCTCGGCGAGGCGGACATTCCGACCGAACAGCCGGACCATGTAGGCGTTGCGGGAGGCGAGCTGCAGGTAGCCCGCCGGGTGCTTGAGGATCATCGGGAAGTAGGGCGCGAGGGATGGCAGCGCCGTGTTGGCGTAGAATTCCGCGCCCCAATAGGCCTCACCGATCCCGGCATAGTGGGCGGCGTCGCGCACCAGCGCCATGCCGGACTCCGCGACCGGCAGGATCTCGACCTTCGGCTTGCGGATGTCGACGGTGTCGTTGGCGACATCGACGTACAGCGAGCCCAGTTGGATGGCGTTCTGGAAATAGCGCTCCCGCAGCACGCCCCACATCGTGTTGATGCGACCGCCGCGTTTGACGAAGGCGTTGAGCGCCCTCTCGGCCGCCGAATGACGGCTGCTCAACCGAGTCGGCAAACGTCGCAGGACGTCGCCGGTGATCTCCATGCAAAGCCCATACGGATAAGGCTTTCCGTGGCCGCCGCGCGGCGCGGCGCCGAGCTCCCGGTCGGTCTCGGCGCGAAGGTCGAGGAACAGCGCCTCCAGCGCCGGAAGCGCCGGAACCAGGAACTGGCGAGTCAGCCCCGCCTGCAGGCGATCGACGGCGAGGCTCTCGGTGAAATCAAGCATACGGGGACCATGGTCAGACCGAGCACAGCGCCTCCAGAGAGGCCTCGGCGGGCAGAATCGCGCCGCGATGGGATACCACGAGCGCCGCCAGGGCATGGGCGCGTCGTACGGCCGCATCGATCGGCAGGCCGGCCAGGCGCGAGGACAGATAGGCGGCGTTGAAGCTGTCCCCCGCCCCCGTGGTGTCGACCGCCTTGACGCGACCGGGCGCCGGCGTGGCCGTGCGGCCATCGGGCCGATGGACGTTGACGGCGTGGCTCTCGTCGCGGGCCACGACCTCCGCGCCGGCGGCGGCCCACTCGGCGGCCAGGTCCTCGGCCTCGCGGTCATAGAGCGGGCGGCTGTCCTCGCTGCTCAGCGAGATGTAGCGGCACGAGGCCACGACGCCGTCCAGGGCGGAGCGCGCGGCCTCCGCGTTCGGCCACAGGGCCGGGCGGTAGTTGAAATCCAGGGCCACGGCCACGCCATGCGAGTGGACATAGGCCAGGACGTCGCGCAGCCGCGCGCGGCCGATGTCGCCGATCACCGCCAGGGTCACGCCCGACAGGTAGACGAGGTCACTGGCCTTGGCCGCCTCGATCAGCTGGTCGGCGGTATGGGCCGAGAACAGGTCGCGGATCGGGGCCCGCTCGCGCCAGTAATGGAACTTCCGCTCGCCCTGATCGTCCAGGACGATGGCGTAGAGCCCCGGCAGGCGGTTCTCGACCTGGCGGACCAGGCGGGTGTCCATGGCCTCGCGGCGCATGGTGGCCATCACGCCCTCGCTGAACGGGTCGCCCTCGCCCAACGCCGTGCAGTAGGCGACGTCGTCGCCCAGGCGGGCCATGTAGATCGCGGTGTTGAAGGTGTCGCCGGCGAAGCCCATCCGGTACAGCGGCGCGCCGCCCGCTTCGGGCGCTGCTTCCGGCGACAGCTCGACCATGCATTCGCCGAGGACGGTGATCTTGGCCACGGTCAGCCCTTCTTCTTGGTTGGCTTGCCCTGCTGGGCGATCCAGGCGTCGATCCGCGTCTCCAGCACCGACAGCGGCAGCGAGCCGTGCAGCAGCACGGCGTCATGGAAGCCGCGCTCGTCGAAGCGGTCGCCCAGCTTCTGTTCGGCGCGCTTGCGCAGCTCGATCAGCTTCAGCTCGCCCATCTTGTAGGCCAGGGCCTGGCCGGGCCAGGAGACGTAGCGCTTGAGCTCGACCTCGATATTGACCGGCGAGAGCGCGGTGTTGTCGGTGAAGCAGGCGCGGGCCTGGTCCAGGCTCCAGCCCTTCCAATGCATGCCCGTGTCGGCCACCAGACGGCAGGCGCGCCACATCTCGTAGGACAGCCGGCCGAACAGCTCATAGGGGTCGCGATAGATCCCCATCTCCTCGCCCAGCCACTCCGAATAGAGCCCCCAGCCCTCGCCATAGGCGGTGAAGTAGGTGTTGCGGCGGAACTCCGGGACGCCGACCTGCTCCTGGGCCAGGGCGGTCTGGATGTGGTGGCCGGGCGCGCCTTCGTGCAGCACCAGGGCCGGCAGCTCGTAGAGCGGCCGCTGGTCCAGCTCCGAGGTGTTGATCATCAGTCCGCCGGCCCGGCCGATCTTGGGGTCGCCGCCGAAATAACGGCCGGTGGTGTAGCCCCGCTCGATGCTGGCCGGCACGGGCCGCACGCCATAGGTCAGGCGCGGCAAGACCCCGAAGTGGGCCGGCAGCTGGTCATCGGCGCGCTTGGCGATCTCGCTGGATTTCTCCAGCAGCTCCTGGCGGCTGGTGGCGTAGAAGCGCGGCTCCTTGCGCAGCATGGCGATGAAGGCGGTCAGGTCGCCCTGGAAGCCGGCGGCCTTCATCGTCTCCTGCATCCGGGCCCGGATACGCGCCACCTCGGCCTGACCGACATCGTGGATCTGGTCCGGCGTCAGATCGGTGGTCGTGTGCCGGCGAGCCAGGAACGCGTAGTAGCGCTTGCCGTCCGGCAGGTCCGAAGCCGCCAGGCTCTTGGCCGCGTGCGGGACGTATTCCTCGCTCATGAACTTGACGAAGTCGGCGCGGGCCGGGGCGACCTTGGCGGTGAGCGCCTTCTCGCCCTCGGCGACCAGGGCCACGCGGGTGGCGGCGGGGACGCTATCCGGCAACACGCGCAGCGGCGCCATCAGCGGATCCTCGGCCAAGGGCGTGGCGGCCGCGCGCTGGGCGCGCTCCAGCACCGTCTGAGCCGTCGACACCGCCTGGACAAAGCCCGTGCTCACGCCGCGTCGGGCATTGGCGATATTGGCCGCGTACCAACCTGGCATGCCGTTCAAGAGGGAGATCCAGCGCCTGGCCTCGCCCTCGTTGCGCAGCTTCATGCCGCTGGCGCGGTACAGCATCATGACGTCGAAGCCGCCGTCGCTGCTGAACGGCATCCGCGCCTCGTCGAAGCCGCCGGCCTCGATCCGCTCGCGCAGGCTGAAGCGCAACAGGTCCCGGGTCAGACGCTCCTCGTCGGTGAGCCCCTTGGCGTCGAGCGAGATGAGCTCGGCCTGGATCTTCTTCAGCTTGGCGGCGCGGTCCGCGTCGGCGGCCGGCGAGACGTCGGGCAAGCGCCAGCGGGCGTCCGCGGCGCCGCCGGAATCGGGATCCTCGCCGGGATCGCCCAGCGCCTCGTAGCGCACGACCAGGCCCGTCAGGGTGGAGGAAGGGCCGGCCCAGGCGGCCGAGGCCGTCAACGCGGCGAGACAGGCGCCAGCGAGGCCGGCGCGCCAGGAAGCGGTGCGAGTCATGCGGCGGAGCTTAGGCCAAGGCCCAGCGCGGATCGACACGCGAATCGTCGATCGAGCCCTCTCGGGGCGACCGTCGGATGCATCAAATATTGGGAAGAAGATCGAGAATGGAGCGGGCGAAGAGATTCGAACTCTCGACCCCAACCTTGGCAAGGTTGTGCTCTACCACTGAGCTACGCCCGCCCATTCGCGAGATATGGTCTCATCCAGACTTCCCGGAGACCGGGAGAATGGAGCGGGCGAAGAGATTCGAACTCTCGACATCAACCTTGGCAAGGTTGCGCTCTACCACTGAGCTACGCCCGCATCGGCGAGGCTCAAAAGGAGCGCCCCGCGACGAGGAGGCGGCTTATGGCAGAGGGCTTCGCGCTTGGCAAGCACCCTTTGAGGGGTTGCGAAGCGGGTTTTTTCAGAGGCTTGATCCTGGCAGGTTTCCGGGGGCGGAGTTCTAGCGTTGCGTCTGTTCGTGTTCGGTCTGGGCTATGTCGGCGAGGCCTTCGCCAACGCCTTGCGGGCGCGCGGCTGGGAGGTCGCCGCCACGGCGCGGGACGGCGATCAGGCCGCCGCGCTGCGCGCCCGGGGAATCACGCCCGCCGATCCGACCGACCGCGACGCCATGGCCGCCGCGCTGGTCGGCGTGAACGCCATACTGGTCACCTCGCCCCCTGGACCCGACGGTTGTCCCGCCTTGGAATCGGTGATCCCGGCCCTCGCCCAGGCCCAGGCCTTTCCCGACTGGATCGGCTATCTCTCGACCACCGGCGTCTACGGCGACTTCGAGGGGCGCTGGGTGTTCGAGAGCTCGCCCCTGAAGGCCCAGTCGGTCGAAGGCGCTCGCCGCGTGGGGGCCGAACGGGACTGGCGCCAGGTCGGGCGCGGCATGGGCCTGACGGTCACGACCTTCCGCCTGCCCGGCATCTACGGCCCTGGCCGCAGCGCCCTGGACCGCCTGCGGGCCGGCGAGGGCCGGCGCATCGTCAAGCCGGGCCAGGTGTTCAGCCGCATCCATGTCGACGACATCGTCTCGGGGCTGCTGGCCTCGCTGGACCGGCCGCGCGCGGGCGGCGTCTACAACCTCGTGGACGACGAACCGGCCCCACCGCAGGACGTCATGGAGCACGCCGCCAAGCTGCTGGGCGTCCCGGTCCCGCCAGACCTACCCTTCAATGAACTGGGCATGTCGCCCGCCACCCGCCGCTTCTACGCCGAGAACAAGCGCGTCTCGAACGCGCGGGCGAAAGCGGAGCTTGGGTGGCGGCCGGCCTATCCGACGTATCGCGAAGGGCTGGCGGGGATCTTGAAGGCGGGCGGCTGAAGGCGGCTAAGGGTGGTAAGCGGTTATCCGCGTTCATGGCTTGGCGACCTAGGGAGAGCTGCGGTGAAGACAATGGCTAGAACCTTCGCAATCGGCGCGACGTTATTCGTGTTCTCAGTCTCGTCGGGCGTCGCCACCGCCGCCGCGCAGACGAACTCCGCTCAGGCGGCCGAGCCGTCCGGTTTCGCGAGCGGCGCGGATGTCCAGGCCCAGCTACGCCAGATGCTCGCCACGATGAAACCCGATCAAGGATTCATGTGGCGTCCCTTGGTTCGTGACGGCGCCACCGTGGCGGCGATCGAAATATGGAAGAAGCCGGGCCGTCCCGCTGTTCACCCCGCCGAAGCGGAATACGCCATCGTGCTGGAAGGCTCGGGCACGCTTGTTTCGGGCGGCGCCATGGCCGATTCAAAAGTCAGCAACGCCAACCTGGTTGAGGGAAGCCGGATCGAGGGCGGCACGACACGGTCACTCGGACCAGGCGACGTCATCCTGATTCCAGCAGGCGTACCCCACTGGTTCGGCATTACCGGCGACCGGCTGGTCCTGGTGGGAATCAAATTGCCCAGCGCGAAATGACCGGTCCGGCGAGAGCGTATTGGCGCCGGGCTACTCGTCGTCGATCGCTGGCGTCCGCGGCGTGATCCCCACCGCGTCCAGTCCCGCAGCATTGCGCAGCCGCGCCGCGCGGGCCAGGCGGCGGGAAACGAGATCCCCCTCCTCCGGCTCGGCCAGGCCTCGCGCCTCGGCGACAGCGGCGACCAGGCGCTGCAGGTCCTGCGGGCGCGACAGGCGGTGGTCGCCGTCCTTGATCAGGCTGAAGACGACGTCGGTCGAATTCATCGCATTGGCCAGCTCCAGAGCATGGGTCCACGGCACGTCCGGGTCGGCCCCGCCCTGTAGAACCCGCACTGGGACATCGATCGGCACGGGGCCCGGCAGGATCGACCACCGCGCCCCGTCCTCGAGCAGTTCGCGGGTGATGGCGTAGCCGCCGTCGTCATAGTCGGACGGTCGGATCCAGAAGCCGTCGCGAGCGATCGCCGCCTTGGCCTCGGCCGAGAGCTCGGGCTCCATCAGCTTTTCGGTGAAGTCCGGGGCCGGCGCGATCAGCACCATCGCCTTCACCCGGTCGGGTCGGGCGATCGCCGCCAGGCACGACAGCCAGCCGCCCATGGAAGAACCGACCAATACCAGCGGCCCTTGCGTCAGTTCGTCGATCACCGCCAGGGCGTCCTCGCGCCAGCGGCTGATCGTGCCGTCCCGGAACGCGCCGTCCGACTCGCCGTGGCCGAAATAGTCGAAGCGGAGGTACGACCCGCCGGTCGCCTGGGCCTGCTCGGCCAGCACCTCGGCCTTGGTCCCGGTCATGTCGGAATGGAAGCCGCCCAGCCACACGACGGTAGGCCCCTCGCCGTCCACGCGGCGGAACGCCAGCTTCGCGCCGTCTTCGCGCGTCAGGGCGCTTCGGTATTCGGCCATGGCGTCGCCTCGATCCTTTCGGTAACTACAACCGCGTTGTTTTCGCGAGAGTCGCGTGCCCGACCTACCCGCCGATTTCACCCTGCTGCAAGTGACGCCGGAACTGGAAACCGGCGGCGCCGAACAGACGACGATTGATGTCGCCCATGCGGTTGTGGCGCAAGGCGGCAAGGCCTTGGTCGCGACCAAGGGCGGCCGCATGGCCGCGCGCCTGGAGGCCGACGGCGGCCGTCTGGCCCAGATGCCGGCCCAGTCCAAGAACCCCCTGATCATGCTGGGCAACGCCGCGCGGCTGATCGACCTGATCCGGCGCGAGAAGGTCAGCCTGGTCCACGCCCGCTCGCGCGCGCCGGCCTTCAGCGCCCTGTGGGCGGCCCACGCCACCAAGACCCCGTTCGTGGCCACCTATCACGGCGTCTACAACGCCAAGTCCAACCTCAAGCGCTGGTACAACGCGGTCATGACCAAGGGCGACCTGGTCATCGCCAATTCCGAATACACCCGCGAGCACGTGATCAGGGAACACGGCATCCCGCCCGAGAAGGTCGTGGCGATCCCGCGCGGTGTCGACCTGTCGCGCTTCGAGCCCGGCGTGGTCGGGGCCGATCGCGTGGACGCCCTGCGCAAGGCCTGGGGCGTGGCGCCGGGCGAGCGACGACTGAAGGTTCTGCTGGCCGGCCGCCTGACCCGCTGGAAGGGCCAGGCCCTGCTGGTCGAGGCCATGACGCTGCTCAAGGCGCGCGGCCAGGACAAGATCCTGCTGCTCCTGGCCGGCGACGACCAGGGCCGCAAGGCCTATCGGGCCGAGCTGACCACCGCCATCGCCGCCGCCGGCCTGGAGGACGCGGTCAGGCTGGTCGGTCATTGCGACGACATGCCGGCGGCCTATCTGCTGGCGGATCTCGCCATCGCGCCCTCGCTGGAGCCCGAAGCCTTCGGCCGCACCGCCGTCGAGCCCCAGGTGATGGGCCGCCCCGTCCTGGCCTCGGACCACGGCGCCACGCGCGAGACGGTTCTGCTCGGCGAAACCGGCTGGCTTGTCGCGCCCGGCGACGCCAAGGCCTGGGCCGACGCCCTGCTCGAAGCCTGCGAAGTCGGCGCGGCTCGGCGACAAACCATGGGACAAACGGCCCGAACGCGAGCCCGGCGGTTGTATTCGGTGGACGCCATGTGCGAAGCGACGCTCAAGGTCTATGCCCACATCTTGGGGGCGCGTGCATTGGGTTCGGAGCGTTCGTCTTGAGCAAGGAGATCAAGAAGGTCCTGGTCATCAAGCTGGGAGCCCTGGGCGACTTCGTCCTGGCGCTCGCCGCGATGAAGAAGATCCGCGAGGCTCATCCCAAGGCCAAGATCACCCTGCTGACGACCCCGCCGTTCGAGGCCTTGGCCAAGCTCAGCCCCTATTTCAACACCGTCGAGACCGATGGCCGCCCCGGCGACTTCGGCGAGACGATGGCCATGATCGGCCGGATCCGTAAGGCGCGCTACGACCGCATCTACGATCTGCAGACCAACAGCCGGACCAACTGGTACTTCCAGCTGCTGCGCCCGTTCGCGCCGCAATGGAACGGCATCGCCTTCGGCTGCGCCCTGCCCCAGAAGGGCAAGTCGCGCCTGCACATGCACACGCTGGAGCGCCATGCCGACCAGCTGCGCGCGGCCGGCATCTGGCCCGACGCCCCGACCGAGCCGGGCAGCGCGCCGCCGCCGGACCTGTCGTGGATCCTGCGCAAGCAAAAGGAGCTGCGCCCCGTCGCCGGCGCCGCCACGCCTAAGCCCTACGTCCTCATCGTGCCCGGCGGTTCGTCCCATCGGCCCGAGAAGCGCTGGCCGATCGAGTGCTACGCCCAACTGGCCTCGCACCTGAAGGCGCGGGGCCTGGACATCGTCATCATCGGCGGTCCGCAGGAGAGCGCCATGGCCCGCCATATCCAGAAGGCCACCGGCGGCGCGCGCGACCTCACCGGCCGCACCGACTTCGCTCAGCTTGCGGTGCTCGGCGCCAAGGCGGCCCTGGTCGTCGGCAACGACACCGGCCCGACCCACTTGCTGGCCGCCGCCGGCGCCCCGACCATCGCCCTGTTCTCCGACGCCTCGGATCCCGAGCTGTGCGGCCCGCGCGGACACGTGGCGGTGATCCGCTCGCCGGACCTGAAGGCCCTGCCGGTCAGCACCGTGGCCAGCGCCGCGTTGTC
Source organism: Caulobacter sp. GW821-FHT11E10 (assembly GCF_058808375.1). NCBI lineage: Bacteria > Pseudomonadati > Pseudomonadota > Alphaproteobacteria > Caulobacterales > Caulobacteraceae > Caulobacter > Caulobacter sp. GW821-FHT11E10. The sequence goes on from NZ_JBXARP010000002.1 coordinate 430,754, forward strand.
ACTGCTGCCGCACTAGCGCGCCAGCACCACGCCCAGATCGCGCATGATCCGCTGGGTGGCCGACTGCATGCGGCCGGCCAGGTCCTTGATCTCGTTGGCGATCACCGCGAAGCCCGCCCCCGCCTCGCCGGCGCGGGTGGCCTGGATCAGGGCGTTGATCGAGATCATCCGCACCCGGGCGCCGATCTCCTCGATCTCCTCCAGCAACTGAGCCGCCGTCTTGCCGGCCGAGGCGGCCTGGCGGCGCTCGCTCTCCGCGATGGCCGAGAGTTCGCTGTTCAGCACCGCCACAACCTCGTTCAGCACCTTCAGGAGGTTCTCGGCGACGAAGTCGGCCAGCCGTTGCAGCTCGCGCGCGTCCGGCTCGCCGCTCGCCGCCACGCCGCTCAGCCCCTCGAAGCCGCGCGTGAAGCGACCGACAGCCGGCGCATAGCCGGGCGCGCGGGTCTCGATCAGCCGGGCCAGCCAGGCGGCCACCGGCTCCGGCAGATCGCCGCCGCCGCGCCCCAGGAAGCGCCCGGCGATGGCGGCGAAGGCCTGGGCCGCCGCGCGGGCCCCGCCGCGCGCCATCTCGGCCTCCGGACCGCGAGCCAGCGCCAGGAACATCACCGCCCGGTGGGACAGCATCCGCTGCCGCCCGGCCTGATCGATCAGCGGGCCGAGATGGTCCTTGAGGCCCGGCGGCGGCGGAAGCGCGTCGGAAACCACCGACTGGGCGGACGAGAGGGACTTCTGGAACGAGACGTTGAAGGCGGACATGGCGCTCTCGACTTCGCGCGAACCGTGATCCGCGCCGCCGGAGCGCCCTTGCTCCTCAGGATGCGCCAGACGCCGTTGCCTGCGCGTCGCCGACTAGACCTCAGGTTTAGACGCCGCGCCGTCGGAGAAAGCGCCGGCCCGCCCCAAAACGTTCGCGGCGCCCAAGCCGCGCGCATGGCGAGCATGTTTCAGCGTCAGTAGCCCGCATAGCGTCCAGGCTTATGGTTGGCGATGATCACCGCGCTCAGGGCCACGGCGCTGGCGATCGACAGCAGCAGCTTGTCGAAGCTGATGGTGAAGAAGGCGGCGGCGACCACCAGGCAGTCGGCGGCCAGCTGCACCTTGCCGGCGCTGATCCCGCGACGCTCCTGCAGATAGAGCGCCAGCACGCCGACCCCGCCGACGCTGGATCGGTGACGGGCCAAAGCCAGAATGCCCATGCCGATGATCGTGCCGCCGAACACCGCCGAGAACACCGGATCGACGCTTCCGACCTTCAGCCAGTAGGGCATGGCGAAGGCCAGGCCCGCCAGCAGGAGGTTGGTCGCCAGGGTCTTGGCCGTGAACGTCCAGCCCAGGGTGCGCTGGGCCAGGATGTAGAACGGCAGGTTCAGGACGAAGAACAGCACGCCCACCGGCCAGCCGCTCAGATACGAGACGATCAGCGCCACCCCGGCCACCCCGCCCGTCACCAGGCCGGCGGCCTTGAGCAACGTCAGGCCCACGGCGATGAAACTGGAGCCGATCAGAAGGGCGTGGACGTCCTCAAGGGCGGAATGGCGGTGCTGATTCATGCGGTCGGGACAGGCGTTCTGATCAGGGAAAACTCGTCCCCGCCTCGCCGTTCCCGCCCCTTTATCCGCCGAAGACGCTTCGGGGGCCGGCCAGAGTCAAAAAAACTGGACCGCCCGGCGTCTCTTTGGTCGCCTTCGCTTGATACAGCGCGGCCGGCGCGTCATATATCACTTTCTCGCGGCGCGCCCAGCGCGGTGCGCGCGCGTTCAGCTATACCTTCAATATCTACTCTTCACATCAACAGCCCCGGAGCCGCCCCTATTCGCCGTCCTATGCAAACGCCGCCCGTTAAAGACGGACCGCGTATCAACGATGAAATCCGCGTCCCCCGCGTCCTGCTGATCGACCAAAACGGCGAGAAGCAGGGTGAGATGCCGACCTCCTCCGCGCTTGAAGCGGCGGAAGAAGCTGGCATGGACCTGGTGGAAATCGTTCCGAACGCCAATCCGCCCGTCTGCAAGATCCTGGACTATGGCAAGTTCAAGTTCCAGGAGCAGAAGAAGAAGAACGAGGCGCGCAAGCGGCAGAAGGTGGTCGAGCTCAAGGAGATCAAACTCCGCCCGAACATCGACATCCACGACTACGAGGTTAAGGCCAAGGCCATGACCCGTTTCTTCGAGGAAGGCGACAAGGTGAAGGTCACCCTGCGCTTCCGCGGTCGTGAAATGGCGCACCCCGAGCTGGGCATGAAGCTGCTGCACAAGGTCAAGGCCGACTTCGACGAAGTCGCCAAGGTCGAGTACGAGCCGCGCATGGAAGGCCGGCAGATGATCATGATCCTGGCCCCGCGCTAGATCTGGTCTTCAGGCAGATATCGAAACGCCCCGGTCCTCGCGACCGGGGCGTTTTGCTTTGTCCGCCCGATCCGATTTCGAGCACCTCGACAGCCCCGCAGCCCCTGGTAGAGTTTCGCCAAGTAGGGGGATTCACGTGCTCAAGACCTTGTTCGCCGCCCTCGCGGCGTGCTCCGCCCTGATCGCCTCGCCGGCGCTGGCGGCTAAGCCCGACCTCGCCGTCTATGGCCGTCTGCCCAATGTCGAGGATGCGGCGATGTCGCCGGATGGCTCGAAGATGGCGATCATCGTCACCAACGGCGACCAGCGCTACCTCGCGATCCGTACGATCCAGGGCCAGTTGCTGAAGGGCGTCGTGGCCGGGACCACCAAGCTGCGCAGCATCGGCTGGGCCGGCGATCAACACGTGATCATCGTCGCCTCGCAGACCACCGCCGTATTCGGCCTGCAGGGTCCCAAGCGCGAATACTACTCGGCGATCGACTTCGACGTGGCCACCGGCAAGCTGAAGCCTCTGCTCCAGACCCAGAAGGACTCGATGAACGTCATCCTCGGCGCGCCGATGGTGCGGACGATCGATGGCGACCCGACCGTGTTCCTCGAAGGCGTCCACTTCGTCAACGACGTCGGCCTGGACATACTGTTCCAGATCAACCTGCGGACGGGCGCCACCCGCATGCTGGACTCCGGGGCAACCGAGGACACCGACGGCTGGCTGGTCGACGCCGCCGGCAAGCCGGTCGCCATGACCGCCTATGACAGCCGTCGCGGGAAATGGCTGCTGCGGCTGAGAAGCGATCGCTGGCGCACGATCGACGAGGCCGACACGCCGATGGGTTCGTATGGCCTCTCCGGCTTCGGCCGCGACGGCAAGTCGGTGCTGGTCTGGCGGACCACGGACGACAACAAGAGCGTGCTGCGCGAATACCATGCCGACGGGACCAAGGAAGATGTCGCCGAGGGGGCCGAGTTGGACGGCCTCCTGCACGACCCGGGCAGCTTGGCGCTGCTGGGCGGCTATCAGCTGAAGGGCGACGAACTCCGCTACATCTTCTTCGACAAGTCCAGCCAGGCGACCTGGAACGCCGTGGTCAAGGCGTTCGAGGGCGACCGCGTGACCCTGGCCTCTTGGTCGGCCAACCGGCGCAAGGTTATCGTGGTCGTCGACTCCGCCACCCTGGGCCCGGCCTACGCCCTGGTGGACCTGGACGCCAAGAGCGCCAGCTTCCTGGGTTCGGTCCATCAGGGCCTGACGCCCGAGGGCGTCTCGCCGGTCCGCTCGATCAAGTACAAGGCCGCCGATGGGCTGGAGATCAGCGGCTACCTGACCCTGCCGCAAGGTCGCGATCCGAAGAACTTGCCGCTGATCGTCCTGCCGCACGGCGGCCCAGAAGGTCGCGACGCACCTGGCTTCAACTGGTGGAGCCAGGCCCTGGCCTCGCGCGGCTACGCCGTCCTGCAACCGAATTTCCGAGGGTCGGAGGGCTTCGGCTGGGACTTTATCAAGGCCGGCTTCGGCGAGTGGGGCAAGAAGATGCAGACCGACCTATCGGACGGCGTCCGCCATCTCGCCAAGCAGGGGATCGTCAATCCCAAACGGGTCTGCATCGTCGGGGCCAGCTATGGCGGCTACGCGGCGCTCGCCGGCGCGACCCTGGACAAAGGTGTCTACCGCTGCGCCGTGTCGGTGGCCGGCCCGTCGGATCTCAAGCGGTTCCTGCTGACCAACATCCGCAACAGCAATGGCGAGATTGGCGCCTCCCAGCGCTACTGGTTGCGGTTCATGGGCGCGGACGGCGCCCGCGACCCCGACCTTGCCGCCCTCTCGCCCGCCCAGCAGGCCTCCGGCGTCGACATCCCCGTGCTGCTGATCCACGGCAAGGACGACACCGTGGTCCGCTACGACCAGAGCCAGGCGATGGCCGACGCTCTGCGGAGGGCCGGAAAGCCGGTGAACTTCGTCACCCTGGACGGCGAGGACCATTGGCTCTCGCGCGGCGGGTCGCGACTGAAGATGCTGACCGAGACCGTCGCCTTCGTCGAACAACACAACCCGCCCGATTGAACCCGCGCGGCCCCGCCGTCTCGACGTGGGTCCCCATGGGGCGCCGGAAGGGTCGCCAAGCTGGAGGTTCGAGCGTAAACCGCCCGTCCTGATGTCCGAACCCGCCCACAGCAATCGCGCCCTGGCCGTCCTGCTCCTGGTTGTCTTCATCAACCTGGTGGGCTTCGGCGTGGTCATCCCGCTGCTGCCGTTCTACGCCAAGTCGATGAACGCGGCGCCGTGGCAGGTGACGACGATGTTCGCCTGCTACAGCCTCGGCCAATTCTTCGGCGAACCGTTCTGGGGACGCCTGTCGGACCGGATCGGCCGGCGGCCGGTCCTGATCGTCACCATCCTGGCCAACACCCTGGCCTATATCGCCCTGGCCTTCGCGCCGAACATCTGGATCGCCATGGCCGTGCGGCTGCTCGGCGGCTTCGGTAGCGGCAACATCTCGACGATCCAGGGCTACATGGCCGACGTCACCCCGCCCGAGAAGCGGGCCGGGCGCATGGGCCTGCTGGGCTCGGCCTTCGGCGCGGGCTTTGTCATCGGCCCGGCCCTGGTCATCGTCATCCACCCGGGTGCGGGGCACCTGGGCTACCAGCTGCCGCTGTTCCTGGCCGCCGCCATGGCGGCGACCGCCGCCGTGGGCGTTATCCTGTTCGTCAGCGAAAGCCGCGCGCCGTCCGCGCCCGGAACGCCCCAGGTTCACCGGCGCGAGGCCCTGGCCGCCGCGGCCGCCCACCCGATCCTGTCGCGCGTGCTGCTGGTGACCCTGGTCTCGACCGGCGCCTTCGCGGGGATGGAGTCGGTGTTCGGCCTCTATGCCGACGTTCGTTTCGGCTGGGGCGCCAGCCAGGTGGCCGCCTGCTTCGCGCTGATCGGGATCATCGCCTCGGTGGGCCAGGGCCTGCTGACCGGGCGGCTGGCGCGGCGTTTCGGAGAGGGGCGCGTGCTGGCCACGGGCCTGTCGATCATCGCCCTCAGCCTGCTGATCACCCCGTTCGTGGCGATTCCCGCCCTGGCCGTCGTGGCCGTCGGCTGCACCGCCTTTGGCCAGTCCCTCGTCTTCCCATGCGTGGCCGCGCTGATCTCGCGCGCCAGCCCACCGGACCGCCAGGGACAGATGCTGGGCCTGAACATGGCCGCGGGCTCACTGGCCCGCATCGGCGGCCCGCTGCTGGCCGGCCCGCTGTTCGGCCTGACGATCGGCGGCCCCTACTGGTTCGGCGCGGCCCTGATGCTGCCGGCCATCGGCCTGGCCCTGGTGATTGTCCACAGGACGAAGGCGGCGGCCTAGACTTCCCGGCTGGACAGTCGAAAATCGCAACCCTACCGTGCCGCCCCTGTCTTGGGGGACGTTAATGTTGAAATTGTTCGCGGCCGCGTCGATGGCGCTGGCCCTGTGCGTTGGCGCGGCCGAAGCCGCGGCTCCGCTGGAGGCCTATGGCCGCCTCCCCGCCATCGAGAGCGTGCAAATCTCGCCCGACGGCGCGGCGATCGCCCTGATCGCCTCGATCAACGACGAGCGGCACGTCATCGTGCGGTCGCTGACCGGCCAGGTGTTGGCCTCCGCGACAATCGGCTTTCGCAAGGTGCGGGACGTGCAGTGGGCCGACGCCGATCACGTGCTGATCGTCGTCTCCACGACCTCGGCGATCGACGGGGTCAGCTATGTTCGTGAGAACGGCCAGGTCGTCAGCCTGAACATCCGTGACGGAAAGCTTCAGCAGTTGCCGGCCAAGGCCCTGGACACCGTTCTAAACGTGGTGGCGGGTCGGCTGCAGCCGGGCGTGGATGGCAAGGAGGCGGTGCTCTACACGCCGCTCTACGTCACCGACAAAGACAACATGCAGTACCGCTCCGGCCACCTCGACCTGTTCAGAATCGATCTGGACACCGGCGTCGCTCGCCGTGTGCAGATGGGCGACAGCGAGACCTATGACTATCTGGCCAGGGCCGACGGCGCCGTGCTCGCCAAGGCCAGCTATCGCGAGCGCGGACAACTGGACGCGGCTAGTTGGACCCTGGCGCTGCGTAAGGGCGGTGGCTGGCAGACGGTCTTCTCGACGAACGACGCGGTCGACTTCCCGGACCTCTGGGGCGTAACGCCGGATGGCCAAGCCGTCATCATCGACACCTGGGATGAGACCGCCAAGATCTGGCGTCCGACTCCTGTCGCGCTCGCTGACGGCAAGATCGGCGCTTTCATCGGGCCAGCGCGCGAACAGGGAGGCGTCGTGGGCCCGGACGGCGTTGTCCTAGCCTTCACCCGCGCTCAAGGCGACTTCTACGAATACGATTTCCAGGACCCGAGGATGAAGGCGATCTGGCCGGCATTCCGCAACGCGTTCAAGGGCCAGCAGGTGACGCTGTCGTCATGGACCCCGGACTTCCGAAAGCTGATCCTGTTCGTCAGCGGCGTAACAAACGCCGGCGGCTACTATCTGGCCGACACCGTGACCAAGCGGGTCGACCCGATCGGCTCGGCCTACCCGAAGATCGCGGCGGCGGATGTCTCGACGATCCGGGTGGTGCGCTACCCGGCGACCGACGGCCTGGAGATCGAGGGCGTGCTCACCCTGCCCAAGGGCAAGCCCGAAGCTGGTCTGCCCCTGGTCGTGCTGCCGCATGGCGGTCCACGCGCCAAGGATGATGCGACCTTCGACTGGTGGGCGCAGGCGCTCGCTTCGCGCGGCTACGCGGTCCTCCAGCCCAACTTCCGAGGCTCGACGGGATATGGACCGGCCTTCAAGGAGGCCGGCTATGGCGAATGGGGCGCTAAGATGCAGACCGACGTCTCGGACGGTGTCGCCTATCTCGCCAAACAGGGAACCATCGATCCCAAACGGGTGTGCATTGTAGGGGCCAGCTACGGCGGCTACGCGGCCTTGGCCGGGGTGACGCTGCAGAAGGGCGTCTATCGCTGCGCCGTCTCGGTGGCTGGCGTGTCGGACCTCGGCAAGATGATGACCGACGACAGCCTGCGCTACGGCGAGCGCAGCGCTCGTGTCCGCGACATGAAGCGGCTGTTCGGGACCGAGACCGCGACGGATCCCAAGCTCGACGCCCGGTCGCCTGCGACCCAAGCGGCCCGGTCCGACGCCCCGATTCTGCTGATTCACGGCAAGGACGACACCGTCGTGCCGATCGCCCACAGCCAGAAGATGGCCAATGCCTTGAAGAGCGCCGGCAAGCCTTACGAGTTCGTGGTCCTGGATGGCGAAGACCACTGGCTGTCCACCAGCGCCACGCGGCTCCAGATGCTGGGCGCCGCCGTGACCTTCCTGGAAAAGAACAATCCGCCGAACTGAGACCGGGGATCCGAACGGTGTTCGGGGAGAGGATGCTTGCGTTGTCTCCCCGTTTCGCCTACTAACCCCGCCTTTCCGGAACCGCCTGGCCAATTGGCATGCCATGGCGGTTCGTCTTGCTATCCCAGAGGACGGGGCGAAAGCTCCGACGCGAAATGCCTAAGTTGAAGACCAAGTCGGGCGCTAAGAAGCGCTTCAAGATCACGGCCACGGGTAAGCTGAAAGCCGGCGTCGCCGGCAAGCGCCACCGTCTGATCGGCCACAACGGCAAGTACATCCGCCAAAACCGCGGAACGAAGGTGATGAGCGAGGCTGACGCCAAGACCATCCGTTCGTACCTGCCCTACGGCCTTTAAGAGGAGCGCTGACACATGGCTCGCGTCAAACGGGGCGTTACCGCCCACGCCAAGCACAAGAAGGTTCTTGAGCAGGCGAAAGGCTTCTACGGCCGCCGCAAGAACACCATCCGCACCGCCAAGGCCGCCGTCGATAAGGCCGGCCAATACGCGTACCGTGACCGCAAGGTGCGCAAGCGCGCCTTCCGCTCGCTGTGGATCCAACGCATCAACGCCGGTGCTCGCCTCGAAGGCTTCACCTACTCGCAGTTTATCCACGGCCTGGACGTGGCGAACATCGAGATGGACCGCAAGGTCCTGGCCGATATCGCGGGCAACGACCCGGCTGCGTTCAAGGCTATCGCTGACAAGGTCCGCGCCGCCTTGGCTTAAGGATATCTGGGCTTCTTGAAGTCCAATCGATCCTGAAAAGCCCTCCGGTGCGAACCGGAGGGCTTTTTGCTGCGCGTTTCCTTGGCGCGGCGGGACGCTTCCCGGTTCCAACCGCCCCCAAAACCGCCTAGACGGATGCCCGTCATGACCGATCTCAACACTCTCGAATCCGACGTTCTGGCCCAGGTGGCTGGCGCGGCCGACCTCCAAGCGCTCGACGCCGTCCGCGTGGCCGCCGTCGGCAAGACTGGCTCGATCTCGGGCCTGCTCAAGACCTTGGGCGCCATGAGCCCCGAGGAGCGCAAGACCCGGGGCGCGGCGATCAACGCCTTGCGCGACAAGGTCGCCGAGGCCATCGCCGACAGGAAGGCCGTCCTGGAGGCCGCCGAACTGGACGCGCGCCTGGCCAGCGAGACCCTGGACCTGTCCCTGCCCGCCCCGCATCGCCGCAAGGGCAGCGTCCACCCGACCATGCAGACCATGGACGAGATGGTCGCCATCTTCGCCGAGATGGGCTTCGCCGTGGCCGAAGGTCCGGACATCGAGGACGACTTCCACAATTTCACGGCCCTGAACTTCCCCGAGAAGCACCCGGCCCGCGAGATGCACGACACCTTCTTCTTCAACACGAAGGAGACGGGCGAGCGCATGCTGCTGCGCACCCACACCAGCCCCGTGCAGGTGCGGACCATGGTGTCGCAGAAGCCGCCGATCCGCATCATCGCGCCGGGCCGCACCTATCGCGTGGACAACGACGCCACCCACACCCCGGTATTCCACCAGGTCGAGGGCCTGGTGATCGACAAGGGCATCCACATGGGCCACCTGAAGTGGACCCTGGAGACCTTCCTGGCCCGGTTCTTCGAGACCGACGCGGTGACCACCCAGTTCCGCCCGCACCACTTCCCGTTCACCGAGCCGTCGGCCGAGATGGACGTGCAGTGCGACCGCACCGGCGGCGAGATCAAGATCGGCCAGGGCACGTCGTGGCTCGAGATCCTGGGCTGCGGCATGGTTCACCCGAACGTGCTGCGCGCCTGCGGCATCGATCCGGACGAGTACCAGGGCTTCGCCTTCGGCATGGGCGTCGATCGCCTGGGCATGCTGAAATACGGCATGCCGGACCTGCGCGACATGTGGTCGTCGGACGTCCGCTGGCTGGCCCACTACGGCTTCAGCGCCTTCGCCGCGCCGAACCCGGCCTCGGGCCTCAGCTGATGAGCGGCCAATCGTTCCAGCCGGGCGGCCGCCCGGGCCGCATCCCGACGGACGCCAACGCGGCGCTGTTCGAGAACGTCGACATCTCGCTGTTCGACCTCTACCGGACGGTGCTGGCCAAGGGCGAGAGCGTGATCCGCGACCGCACGTTCCGGAACTGCCGGATCGAAGGTCCGGTGGTGATGCTGGTGCGTCCGGGCACGACGTTCGACGCCACTGATTTCGGCCCTACCGAGGGCGACATTCGCAACATCGTTCTGCGGCCCGCTGGTCCGGAGAGGGTGATCGGGGCGATCCCCGTCGAGAACTGCGCGTTCGAGCGCTGCCAGTTCCAGGGCGTCGGGTTCACCGGCGCCGAACCCTTCCTGCAGCAGGTCCTGGCTCTGGATACGCACTGATGAAATTCACCCTGTCCTGGCTCAAGGACCACCTTGAGACCACCGCCACCGTCCCCGAGATCGTCGCGGCCATGACCATGGCCGGGCTCGAGGTCGAGCACGTGATCGATCCGGCGACCAAGCTGGCCCCGTTCACGGTCTGCAAGATCGTCGAGGCCGCGCGCCACCCCAACGCCGACCGCCTCCAGGTCTGCCAGGTCGACACGGTCGACGGCCGCAAGGAGATCGTCTGCGGCGCGCCCAACGCTCGTCCCGGCCTGACCACCATCTACGCCCCGATCGGCGCCTATGTGCCCGGCCTGGACGTGACCCTGGTCGAGAAGCCGGTGCGCGGCGTCGTGTCGAACGGCATGCTCTGCTCGGCCGCCGAGCTGGAATACGCCAGCGAGAGCGACGGCATCATGGAGCTGCCCGACGCCCTGCCGGTCGGCGCGTCGGCCGTGGACGCCCTGGGCCTGGAAGCCGTCATTGACTTCGAGGTCACGCCGAACCGCCCCGACTGGCTGGGCGTCGCCGGCATCGCCCGCGACCTGGCGGCCGCCGGGGTGGGCAAGCTGAAGGACCTGTCGATCGCGTCGATCCCGGGAACCTTCGCCTCGCCGATCACCGTCAAGGTCGACGGCGACGCCTGCCCGGCCTTCGCCGGCCGCTATATCCGCGGCGTCAAGAACGGTCCCTCGCCGAAGTGGCTGGCCGACCGCCTGACCGCCATCGGGCTGCGCCCGATCAGCACCCTGGTGGATATCACCAACCTGATCACCTACGACCGCGCCCGCCCGCTGCACGTCTATGACGTCGCCAAGCTGTCGGGGACGGTGATCTCCACGCGCCTGGGCCGCCACGGCCAGAACGGCGACGAGCACCTGATCGCGCTGGACGGCAAGACCTACGAACTGACGCCCGAGATGTCGGTGATCGCCGACGCCAACGGCGAGCGGCCGATCGGCCTGGGCGGCGTGATGGGCGGCGAGAGCACCGGCTGCTCGGACGACACCGTCGACGTCTTCGTCGAGAGCGCCTGGTTCGACCCGATCCGCACGGCCCAGACCGGCCGCGCCACCGGCATCGCCAGCGACGCCCAGTACCGCTTCGCCCGCACCGTCGACACCGGCTCGCTGGTTCCCGGCATCGAGCTGGCCACTAAGCTGATCCTGGACCTCTGCGGCGGCGAGCCGTCGGAAGTCGTCTTCGTCGGCGAACTGCCGGCCGCCCCGGGCCCGATCCTGTTCGACCCGGCCTATGTCGGCCAGCTGTCGGGCCTGGAGATCGAGCCCGAGAAGTCGCTGAAGATCCTGACCGACCTCGGCTTCAAGCTGGACGCCCCCAAGGATGTCTCGCCGACCGAGTTCGCCACCCATGCCGAGAGCGCGGTCTGCGTGACCCCGCCCACCTTCCGCCGTGACGTGGAAGGCAAGGCCGACCTGGTGGAAGAAGTCGCCCGCATCGCCGGCTACGGCGCCCTGCCCTCGACGCCGCTGCCGGAAGTCGGACGCGCCGTCGGCGGCGTGCTGACCGCCAAGCAGGCTCGCGGCCGTATGGCGCGCCGCGCCCTGGCGGCCGCCGGCTATGCCGAGGCCGTGACCTTCAGCTTCACCAGCCGCAAGACGGCCGCCCTGTTCGGCGGCGGTCAGCCCGAGTTGCTGCTCGCCAATCCGATCGCCTCGGAGCTGGACTGCATGCGCCCGTCGCTGCTGCCCAACCTGATCGAGGCGGCCGGCCGCAATGCGCGCCAGGGCTTCCCCGACGCGGCCCTGTTCGAGATCGGCCCGACCTTCCACGGCGAGCGCCCGAACGACCAGCGCACCGTGGTCTCGGCCATCCTGGTTCCGAAGGCCCCGCGCGGCTGGGACAAGGCGGCGCAAGGCGATGTGTTCACGGTGAAGGCCGACCTGCTGGCCCTGCTGGAAGAGCTGGGCGCGCCGGTCGCTTCGCTGCAGACGGCGCAGGGCTCGGCCTCGCCCTGGTGGCATCCGGGCCGCTCGGCGCGCCTGCAACTGGGCCCCAAGGCGGTGATGGCCGAGTTCGGCGAGATCCACCCGGCGGTCCTGAAGGCTCTGGACGTGGCCGGCCCGGTCTTCGGCTTCGAGATCACCCTGGAGGCGATCCCCGAGCCGAAGAAGAAGTCGATCAAGTCGCGCCCGGCCTTCTCGCCCTCGGCCCTGATGCCTCTGACCCGCGACTTCGCCTTCCTGGTCGAAAAGGCCAAGCCGGCGGGCGACCTGGTCAAGGCCGCCGTCGGCGCCGACAAAGCGCTGATCACGGCCGCGCGCGTATTCGACGTCTATGAGGGTCCCGGCGTGCCGGAAGGCTTCAAGTCGGTGGCCATCGAGGTGGTCGTGCAGCCGCGCGAAGCCACCCTCACCGACGCCGAGATCGAGGCCCTGTCGGCCAAGGTCCTGGCGGCGGCCGAAAAGGTCGGCGGCAAGCTGCGGTCGTAAGACCTAAATCCTCCCCCTAGCGGGGGAGGTGTCCGCAAAGCGGACGGAGGGGGAAGTTCTGCGCGCTTGCGACTTCCCCCTCCATCGTCCCCGCAGGCCGACACCTCCCCCGCTAGGGGAGGATTGCTGAGTTTCTGGGCGCCGCGCCCTCACCCGGGCAAAACCCGCCTCCCCCGCGACCGATCGCCTCCCGAACAGGCAAGACCTTGCGCGATCCGAAACGTCACGCTACCTGTAACAAGCGCTAACTGGATTCATCGCTTCCACATGCAATCGACCTTCGCCTTTGCCGCCTTTGCTGCCACCGGCCTCGCCGCTGTGGTCGCGATGTCGTGCGTGGCGATGTGGAGCATGATTAACAACCAGATTAAAACCGTTCCCATTCGGACGGGGCAAATTCGGCGCAAGCGGTAGGAACCCTACCCACCAAACAGCCGAAGGATCGCAAGATCTCCAAAAAGCCCCGCTCCCACGAGCGGGGTTTTTTGTTGCGCGGTTCCTCGGTCCTCAAAGTCTCTCAAGCAAGGACCAACCACCAATGAGCTACCTGCCCTCTCCACCCGCTTTCCATAGCGACCAGGACGGGATCACCGTCCATCAGCTGCTGCTGGCCGCCCAGGACGCCCCGAGCGCGCTCGACGCCGTCCGCCAGGGCCTGGCCGACAGCGGCGCCGAACTGTGCGGCCTGACCCTGAAGCCCGTGGGTCAGATCGTCGAAGCCAGCTTGCGCGTCCGTCACCTGGGCGACCAGGCCGCCCGCCTGCTGGCCCGCGACCTCGCCGCCTGGCCTGGCGTGAGCTCGGCCTCGGTAGAGCACCAGTGGGTGCGACCGTGAGCCTCGCCGAAGACTCGAAACCGGACGACGACGCCCTTGCTGGTCTTCGGCGCCGTCTCTTCCTCGTCACCGCCGACGACACGCCTGACGCCCTCATGCGGGTGTTAAACGTGGCGTCGGTGCAGCAGACCCGCCTGCGCGCCCTGTCCGCCGCTCCCGAGGGCCAGCACCTGGCCATTAGGCTCGAGATCGACGACCAGGGCGACGCCCGGGCCGAGGTGCTGGCGTCGCGGCTGTCGGCCTGTCCGTCGGTGCGCGGCGTCGGCTTCGGTTGGCGGGCGTAACCTTTCGGACTTTCCGTGCGTATCTAGGACGACACCCCGCGTGAAAGAGTCCTCGATGCGCCGCTTCCTCGTCACCCTCGCCGCGACCTTCGCCATGTTCGGCCTGACCAACGCCTTCGCCGCGACGCCGAAACCCGCCAAGACGGAGACCGCTGTCTTCGCCGGCGGCTGCTTCTGGTGCATGGAGCACGACATGCAGGGCGTGCCGGGCGTCATCAAGGTCGAGAGCGGCTACACCGGCGGCCACGTCAAGAATCCGACCTATCGGGACGTCACCAGCGAGACCAGCGGCCACTACGAGGCCGTGCGCGTCACCTACGACCCCGCCAAGCTGGAATATGGCTTCCTGCTCTATCGGTACTGGAAGCTGGTCGACCCCACCGACGACGGGGGTCAATTCTGCGATCGCGGCCCGTCGTATCGCCCCGCCGTCTTCGTCTCCCCCGCCCAGCGCCCGATCGCCGAGAAGTCCCGCGCCGAGGCCGCCAAGCGCCTGAAGATGGGCTCGATGAAGGCCCAGATCCTGGACCTGAAGACCTTCTATCCGGCCGAGGAATACCACCGCGACTACGCCAAGCGGCACGCGCTGGACTACAATCTCTACCGCACCGGCTGCGGGCGGGACGCCCGCCTTAAGCAAGTTTGGGGCGGCTAAGCCGCCCCAAGGGCGGGACGCTCGCCTTAGGCAGATCTGGGGCGGCTAAGCCCAACCCCGTCTCGACTCCGCCCCAATCCCGTGTAGCTCTACCTTTCGTAGAGACACGGGAGGACCACGATGAATCGTCGCGCGCTGCTGGCCACGGCCGGCCTGTTGCTGGTCCCTCTCACCGCCCATGCCCAAGGCCGCGAGGTCTCGGTCACCATCTACAATTCCGACCTCGCGCTGGTCGAAGACGCCCGGCCGCTGGACCTGAAGGCCGGTCGCCAGCGGCTGGAGTTCAAGGACGTCTCGGCCGCCATCCGCCCCGAGACGGTCAGCCTGTCCGCGCAGGGCGTGACGATCCTGGAGCAGAACTTCGACTACGACCTGCTGACGCCCGACAAGCTGATGGAGAAGGCGGTCGGCCAGCAGGTGAAGATCGTCCGCACCAATCCCGGCGACGGCAAGGAGACCACCGAGGTCGCCACCGTTCTGGCCGCCAATGAGGGCGTGGTGCTGAAGATCGGCGACCGCATCGAGGTGCTGCGCGACGACGGCGTCCCAACCCGGGTGATCTTCGACAAGGTGCCCGAGACCCTGCGCGCCCGTCCGACCCTGTCGGTCAGCGTCGAGGCCGCCAGCGCCGGTTCGCGCCAGGCCAAGCTGAGCTACCTGACCTCGGGCCTGTCGTGGAAGGCCGACTATGTCGCCCTGTTCGACGAGGCCAAGGCCGCCCTGGACCTGCAGGGCTGGATCACCCTGTCCAACACCTCGGGCACGCCGTTCGAGAACGCCAAGACCCAACTGGTGGCCGGCGACGTCAACCAGCTGAACCAGAACACCGGCTACCGCCCGCCGCGCCGCGCCCCCGGCATGATCAGCGCCGGAACCGAGAGCGGTACGGGCGAGCGCGTCGCCGACTACTACGTCTATCCCCTGGCCGAACGGACCACGATCGCCTCGAACCAGAACAAGCAGGTCGGCTTCCTGTCGGCCCAGGGCGTGGCGGCCAAGAAGGTCTACGAAGTGCGCGAGGGCTGGTTCTCCAGCGACGCCGAGCCGGTCAAGGCCGTCGTCGCCATCCAGTTCAGCAACGCCAAGCTGGCCGGCCTGGGCAGTCAGCTGCCGGCTGGGACCATGCGGGTCTATGTGCGCGACGCGGCCGGCGATCCCAAGTTCGTCGGCGAGAACGCCATCGGTCACACGCCGGGCGGCTCGGAGCTGTCGATCAAAACCGGCGAGGCCTTCGACGTCTCCAGCCAGGCGACCCTTGTGGCCGAAACCAAGGTCTCCAAGACCCGCTCGCGCTACGAGATGCGCTACCTGCTGCGCAACGCCAAGGACCAGCCGGTGACCGTCGAACTGCGCCAGGCCGGCCTGTGGCGCGACGGCGAGGTCAAGGCCGAGAGCCTGAAAAGCCGCCGCATCGACGCCCGCACCCTGGGCTGGAGCGTGCCCGTGCCGGCCAATGGCGAGACGGTTCTGACCTTCACGGTCGAGACGGGGTGGTGATGACCTGCCGTAGATCCTCCCCCGCTGGGGGAGGTGTCGCCGGAGGCGACGGAGGGGGCAGACCCGCCGTCTCCGAGCCCGCCCCCTCCGGCCCTCCGGGCCACCTCCCCCGAAAGGGGAGGATCTGGGCCTGCGCGCTCGCCCTCGCCGCCGCCCTCCCCGCCCAAGCCGACACCATCGCCTCGCGGGCGCCCGAGAAGGTCGCCATCACCCTGTACCGGGACGGCGACGGCCCATTCCAGGCCATGGACGACTGGCAGCGCCAGCAGGCCAAGGAGAAGGGCCTGATCCTGGTCACCGAGACCCGCACGGTCGACCTGCCGGCCGGCCGGCACACCATCCGCTTCGACGGCGTCGCCGAGGGCCTGATCCCGCAGAGCGCGGCGGTTGAAGGCCTGCCGGGCAAGGCGGTGGAGCGGAACTACGACTACGCCCTGCTCAGCCCCGGAACCCTGGTCGAACGGTCGCTGGGCCAGCCGATCAAGGTCGTGCGCACCGACCGCAAGACCGGCCGCCAGCGCACCGTCGACGCCACCCTGTTGCAAGGCCCCAAGGGCCTGATGGTCCAGACGGCCGAGGGTGTCGAGGCGCTGGGTTGCTCGGGCGGTCCCGAGCGTCTGGTGCTGGGCCGCGTCCCAGATGGCCTGACCGACAAGCCCAGCCTGTCGACGATTATCGACGTCCCCTCGCCGTCCCGCGCGCGGCTGACGCTGTCCTACCTGGCGCTCGGCGTGAACTGGCAGGCCGACTATGTCGCGCGCATCCACCCGGACGGCAAGCGGCTGGACCTGACCGGTTGGCTGACACTGGTCAACAGCGGCGGCAGCCAGTTCGCAGACGCCCGGACCCAGGCGGTGGCCGGCAAGCTGTCGCGCCAATATGTCCGCGTCGACAGGGGCCAGGCCAAGGCGGTCCGTCGCGACTGTTGGCCCATGGACACCACCCACCTCCGGCAAGACGCCATCGTGGCGGCCGATGTCGGCGCCCTGCCTTCGCCGCCAGTCCCTATGTCCGCCCCCTCACGCGCGGAGGTTCGGCTCGAAGGCGTCGTCGTCACCGGTCATCGCGCCAAGCTCGCCGAGCAATCGAACCTCGGCGACTACAAGCTCTACACCCTGCCCGAACCCGTGACGCTGAACGCGCGCCAGACCAAGCAGGTCGCGTTCCTCGACCAGAAGAACGTCGCCTTCCAGCGGCTCTACGTCGTGAGCGTGAACGTCTGGGAGCGGCAGGATCCGGAAAACGCCTTCACGACGCCGACCGTCGTGCTGCGCCTTGAGAACAAGACCGCCAACGGCCTGGGCAAGCCGCTGCCGTCCGGCGCCCTGTCGGCGATGGAAACCCTGGACGGCCGCCCGACCTTCGCGGGCGAGCAGGCCGTGCGGGACGTCGCCGTGGGCGAGCCGCTCGACCTCTTCATCGGCCAGGCCATGGATATCCTGGCGCGCCCACGCCTGGTCTCGGAAGAAAAGCTCTCGAAGACCCGCGTGAGGCGGACCTACGAGGTCGACCTCTCCAACGCCAAGACCGCCTCCGTGACCGTCGAACTGAGGCAGAATCCTTATCTGAAGGCCTTCAAGGTCGTGGCCGAGCCGCAAAAGCACGACATCCGCCAGGGCCAGGTCGCCTGGCGCATCGGCTTGGCCGCCGGCCAGGCCCGCACCTTCCGCTACGCGATCGAATACGACGGCTGAGCCGTCAGATCGCTAGAACGGCAGCTTCCGGCGCTTACGGCTGTAGCCGAGGTAGCCGATATTGGCGCCCAGACGCAGGCCGACGCCCGCGCGGATCGGGGCCAGGGTGATCTCGTCGGCCTTCTGGTAGTTCACGCCCAGGCCGCCCACGAGATAGGCGCTGCCCTCCACGCCCGGGAAGCGGCGGAAGATGGCGTCCGGATACTGCAGATTATAGCAGAGGGTGAAGACGCGGCTGGCGTTACCGCCCCAGTCCCACCCGATCGACGGGCCCTGCCAATAGACTTCCAGGGTCGGGCGGCCCTTCATGTACATCAGGCCCCGGCCGTAGCGCAGGCCGGCGACGAACGCGCCCGAACCCTCTTCGCCGGCGATGTAGGCGGTGGGCTGCCCCTTGTCCCGGAACACCTTCTCGATCGCCGCCCCGGCGCTCTCGGCGGTCACGCCCAGGAAGTCGGAGGTGGCGCGGACGATCTCGTCGGCGGAATAGGTCTGGGCCCGCCCGGTGTCATAGGCCGGCGTCGCGCCATTCGAACCCGGCGTCGGAGACGGCGGCGGCGCGTAGGACGGCTGCACGTAAGACGGCTGCGCGGCCGGCGGCGAACCGTTCTGGTCGGTGATCGGCTGGGCCGGCGGCAATTGTTCGGAGGTGATCCGCTGGCGGGCCATGGCCTCCGTCGCGGCGGCGGTCAGGCTGGCGGCGGCGCCCGAGAGGATCAGCTTGCGACGGTCCATGTCAGGGCCTCCGTATCGAATTGATTGCAACGTTGTTGCAAGTCATTGAGACCGGTTTGCGGCTCCAAACTTAACGACCGGTTAAGCATGCGCGACCCGTCGCCGCATCCGAGAGCGCCAACGCCCCTCGCGAACCGGGCCAAATGTGCTATGCGCACGCCCATGACTTCGACGCCTCTCGACAAGATCCGCAACTTTTCCATCGTGGCCCACATCGACCACGGCAAGTCCACGCTGTCCGACCGCCTGATCCAGGAGACGGGCGGCCTGACCGCGCGCGAGATGAGCGCGCAGGTTCTCGACAACATGGACATCGAGAAGGAGCGCGGCATCACCATCAAGGCGCAGACCGTGCGCCTGAAGTACAAGGCCGATGACGGCGAGGACTACATCCTCAACCTGATGGACACCCCCGGCCACGTCGACTTCGCCTACGAAGTCTCGCGCAGCCTGGCCGCGTGTGAAGGTTCGATCCTGGTCGTCGACGCTTCGCAGGGCGTGGAAGCCCAGACCCTGGCCAACGTCTATTCGGCCATCGACAACAATCACGAGATCGTCCCGGTCCTCAACAAGATCGACCTGCCGGCCGCCGAGCCCGAGCGCGTCCGCGCCCAGATCGAGGACCTGATCGGCCTCGACGCCAGCGACGCCGTCCTGGCCAGCGCCAAGTCGGGCCTGGGCATCCACGACGTGCTGGAAGCCATCGTCACCCGCCTGCCGCCCCCCAAGGGCGAGCGCGACGCGCCGCTGAAGGCCCTGCTGGTCGACGCCTGGTACGACGCCTATCTGGGCGTGGTCGTTCTGGTCCGCATCTTCGACGGCACGCTGAAGGCCGGCCAGCAGGTCCGCATGATGCAGACCGGCGCCACCCATCGCATCGACAAGGTCGGCGTGTTCACGCCCAAGGCCACCGATGTCGCCGAGCTCGGCCCCGGCGAGGTCGGCTTCTTCACCGCCTCGATCAAGGAAGTGGCCGACGCCGCCGTCGGCGACACCATCACCGACGAGAAGAAGCAGACCGCCCAGGCCCTGCCGGGCTTCAAGGAAGTCCAGCCGGTCGTGTTCTGCGGCCTCTTCCCCGTCGACGCCGCCGACTTCGAGGACCTGCGCGCCGCCGTCGGCCGCCTGCGCCTCAACGACGGCAGCTTCACCTACGAGATGGAATCCAGCGCCGCCCTCGGCTTCGGCTTCCGCTGCGGGTTCCTCGGCCTGCTGCACCTGGAAATCATTCAGGAGCGCCTGTCGCGCGAGTTCGACCTCGACCTGATCGCGACGGCCCCCTCGGTCGTCTACAAGATCCACATGCGCGACGGGACGGAGAAGGAACTCCACAATCCCGCCGACCTGCCCGACGTGATGCAGATCGAGAGCATCAGCGAGCCCTGGATCAAGGCCACCATCTTCACCCCCGACGACTATCTCGGCGGCGTGATCAAGCTGTGCCAGGACCGTCGCGGCATGCAGCGCGAGCTCAGCTACGTCGGCAACCGCGCCATGGTCATCTACGACCTGCCGCTGAACGAGGTCGTCTTCGACTTCTACGACCGCCTGAAGTCGATCTCGAAGGGCTATGCCAGCTTCGACTACCAGGTCGAGGACTACCGCCCGGGCGACCTCGTCAAGATGTCGATCCTGGTCAATGCCGAGCCCGTCGACGCCCTCTCCATGCTGGTCCACCGCGACCGCGCCGAGAGCCGCGGCCGGGGCATGTGCGAGAAGATGAAGGAACTCATCCCGCAGCACATGTTCGTCATCCCCATCCAGGCGGCCATCGGCGGCCGGATCATCGCCCGCGAAACCGTCCGCGCCCTGCGCAAGGACGTGACCGCCAAGTGCTACGGCGGCGACGCCTCGCGTAAGCGCAAGCTGCTGGACAAGCAAAAGGCCGGCAAGAAGCGCATGCGCCAATTCGGCAAGGTCGAGATCCCGCAGGAAGCCTTCATCGCGGCGTTGAAGATGGACGAGGATTGATCGGCTAGTCCAGACACCCGTTTAGAGCGCTATGGACACCCTCTCCCCCACCGAACGCAGCGCTCGCATGGCCCGCGTCAAGGGCAAGGGGTCCAGCGCCGAGATGACCGTGCGGCGGCTCGTCCACCGCCTCGGCTACCGCCATCGCCTGCATGGCGCGAAGCTGCCCGGGCGGCCGGACCTGGTGTTCCCCGGCCGCAAGAAGGTGATCTTCGTCCACGGGTGTTTCTGGCATCGTCATCCCGATCCGGACTGCAAGCTGGCGCGGCTGCCCAAATCACGGCACGAGTTCTGGATCCCGAAGCTGGAGGGGAATCGCGTCCGCGATCTTCGCAAGCTGGCGGAGCTTGAAGCCCTGGGCTGGAGCGCGCTGACCCTCTGGGAATGTGGGCTCAAGGACGAGGCTTTCCTCGAGAACGAAATTAGAACATTCTTGGACTCATGAAGTCGATCGAACTGTTCGCGGGGGCCGGAGGGCTGGGCATCGGCCTGTGCCAGGCCGGGTTCAAGCCGGCCAAGGTGGTCGAGTGGAACCGCTATTGCCGCGAGACCATCGCCGAGAATCGCCAGAGCCCGCTGTCGCCCATGGCTGGCTGGCCCGAGGTCGAAGGAGACGTGCGCCACGTCGATTTCAGGAGCCTTGAAGGCAAGGTTGACCTGGTGTCGGGCGGTCCTCCCTGTCAGCCCTTCTCCCTGGGCGGCAAGCACCGGGCCTATGACGACACGCGCGACATGTTTCCTCACGCGATCCGCGCCGTGCGCGAGACGCGCCCGCGGGCCTTCGTGTTCGAGAACGTGAAAGGCCTGACCCGGGCAAGCTTCCGCAACTACTTCGAATATATCCGCCTGCAGCTGGAGCATCCGGAGGTTATCGCCCGCCCGGACGAGGACTGGTCCGAGCACCTGGCGCGGCTGGAAGAGCATCACCTGCGCGGCGCGCGTGATGGCCTGGCCTATCGGGTCGTGGCCCGCGTGCTGAACGCCGCCGACTATGGCGTGCCGCAGAAGCGCGAGCGGGTGATCTTCGTGGGCTTCCGCGACGACCTGGACCTGGAGTGGTCGTTCCCGGTCGCCACCCACTCGGCCGAGGCCCTGCTGTGGTCGCAATACCGCTCCGGCGACTATTGGGACGCGCACAACGTGGCTAAGGCCCGGCGGCCCGATCCGTCCGAGGCGCCCGCTCGCGCTATGGCCCTGCGCGACAAGCCGACCGAGATCGCCTGGCGCACCGTACGCGACGCGATCGCCAACCTGCCCGATCCCGAGTTGGATCCCAAGCGCGCGGCCGAGGTCGCCTATCACCGCTTCCAGCCCGGCGCCCGCTCTTATCCCGGCCATACCGGCAGCCCCCTGGACGAGCCGGCCAAGACTTTGAAGGCCGGCGTTCATGGCGTACCGGGCGGCGAGAACATGCTGGCGCGTCCGGACGGTACGGTGCGCTACTTCACCGTCCGCGAGAGCGCGCGCCTGCAGACCTTCCCCGACAGCTTCATCTTCCACGGAGCGTGGAGCGAGGTCATGCGCCAGCTCGGCAACGCCGTGCCGGTTCGCCTAGCGGAGGTCATTGGCAAGGACGTCGCACGGAAGCTACGCTACGCGGCGTGAGCAAGACCAATTCCCTCGACATTGAGATCGCCGCGCTGCGCGAGCGCGTGACAGCCCTGACCGGCTTGGCCGACGGCGCGCCCTTTTCGCCGGTCGCGCGCCGCAAGGTCGATCATGAGTTGCGCGATGTAATCGAGACGCTGGAGGCGGCTCTGCGTCGACTGGACCCGATCGCCATGCCGCGCTCGGTCTTCGATCCTAGCAACCCCAAGGTGATTGGGCGGTTCACGGCCCTCGCCATGGTCGCCCAAGAACGCACGCCCTTGAGCAAAGTCGGCCAGTTCTACGGATCGGGCGTCTACGCGATCTACTATCGTGGAGCCTACCCGCTCTACGCACCGCTTTCAGGAACCGAGACACCGATCTACGTCGGCCAGGCGGCTCCCAGCCAGCAAGGCGCTCATAGTGCTCGCGATCAGGGCCCAAGACTCGCGGCCCGCCTTAATGAGCACCGAAAGAACATCGGCAAGGCGACCTCGACGTTGGATATCGCCGACTTCGACGCCCGCTTTCTCGTTGTCCAATCGGGTTGGGAGACCGCGGCCGAAGACTACTTGATCCATCTCTTCAAGCCGATCTGGAACAACGAAACAAACCTGCTCTACGGTTTGGGTAAGCACGGCGACAGCGCCACCACACGAGCCAACAAGCGCTCCCCGTGGGACACATTGCACCCTGGGCGCGCCTGGGCTGCCAATTCGACGGAAGACGCTCGCGCGCCAGCGCAGATCGTCGCCGAGGTCACCGCGCATTTTGGCCGTCATGCGCCGTACCGTGAACGCGCCACGCTGTTGGAAGACTTTTTCGCCGAGCTCAAGCAG
Organism: Caulobacter sp. GW821-FHT11E10; assembly: GCF_058808375.1. Lineage (NCBI taxonomy): Bacteria > Pseudomonadati > Pseudomonadota > Alphaproteobacteria > Caulobacterales > Caulobacteraceae > Caulobacter > Caulobacter sp. GW821-FHT11E10. The sequence continues at coordinate 453,342 of NZ_JBXARP010000002.1, forward strand.
AGCTAAACCGCCACTTGAATCCCACCCCCAAGCTCCTTGCTTGACAAAGCCGCCCTATAAAATCTCAATATGTCGGACAATATCCCAAATATAGGGATTATCTGATTGGGGAGAGTGGGATGAGCCATCGCGCAGTTTTGGCCGGCGTGTTGCTGGCGCTGATGGCGTCGTCCGCCCTCGCCGATCCGCGGGACACGACGGAGCTGGCTTCCGGCTGGCGCTTCGTCCAGGGCGATCCCGAGCGGGCCGAGGCTCGCGACTTCGACGACGCCGCCTGGAGCAAGGTCAGCGTTCCCCACGACTGGCAGATCGCCGGGCCCGTCGACGCCAAGGCCATGGCCGGCGGGGCGGGCGGGTTCTTCCCCACGGGCGTGGCCTGGTATCGCCGCGACCTCGACGTCCGCCCGGCCGCGGGCCGTCGCTGGTTCGTCGAGCTGGACGGGGTGATGGAGCGCGGCGGGGTCTGGATCAACGGCCAGAACCTGGGCTTCCGGCCCAACGGCTATGTCGCCCAGCGCTATGACATCACGCCCTTCCTGCGCGCTGACGGCCGCAACGTGCTAGCGGTCCGCGCCGACACCTCGCACGCGCCGTCCTCGCGCTGGTACGCGGGCGGCGGTCTCTATCGGAAGGTCCGGCTGGTCTCGACCAGCGACGCGTTCATCGCCGCCGACAGCGCCTTCGTCAGCACCCCGACGATCACCGCCGAGACCGCGACGACGCGGGTCCAGGCCGGCCTGTCCAACCTCGGCGCCGCCGGGCAGGCCCTGAAACTGGAGGTGGTCGTCACGGATCCGGACGGCAAGGAGGCGGCGCGCGCCACGACCGCGCCCCAGACCGTGGACGCCGGCCGCACCGTGCGCACCGAGGCCACGCTCGCCTTGAAGAGCCCCAGGCTCTGGGACCTCGACCACCCCGTCCTCTACCGCGCGCGCCTGCGGGTGCTGGCCGCCGATGGCCAGGTGCTGGACGAGCAGGTCGTGCCGTTCGGCGTGCGCACCGCCGAGTTCCGCGCCGACAGCGGCTTCTGGCTGAACGGCCGTAATTTCAAGCTCAAGGGCGTGGCCTTGCACGAGGACGGTGGGGCGGTCGGCATGGCCGTGCCGCTGGACGTCTGGCGCCAGCGCCTGGTCAAGCTGAAGGCCATGGGCGTCAACGCCATCCGCACCGCCCACAATCCCCCGACGCCCGGCTTCCTGGATCTCACCGACGCGCTTGGCCTGGTGGTGATGGACGAGCTGTTCGACCAGTGGAACGTGGCCAAGACTCCGGGTGACTACCACCTGTTCTTCGGCGACTGGGCCAAGAAGGACGCCTTCGACATCGTCGCCCGCGACCGCAACCACCCCAGCATCGTGATCTGGAGCATCGGCAACGAGATCCACGACACCGCCTTCCCCGTCCAGGCCAAGGCGGCGATGCGTACGCTGATCGACATCACCCACGCCGCCGATCCCAGCCGTCCGGTCACCCAGGCCCTGTTCCGGCCCAATGTCACTGGCGACTACAAGAACGGCCTGGCCGACCTGCTGGACGTGGTCGGCCAGAACTATCGCGAGAACGAGCTGACCCAGGCGCACAAGGACAAGCCCACGCGCAAGATCGTCGGGACGGAGAACTCGCACAACCGCGCCAGCTGGCTGGCCGTGCGCGACTACCCCGCCTATGCCGGCATGTTCCTGTGGACCGGGGTCGACTATCTGGGCGAGGCCGATCGCCGAGGCTGGCCGAATATCGACAATCCGGCCGGCCTGCTGGACCGCACCGGCGCCCCGCGCATCCGGGGCCTGGAGCGCGAAAGCTGGTGGTCGGAGAAGCCCGTCGTGCACGTGGTGCGCAATTCGGCGCCGGACGCCGTTCCGGTCCCCAACGACGGCGCGGGCCCCACGGCGCCGATGCCGGTGACCATTCAGGTCGCCACGCCCGCCGCCGCGCCTCAGCTCTATGCCGACTGGACGCCCGCGAACCTGTCGCCGCATACCGAGACGATCGAGGTCTACAGCAACTGCGCCAGCGTGCGGGTTTCGTTGAACGGTCGCGATCTGGGCGCCCAGCCCTTGCCCGCCAACGCCGCCCCCCGCCGCTGGCCGGTCTCGTTCGAGCCCGGCGTCGTGGCCGCCACCTGCCTGGACACCCCGCAAGGCCCGCGCGCCGAACTGCGCACCGCCGGCGCGGCCGCCCGCATCGTCCTGGAGCCCGACAGCCGCGCGGTCGGCGCCGGTTTCGACGACGCGGCCTATGTGCGCGCCCGGATCGTCGACGCCCAGGGCGTGACCGTCCCCTCGGCCCAGACGCCGGTGACCTTCGCGGTCGAGGGCGGCGAACTGGTGGCCACCGACAACGGCTCGAGCATCGACCACACGCCCTTCAAGTCCCCGACCCGCGCACCGCTGCTGGGCAAGCTGGTCGCTCTGGTCCGTGGCCAGGGCGCGGGAACGGTGAAGGTCACGGCGACGGCGCCGGGACTCAAGGCGGCGACGGTGACACTGACACGCTAGGTCGGCGGCGGCGTCATTACCTCCGGCGTAATCGACCGGGGTCCTGGTCGGCGCGAAAACGGGGGCGTCAACCAAGGAGACGCCCCATGACCCCGACGACGAAGATGGATGTCCGCCCGATCCTGGCGGTGGATGCGCTGACCTGCCTGGCGGCCGGCGCGCTGATGCTGCTGGGCGCTGGCCTGCTGTCGCCCCTGCTGGGCCTGCCCTCGATCCTGCTGACCGTGGCCGGCGCGGCGCTCCTGCCCATCGCGGCGCTGTTCGGCTGGATGTCGCGCCAGCGGGCCGTCACGCCGCCGCTGCTTCTGCTGGCCGTGGTCGGCAACGCCGGCTGGGTGCTGGGCAGCATCGCCGTGCTCTTCATCTACCCGCCGTCGATGCTCGGCGTCGCCTTCGTGGGCGGTCAGGCGGCGGTCGTGGCCGTGCTGGCGGCGCTGGAAGCCCGCGGCCTCGGCCAAGTCACAGCGAGCGCCTGAGCGCGACGCGGGGGTGTAGGCGGCGGCCGCCTCCGGCCCCGCCTCCACCCTTGGTCGACCCGATCCCAGCATGCGGGACGCAATGTTGCATATTCGCAATAAGGTGACGCTGGGTGAACTTTTGGACTGGCGGAAACCGTTGTCAGGCGTATCCTAACCTACAAGTTGGGATACCTTCTCACTATGTGAGATTAAAGCGGGTTTCTGTTACCGAGTTTTGTAAGCCTACCAACCCCGCCCTCCCAACGGAGAGCCGTCGAAAAGGCGGCCCCAACAATCAAGCGGCCGCGTGAGCACGGCCGAAAAGGGAGAGGAACGATGGGCTTGCAGTCCAAGACTCGAGGCGCCTTGCGCGCCGGCTGTTCGGTGGCGGCCTTGTCGCTGGGCGCCTCGCTGCTGACCGCCTTCGCGGCGGCGGCGCAAACCGCGCCCGCGCCGGCCGCGCAGGACAACACCGCCGTCGAAGAGGTGGTGGTCACCGGCTTCCGGGCCAGCCTGACCAGCGCGATCAACACCAAGCGGATCTCCAACAACATCGTCGACGTCATCAAGGCGGACGACATGGCCAGCTTCCCCGATGCGAACCTGGCCGAGTCGATCCAGCGCATCCCGGGCGTCTCGATCACCCGCGACGGCGGCGAAGGCCGCAACATCACCGTGCGCGGCCTGGGCGGCGACTTCGTCCGCACCACCCTGAACGGCATCGAGGCCTATTCGGCCACGACCGGCTCGACCCTGGGCGTGGTGGCCGGCATCAACCGCTCGCGCGGCTTCGACTTCTCGACCTTCGCCTCGGAGCTGTTCAACAGCGTCACCGTCAGCAAGTCGCAGTCGTCCGAGATGGACGAGGGCTCGCTGGCCGCCAATGTCGACCTGCAGACCGGCCGCCCGTTCGACAAGAAGGGCTTCCGCGCCGCCGCCTCGCTGCAGGGCGCCTACTACGACAACAACAAGACCAAGGCCCCGCGCTTCGCCGGCCTGATCAGCGACACCTGGGGCGACTTCGGGGCCCTGTTCTCGCTGGCCTACAACGAGCGCAAGCAGCAGGAAGAGGGCTACAGCGACACCTCGCAGTCGGACTATTCGGACGCCAACAACGGCTTCTGCGGCACGGCGGTCGACATCGCGTCACAGGCCGGCAGCCAGGTGGTCAACACCGCCATCCCGTACGTGAACCCGCTGTCGGGCGCGGGCAACCGCCCCGCCGGCCAGTGCTTCTCGGGCCTGCCGTCGGACCCGATCGCCTATGCGGCGATCAACCAGCCGAACGTCTTCCTGCCGCGCAATCCGGGCCTGGGCCGCTTCCAGCTGGACCAGAAGCGCCTGGGCATGACCGGCGGCCTGCAATGGCGGCCGAGCGACAAGACCGATGTGACCCTCGACATCGTCTATTCGAAGTTCGACCAGGACCGCACCGACTACGCCCTGTCGAACGCCTCGCTGAACCGCAACGTCAACGGCGCCAGCGCGGCCTTCCCGCTGTTCGCCGGCCGGGTCGACGCCCAGATCATGGACGTCCACGTGCTGCCCAGCGGCCAGGTCGACTACATGAAGATCAACAATGTCGACATCAAGCACATCGAGGAAAAGAGCGTCACCACCACCAAGACGCACCAGATCGGCCTGACCCTCGACCACCGCTTCAACGATCGCCTGAGCGGTCGGGTGAAGGTCGGCCACTCGGGATCGGACTTCAAGCAGCCCTGGGACGTCCTGATGTCCTATGACGGCTTCAACAAGGCCGGCTACACCTGGGATTCCCGCGAGGACGCGCGCCGGCCGCTGATCAACTACGGCTACGACGTCGCCAATCCGGCCAATGTCACCTTCACCAACGCCGGCACGGGCCTGACGCCCGACATCCGCGTGGTCAAGGCCGCGGTGTTCAACACCCTGACCACCGCCCAGGCCGACGCCAAGTACCGCCTCACCGACATCTTCACCGTGAAGGGCGGCGTGTCGCTGAAGTCGTTCGACTTCCAGACCAAGCAGGTCCAGCGCCTCTATGGCAACAACGGCCCGACGGCGGTGACGGCGACGGGCACCATCCCGTTCAACTTCGCCAATTTCGCCGCCGACTTCCCTGGCTCGGCCCCGCTGAACCACGTGGTCACGGGCTTTGGCAAGCAGCTGAACCTGCCGACCGGCTCTGTGACCAGCTGGGTGGTGCCGGACGTCTCGGCCTACATCGACAAGCTCGGCCTGCTCTGCAACTGCTCGAACAAGTACGGCGACTTCACCCTGGCCATCAATTCGGCCCTGGGGAACAACCGCGCGGTCCAGGAGAAGGACACCGCCGCCTACCTGCAGGTCGACTTCGACAGCGAGATCCTCAGCGGCCACCGCCTGCGCGGCAACGCCGGCCTGCGCTATGTGAAGACCGACCTGGACGCCACCGGCTACACGTCGCTGACCTCGCAGATCACGGTCAACAACAAGTACAGCGACTGGCTGCCGTCGCTGAACCTGGCCCTGGACGTGCGCGAGAACCTGGTCGCCCGCTTCGCCGCGGCCCGGGTCATGGCCCGTCCCAGCTTCGGCAACCTGACGCCCGGCGGCTCGGTCAACACCACCTTCGGCGCCCAGTCGGCCACGATCGGCAACCCGTTCCTGGATCCCTATCGCGCCAAGAACTACGACTTCAGCCTGGAATGGTACCCGAGCGAGGGCGTGATCCTGAGCGCCACGGCGTTCGACAAGGAGATCGAGAGCTCGATCCAGACGATCGCCACCACCGAGGCCTATGGCAACACCGGCCTGCCGCTGGGTCTGTTGCCCGCCGGCCAGGACGCCAATACCCCGTACCTGGTGACCCGTTCGCGTAACACCCAGGGCGGCTATATCCGCGGCATCGAGCTGAACTACCAGCAGCCGTTCAAGTTCCTGCCCGCGCCGTTCAACAACATGGGCTCGATGGTCAACTACACCTATGTCGACAGCTCGGTGCTCTACTACCTGTCGACCGGCACGGCCACGACCCCGGCGACGCAGATCCACGACCAGTTCCTGAACGTCTCGCCGCACTCGGTGAACGCCACGGTGTACTACGAGGACGAAAAGCTCTCGGCCCGCGTCTCGGTGGCCTATCGCGACGAGTACCTGACGGCCCTGCCCTTCAAGTCCGAAGTGCCGGACGCCAACGGCAGCTATGCGACGACCAACATCGACGCCTCGGTCTCGTACAAGCTGACCGACAAGCTGAAGCTGACCTTCGACGCCCTGAACCTGACCAACCAGGAAGCCGACCAGTGGAGCGGCAAGCAGCGTCGCTCGCAGCGGGTGTTCAGCACCACGGGCCGCCAGTTCTTCTTCGGCGCCTCGTACGTGTTCTAGGGCCGTCTTCTAGATCTTGGATCCCCTCCAAGGCGCACTGGCGCTGGTCGAAAGGCCAGCGCCTTTTCTTTTGGCCGCCGTCAGCTCGTCCTAGAACACGCGCCGAAAACTTCAGCCCGACAACCTTGGGAACAATCGCCGAAAAACACACGTTTCGCTAACGCACTTGGTCGCCAATTTCGCCTGCGGGCCTCGTTCCCGCGCCAGTGAGTCGTGCGTTCCCCTCCAACGTGAGAGATCCCATGGCCTTCCCGACCCTCGTCAATTCAAAGATCACCGACGCCGTCACCCAAGCCAATGTCGAGATGCTGGGCTCAGCCCCGGCGATGGCGATGGGCAGCCTCTACATCGCCACCAGCCAGGCGCTGGCCAACGCGGCGCAGAACGCCACGGCGGCCCAGTCGAACACCAATCAGCTTGCCCAGGCCGCCACGAACCAGGGCGTGTCCCTCATCTACAGCATCAAACTGCCCAAAGGCCTCTAGGCGCCAGGAGCGTCTACCCGCCAAGGGGTCTTAGACGAAAGGCGGCTTCAGCCGGTAGAACCGCGCCTCGCCCATCAGGTCGTAGACGCGGCGGATGCGGAAGGCTTCCGGACGGGCTTGGGCCAACTCGAACTCGGCGGAGCTCAGGCCGAACGGCGCGCACTCGGCGCCGAGCGTGGTCTTGACCGCGATCAGGCGCGGGGCCTCGTCCAGGCCGAAGCCGATGGCGTCGCAGCCATCGGGGTCGCCGGCGCCCGCTGGACGAACCTTGGCGGCCAGATCGGCGCGACCACGGCCCGTGAGCCAACGGGCCTCGTGCGCGACGACGCTGGCTACACCCAGTTCCCGCAAGAAGCGGTCCTCGGCCTCGCGCCGCCACATGTCGAAGCGCTGGGCGACGCGGATCAGGCGGTCGTCCATCGACATGGGCTTGGGCGGCGCGGTCTCGAGCAAGGCGACGGCCGGCGGCGCGGCGAACAGGGCGGCGGGACGAATGGCGGCGGCCAGCAGGGCGGGCTTGGCGGCCAGCTGCTCCTCGACGGCCTCGACCAGGGCGTGGTCGTAGGACCAGCGCGGCGGCTGGTCTCTCAGCGGCGGCAGGCCGATCAGCGACAGCACCGCCGAGATCTCCCCCTGCTTCCAGATGATCGGCATGTCCGCCTTGCCGGTGACGAAGCGGACGGTGCGGTCGTGGCTGGCGCGGTCGACGGGCTTGCCGGCGAGCGTCTTTTCCAGCTGGGCCACATAGTCGCCCACCACCACCGCCAGGTCGGCTCCCGACCAGTCCCGCGCGCTCGATTCTCCCGTCATCGGAGGATGATGCCGAGCCGCGCCCTTCGGCGCCACAAGCTTGAGTATAGGTTAGCGGCTCGCCCCCGAGGCCACGGCCATCGGGGCGTCCTGCACCGGCATCTGGTCGGGCAGCAGCTTGGCCGCCTCCATGGCCCGGCGGACGGTGGTGATCGGGTATTCGGAATCGACCTTGAAGGTCAGGGCCGCCGTCTTGGCCGGGTTGTCGCCGAGATTGGCGAAGCCGCCGCTGCGCTCGGCGTTGAAGGTCACGCCATAGGTCTTGTTGGACAGCACCCGGCACAGCAGGACGAAGGTCTTCTGGTCGGGCAACAGCCGGGGCGTCTTCACGCAATCCATCGGCTCGGCGCCCGGCGCGGGGGCGTAGTTCCAGGCGGTGGGCGCCATCTGCTGGTCGAAGGCGACCTTCAGGATCAGCACGCCCGGCGCCACCGTCTCGTCCTGGGCCGGATAGGACGACACCACATTGGGCGGCAGGGTCGGCGGCAGGATCAGCACCGGCGAAACGGCGTTGGGCTCGTCCTTCGGCTCGCTCTGGGCGACGGGCTTGCTCTGGGCCCAGGCGGACGACGCCGACAGGGCGGCGACGGCGATCAGGACGGGAACCGAACGGCGGAACGACATCTTTCCAGACTGACGTTGAAGCGCGGCCTTCTCAAGGCGCCATTCGAGGCCTACATCGCCCCTATGACCGATAAAACCGACATCCCGGCCGATGAAACGCCGATGCAGCGCGCTCTGCGCCTGAAGAAGGCCGCCCAAGGCAAGCACGGCCATGGCGCGAAGGCCTCGACCGGGAAGGTCGAGCGCGCCAGCGCCGTCGCGCCGACGGGCAAGTCCCGGCCCTGGATGACCCGTTGACGATCCCCAAGGTCCTCGGCCGAACCTCCTCCATCAACGTCCGCAAGGTCCTCTGGACCCTGGACGAGCTGGAACTGGCCTACGAGCGCGAGGACTGGGGCGCGGGTTATGCGCCCACCAACGACCCCAAGTTCCTGCAGTGGAACCCCAACGCCTTGGTGCCGGTCCTGATCGACGAGGACGGCCCGATCTGGGAGAGCAACGCCATCTGCCGCTATGTGGCGTCCGATACGCCGCTGTTCTCCGGCGACCGCCGCCGGCGAGGCCTGGTCGATCAGTGGATGGACTGGCAGGCCACCGAGCTGAATACCGCCTGGCGCTACGCCTTCGCGGGCCTGGTGCGAAAGTTCCCCGGTTTCGAGGATCCCAAGCAGATCGAGGCCAGCGTCACAGCCTGGAACACGGCGATGGGCCTGCTGGACGCGCGGTTGGTCGATACCGGCGCCTATGTGGCCGGCGACCATTTCACCCTGGCCGACATCGTGCTGGGCCTGTCGGTGCATCGCTGGCTGTACAGCCCGATCGAACGCGAAGAGTGGCCCGCCCTCATGGCCTATTACGAACGCCTGAAGCAGCGGCCGGCGTTTTCGAAGTGGAGCCTTCCGGAGGTTCCTTGAGGGTTTCGGGGCGAGGCTCCGAGCCCGCTTTGGGCAGGCTGGAAATGGGCACGCCGGGCAGCAGCGGCTCGCCTGTCCACTCCCAGTGCCAGGGCTCGTAGGCATAGTTGACGAAGCCGAACCGGCCGGCGTTGACGACCATCCAGCGATAGAGCGGCGAGCGCGCCATCGCCAGCCGATTGGCGTCGGCCGACGAGTCCGGCCCAAAGCCCGGCGCGGCCTCGATGAAGACGTCCATGGCCAGGCCGGTGCGGTGCGCCGAGCAGATGGTGCGGATCAGGCCCTGGCAGTTGTTGTCCCGGGCGCAGCGCTGGGCGTCGGCGTCCGGAGCGCGGAAGCCGGAGAAGATGGTCAGCGCCTCGGGTCGACGCAGCACCCCGGCCGCCCTCGCCTCGCCCACCATCCGGCGATAGGCCTCCAGCGCGCCGGGCCGCAGGCGGACGGCCTTGCCGCCGTAGCTCTCCTTGGGATCGGCCAAGCTGAGATTGGCCTCGGGCGGCGCGCCGGGGCAGACCCCCTCGCGGTTCACCCGCACGAACGGCCGCGCTAGGTGCCAGCGCGTCAGCATGGCGGCGAAGACGACGGGTTCGACGACGCCGGTGGGCTGCTGGCCGCGCCCGCGCTGCCATCGCGCCAGGGCCGAGGCGAAGCCGTTCGAGCCCGGCGCGCAGGTCGTACCGATCTCGGCGGCGATGCGCGGGGCGTAGGTCTCCCAGCCCGTCTCTTCCTTTCCAAACGGCGCCCAGACCATGGTCGCCAAAGAGGCGGCGTTGACGGCGGCGGCGCTGTCCGGCGCATCGGCCCCGTCACAGGCCTCGGGCGCGCCCGCCAGGGCCGGTGACGACGAGGGCGGATCGATTGACGGCACGTGCTGCGGAGGCAGGAAGGCGGCCTGGTCACGCGGCTGGGCCGGCTGCCGTGAGGCGCCGGCGCCCGAGCCCATCGGCGGCCAGATCACCCAAAGCCAGAAGCCGCCGATGGCGACCGCCAGCAGACCCAGACCCCACAACAGACGACGCAGCGCCTTCAAACCGATCCTCGCATCCTACGGAACTTCGCCATGGCTCAAGCCTTGAGACGGGAGACTCGTTCCCCCGCCCTTTGGCCCCCGCCCTTTGCCCCCCGCCCTTTGCCCCGCCTGGAGTATGCATGACCGGTCTGGTTTCCCGCTTCGCTCTGCTCGCCGTCCTGGTCCTTGCGGCTTGCGACGATACTCCGCCGGCGAAACCCGCCCCCGCCAAGACCGTGGAGAAGACCGAAACCCCACCGCCGGTGGTCGCTGCGCCGCCGGCCATCGCCGCGGCCTCCCCGATCGCCCAGGCGATCAACGCGGCGAGCTTCGAGTCGGCGACACCCGATACGCGCCGCAATGTTCTGGTCCGCGTCCAGACCCTGCTGGATCGCGCCCACTTCTCGCCCGGCGTCATCGATGGTCGCGATGGGACCAACCTGAAGCTGGCGATCCAGGCCTTCCAGGCTTCGCGCAGCCTCACGGCCGATGGCGAGGTGACCAAGGAACTGCTGGACACCCTGGCCGCGGGTGACGGCGGCGCGGTGCTGGTCGACTACCAGATCACGCCCCAGGACGCGGCCGGGCCGTTCTCGCCCGCCATCCCGAAGGACGACTACGAGGCCATGGCCGCCCTGCCGGCCCTGAACTACCAGACCCCGCTGGAGATGCTGGCCGAGCGCTTCCACATGGACGAGGCCCTGCTGCAGGCGCTCAATCCGGGCGTCGACTTCAGCGCGGCGGGGACGACGATCGTGGTGACGGCGGCCGGCGCGGACACGCTGGATCGCAAGGTCGATCGCATCGAGATCGACAAGGCCCTGGGCCAGGTCCGCGCCTTCGACAAGGACGGCGTCGAACTGGCGGTCTATCCGGCCACGGTCGGCAGCACGGAACGCCCCGCCCCGGCCGGCGAGTGGGCCGTGCGCACCCTGGCGCCCCGCCCGACCTACACCTATGACCCCACCCGTCTGACCTTCGGCAAGCCCAAGGGCAAGCTGACCATCAAGGCGGGGCCGAACAACCCGGTCGGCTCGACCTGGATCGACCTGACCAAGGACACCTACGGCATCCACGGCACGCCGGATCCCAAGCTGGTCAACAAGCGCGCCTCGCACGGCTGCGTGCGCCTGACCAACTGGGACGCGGCCGAGCTGGGCTCGGCGGTGAACAAGGGCGCGCAGGTGGTGTTCATGGGCGCGGAGGCGCGGGCGTCCTAGGCTCTACAGTCTGACGCAAAACAACGCGTCATCCCGGCCGCAGCGTAGCGGAGAGCCGGGCCCCAGGGGCCGCCGCACAGCGCTTGGCCCCTGGGTCCCGGGTCGGCTTCGCCGCCCGGGATGACACGGCTTTTGAGGTTTTCGCGCCCTACTTCGGCTTGCGGAACTTCAGGATGAACTGATCCGTCTTGCCGCGAATGCTCGGGTCAAAGACGCTGGCCGTGTGCGGATCCGCGCTGCTGGCCAGCAGCTTGCTCTCGGACTCCAGCTTGAAGCCGGCGGCCTCGACCTCGCTCTTCACGGCGGCGATGTCGATGCGGTGCAGGGTATCGGCGGCGGTGACGCCCGAGCCGGCGACGGCGGCGTGGTCGATGACCAGGAAGACGCCGCCCGGCTTCAGCGACTTGAAGATCTCGGCATTGGCCTTGGCGGCCGTGTCCACCGGGAACGGCTTCAGGTGCATGTCGTGATAGTTCTGGACGGTGATCACCGTGTCGACATTGTCGGGCAGGTCCAGCGCCGTCATCGGGCCGTCCATCGGCTTGCTGTTGGACAGAGCCGCCGTGGTGTTCTTCAGGTCCTCCCCGTACTTGGGCATGAACTTGATGAACTCGGCCGGCTGATAGGCGTAGACCGTACCCTTGGGACCGACCGCCTTCGACAGGATGCGCGTGAAGTAGCCGCCGCCCATCACGTAGTCGACGACGGTGTCGCCCGACTTGACCTCGGCCAGGGCCAGGATCTCGCCCGGATGACGCCCCGCGTCGCGGGCCGTATCGGCGGCTGGACGCGACGGATCGGCCAGGGCCTTGACGATGTTGGCGGGAACCTCGGCGAACGCCGCCCCGCCGACACTGAGCGCCAGAACAGCCAGAACCGAAACCACATGCTTGCGAGCCATGAGCGCGCCTCCTCCTTGTTGTGGCGCTTGTCGTAGCAGGCCCGGCGCGCTCGGCGAACGGCGTTATCATGAAGTTTCAGCAAGGTTTCGTCGAACGCGGCTCTTTCCTCGACCAAACCCGCCACGCATGATCGCCGATAATAAATAGACGACCGGGGAGGCTTGGATGAGGTGGGTTCTGCGTGGGATCGGCGCCTTGCTGGCGCTCGTGGTGCTGGCGGCCGCGACGCTGATCGTCATCGATCGCGCCAGCTTGCCCAAGGCGCCGGATCGCCAGGTCCTGCTGGACAAGGCCAAGGCCTATGACGTCCGCATCCGCCGCGACGACTGGGGCGTGCCGCACATCCTGGGGCGCACGGACGCCGACGCCGCCTTCGGCTTGGCCTACGCCCAGAGCGAGGACGACTTCGCCACCCTGCAGGACGTGGTGCTGGCCACGCGGGGCGTCCTGGCCCGCAGCAAGGGCGTCAAGGCCGCGCCGACCGACTATGTCGCCGCCCTGCTCGACGTCTGGCCGACCGTCGACAAGCACTATGCCGAGCTGCCGGCCGACCTGCGCAAGCTGATGGAGGCCTATGCCGACGGGGTCAGCGTCTATGCCGCCAAGCACCCCGAGCAGGTCAAGCCGGGCTTCCTGCCGCTGACGGGAAAGGATGTTCAGGCCGGCTTCGTCTTCAAGCAGCCGTTCTTCTACGGCCTGGACGGAGAGCTGCGCCGCTTGACGGCTCCGGCCACGAAAGGAACACCGCCGAAGGGCTCCAACGGCCTGGCCACCGCGCCCTCGCGCAGCGTCGATGGCGCCACGCGCCTGCTGGTCAATTCGCACCAGCCCTATACCGGCCCGGTCGCCTGGTACGAGGCCGTGGTCGAGAGCGGTCAGGGCTGGCATGTGGCCGGCGGCTTCTTCCCCGGCGCGCCGTTCATGTTGCACGGCCACAACGCCACCCTGGGCTGGGCCAATACGGTCTCCAAGCCGGACCTGGTCGACATCTATCGGCTGACGATCAACCCCGCGAACAAGAACCAGTACCGCCTGGACGGCCAGTGGAAGGACTTCGACAAGCGCTATGTCACCCTGCGCGTGAAGCTGCTGGGGGCGATCGTCCTGCCGGTGAAGAAGGCGGTGCTGCGCTCGGTCCACGGGCCGGTGCTGGAGACCGATCACGGCGTCTTCGCCGTCCGCTATGCCGGGATGGGCGAATGGCGCCAGCCGCTGCAGTACTGGCGCCTGAACCGGGCCCGGACCATGGACGAGTGGCGGGCGGCCATCGCCACCCACGCCATTCCCAGCCTGAACTACGTCTATGCCGACGCGGCCGGGAACATCGGCTTCGTCCACAACGGCCAGTATCCGAACCGCACCGTCGCCGCCGACTGGGCCGGGATCTTGCCCGGCGACCGCTCCGACCTTGTCTGGAACGGCTATCGCCCGGTCGACCAGAGCCCGCAGCTGTGGAATCCGAAGTCGGGCCTGGTGTTCAACTCCAACAACACGCCGTTCCGGGCCAGCGAAGACGCCGACAACCTCAAGCCCGCCGACTTCCCGGCCTCGATGGGCCTGCAGAGCAACATGACCAACCGCGCCTGGCGGGCGCTGGAGACCTTCGGGACCGACCACGCCATCACCGACGCCAGCTTCCGGACCCACAAGTTCGACGTGGCGTTCAGCGACCGCTCCAGCGTCATGGCGATGGTCCGCGAGGTGCTGGCGGTCGATCCCAAGGGCGACGCCGACCTCGCCAAGGCCCAGGCCATCCTTCGCACCTGGGACAAGAAGGCCGACGTCCACGATCGCGGCGCGGCCCTGGCGGCTCTGATGACCCAGACCATCCTGTTCGCCCGCTCCAACGGCGATCCGGCCCCGCCGCCGATCGACAGCCTGCGCGCGGCGATCACCACGCTGAAAACCCACTTCGGCCGGCTCGACCCCGAGTGGGGCGAGGTCAACCGCATCCGGCGCGGAACCGTGAACCTGCCCATCGACGGCGCGGCCGACACCTATCGCTCGGTGTGGGGCACGCCCCAGGACGACGGCACCACCACGGCCGACGGGGGCGACACCTTCGTGATGTTCGTGACCTGGGACAAAGCCGGGACGCTCCATTCGGAGAGCATCCACCAGTTCGGCTCGGCCACCTTGGACGCCAAGTCGCCCCACTACGCCGACCAGACCCCGCTCTTCGTGGCCATGAAAACCAAGCCGGTCTGGTTCACCGAGGAACAGCTGAAGGGACACGTAAAGGTGGACTATCGCCCCGGAGACCGTTGATCGCTAAAAAGCTTCGCTGTTCAGGCGCCGTTCAGTTGGGAGACGGCTAGCTCGGTTTCGACAACGAACTCCAGGTGGGGAATTCTGATGCGCAAGACCTTCGGCCTGATGGCCTTATCCGTGTCCGTCCTGACGCTGGCCGGGGCCGCCTCGGCCCAGGCGCCGAGCTGGAACGGCCAGTACGACGAACCGCCGCGCGGTTCCTATACGCGCTCGTGCCGCGAGATCACCGCCTACAACGGTCAGGTCTGGGCCCTGTGCCAGACGGGACGCGGCAGCTGGAACTGGACAAGCGCCCGCACCCGCGACTGCGGCAGCCAGGGCCTGGAGAACCGTGACGGTCGCCTGCAATGCGTCGGCTGGAGCGGCGGCGGCGGTGGCGGCGGCGGCGGCTGGAACAATGGCGGCAACAATGGCGGCGGCTGGAACAATGGCGGCGGCGGCCGTCCCGGCGGTGGCGGTGGCGGTGGCGGTGGCGTCGTGATGTTCGAGGATCCCCACTATCAGGGTCGCCCCTACGAGGTGATCGGCGACATGCCGGACCTCGGCGCGGTCAAGTTCAACGACAAGGCGTCGTCCATCCAGATCGGCCGCGGCGGCCGGTGGGAGATCTGCGAACACGCCAACTACCAGGGCCGCTGCAGCCGCCTCGACGCTGACCAGGCGATCCTGCCGCGCGAATGGAACGACCAGATCAGCTCGATCCGCAAAGTCCGCTAAGGAGATCTTCCCATGCGCAAGTCCGCTTTCCTGATCATCTGCGGGTCCATCGCCCTGATGGCCGGCGGCGCGGTCGCTCAGGACCGCCACTACGACCGCGACCGTCGCGACGGCTATGATCGACGTGACGACCGTCGCGACGGCCGCTGGGGCGGTGAGGTCGTCCTGTTCGAGCACGACGGCTTCCGCGGCGAGGCCCGTCCGCTACGCGGCGACGAGCCGGACCTGTCGCGCCTCGGCTTCAATGACCGCGTCTCGTCGATGCGCCTTCAGCGCGGGTCGTGGGAATTCTGCGAGCACGCCTACTATCAGGGCAAATGCTGGCGCTACGACTACGATACGGCGAGCCTGCCCAAGAAGCAGAACGACCGCTACAGCTCGGTCCGCCGCGTCCGCTGAGCATGAGCCGCCGCGCCGAGCTCTTGAAGCTCGGCGCGCGCCATGGCTAAGGTCCCGCCGCCTAACAGGTGGAGCTTACATTCATGCGCAAGATCATCGTCCTCGCCGCCGCCGCGGCCGCCTTGCTGGTTTCGGCTTGCAACACCATCGAAGGCGCGGGGCGCGACGTATCGGCCGCCGGTAAAGCCGTCGCCGGCGCCGCGCGCGACGCCAAGAACTAGAAGGCTCTAGGCGTCTTCCTCACGCGACGTCTCCGCGCCGATCGCTCGCTTCTCATGCGCGGCGACGGCGCCTTCGGGCGCGTGACGGACGGCGTGCTCGGCCTTCGAAGCGGCGGCCCCCTTTCGCGGCGGCGTCGCCTCTTCGGGGGGCTCGGGATGCTGGATCGCCATCTGGGCTCTCGCCTTCTTGAGTTCCGACGATCAACGTAGAAGCATCCGACGAGTTCCATAGACCTCAGATCGAGGATCCAGGATCCAGGAACGCCGGTCTAAAAACATCCTTCATTAACCAGGATCGATCGATAAGTTCGAACGGACATCGTTTGCACGGCTTGACCTAGGTCAAATCTGAAACTGGGTTGACCGTTACTTACCGACACCATGGACAAAACGTCGCCGTGCGACGGCAGGTCGCCCTTTTCTTGCCGCGCTCGAAGGCGCATATGAGCGCCATGTCCGAGTTCCCACCAGCGTCCCCGCCCGCTTCCCCCCTGCTTACCGGCCTCAAGCGCGGCCTGCTGCACCGTTGCCCCAACTGCGGCGACGGTCGCCTGTACATGCGCTATCTGAAGGTCGATCCCGAGTGCGAGGCCTGCGGCCACGAGCTGGCGTGCTATCCGGCCGACGACGGCCCGGCCTATTTCACGATCCTGCTGATCGGTCACCTGGTCGTGGCCCCGCTGTTGTTCTTCCGTTGGATCTGGGAGGCATCACCCATGCTGGTCGCGCCCCTGACCCTTATCCCGCTGGCCGCGCTCACCCTGCTCCTGCTGCCTCGGGTGAAGGGCGGCGTGATCGGCGCGCTATGGGCATTCCGCATGCGCAAGGCTGGGGACACGCCCGCCTAGCGCCGGGAAAAACGCGAGATCTTGACGCCCGGCGGGAACCAAACCGCGCGGAACCGACAAGCGCCGCCGCGAATTCCGAGAGCATGACCCCAGCGGCGCCGTGGTGGCGAACGCGGGCTTCAAGGACTTTCGGACCATGCTTGGCACGATCCTCATCATCATCTTGATCCTGGCCCTGATCGGCGCTCTGCCGACCTGGGGCCACAGCCGTTCGTGGGGCTATTTCCCCAGCGGGGGCCTGGGCCTGATCCTGGTCATCCTGATCATTCTGGTCCTGCTCGGTCGGATCTAGCTTAGCCCCTTTGCCCTAGAACGGCGTTCGCCTAATCTCCCCCTCCGAAACGGGTGGGGAGATTACATGACGGCGACCGCCGAGGCCGCGCGCCTCTCGCCTCTGGCTCGGGCCAAGGCCATTCTAGGCGGCTCCGCCGGCAACCTGGTCGAATGGTACGACTGGTTCGCCTACGCTGCCTTCACCCTCTATTTCGCGCCCGCCTTCTTCCCCAAGGGCGACCAGACCGTGCAGCTGTTGCAGGCCGCGGCTGTGTTTTTCCTCGGCTTCGTCGCCCGACCGATCGGCGCCTGGCTGATGGGGATGTACGCCGACCACGCCGGTCGCCGCGCGGCCCTGTCGGCCTCGGTGGCCCTGATGTGCGGCGGCGCGCTGATCATCGCCCTCACGCCCGGCTTCGCGACCATCGGCCTCTGGGCCCCGGCCATTCTGCTGTTCGCGCGCGTCCTGCAAGGCCTGTCGGTGGGCGGCGAATACGGGGCCAGCGCCACCTATATGAGCGAGATGGCCGGCAAGGCCCGCCGGGGCTTCTGGTCCAGCTTCCACTACGTGACCCTGATCGCCGGCCAGTTGCTGGCCCTGGGCGTCCTGATCGTGCTGCAGCGCTGCCTGCCCGAGGCCGACCTGAAGGCGTGGGGCTGGCGCGTGCCCTTCGTGATCGGCGCCCTGCTGGCCGTGGTCGTCTTCTGGATCCGGCGAGGCCTGGACGAGAGCATCGCCTTCAAGCGGCCCGCCCAGCGCGAAACCCTGTCGCGCGGCCAGGTCGCCAGCGCCGCCGCCCTCCTGGCGCTGACCGTGATCGCCGGCGTCGCGGGCGTCACCACCGGTCCCTGGGCCCGGCCCGGCCAGATCGCCGCGGCGGTGTTCCTGGTGCTGTTCTTCGTCTCGCTGATCGTGCCGCTGATCCGTCGCCACCCGCGCGAGAGCCTGCTGATCATGGGCCTGACGGCCGGCGGCTCGCTGACCTTCTATGTCTACACGACCTACATGCAGAAGTTCCTGGTCAACACGGCCGGCTTCACCAAGGCCCAGGCCTCGGAAGTCAGCGCGCTCAGCCTGATCGGCTTCATGCTGGCCCAGCCCCTGGCCGGCTGGCTCTCGGACAAGTTCGGCCGCAAGCCGATGCTGATTCTGGCCTTCGGCGGGGGCGCCCTCACGATCTGGCCGATCATGACCGGCATCAGCCACGCCACCTCGGTGACCGGCGCCCTGTGGCTGATCCTGGCCGGCATGGCTTTCCAGTCCTGCTACACCTCGATCAGCGCCGTGGTGAAGGCCGAGATGTTTCCGGCCGAGATCCGCGCCCTGGGCGTCGCCCTGCCCTACGCCCTGGCCAATGTGCTGTTCGGCGGAACGGCCGAAATGGCGGCCCTGGCCTTCAAGCACGGCGGCATCGAAAGCACCTTCTACATCTATGTCGCCGGCGTGATGACCTTGGGCCTGATCTGCTCGATCATCCTGAAGGACACCGGCCGCAACAGTCTCATTCACGAGGACTAGCATGGCGGCCGAACGTCAGCGGTTCGCGGCCCGCCGTGCGCCCAATGAAAGAAACTAAGCCGGTTTTCCGACTCTTCGCGTCGGTCTAGATTTCGCCCATGCAACTGCTCGACATCATCGTCCTGTCCGTCTTCGCCGCCTGCTGGCTGCTGTACGAGCCCATGCTCAAGCGGCTGGGCAAGGGCGGCGGCGTGCTGAACGCCGACATGACCGTGATCCGCCGTCGCTGGATGCAGGAGATGGCGGTGCGGGAAATCGCCCTGCTGGACGGCCAGCTGCTGGGCCACGCGATCAACTCGGCCAGTTTCTTCGCCTCGTCGAACCTGATCCTGATCGCCGCGGCGGGCAGCATGCTGTTCGGCGGCGACAGCGCCTGGAAGAGCGTCGAGGGCCTGACCGTCCTGGCCAAGACCACGCCGATGATGTTCCAGATCAAGCTGGGCCTCGTTCTGGTGGCCCTGGCCCGCGGCCTGCTCGACTTCATCTGGGCGATCCGCCAGATGAACTACTGCGTGGCCGCGATCGGCGCCGCGCCGATGTGGGCTCCGCCCCCGGTGCTGGCTGAATATGCCGAAGCCACCGGAGGCATCCTCAATCCGGCCCTGTCGGCCTTCAACGCCGGCGTCCGCGCCTACTATTTCGCCCTGGCCGCCGCTGTCTGGCTGCTGGGCCCGATACCCTTCCTGGTGGCCACCGCCGGAGCCATGGCCCTGCTGCTCTGGCGCCAACGCCGCAGCAGCGCCTCAGCCGCCGTGCGCAAGGTTCGCCAGATCCTGGAGCGCCAGCCCGTGGTCCACGGCCCACACCTCACGGCCCTGAACCGAGAACCGCCGGAAGATCGCATCTAGGAAACCGGAGTGGAGGAACGCAGCCCCGAGGGCGGCGTTCATAGGCCGCCAACAGCAAGACCCCAAATGCAATAAGCCCCGCCGGTGACTCGGTCTCCGGCGGGGCTAATGGGAAGTCTTGTGGGTAGACAACACCTTCATACCTTAACCGGCCGGGGTGTGCAACCACTCTGCTACGAGAATCCGACATTTCGTCGTGAATTCAAACTGCAACTTCCGCTATTGCGACAGGGCCGTCAGATTCTCGCGCCCGCCGTAGAAATATCGGACCCCGATCGAGGCCGCCGGGAAGCGCATCGGAGACTCTTCAATTTATAGAGTTCTCCAAAGCAGGTTTACTGCGCGATCCGCTAATCCAGCATCAAGGCCTAAACATTGATTTTTTGACCGCACTTTCCGGCAGCCTTCAAACTACACTTCTCAAGGCTTAAACTACGCCAGAAAGCGTTTGAAGATTTGGCGATCACTCTCCATCCAGGTGAGAATCGTTACCAGACGATTCACGATCCGATAGCGGCGCTCAGCGAGTTCCGTCAGCCCGGCTCTCGCTAAGCGCGTGCGTTTCGGGCGCCCTAGATCCCCAGCGCCGTCCAGAGCGGCAGGATTCTATTACCCCATTCCTCGGCCTGCAGCTTGAGCTCGGCCAGATTGTCGTCGCCCTTCAGAGGCGCGCCGTCCTTGACCAACGCTTGGTTCAGCGCCGACAGGTGCTTCCACGCGAAGCTGGCCCAATCCGCCGGCGTCTTGCCGCCGCTCTGCTTGCTGAGCCAGAAGAGTTGCTGGAAACGCGGCGCCGAGATGCCGCCGCCAAACAGCGGCGAGGCGAAATAGGCGATGTCGCCGACCGACAGCGACCGCTGCGCGATCGCGGTGTTCAGGGCGTGGACCCGCGGCTTGGCCGTCTCGAAATGCTGGGCCGGCGCGACTGACTGGATGACGCCCAGACCCAACAGGATGGTCACGGCCGAGGTCAGCTTGCCGAAATTGATGTCCTTGCCGGCGAGGTGGGCCTCCAGCTCCGCGATCGAATGGGGCTTATGGTCCAGGAGGAACTCGTAGATCGGGTCGTAGACGGCGTCGACCAGTCCCGCCTCGCGGCCTGGGCCGCGCACCTTCTTGGGCAGGCTCTCCTTGCTGGCGGTCAGGACGATGCGTTCCTCGCGCAGGGCCGCCAGCTGCTCGTGCCCTGTCATGTTGCGCACGCCGCGGATCCAGTAGTCGCGACGGAACTGCTGATTGGTGCAGAAGTCGCGCAGGGTTTCACGCAGCGACAGATCGGGAACGGCCTGGATGAACTCGGCCTGTTTGGCGCTCATGCTCAGATCGTAGAGATGATCGAGAACGTGGGCCGAAGCGGCGAAGCCGACCTTGGCGTCGCCAAGCCAGTTCTCCAGGTCCGAGAAGTACATCGGGTCCCAGTCCCGGTTCATGTACTCGTGGGCCAGGTACTTCCGGTCCTGCCCCTTGATCTGCTTGAACCGCTCCATTGCGGCGGCATTGAGCCGCGCATAGGCGGGTTCGAGTTCGAAGAACTTCTCGATAAACCCGAGGGCGGCGTCGGTGGTGGAGATGATGCCCGCCCCCGACGAGCCCATGACGTCGGCATGGCGCTTCATCAGATGGCGGATGGGGGCGTGGGCGGCCCAGCCGGGATTGGTGTTGTAGGAGATGTACAGCACGCCGCCCGGACGCAGCTTGCGACGAACGAAATCGACCAACACGCTGCGGTTCTCGTCGGAGATCCAGGTCCAGATGCCGTGCAGGCCGATGAAGTCGAAGTCCGGCAGATCCTTGCGATTGCAGAACTCGGCGAAGGCTTCGTCATAGAGCTTGGCGTCCGCGCCGGACAGCCGGACCAGCTCCGAAGCGAACGCCGCCTGGGACGGGTTGAAGTCGGTGCCATACCAGTTGACGCCGGGCTGCGAGGCGGCGTGGATCGCCACCGAAAGCCCCTGGCCGAAGCCCAGCTCGCAGGCATTCTCGATCTTCGGCGCGTGCTGACCGACCAGCAGCAAGGGCAACCGGCAGCGGAGCGGGCTGAGCTCCCCATAGTAGCCGAAGGTGTAGTTCACGTCGGTGACGTAGCCGGCATTCCACTCAGTCGACACGAAGCCCTCATTCTCGGCGCAGGAAGGGTTGCATTGCTGCATTGAAACGCCCGCCCTGACAAGTTCGCGGAACGTGTTCGCGGAACGGGCCCGGACGCCTTTCCGATGGCGCTCGCTCATAGCAAATCGCTATAGGTCGACGGCTCGCCGCGATCGGCGCGTGATTCCGCATGCCCGACCGCCCATGACGTCCAAACTTCTCGCGCTATGGCGAACTCTGCCGGCTCCGGTGCGTCGGGCGGCCCACCTGACCGTCGGCGCGCCCGGCGCGGCGTTTGAGGCCCTGGCCGGGACTCTGGACCGCGCGGCGAAGGCCCACGCGGAGCGCTCGGCCCAGTCGCGGGCGCGGCGACGGGCCAGGCGCGGGAATCTGCCACCGACCCTTCCGATCACCATCATCGGCTTCCACGGCGCCATTCACGGCCTGGGAGAAGGCGCCCGCATGCTGGCCCGTGGCTTCGCCGACGCCGGCCTGCCCACGCGGGCCGTGGACCTCTCGGCCCAGGTCGGTTTCCCGATCGAGCTGCCGGCCGTCTTCCCGCCCCCGGCCGCCGGCGAACGCGGCGTGGTGATCTCGCACATCAATCCTCCCGAACTGCTGCGCTGGGCGCGCGAGACCGAGGGGCGCGGCCTCGAGGGTCGGCGGCACATCGGCTACTGGGCCTGGGAGCTGGAAGACGCCCCCGCCGAATGGGCGCCGGCCTTCGATCTGGTGGACGAGGTCTGGACCCCGTCGGCCTTCGCCGCCGACGCCGTCCGCAAGATCGCTCCGGCCCGGGTAAAGGTCTCGCCGGTCCCCTACCCCCTCTATCTGAATCCGCGCCCGGCGGCGGATCGCGCCCGTTTCGACCTGCCCGACGACCGGGTGGTGGTGCTGATGGCCTTCGACCTGCGCTCCACCGCCCACCGCAAGAACCCTCGCGCCAGCCTGCGCGCCTTCCAGAAGGCCCAGGCGACGGCGAACCGCCCCGCCCTGCTGCTCTGCAAGGTCGTGGGGGCCGAGCTCTATCCCGAGACCTTCGAGGCCTTGCGGATCGACGTCGCCGACGATCCCGCCATCCGGCTGATGGCCCAGAACCTGTCGGCTGAGGACATGGCGATCCTGACGGCCAGCGCCGACATCGTCCTGTCTCTGCACCGCTCCGAGGGCTACGGCCTGCTGCTGGCGGAGGCGATGTGGCTGGGCAAGCCGACCCTGGCCACCGGCTGGTCCTCGAACGTCGAGTTCACGGACCCGGCCTCGGGCTTGCTGGTCGACTTCACCCTGGTCCGGGTGGAACGCGACGGCGCCATCTATCGCGCCGGACGCTGGGCCGACGCTGATGTCGACGACGCCGCCGTCAAGCTGGCCCGGCTGATCGCCGACGAGGCCCGACGCAAGGAAATGGCGGCTGCGACTAAACGCAACCGCCATGTCTCGTTCGATAGAGAAGCCTGGCTACGGATGATCCGCGGCCTGCTGCCGCTGACTTAGGGCTTCGGGGCCGTCGTCACCGGCGCGTCGCTCAGGGCCGGAAGATCCAGGATCGACTGGGGCGCCTCAACCTTGTCGGCCGACACCGGCCTGGCCGGCAGTTCCGAGGACGGCGGCCGGATCGGCGTCGTATCGCCGGCCTTGGGCTTGCGGGCCTTCATCGGCGGCACGAGCGGCGCGGCGATGTGGTCCAGCGTCAGAGCGACCAGATCCGTCGGCAGCATGCCCTTGTAGCGGACCTTCTTGAAGTGCCGCTCGGGATCATAGGGCTGGACGCCCGGCGCCAGGTTGCCGACTTCCAACGTGCCGACCTGGGCCAGCAGTTGCACCCGGCCGACATATTCGTTGGCGCGGCCACGCACGAAGTTGATCTGGGCGTTCTGCAGTTCGGCCTGGGCGTTCAGCACCTCGATGGTGCTGCGCAGGGCGAAGCGTTCTTCCTCGCGCACGCCGTAGAAGGCGATCGTGTCGGCCTTCATTTCCTCTTCAAGGCTGACCAGCGAGGTTCGCGCCGAGATCAGTTGATCCCAGTCCTGCGAGACGTTGAGCACCATGGTGCGGCGCGCGTCCTCGATCAGGAGCTTGTCGCGGTTGTTTTCCTCGACCGACTGGCGGACGGCCGCGGCCAGTTGACCGCCGGAGAAGAGCGGCTGGCTCAGCGTCACGCCGGCGCTCACCGAGCTCTCGCGGAACGGTTCCTTGGCCGATGTCGAAGCGCTGGGACCATTGCGGTAGTCGGCGCGCGCGCTGATCGAGAACAGGCGCTGGGCCTTGGCTTCGGAGACGCCCAGGCGCGAGGCCTTCTCGGTATACAGCGCGCTCAGCAGAACGGGATTGGACTCCTCGGCGATGTTGAACGCTTCGTCGAGGGTCTTGGGCAGGTCGTCGATGTCGGGCTCGGGCTCGAGCGTATCCGGCAGGTGACCGACAAGCGAGGCGTAGAAGGCGACGCTGACATTGAGCTGGGCCTGGGCGTTGGTCAGCTGGGTGGTGGCGCCCGCGAGGCGCGCCTTGGCCTGCTGGACGTCGGTCAGGGTGACCTGACGGACGCTGTACTTGTCCTGGGTGTCCTGCAACTGCTTGCGCAGCCAGGCCTCGCCGCCCTGGGCGATCCGGAATACTTCGCGGTCGCGACGGACCGAGACATAGGCGTTGGTGACGCGAACCAGCAGGTCCATCTCCAGCCGGCGCAGGCTTTCGCGCGAGGCGCGGATCTGGGCTTCGACACCGCCCAGCCGCGAGGCGTAGCGGCCGTTGCTGTAGATGATCTGGCTGATCGAGAGCTGGTTCGTCTGGCTCGCGGCTTCCGAACCCCTCACACGGCCGTTCAGCTTGCTCCAGCCGTAGTTTTCCGAGACCGAGGCGCTGGCCTGAGGACCATAGACCGCGCGGGCCTGAGCATAGTTCTCGTCCAGGGCGCGCATCGCCGCGCGCTGGGCCTGGATGTTGGGATTGGTCTGATAGGCCGCGGTGATCGCGTCGGCCAGGGTCTCGGCGTGCGCGCGTTCGGCATGACCGGACATGGCCATGGCGAGCGCCAAGGCGATTACGGACGTCCGAAGGGACAAGACTTTCGACAGCACTCGCATATCCTAAACCTGGGCGGACTTGGCCATAACGCGGCCTTCAACCCAATCTTTGTGGCTTAATCAAGAAGACGGCGGACCGTCTCTTCCCATGTGACGTTCTTATCGCGCCAGAGCTTTCGCGCCGCGCCTCCCAGCGATATCGCCCGCGCCTTGTCCGACGTCAAACGATCAAGCGCCTGGGCCAGGGCCTCCGGCGTCGGTTCGGCGACCGCGCCGGTGTCCGTGCTGACGATCTCCAGCAGACCGCCGGCGTCGGTGACGGTCAGCATGGGCTTGCCCGCGGCGAAGGCTTCCATGGTCACATAGCCCACGCTGTCCTCGTCGAAGGGCAGGTAGGCGCAGGCCAGGGCGCCGTTGGCCCACCGGGCGATGTCCGCGCGCGGGTGGAAACCGAAGCGCAGATCGACGCGATCCTTCAGGTCCAGATCCTCGACCAGCTTGGTCAGGCGATCGGCATAGGCCTGGTTTTCCGGCGGCCCGGCGATGACCAAACGCGGGCCGTTCGGCAGCAGGGCCAGAGCCTCGATCAGCAGATGCTGGCGCTTGCCCGCCGCCACCCGGCCGCCGGCGAAGACATAGTCGCCATAGTCGCCGCCGGTGAACAACTCGCCGTCGTTCAGCGGCGGGTACAGGACCTCGCTACCGACGCCGTTGAACTTCATCAGGCGGTTCTGGGTGACCGGCGAGTTGCAGTAGATCTTGCTGCACTCGGCGAAGCAGGCGTTATCGGCCGCGCGGATCGCCGCCTTCACCGCCCTGCCCGTGTCGTCGAAGTCGAGGTGGCTCTGGCCGGCCTCGGAGAGATCATAGGCCTGGCGGAACTGATGCAGCAGCCACAGGACCTTGTCCTGGTGCGGGACCAGATAGGCCGGAAACTTCAGGCCGATGACGCGGTCGACATTGTAAAGCCGCATGCCCTTGGAGATCAGCATCTCCTCGATCAGGCGCTCGGCCGGCTCCCAGGTGAAAGGGATGCGAACCAGTTCGGACTGGACGCCGGGCGTGGCGTTCAGGCGACGGACCAGGTGGTCGGCCAGTTCCTCCGCGCCCCCGCGCTGGAACGGGGCGGCGTTGTTGACGACGAGCACCTTCATGCGGTCAGCCGCTCCACGACGGTGCTCCAGTCGATCTTCATTTCGGCCAGGCGGTTCAGGGACGCGGTCCCCATCTTGGCCACGCCCTTCTTGTCGGCGTGCAGACGGTCGAACTGCTCGGCCAGGGCCTTGGCGTCCGGCTCGCTGATCAGGCCGTTGCGACCGTGCTCGACCAGTTCCAGCACGCCGCCCGAGTCGGTGGTGGTGATGATCGGCTTGCGGGCGTGAGCGCCTTCCAGGGACGGGTAGCCGTAGCTGTCCTCGTCCTTGGGCAGGTAGGCGATGGCCAGAGCCTCCTTCAGCATCTGCGCCTTCTCGTCCTCGCTGATCCAGCGGTCTTCGAGAATGACGCGATCCTCGACGCCAAGGTCCTTGGTCATCTGGACCAGCTGGCGGCCGTATTCCGGGCTCGACGCCGTGCCGGCGAGACGCAGCTTCACGCCGGTCTTCACATGCTGCATGGCCTGGATCATCAGGGCCTGGCGCTTGTGCGGCTCCAGGCGCGAGATGGCGACGATCTCGTCGCCATAGCCCGTGTGGCTGAAGCGCTCGGGCTGGTAGATCGGCGGATACAGCGGCGTGGCGTCCAGGCCGTTGAACTTCTTGAGACGGTCGGCGACCACCTGGGAATTGGTGAACACCGCCCGGGACTCGGCGATCGAGCGCGTGTCGAGGGCGCGCAGGTTATCGCGGACGGCGCGCATGTTGGCGTCATCCGGCATGCCGCGATAGGGCGTGTCCCACAGGTCGTAGAAGGTGCGGATGTGGTGGATGAACCACAGCACCTTGTTCGGGTGCTCCACCACATAGGCCGGCGGCCGGAAACAGATGACCCGGTCGCACCACTCGGTCAGGTCCATCATCCGCCAGGCGGCGATCTGGTGCAGGATCTCGTTCGGATCGTCGACGAACGGCAGATAGAACCGTTCGACCTCATGGCCGGCCTCGAGCAGCTTCTCCTCGAGCCACTCGACGATGAAGCGCGCCCCGCCGTTGATGAACGGTACGATCGAGGACAGCAGGACGATGCGCATCGGCTAGACCAGCACCTGGTCGAGCGCGGCGACGACACGGTCGATGTCGGCCTCGGTCAGGCCCGCGTGGGTGGGCAGGTTCAGGCCATCGGCGCCGCAGCGCTCGGCATTGGTCAGGTCGCCGCTCGCCAGATGGGCATAGGGCGGCATGACGTGCATCGGGTGGAACACCGGACGGCTCTCGACGCCCAGGGCGTCCAGGTCCTTGATCACCTGGTCGCGCGAGACGGCCAGGCCCTCGCCCAGACGCACGGTGTACATCCAGAACACATGGCGGCCGGTGTCCTCGACGTGCGGCTTGATCACCCGGTTGCCCAGGCGCGCCAGTTTTTCCTCGTACCAGGCCACGACCTGCTCGCGGGCGGCCAGGTGGGTGTCGACCCGTTCCAGCTGGGCCAGGCCGATGGCGGCCTGGATGTTGGTCATGCGGTAGTTGAAGCCGACGACCGGGAACCAGTAGCGGCGGTTCGGATCCATGCCCTGGCTGCGATACAGGCGCATGACCCGGGCCAGTTCGTCGTCATTCGTCGTGATCATCCCGCCTTCGCCGGTGGTGATGATCTTGTTGCCGAAGAAGCTGAACGTGGCGCAGTCGCCCAGCGAGCCGGACATCTTGCCCTTGTAGGTCGCGCCGACGGCCTCGGCCGCGTCCTCGATGACCATCAGGCCATGCTTCCTGGCGATCTCCAGGATCGGATCCATGTCGGCCACCTGGCCATACAGGTGCACGGGCATGATCGCCTTGGTGCGCGGCGTGATCTTGGCCTCGATCAGGGCCGGATCGACATTGAAGGTGCGCGGGTCGTTGTCGACCAGCACGACCGTGCCGCCGCAGTAGGTCACCGCGTTGCACGAGGCGATGTAGGTCAGGCTGGGGATGATCACCTCATCCCCGGGGCCGATTCCCATGGCCACCAGGGCCAGGTGGAGGGCCGTAGTGCCGTTGTTGCAGGTAATGGCGTGCTTGACGCCACAATAGTCGGCGAAGGCCTTCTCGAAGTCCGTGATGAAGCGGCCGGCCGACGAGATCCACGTCGAGTCCAGGCACTCCAGCACATAGTCGCGCTCATTGCCGTCGAGGCTGGGGGCGGCGACGGAAATACGCGGAAGACTGGTCAAGAACGCTCTCCTTTGATCCTGGCGGGCACCCCGATGGCCACGACCGCGTCCGGAAGGTCACGGACCACGGCGCCGCCGGCGCCGACGATGGTGTCCGCCCCGATCGTCACGCCGGGGATGACCCGCGCGCCGACGCCGAGGAAGGTCCGCTCGCCGACGGTCACGCCGCCGGCCAGGGCCGAGGCCGGACCAAGATGGCAGGCCGCGCCCAGGTCACAGTCGTGATCCACGACCGCGCCGGTATTGATGATGGATAGATCGCCGACCCGGCTGTCGGCATTGATCGCCACGCCGGCCATGATCGCCACGCCCTCGCCGATCCGCGCCGACGGCGAGACGATCGCCGAAGGGTGGATGGCGTTGACGAGGGTGAAGCCGAGACCCTGGGCCTTGCGTCCCAGTTTCTCACGCAGCCGGTTGTCGCCGATCGCGACGAACAGTTCGGAAAACCCCTGCCCTTTCAGGCCGGGCAAGGCCAGGTCGTCACCGACCACCGGGACGCCCAGGACCTCGCGCGGGGTCGGATCGGCGTCGATGATCGCCGCCACCGTCTTGCCGGAGGCCCGCAGGCTTTCGATGACCACCTTGGCGTGGCCGCCGCCGCCGATGATGACGACGCCCCCGATATCGAGGGTTGGGCTCATCAGTTCCTGGACCGGCGAGCGAGATCGGCCTCGACCATCTCGGCGATCAGCTCTTGCATGGTGATCTTGGGCTCCCAGCCCAATTTCTCCTTGGCCTTGGTCGGGTCGCCCAGCAGCAGTTCGACTTCGGCGGGGCGCAGAAACTTCGGATTGATGGTGATGTGGTCCTGATAGTTCAGGCCGACGGTGGCGAAGGCCACCTCGCACATCTCGCGGACCGTCCAGGTCTTGCCGGTGGCGACCACGTAGTCGTCCGGCGTCTCCTGCTGCAGCATCATCCACATGGCCTCGACGTAGTCCTTGGCGTGGCCCCAGTCGCGCTTGGCGTCCAGGTTGCCCAGGTCGACGGTCTTCTGCTGGCCCAGCTTGATGGCCGCCACGGCGTCGGTGACCTTGCGGGTCACGAATTCGATGCCCCGCAGCGGGCTCTCGTGGTTGAACAGGATGCCCGCCGAGGCGTGCATGCCGAAGCTCTCGCGATAGTTCACCGTCATCCAGTGGGCGTACATCTTGGCCACGGCGTACGGCGAGCGCGGATAGAACGGGGTCTTCTCGGACTGGATCGGGTGCTGCACCAGGCCGTACATCTCGGACGACGAGGCCTGATAGAAGCGGGCCTGCGGGCATTCCAGGCGCACGGCTTCCAGCATGTTGGTCGTGCCCAGGCCGGTGACCGAGCCTGTCAGGTGGGGCTGGTCCCACGAAGCGCCCACGAAGCTCTGGGCGGCCAGGTTGTAGACTTCGTCAGGCTGCAGGCGGCGCACCAGGCGCGACAGGCCGCCCGGATCCAGCAGGTCGCCCAGTTCGAGCTGAACGTCGTCATAGACGCCGATCCAGCGCAGACGATCACCGATCACGTCGGCCGAGGCCGAGCGACGCAGCATGCCGTGGACGTTGTAGCCCTTCTCCAGCAGCAGCTTGGCGAGGTACGCCCCGTCCTGACCGGTGACCCCGGTGATCAAAGCCGTCTTCGCCACGCTCTCATCGACTCCAGTAAGAAAGAAAGGCTCTGACTACACTATTGGAAGCGATTGGAAAGCGGCGCCGACGACATTTCGCTGGTCGATCGCCGCTTTCCGAAAAGCGTTGTAAATCAGGCGTTTGAAATCGCCTGCCCTACTCCTCGCGCATGGTGGTGCGCAGGGTGTCGCGCAGCGGCGAGAACAGGTACTGCAGCATCGTCCGGTTGCTCGTCGGCACGAAGACCTGAGCGGGCATGCCGGCGGTCACCTTCGAGCGCAGTTCGGGCGGCAGCTGCTTGATATCCACGGTCACGATACCGAGGAAGTAGACAACCTTGCCCTCCGGATCGCTCAGGCGGTCACCCGAGATCGAGACGATCTTGCCGTTCAGGATCGGGATTTCACGCGAGTGGAAGGCCGGCAGACGCACCTCGGTGACCATCCCCGGACGGATGTTGTCCACGTCGGTGGGCTGGAAGTGGGCCTGGATGACGAGGGCGTCGCTATCCGGCGCGATCTCGACCATCGGCTCGGCCGGACGGATGACCGCGCCTTCGGTGAAGAAGCGCAGGTTCTGGGCGGTGCCGCTGACCGGCGCCCGGACGGTGATCCGGCGCTGGGCGTCGGACGCCACGACTTCCTTCTCGGTCACCTCGGCCAGCTTCACCCGGGTCTCGGCGATGGCCTGGCTGACCTCTTCGTAGAACTGCTGCTTGACCTGACGGATCTTCAGCTGGGTTTCGCTCAGGCCTTGCGTCGCCTTGGCGCGGTCGGCCGCCAGGCGGCCGATGCTGCCCGACAGCGAGGCCTGCTCACGCTCCAGCGCCAGCAGGCGCGGACGCGGCACCAGGCCCTTGTCGTAGATCTTGCGGACGTCGCCCAACTCGTCCTGGATGAAGCCGAGCTGGCTCTTCAGGCTTTCGGTCTGACGATCGATGCCCTGGATCTCGCTCTGGAACTGGTCGCGCTGAGCGTTGAACAGATCGACCTGGCCGGAGATCGTCCGCCGGCGCTCGTAGAACTGGGACTCTTCGTCGGCCAGGGCGCGAGCCACCACCGGATCGGCCCGCTGGCTGACGAGATCGGCCGGGAAACTGACCGTCGCCCGTTGGTCGCGCTCGGCCAGCAGCCGGGCTTCCATGGCCTTCAACGTCACGTACTGGCTACGCGTGATGCCGGCGGCGGCGTCGACCTGAGTCGCGTCCAGTTCGAACAGGACCTGGCCGGCCTTAACGCGCTGGCCTTCGTGGACCAGGATCTTGCTGAGAATCCCGCCCTCAAGGTGCTGAACCGTCTTGCGGCTGCCCTCGGCCGAAACGATGCCCTGAGCGATCACGGCGCTGCCGAGCGGCGCGAACGCCGCCCAACCCAGACACCCGACGAAGGTGAAGAGGATAATCGCGTAGCCAATGCGGGCCACGCGTTTGTAGTTGTCCGTGGGACGTTGGATCTTCGGGGGCTGCATATTTTTCGGCCTAAGAGGCGCGCCCGAAGGGCGGCCGTTGGAACTCGGTCAGCGGATCAGTGAGCACTCGGGATCGGCGCCGGCGGCGTCGGGGGCGGCATCGCTCCCGTCAGCTTGGCCAGCATCGGGTCGCGCTCGCCGAAGTCGGAGATCACACCCTGGTTGATGACCATGATGTAGTCGGCCTGAGCCAGGAGATTGAGCTTGTGCGTGGTGTAGATGACCGTCCGCTTGGCAGCCTTGAGGCCCTTGAAGGCCTCGACCAGGGCGGCTTCGCCCGATTGGTCCAGGCTGGCGTTCGGCTCGTCCAGCACCAGCAGGGCCGGCAAGCGGAACACGGCGCGCGCCAGGGCGATCCGTTGACGTTGACCGCCCGACAGCGAGGCGCCGCCTTCACCGATCGGCGTGTCGTAGCCGCCCGGCAGGGTCTGGATCATCTCGTGGACGCCGGCCAGCTTGGCCGCGTCGATGACGTCCTGGGACTCGTACTCGGTGAAGCGGGCGATGTTCTGCGCCACCGTGCCGGTGAACAGCTCGATGTCCTGCGGCAGGTAGCCGACGTGACGACCCAGCTTCTCCGGATCCCATTGCTTGATGTCATAGCCGTCCAGGCGGACGACGCCCGCGACGCACGGCCAGACACCGACGAGGCCGCGCATCAGCGAGGACTTGCCCGCCGCGCTGGGACCGACGATGGCCAGCGAAGTGCCAACGTCGACGCGGAAGCTGATCTGACGGGCCGTCGGGGTTTGCGCGCCGGGAGGCGTGATCGAGGCGGCTTCGCACGACAGGACGCCACGCGGATCCGGCAGCGGCATGTGTTCCGCGGTCGAGGACTGCTCGCGCAGCATGGTTTGCAGACGGTCCCAAGCGCCACGAGCGCCGAGCAGGCCTTTCCATTGGCCAACCGCGCCTTCGATCGGCGCGAGGGCGCGACCGACGAGGATCGAGCCGGCGATCATCGAACCCGGCGAGATCTTGCCCTGGATGGCGAGATAGGCGCCGCCACCGAGGATCAAAGTCTGGACGATTTGACGGAAGACCTTGATGCCCGACATCACGGCGCCGCCGGAGTCGCTGGCGGCGGCCTGCCAGGCCACCTGCTCGTCACGACGCACGCGCCAGCGGGTTTGCAGGCCGCCCCACATGCCCATGGCCTTCATGACCTCGGCGTTGCGCAGCGTCGAGCTGGCGTCGTTCTGGGCGGCGATCGAGGCCATGGTGGCCATGCCCAGCGGGGTCTTGGTCGCGCGATCGTTCATGACCGCGAGAACGAAGATGATGATGCAGCTGATGATCGCCAGGATCCCGAAGAACGGGTGCAGGAACCACGAGACCACGATGAACACCGGCGTCCAGGGCGCGTCGCAGAACGCGATCAGGCCCGAGGTCATGAATTCGCGGACCTGGTCCATGTCGCGGAACGCCTGACCGCCCGCGCCACGGCGCGTGAGGGTCGAGTCGAGCACCGACTTGAAGATGGGATCGCGCGCCTTGGCGTCGAACTTGAGGCCGCCGCGCACCAGGACCTGGGTCCGCAGCGCTTCCAGGAAGCCATAAACAACGAACAGGAAGACGCAGATGAGCGTCAGGGCGACCAAAGTCATCACGTTCCGGCTGGACAGCACGCGGTCATAGACCTGCAGCATGTACATCGGGCTGACGAGCGCCAGGATGTTGATGAAGAAGCTGAAGACCATGGCGGTGATTACCGCCGGCTTCGTCACGCTTACGGCCTGATCCAGAATGGTAGGCTTGGCGCCAGAGCGATTGAACAGCATTTCGAGCCTTAACGACTACACGTGACGCGCGTATCTGTCACCCCGACAGGACATTGGCGACGCCCCGGCCGCGCGACGGAGGCAGCGGTGGCTTGCTAAATCACTTTCCGTGTTCAAACGCAAGGCCACCAATACTCCGCCCTATTCCCGCCGCCGATAAGTAACCCGTCAGTTGTGAAGCCTTTCGCCTTAAGGGAAAAGTGTATCAAAACCTGAAATAACAAGGCCAAAATGCGGCGAAACTCATGGCCTTTGAATTTCTCTTCAACGCCGCAAGATAAAACATGGCCACCGGCCGGCTTTTGAAGTTCCCCAAAGGATTCGAAATCCGGGACCGACAGCCGATCTAGTTCGCCATCGACTCAACCCACTGCAACTGCCGGGGCAGGCACACGGTGTCGAGATCGTAGCGAGTCTGGGCGAAACGCCGCGCCGCCTCCCCCAGACGCGATCGGGCCGCCGAATCCGCCAATAGACCGCAGACCTCGTCCGCCAACCGGGCGACATCGAAGAAGTCCGTGAGGCGTCCCGTCTCGTCATGGACGATCGCCTCGCGCACCGGCTGGGTGTCGCTGGCGACGATCGCGCAGCCCGCGCTCATGGCCTCGAGCAGGCTCCAACTGAGCACGAACGGGTAGGTCAGGTAGACATGGACCCGCGACAGCTGCAGCAGCGGGATGAAGTGCTTGTAGGCGATGTTCCCCAGGAAATGGACGCGGGCCCAATCCTCGTTGGAAACGCGAGGCCGGACTTCGTCGATGAAGATGTCCTTCCAGCTCGCCCCGGCCGGCGCCTTGGCCCCATAGCTGACCCCATCGCCACCGACGATCAGCACCCGCGCCTGGGGTCGCCGCTTCAGGATCTCCGGCAGCGCCCGCAGGAAGACGTGATAGCCGCGATAGGGCTCGAGGTTGCGATTGACGAAGGTGATGATCTCATCATCCCGCGTCAGGGTCAGGTCGCCGTTCAGGGTCAGGCTGGCCGCTGGATCGGGCGCGATCGCGTTGGTGTCGATACCGTCGTGGATGACGCTGATCCGGCCGCGGAACGGTTCGGGGAAGGTGCTGGCCTGCCAGTGCGTCGGGCTGATTCCCGCGTCCGCGGCCTGGAAGTGCATGAGACTGTTGAGGTTCTTCAGGCGCAGCCGGCAGGCGTCTCCGGGATCGGCGACGAGGAATTCCGGATCGAAACCGACGTCCGCCCCGGTCGGGGCATAGAAGAACTCGCAGTAGACGCCCAGCCGGGCCCGCGGCCAGACTTCCTTGAGGAACAGGCTTTCACCCCACCCCGGATGGGCGATGATCACGTCGGGCGAGAAGCCTTCGGCCTTCAGCGCCAGGGCGGCGCGGAAACAGGCCTCGCCCCGGATGGTCTTGGTCTCGAAGTCGGCCAGCCACGGATGCACCCCGGGGGTCGTCCCGCGCTTCGTCGCATAAGGATAGAGTCTGACGCCGCGCCATTCGGCGACCCCGACCTTCTGGGTGGTCATCGCCACCACCGTATGCCCGTCGCGCGCCAGGGCCGGCGCCAGCGACTTGAACTGGCCGGGGAAGTTCTGGTGGATGATGAGGATGTTCATGGGCGCGATCGGCCGCCGGCGCGAAGCGGCCTCAGAGCTCGCTGTCCCAGGGATTATCCACCGGGCGCGTATAGGGAACGTCCAGAACGTCCTTCGCTCGGAAGAGTGGCGCGCCCCTGCGGATGAACAGGCTGGTGACCGAGACGAATGACTGGAAGCTCTTCAGGCCCGCGAACGGGATCTCCTGATAGCCGTGCTCAGCCAGGATCTTGGCCCCGTTGCGGTACCATTCGGCGTTGTCCAGCACGACATAGTCCGGAAGCTGGTCGGCCGAGACGCGGGACACCAGGCTGCGGATGAACTTCGTCCGCTTGCCGGCGAAATCGATCAGCAGCCACTGGGCGGCGGGCAGTTCGAAATCCAACGCCTCGATCTGCTCCACGGGCAGGCCGGTCAGCGAGACGTTCGGCGCGATCCGGGGACGCAGCTGCTCAAGCCAGTTGGCGTCGGTCTCGTACGAATGGACGGCCTTGAACGCCTTCTGGAAGTAGAGCGTGGACTGTCCGCTGCCCAGCTCGACGATCGCGTGGTCGGAGAGGTCCTGGCAGCTCAGGAAGTCCAGGAACGACAGCGTCAGCAGCGGCCGAGGCTCAGTTCCGAACTCCAGCCCGCCCTTCTGGAAATAGCCCTGGCTCTCCAGCACCGACATGGCGACGCCGATCAGCTTGCCGGCGCTGCTCAGGTGGATATTGGCCGAGTGCTGCAGGATTTCCGGCGGGGCCTTGCGACGGTCGAACTCGAAATAGCTGTGTTGCATGATCAGCTCGCGAACCGTCGGAACAGCATGTGGAAGGCCTCGCCCTGGCGCAGGCTCATGACCTTGGGAAAGCCTTCCAGGCGCTCGCATTCCAGGTTCAGCGCCCGCAGCTTCGTCAGCGCCTGGCGCACGTCGTTGTCCTGGATCCAGGACTGGAACCAGCCCACGCACGAGGTGCGCTCGCCGCGCGTCACGGGTGTCACCTGGTGCAGCATGCCGGTGGGATAGAGGATCATCTCGCCCAGTTCGAGGCGAATGCTCTGCAGCGTTTCGCCCTCGTAGAACTGCAGTTCGCCGCCCTCGTAGGCGTCGGACCGGCTGAGCGCAATGGTGAAGCTGAAGTCGGTCCGGCAGCGGCGGCCGACGGCGTTCATGGTCGAATTGTCGACGTGCCAGCCATAGGTCTCGCCGGGCCCGTAGCTGTTGATCATCAAGCCGACCACGTATTTCGGGAAGGCCTGAACGTGGACCAGAGCGCTGGTCAGCAGGAACTCTTCGATCTGCGAGAGGACGGCGGCGCCGCCGTTCTCATGGGTCATCTGCCTGTTGTTCTTGATGTCCTTGGCCTTGCCGGTGGCCGAGATCTTGCCGTCGATATAACCGACCTCGCCGGCCTGCCGGGCCCAGCCCAGCGCCGTATCCGCGTCGAACAACTTGAACCGTGCATAGGTCATCGACCCGCGCTTCCCCATGACTCAACCCGGGACCATCAAGCGCATTCGTCCAGGCAGTTCAATCCGAAACGAGCGTGAAAGCGGCTCGCGGCCGGCTTGAGCCAGGCCTGAGCTGGGCGGCAGAAACGGCAAAAAAGAACCCTGCCCCACCGAAGTGGGACAGGGTCCAATCTTTGGGAGTTCGAGGAAGCCGGCGAACCGGCTCCCTCTGGTACTCAGTGGTCTTAGAGGATGTCGGCGGCGGAGAAGCCCGCGCCCACGCCCGTGAAGACCGTACCGACCGTCGTCACCGAACCGCCCGTGACGTTGCCGTCCCAGACGACCAGGGCGTCAGCGCCGGCCGCGTTGTAGGTGAAGACGTTACCAGCCAGGGTACCGCGGAGGATCTGGTAGGTGCCGTCCGCGACGCCCGCGCCATCGGCGGTGAACGTCACGCCGGCAACGGCCTGAACCACGTTGAAGGTCGAGAGGTCGACCTTGTCGGTGCCGCCCGTCGTGAAGCCCGTGACCACGTCCGGCGCCGAAGCGAAGGTGAACGTGTCGCCGTTCGTCAGCGAGGTGCTGGCGTCCGCGTCGGAGAACAGGAAGGTCTTCGACTGGTTAGCAGCGGTGTAGGCCAGATTGACCGCAGCGGTGCCCAGTTGGGCATCGGCGAAGTCGAAAATGTCCAGACCGGTCGAGGCCGAAACCTTCACCAGGTCGCCACCGTCGACGATGGCGAAGCCGCCGGTCAGGGTGGTGAACTGAGCGGCCGACAGGTTGAAGACGTTGTCCGAAGCGTTGAGGGCGTCGAACTTGGCTTCAGCCGCGATGGCCGTCAGGTTGGCGATG
The DNA here is from genome assembly GCF_058808375.1 of Caulobacter sp. GW821-FHT11E10. NCBI lineage: Bacteria > Pseudomonadati > Pseudomonadota > Alphaproteobacteria > Caulobacterales > Caulobacteraceae > Caulobacter > Caulobacter sp. GW821-FHT11E10. Next base: position 489,760 of record NZ_JBXARP010000002.1, read on the forward strand.
ATGTTGGCGCTCGTGTCGGCCACCGTGATGGTGTCACCGGCGACCAGCTTGGCGACGTTGCCCGCCACGGTGGCTTGCGCCGCCGTGATGTTGATCGTCGTGGCTTCGGTCGAGTCGATGGTGTCGACCTTGGCTTCGGCGAACAGGGCGGCCAGGTTGGTCTGGATGTTGGCCGAGGTGTCCGAAACCACAACCGTGTCAGCGGTTTGCAGCTTGGCCACGTTGCCGGCCACGATCGCTTGAGCCGAGGTGACGTTGAAGCCAACGCCGTCTTCGGTCGAGTTGATCGCGTCAACCTTGGTGTCGGCGAACAGAGCGGTCACCGAAGCGCCGATGTTGGCCGAGGTGTCGACCACCGTCACCGTGTCGCCCGTTTGCAGCTTGGCCATGTTGGCGGCCACGCCTTCTTGAGCGGCGGTGATGTCGATCGAGACGCTGTTTTCCGTCGAGTCGATGTTGTCGACCTTCACGTCGGCGAACAGAGCGGCGAGAGCGCCGTTGATGTTGGCCGAGGTGTCCGACACCGTGATGGTGTCGCCGGCAACCAGCTTCGCCATGTTGGCCGCGACCGCTTCTTGAGCAGCCGAGATCGTCAGGGCGGCGGTTTCCGTCGAGTCGATGGTGTCGACCTTCACTTCAGCGAACAGGGTGGCCAGTTGGGCCTGGATGTTCGCCGAGGTGTCCGAGACGTTGATGGTGTCGGCGGCTTGCAGCTTACCAACACCCGTCAGGATGTTGTTGACCGAAGCGTTGAACACCGTCGCGTCTTGCGTCGAGTCGATGTTGTCGACCTTGGCGTCGGCGATCAGGGCCGTCAGCGTGGTTTGGATGTTGGCCGAGGAGTCAGCGACGGTGATCGTATCGCCAGCTTGCAGCTTGGCCATGTTGGCCGCGACCGCTTCTTGAGCGCTGGTGATCGTGATCGCCGTGGCGTTTTCCGTCGAGTCGATGTTGTCGACCTTGGTGTCAGCCAGCAGGGCGGTCAGCACGGCTTGGATGTTGGCCGTGGTGTCGTTCACCGTGACGGTGTCGCCGGTGTTCAGCTTGGCCATGTTGCCCGCGACTTGCTCTTGAGCAGCCGTGAGGACCAGGGCGACGCTGTCTTCCGTCGAGTCGATGGTGTCGACCTTAACTTCGGCGAACAGAGCGGCCAGCGAACCTTGGATGTTCGCCGTGCTGTCGAACACGTTGATCGTGTCGGCGGCTTGCAGCTTGGCCAGGTTCGGAGCACCGGTGACGTTGGCGACCGAGGCGTTGAACGCCACGCCGTCTTGCGTCGAGTCGATGTTGTCGACCTTGGCGTCGGCCAGCAGCGCGCTCAGCGAACCACCGATGTTGGCCGAGGTATCGGCCACCGTGATGGTGTCACCAGCTTGCAGCTTGTTCATGTTCGCCACGACGTTGCGCTGAGCGACCGAGATGTTGATCGCCGAAGCTTCCGTCGAGTCGATGTTGTCGACCTTGGCGTCGGCCAGCAGAGCAGCCAGGCTAGCCTGGATGTTCGTGGTGGTGTCCGAAACCGTGATCGTGTCGCCGGCTTGCAGCTTGGCCATGTTGGCCGAGACCGCTTCTTGAGCCGCCGTGATCACCAGGGCCACGCCGTTTTCCGTCGAGTCGATGTTGTCGACCTTCGTGTCGGCCAGCAGAGCCGACAGCGGAGCGCCTTGCAGGTTCGCCGAGGTATCGGTGACCGTCACGACGTCGTTGACCGTCAGGCCAGCCTTCGTGGCGTTGTAGCTCACCACCGAGCCGCTGAAGCTCACGGCCGACGAGGACAGAACCGCACCGCCAACCACGTCACCAGCCTTCAGAGCGGTGACGCCCGTCAGCTTGATCTGCAGGTCGTTGCCGTTCAGCGTGCCGTCGTCGTTCAGGTCGATCCACAGCGTGTTCGTGTCTTTTTGGTACACGTAATCGATGATGCCATCGAGTTCCTTGGTGCCGCCTTGAGCAGCGCCGAAGGTGTCGAAGTTACCAGCGAAGTTCAGCGCGCCGAGCAGCAGCGGATTGTTGACGACGATCGTGTCGGTGCCCGAGACGAAGTCAACGATCGTGTCCGCCGTGGTCGAGGACGACTGAGCCAGGGCCGAGTAGGTGAACTGGTCAGCACCAGCGCCACCGGTCAGCTGGTCAGCGCCAGCGCCACCGAACAGGATGTCAGCGCCGCCGCCGCCCGAGATCGAGTCAGCGCCCGCACCACCGTAGACGGTGTCAGCGCCGGCGCCGCCGGTGAAGACAACCTTCTTGGTGCTGGTGACGATGTCCGAAGCGTCGAGCGTAGCCGTCGCGCCCGTGTTGGTCAGGCCAGCGGCCGAAACCGTCAGCGTGCCGTTAGCGGCGATCACGGCGTCGCTGTTCAGGTCGATGATCACGTCGTCGGTAGCGGCAGCGCCGACCGTGACGTTGACCGTTTCGACCGCGCGCAGGTTCACCAGATCAGCGCGGCTGTTGTCAGCCTTGATGTTCAGGACGTCGCTGGACGAGGTGCCACCGGTGATGAAGTCGTTCGCACCGATGTTGGCGGCCAGACCGTTGACGGTCACGGCGCCCGGAGCGGTCGTGGCGTTCACGGTGTCGTCGCCACCAGCCAGGTTCACCGTCAGATTGTTGGTGAAGCCTTCGCCGAGGTTCACGGCATTGACGCCGCCCGACAGGTTGACCGTGGTGAACGACTTCGCGTTGGCGATGGCGTTCATCGTGACGGTCGAGTTGTTGTCCAGGTTCAGTTGCTCAACGCCGACCCAGTTGTTGAAGGCCGAGTCGTTGATGTTGGCCGCACCCGTGACCACCAGCTTGTCAGCGCCCAGACCACCCGTGATCGAGTCGGCCGAGGTCAGCTCACCAGCGACGAAGTTGAAGGTGTCGTCGCCGTCGCCGCCGTCGAGGCTGACAACGCCCACGCCGACGGTGATGACGTCGTCACCAGCGCCCGACGAAACGGTGTCGTTGCCGGCGCCCGAGTTGATGACGTCGTTACCGGCGCCCGTCGTGATGCTGTCGATGCCGCCAGCGCTGGCGGTGTTGACAGTCCAGCCACCCGTGCCGGCCGTGATGACCGTCTTGGTGTCAGCGCCACCCGACACGAAGATCGTGCCGCTAGCGACGTCAACCGGGCTGTCGACCGTGGCGTTGCCGGCCGTGATGGTGTGGGTCACCTTCGCGGCAGCGGCCGAGGTCACAACGATGGTGTCATCGCCGTTGCCCGAAGCAACCGTGTAAGCGCCGAAGTTGTTGGCGCCGCCGACTTGGATGACGTCGTTGCCCGAACCCGACGTGATCGAGACGTTCTGGGCCGTGGCCGTCGAAACGTCGTCCGCGTCGTCGATGTTGATCGAGAGACCGCCAGTGTTGGTGCCGGCGTTCACGGTGGTCAGAGCGCCAGCCGTGACTTGAGCCGTCACAACAACCTTCGCGCTGCCCGAAACGTTCAGGGTGGTCAGGTCGCCGTCGGTGATCGAGGCGATGGTCACCACGTCCACCTTCGTACCGGTCACGTCCGTAACGGTCGTGTTGGTGTCGTTGGCGGTGATGTTCAGGGTTTCAGCGTCGCCCGTCGTGACAGCGCCGACGAAGTAGTCCGACGTGTCGGTGGTGATCACGACGTTCAGCGAGTCAGCGGCCGTGTCCGTACCGTGGGTCACGGTCAGGGCGTCAGCGCCGGCCAGGCCGGTCGTCGCGGTCTTGGCGTTCAGGTTCACGGTCGAAGCGTCGGTGACCTTGTTCAGGACCACGCCGCCATTGGTGCCGTCCTGGAAGTCATAGGTCAGGACGCCAGCGGCGGCAGCGCCGGTGCCGGTCGCGTTCGACGTGGCGTTGAAGGCGCCGGCGTTCAGCGTGCCGCTGGTGGCGGTCGTGAAGGCCAGGGTCTCGACGCTGGTCGTGTTGTTGAAGGTCTTGGCCGTGTTGACCGAGCCGACCGAGGTCGCGGCGACCGTATCAGCGCCCAGGCCACCCGCGACGGTGTCGTCGCCGGTGTAGTTGGCGCCCAGGGTGATGACGTCGTCGCCAGCGCCGGCGTTGACGTTCGCCTTACCGGTGTGGTTGCCGACATCCAGGGTGTCGCTGCCCGAACCGCTCGTGACGGTCAGGGTGGTCAGGACGCCCGCGTCGCCCGACTTCACAGCCAGAGCGCCCGTGAACGTGTTCGCGTCGATGGTCGACACGGTGTTGTTCAGAGCGTTGGTGATCGTCAGGGCCTTGTCGCCGGAGACCGTGACGGTCGCGGCGTCGGTGTTGATGCCCGTCACCGTCGAGGCGGCGCCCGACGAGGTGATGGCGACCGTTTCGATGCCGGTGTTACCAGCGCCGGCCAGGTTGTCGGTGTTCGCGCCGACCTTGATCGTGCCAACGGCGTTGCCGTTCAGAGCGATCTTCTGGACGTCGGTGGTGCCGGCGACCGCGGCGGCCTTGTAGGCCACGGTGACGTTGGCGTTGTTCAGGGCGTTGGCGATTTGCAGCTCAACGACTTGACCAACGTTCTTCACCGTCAGGGCGGCGTTCGACGAGCTCGAGCGGATCGTGGTCAGAGCGACGTCGACGTTTTCCAGACCCAGGGTCGTGCCGTTGGCGTTTTGCGCCTGGACTTCAACGACCTCAACGCCAGCGACCGTGAAGCCCTGGACGTTGGCCGGGAAGGCGTTGTTGCCGCCGGTCGGGTTGATGTCGGTGACGACGCGCAGAACGTCGGTGCCGCCGCCGGCCGAGATGTTGTCCGAGGCTTGCAGGGTGGTCGTTTGACCCCACGAACCGATGAACGTGTCGTTGCCGTTCGTGCCCGACAGAATGTCGGTGGCGGCGGGCGTCAGGTCGACGATCTTGCCGGCCGTCGGATCCGAACCAGCGCCGTAGCTGGTGAAGATGTTGATGCCCGAGGCGTTGTTGGCCGTCAGGATGCCGTCGGTGATCAGGTCGAGCAGCAGGTTGTTCGTCGCCGTGGCGTACGAGCCGAGGTACGAACCGCCAGCGGTCGAGTACGACGTGGCGGCGTTCATGATCACGCCGGCCAGAGCGGCGCGAACGGCCAGCTCGACGTCAGCGCCGGCCAGGCCGGGGACGTTCGCCTTCACGAAGGTGTTGTAGTAGGCGAGCGCTTCCGGACGGGTCAGGTAAGCGACAGCCGAGTCGATGTTGATGCCGGCAGCGGTGGCGGCCGAGGAGCCGATGATGCTGAGGTACATCGCCTTGGCGGCTTCCGCCGTCGTGGCGTAGGCGGCCGTGCCGTAGCCGGCCGAGAAGGCGGCCTTGGCGGTCGCGTTCGAGGTGGCCAGCGAGATCGACTGAGCGATGAAGCGGTTTTCCGAGTTCATGCCGGCTTGAGCGCCCGAGCCGACATAAGCGGCGTTCAGGGCGGCCAGGCCAGCTTGGCTCGGCGCGAAGCCGAGGAAGAACTGGTAGGTTTCGATGCTGACAGCGGTCGTGCCGTCGGCAGCCAGGTTAATGACGGCCTGCAGCGCTTGGCTGTCCGTCAGACCCCCGGTCTGGTTCCCGGTCCAGATCGTGTTGTTCAGGACAGCGAGCTGCGCCTGGTTCGGACCGGTACCAGCGTTGACGTTCGTGAAGAACGTCAGAAGCTGCGCTTGTGTGTAAGCCATGTGGCTTGTCTCCCAAAGATAATCCCACACCCCCCCGCGACCATTCGGCACGCATGAGGGCAGCGACGGCTATAGAGCAAACGACATACGTCGACAATACCCGAAATTCGGCCGGTACAGCATTTTTCATACCGGTACAGCAAATTCCTATGTCGCGTTCCTTGAACCCCCCTCCGGAAGGATGTATATAGAGTGCATGTGAGTTCACTCGGGGCGGGGCGCGGCGACGTGTCTTCGCGCACGGCGTGAAGCGCGAGGTATTTGAAATGTATGGCAACCCTCAACGTCGCAGCGCTCCAGAGGTCCAAGATCTCCGGCGAGAAGGCGGTCGCTGGCTGAAGGAAGTGAGAGAAGCCGCCGGCCTCTCTCAACGGCAGCTCGCCGCCAAGGTCGGCGCGGACTACTACACTTTCATCTCCCAGCTTGAGACGGGGCGAGGTCGCATCCCGCCCGATCGGTATCGCGACTGGGCCCAGGCCCTGGCGCTGGACCATCGGATGTTCGTTCGCGAACTGATGCGGTTCTACGACCCGATCACCTACGAGATCCTATTCAGCGAGAATTAATTCGTTTAACCTTATGCGACCGGTGGGGGCCGGTCGTGTTCACTGGCGTGGGGAACCTTCCGCCGAATGGTTGCGCAGGTAATTTCGTTTTTTCAGCGTCCGCAGCGTCAGGGGTCGGCCTATGCCGACTGGACGCAGCAGGAGCTCGCCGAGTTCTACCGCGTTGAAAGCGCACTCATTCGCGCCGGGATTCGCGTCGGCACCGATCGAGGCCTGAGCGACGAGGACGAACCTTGGTTCATCTTCTACCGCGCCGACGACGGCGAGGTGGTCATCCACTTCGCGCGTATCGACGGCGAATACATCATCGCGGGCCCCGCCTATGAAGAGATCGCGCGCGGCGTTGATTTCTCGGGCCTCGTCCGCAACATGGTCGCCCGCCATCCGCTGATCCGCCGGTCGGAGCGAGGCAACAACGTCTCGATCCACCCGGCCGCCTTGCTCATCGCCGTGGTCGGCACCGCTTTCTTCAAGACTGGCGAGGCGCGAGCCGCCGAGAGCGGCGCGACGAACGCCCATTCCGGTCACAACCGGCCGGTCTTGCTGCAGAGCAGTTCGAGCTCGACCCTGGCGACCGCGACGGGATCGGCTCAGCCGTCCCCGTACGACACGGCCTACCTTCCCGCCAACCAAGCGGTCCTGGTCCTGGCCGCGGCGCTGCTCGCCTCCGACTATCGCCTGGCCTCGGCGTCGGCCACGCATGAAGCCACGGCCAGCATCGCGGCCGCCGCGGCGGCGATGGACTTCGGCGGCGCGACCGCCGTGGTCGGCGCGGACAGTGACCTGTTCGTCCCCGCCCCCAGCCGTGGACAGGCTGTCGACAACACGCCCACCCAGGCTGTCTCTTCGGTGCTGTCGCTGATGGCTCTGCTCTCGACCATGCCGAGCACGGTCGACGCACCGGCAGGCGTCCTTTCGGGCCTGGGCGGCGGCGGTGGCGGCGGACCGACGGACACCGGCTTCGATATCTTGACTCCGCGCACGGCCGACCCGACGGCCGGCCAATGGTCGATCGAAGTCCGTCTGGACTGGACCCATACGCTGAACATCGAGGCCGTGCAGCTGGTGCGCGCCGCGGTCGGCGACGGCCCGGCGCAGAAGATCGCGGTCATCGAGGTCGACAAGCTTCCAGACGCCCTGGCTGATATCATCGCCCGGGGAGCCCACTATGTGGTGACTCCGCCGTCGGCCAACGATCACGACACACCCGCGGTCGTCACACCGCCGCCCGCGACGAGCGGCGGCGCGACCGATCCCAACGATCACGGCACGGGAGCGGGCTCGACGGGCGACGGCTCGACGGGCGGCGGCGCCACGGACGGCGGCCTGACCGGTGGCTCGACGGGCGGCGCTACAGACGGTGGCCTGACCGGCGGATCGTCGGGCGGCCCGACCGGCGGAAACTCGGCGATCCAAGAGCCGACGCCCAGTCAACCGCCCCAGACCCCGGCTCCGCCTCCCATGCTGGGTTTCGCGAGCCAGGAACTGGTCAAGCAGTTCATTGACTACTTCATCTCGCACACCGCCGATGTCGATGTCCTGACCAACGGCCTGCAGGTGTCGATCGTCGACTCGCGCGTCCTGCACAATCCCAGCGCCATCGATCACCTGACCAGCATCACCTTCACCCTCTTCGACGGAAGCTCGGTCAATCTGGTTGGCGATCATTCCTCCTTCCTCCACGGGGGCGTTCTGGTCTAGACGAGACACGCGACGCGCCCAGGCGCGGCGCATGTTCCAAGATCAGCGGAACGCGGCCACAAGCCCGTTCAGGAAGTACTGACGTGAGACCTGCACGCCTGGATCTGGCGATCCGTTCCGTCATGAAAGACGCACCGGTCGTCGCCCCCGAAGGCGTGCACGCCTCCGCCGCGCCCGACGCGTCCGACGCGGATCCCGCCCCCGCACCGACCGCGCGCCGACGGTTTCATCTGGCGCGCCGACTGGTCTCCTCGGTGTTTGGCAGGGCCGCCGACTATACGCGACGCTATCTCCAGGCCTCGGTCGTGCACGAACTGCACGAAACCCGCGCCCAGCTGAGCGGACTGGCCGCCGAGTTGCAGCTTGCCCGCATGCAACTCGACCACACCCAGAACCAGCTGCACACGACACACGGCCTGCTGCACGCCATGATGGCCGACAACGCCGCGACGGCGCGGGCCCTGTCCGATCACCTGTCCCGCATCGACGGCCAGGGCGCGCGGCTCGGCGCGCGGCTCGACGCCATGCAGGTCCAGGCCGACCGGATCGAGACCAACACTGGCCATCTGATGTCTCAGACGGGCCACATCCTCCCCTTGCTGTCGAGCATCGACGCCGTCGGCGTACGGACCTTCGACCAGGTCGAGGCGATCCCCGCCCTGTTCGGCCCGCGCTTCGACGAGCTGGAAATCAAGGCGCGGCCGATGATCGCCTATGACGGCGACTCCACGGCCATCCGCATGCGCGACGGCTATGTCATGGCCCCCAGCAACCTGCCGACCTTCGTGACCATGCTGGCCAACGCGACCAGCAAGGGCCTCGAGCCCGGCACCGGCGACGTGCTGCGCCGCCTAGTGCAGCCCGGCATGATTGTCGCCGACGTCGGCGCCAATATCGGTCTCCTGACCCTGCTCCTGGCCTGGGCCACGGGTCCGGGCGGTAAGGTCATCGCCTTCGAGCCCGAGGCCATTCCGCGCTCGAACCTGGAAAAGATGCGCTATATCAATGGCCTGTCGTGGGTCGAAGTCCGTGACCAGGCCGTGGGCGCCCAGGCCGGCCAGCTGACGTTCCACGTCAGCGACATCATCGGCCACAGCTCGCTCTACGCCCTGCCCGAGGCCGAGGAGGCCCGCACGGTCGAGGTCGAGGTGGTGCGCCTGGACGAGGTCGCGCCGGCAAGGCGCATGGACGTGGTCAAGATCGACGTCGAGGGCGCCGAGCTGGACGTCCTGGCCGGCATGTCGGGCCTGATCGCCAAGAACAAGGACCTGGCCATCGTCGCCGAGTTCGGACCCGAACATCTCAAGCGCGTCGGCCAGACCCCGGCCCAGTGGTTCAAGGCCTTCGCCGACGCCGGCTTCAAGCCCTACATGATCGACGAGACCACCGGCGCGGCCGCGCCGACCAACGCCCGGGCCGCGGCCAAGGTGGTCTCGGCCAATATCGCCTTCGTGCGCGCGGGCGGCGACGCCGAACGCCGCCTGCTGCAGCGCTAGGACGTTCCCATGAAGATCTGCTGGGTCACGCCCTTCGTCCTGCGTTCGTCGATCGGTCGCGTCAGCGCCGAGGTCGCCAAGCAGCTGGCCGCGCGCGGCCACCAGGTCGAGATCCTACGCTGCGAGGATCAGAATGATCCGGCCGAGCCGCTGCATCCGACACGGCTGCCGGTGCATCACTGGCGTTCCTACAATCTCGCGCGCCTGCGGAGCGAGTTCGACGTCGTCATCGTCAATATCGGCGACAACTATCCGTTCCACGCCGGCGTCTTCGCGATCCTGGAGGCGGCGCCGTGCCTGGGAATCTTCCACGACTTCTATATCTACAACCTGTTCTCGGGCTGGCTCTACTACAACGGCCTGGACTATCGCCGGCATGACGCCGAGATCGTTGGAACCTATGGCCCCGAGGCCGAGCCTCACGCCGTCGCCGTCCGCTCGGGCCAGATGCTGGACATGGGCGACATCGCCGCCAGGCTGCCGATGACCGAATGGCTGGCGAACCGCTGCGAGGCCGCCTTGGCCCACGCCCACTTCTACGCGCCGCGTCTCGAGGCCGCCTGCCCCGGCCCGGTGGCCGTGACGCCGCTATGCTGCCCCGACCGCGCCACGCCGCCAGGCCCGCCCAAGGCCAAGAAGCAGCTGACCATCACCACCGTCGGCGTGATGAACCCCAACAAGCGCGTCGCCGATGTGCTGCGTGCGATCGGCGGTTCGAACGCCCTGAAGGCCTGCATCTATCGCCTGGTCGGTCCGATCTCGGACGAAGAGCGCGGCAAGCTCCAAGCCGTCGCCGCCGAGGTGGGCTTTGGAAATCTGGTCATCGATGGCGCGGTCGACGATGACACGCTCGACCAGCGGCTGGACGAGGCCGACATCATGGTCGCCCTGCGCAAGCCGGTGCTGGAAGGCGCTTCGGGGTCGGCCTGCGAGGGCATGCTCAGCGGCCGCCCCACGGTGGTGGCCAAGGCCGGCTTCTATGGCGAATTGCCCGACGACCTGGTCTTCAAGGTCGATGGCGAGATCGTCGTCGAAGAGCTGCGCGAGACCTTGGAACGTCTGGTCGCCGACAAGGCCCTGCGCCGCGAGACCGGCAAGGCCGCCCGCGCCTGGGCGTTGGCGAACCTCAACGCCTCGCGCTACGCCGAGGCGGTCGAGGCCCTGGCCGAGGCCCAGCTTGCCAGCCGCCCCCTGTTGGCCATCGGCCGTCGCATCGGCGGGGAGCTGAAGGCCATGGGCCTGGCCGAGACGGATCCCGCCTCGGCGCGCATCGGCGCGACGCTGCAGAAGCTGTTCGCGCCCCTCCCCTAGACCCTGTCTATCGGGCCAAACCGCTCACGCCCTCTAGGCGCTCTTGCTCACCGGCGGCGCGCAGTAGGCGTCCAGGAACGCCTGGTGCTGCGGCAGGCGCGAGACCGCGCCGGCGATATTGCGCTTCAGGTCGTTCAAGGCCTGCTGCAGCTGCTGCGGCGGCATCAGCCGGCCCATGTGGTGGTAGGTCTGGGGCGTCACGCGCTGGCCCAGCAGAACCTGTAGCCAGGAATCGACCTGGAACAGTTCGCCCGGCGCCTGGAAGACCTGGGCGCTCTCCCGGAACAACGCGATGCGCTGGGCCAGACTGTCGGGGATGTCCATCTCACGGACACGATCCCAGAACGGCGTGTCGGTCCGCTCGGTCGCCTTGTAGTGCAAGATGATGAAATCGCGGATCTTTTCCAGCTCGTCATCAGCCTGGCGGTTGTAGCGGTCGATCGCCGCCTGGCTGATGCCGGCGAACGGGAACAGCTGCATCAGCCGCGTCACGCCGATCATGATCAGGTGGATCGAGGTCGATTCCAGCGGCTCGACGAAGCCGCTGGCCAGGCCCAGGGCCACGACGTTCTTGTCCCAGGTCTTGCGGCGGCGGCCGGTGCGGTAGCGGATCAGCCGCGGCTGGATCAAGGTCTCGCCCTCGATCTCGCCCATCAGATGGTCGTGGGCCTCGTCGTCGGACATGAACTCGTTGCAGTAGACGAGGCCGTTGCCGACGCGATGCTGCAGGGGAATTTTCCACCGCCAGCCGGCCTTGTGGGCGATGGCGCGGGTATAGGGGACGGCGGGCTCGGTCGAGCGGGTCTGGACGGCCAGGGCGCTGTTGGTTGGCAGCCATTGGCCCCAATCCTCGAATCCGGCCTTCAGGGTCTGCTCGATCAGCAGGCCCCGGAAGCCGGTGCAATCGACGAACAGGTCGCCCTCAACCACGTCGCCGTTCTCCATGACCAGGGCCTCGACGTAGCCGCTCTGCGCATGCTGACGGACGCTGGCGATCTTGCCCTCGACACGGCGCGCGCCATCGCGCTCGGCCATGCCCCGCAGGAAGCGGCCATAAAGGCCGGCGTCCAGGTGGTAGGCGTAGTTCAGCGGGCTGTCCTCGCTGGTGAAGAACCGGTTCTGCTCGGCCGCCTTCAGCTCGAAGCAGTAGTCGCCCAGGTCGCCGCCGAAGCCCTGTTCACGAGCCTGCAGCCAGAAGTGATGGAAGCCGCCCATCCAGGTGGATTTGCCGACCTGGCCGAACGAGTGGATGTAGCGGTCGCCGATCTCGCCCCAGTGCTCGAACGAGATGCCCAGCTTAAAGGTCGCCTGGGTAGCGCGCATGAACTCCGGCTCGTCGATGCCGAGCAGGGCGTTGAAGGTCCGGGCCGTGGGGATGGTCGACTCCCCAACTCCGACGGTGCCGATGTCCTCGGATTCGACCAGGGTGATATCGAGCAGCGGGCCCAACTGTCGGGCCAGGGCGGCGGCGGCCATCCAGCCGGCGGTGCCCCCGCCCGCGATGACGACCTTGCGGATCGTTTGTTGGGTCATGACGTCCCTCCCCCGGTCGCTATCGGTTCAGTCGATCGAGCAGCAGGGCGCGCAGGCGGCGGGCCTTGAGCTCGTCCATGGGTCCGAGCGGTCCCCGCGCGGTCTCGGGCAGGTGCGCCCCGGCACGGTCGGCGGGACCGAACACGTAGTAGTCGAACAGGGCCTTCCAGCCCTGCTTCTCGAAATCGGGGCGATCGCGCAGACTCAGCAGGCCATGCAGCAGGGTGTTCATTGGGGTGTCGACGAAACCCGGCGAGGCGTTCCACCAGTAATTGACCAGCACGTTGAAGGCGTCGAGCGCCTCGACCTGATGCCACCACAGGGCCGGATAGACCAGCACGTCGCCGGGCTCGAGCTCGGCCACCTGGGCCGAGGCCAGGGCGTCGCGAAACAGCGGATGGCGGTCGAAATCGGGCTGGTCGAAATCGACCATGCTGACCACCTGCCCGCCAGGCGTCGGCTCCAGGGGGCCGGGATAGAGATTGGCGACCTGGGTCGGCGGAAACAGGGTGAAACGCCGCCGGCCCACGGCGCAGACGGCGATGTTGTTCGACATGTCGTAGTGCGCCGCCGCCACCGTGCGGTTGCCCAGCCAGATCCCAGCCATCGGCGGCTGCGGCCCGAACGTTTCAGGATCCAGGCCCAGATCGTTGGCGGCCTTCAGGCTGGGGAAATAGGCGTCGAGATCGGTCGAGCCGATATAGATCGACGGCGCGTCGTTGCGGTCCTCGACGGCCTCGATATGGCTCAGGAACGTCTCGAGCGGCGCACGTTCGGCCTTGAAGTTCAGGCCCGTGAGCGTCTCGTTGTAGAAGAAGCGCCCCTTGATGGCGGGGTCGCCCGTATAGCCGACCACGCGCCCGCCCTGGTCGTGGGCGCGGATATAGTCACGGGCCGCCTGGCCGGATCGCAGGCCCGCCTGGACGAGCGGCCAGTCGCGGACCAGGCCCCTGAAGATCATCGGCGTCTGGCCGGCCAGCACCGCCTCGAACGGGATCTCGCCCGGCGTCGCGACCGTGACTTCCACGGTCCGGCGGGAGATCGCCTCGGCCGCGTTCATGCCGCGCTCGTTTCCTGAGCGGCGCGAAGTCGGCTCTTGCGGGCGATCAGCTCCTCGATATTGCCCATCGACGAGATGATCCAGTGGGCGGCGCGGAGCAGGCCCGACTGATGCAGCCGTTCCAGATTTTCGCCGGTGACCGCCGCCAGGCGATCCGGCGCCAGGGTGAAGACGTCAGGCAGGTCGTAGCTGGTGTGGTCGTCCAGCTTGATCTCGATGTCGATCGGCTCGATCAGGCCAAGCTCGTCGAAGAAGGCGAACATCGGCCCGGCCACTTCCAGGCCGTCGTGGATCTGGCCCAGGGCCTGGCTGATCCCCTGCAAATAGGGCGAGTGGCCGCCCGCCGGGAGGAACAGGCGCTCGCCATCGGTGCGGCTGACGCGGGGATGGTCGAGATCGACATGGATCATCGGCCGAGGCTCGCCGCCACGCTCGTTGCGCTGCAGGGCGATCGAGAACGGGCCGCGCCGCTGGACGGCGGGCACATAGCGGGCGTTCCAGCCGGTCTCGTCCAGGAAGAGGTTCTCATCCCGGTTCAGCCCCAGCAGAGCGACCGCCTGGTAGGCGCCCGTCGCGTCCTTGCGGATCAGGATGGGATATTCGCGCTGCACGGCCTCGAACTCGGTCGGCAGCACTAGGACCTGGTTGATCCCGTCGCCGAACGCCGGGCCATGCGCGGCGATCACCCGCAGGTCGCCGTGGTCGACGTTGTTCAAAAGCACTCGGTTCATAGCCGGCTCACTCACGCTCAGTCGCGCACTTCAAAGGAAGAGAGGGGCCGCCGCAAGCGCGACGACCCCTTCCTTCGCTCCTAGGAGACTTCCAGGCCTAGAAGCGGTAGCGGGCGCCGAGGAGGAAGCGCCGATCCAGCTCTTGAGCGAACCACAGCTGGTTCGGATCGCGGCCATAGGTCCTCAGGCTTTCACGCGTGAGGTTCACGCCTTCCAGCGACACCGCCAGCTTCGGGGTGACATCGTAGCTGACGTTGATGTCCAGCTGACCGAAGGGCGCGACGTAGACCGGGTTACGCGAGCCGCCACGGTTGGTGGCTTGCAGGAACTTGTCACGCCAGTTGTAGGCGACCCGCGCCGAGATCCCGTTCTTGTCGTAGATCAGGGTGGCGTTGGCCGTATCCGACAGGCCCAGCAGAGCGAACTGGTCCTCGGCGGGGTTCGCGCCATTGTTGAACCCGACGTCGCCGCGCACCATCGTATAGGCCCCCGAGACACCGAAGCCGGTGTCGCCGAAGAAGTGCTGGGCGGCGATTTCGAAGCCGTGGATCTTGCCGGTCTTGTTGTTGATCGGCTGAGCGACCTGGAAGTTGAACAGCGGATCGGTGCTGTTGGCCGAGATATCGTTGGCCGCCAGGATGGCGTCCACGAAGGCCTGATTCAGGTCGCCGCCAGCGCCGCGATTGGCCTGGAATTGAGCCTGAGCCGCCGCCGAGGAACCGGTGGTCTGCAGCAGCGCCGTCATCGTGAACAGGTTGACGTCGGTCTGGTCGGCGCCGATCGCCGTCAGGATCGCCTTGGCCGTACCCGAACGGGTGCCCGCCGCGCCGGAGCTCGCGTCACGCAGACCGAACAGGTTCTGCATCACCGTGCCGGTGCCGACGAAGTTGTTCACGCGCTTCTCGAAGAAGCCGGCCGTGATGAAGCTGCTGGGTTTGTAGTACCACTCCAGCGAGACGTCGAAGTTATCCGAGATCAGCGGTTCCAGGTCGGGGTTGCCGCTGGTGCCGAGCGGGATGGCCCCGTTGGCGATCGGACGGTTCGGCGCGCCGGCCGTCTGGGCGGCGAACAGGTTGCCGTAGTCCGGCCGGGCGATCGTCCGGCTGAACGAGAAGCGACCGACCAGGTCGTCGCGGATCTCGACCTGGAAATCCAGGGCCGGCAACAGGCTGCTGTACTTGCCCTTGCCCGAGATCGGCGAGTAGGTGGTGGCCGTGTCCAGACGGAAGTCGTTGTCGGCCGTCCAGACGATGCCGCTGGGCGTACGGACGAGCGAGGTCGACGTCACGTCGGTCTCTTCGTAGCGAACGCCGGTAACCAGGGTCGCCTGATGGCCGCCGAGTTCGGACTTCCACGTCACCTGGGCGTAACCGGCCAGGATGTCCTCGTCGACGCGGTTGTTGGCCTGGCCCGTGACCCCGACGGGGTTGCCCTTGGCGACGTAGGGCGTCGACATGGCCTTGAAGAGATCGATCGCGTTCGCCCGGAACGACACCAGGCCGGCCCCGCTCTGCTTGGGATCCAGCTTGTCGAACTGACAGGCCAGGCAGAAGGCTTTCACCAGGCCGTTGGCGTACTGCTGCACGTCGCGCGGGCTGGAGATGCCCCAGCTGCCCAGGTCCTGCTGGGTGTTCAGGCTGGACTGGACCATTTTCGAGGTCCGGTAGTCGAGGCCGAAGTCGAAGCGGCTGCCGTTGTCGTCCAGGTCCCAGGTGGCGTCGGCACGGAATTCCTTGATTTCGTGCTGCTGGCGCTGGGCCGAGGTGCGGGCCACCTGGCTGCCCAGGTCGCCGGCGTCCAGGGCGCCGTTGGCGTTGCCGCGGGGGGCGGCGTCGTTGATCGTGATCGTCTGGACCGGGATCTTGCCGCTGTAGTCGACCGAGTGGGCCGACACGATCGGCGCGCCGATGGACACCGAGGTCGAGGTCGTACCGTTTGGCGAGTTCGGCTTGGAGTCGGCCTTGGAGATATGGCCGTCCAGGTTGACGTGGAACCGGTCCGACAGGTCCCAGGCCGCGTTCAGGCCGTAGGACTTCAGGGTGTCTTCGTTGCTGCGATATTGCTGCTCGAAGCCCATGTCCTTGGTGCCGCTGAGCGTTTCCGACAGCAGGACGGCGGTGGCCACGACCGGATTGTTGTCGAACGTGACCTTGTCGAACGGACGGTTGAACCAGTTGGTGCTGTCGTTGCGGCGCTCGAACGACTTGTTCTGCGCATAGAGCGCGTCCGCCGTGATCGTCAGGCTCTCGACCGGGCGGAATTGCGCGGTCAGTTGGCCGTTGATCCGCTCACGCTCGCCTTGCGAGAAGTGATAGCGGCTGTCGTTGGGGATCGCGACCAGGGTCGAAGCGCTGGACGGCGCGCCGGTGATCTGGGTCGCGCCGCCGTTGCGGACAAAGCCGTTCGCCGGGTTGATGAAGTCGGCGTAGGTGCGGATGTTCCAGTCGTTCGACGTGACGCTACGGCTGGTGAAGTCGCGCTTCTGGTAGCTTCCGAACAGGGCGACCCCGAACTTCTCGCTCTCATCGAGCCAGTTCAACAGGCCCGAGACTTCCGGCGTGAACTTGTGGCCGAAGTCGTCGACCTTCTTGTCCATGCTTTGGTCGTAGACGCCCTTGACGCCGATGCTGCCGCTGAGGCCGCTCTCGCGGGCTTCCAGCGGATGGCGGGTCTTGACGTTGATCGTCGCGCCGATGCCGCCCGACGGGATGCCAGCGCGGCCGGTCTTGTAGACCTCCAGCGTGGTCACGCCTTCCGAGGCGAGGTTAGAGAAGTCGAACGAACGGCTGGTGCCGGCCGCGAAGTCGACCGACTGGTCGCCACCGACCGTGGCGACGTTGGCGGTCGGCATCGTGCGGCCGTTCAGGGTCACCAGGTTGAAGCCGCCGCCGAAGCCGCGGACCGTGACCTGCGAGCCTTCGCCGTTTGTGCGGTCGATCGACACACCCGTAATCCGCTGCAGGGATTCGGCGAGGTTGGTGTCAGGGAACTTGCCGATGTCTTCGGCCGAGATGGCGTCGACGACGCCGCTGTTGCTGCGCTTGATCTCGATCGACCGTTCGAGCGAAGCGCGAATGCCGGTGACGACGATTTCGTCGACCGTGGAGTCTTGGGTCTGCTGAGCCAGCGCGGAGCTGGCGAACATGGCCGCCGTAATGGCGACGCAAGAGGCAGACGCGTGCAAGCGACGAAGCCGCTTCATTGGCCGTTCCCCCTAAAAAAGCCCTCTGTGGGGCGATGTTATTGTTTCCAGCCGGAAGCATTTCCGGCCGCTCTTCCCGTTCCCGCACCCCGGATGACAACCAGGACACGAGACACTAGTTAGCGGTAACATCGGTCGCTGAAGCCCGCAATGGCCAATTGACAGCGCTAGCAATCTTTTTTCAAGCGCATTTTGGATGATTTTTATGACAAATGGAGCGGTGATTTTGGCCGTTTCGCACTGCCGCAAAGTCGCCACAGTTTGCACTGCAATTTAAAATTGCATGATATTTCAGGACGGAAACCGGTTTCCTGAGGCTTTTCCGGAAAGCGCTGTCAATTTCCGATCAGGTCAGCGCGCTTCATGCGTGCATCAACGCCCCCGCGCCGTGTGCGGTGCGGCAGGTTTCAGTGCGTCAGAGTGCGGTGCGGCGGAGCCGCGGCGCGTCAGGCGATGTCGATGTCGACGCTGGAAGGCTTCAACCCTTCGGCCTGTGCGGTCACCCTCACCCGACCCGGCTGATTCCGTCGCGTACGGAGGATCGCCTGGGCCAGACCGTTGAAAGCCATTCGCTGGCTCGCGACGTCGGGCTCATGGCTGGTCGGGTTCCCGTTGCCGACGCCGATCACGTCCAGGGCGCCGGCGATCTCGAACTTCACCAGGTCGGCGGCGCGAGGAACCGTGCGCCCCTTGGCGTCCAGCACCTCGACCTTGAGGATGGCGACGTCCTGGCCGTCGGCCTTCAGGCGCGCGCGGTCGGCCGTCAGGCGTAGGGCGGCGGCGGGACCGGCGGTCTCGCGGCGCGCCCGCAGGATGACCCTGCCGCCCTTATAGCCATCGGCCTCGATCACGCCGGGCGCGTAGGGCACGGACCATTCGACGTGGTGGTTGGGCTTCACCTCGCGCACGCCCTGGCTCTTGCCGTTCAGGAAGAGCTCGACCTTGTCGCAATTGCTGTGCGCCCAGACCGCGATCGGCTGGCCCTCGCGGCCTTCCCAGTTCCAGTGCGGCAGGAGGTGTAGCAGCGGTTCGGCCCGCCACCAGGCGCGGTAGTAGAAATAGTTGTCCTTCGGGAAGCCGCAGGTGTCCAAGGCGCCGAAGTGCGAGCTGATGCTGGGCCAGCGGTTGAACGGCGTCGGCTCGCCGCGATAGTCGAAGCCCGTCCAGATGAAGCCGCCGGCCATCCACGGCCGTTCGGCCGCGTGGCTCCACCACTTCTCGGCCGTCGTCGCCCACCAGGGATGGTCGGTGTCGTAGGCCGGCACATAGCTCTTGGCCTCGCTGCGGGCGTACTCGCCGCGCGTGGTGACCACGCTGCCGCTCTCGCTGCCGATGACCGGCACGTTTGGGAAGCGCTCGTGGAACGCGTCCATCTTCTCGTGGCGATAGTTGAAGCCCTGGACGTCGATGACGGGACTGATCCCCTCCCCGAATCCGTTGTCCATGGCGGCGGTGACCAGGCGCGAGGGGTCCAGGCGATTGACCAGCCGCTTCATGGTCGTGGCGACCTTGGCGCCGCGCGCCGAGCCCTGCTGCGGCTCCTCATTGCCGATCGACCAGAGGATCACGGACGGGTGGTTGCGGTCGCGACGGACTAGGCGCTCCAGCTCCTCCATCGAGGTCGGATCGCTGGACATCCGGCGAGCTTCGTCGATGACCAGAATCCCCAGGCGGTCGCAGGCGTCCAGCAACTCGGGGGTCGGCGGATTGTGCGAGGCGCGATAGGCGTTGCACCCCATCGACTTCAGCTGCTCCAGCCGCCAGACCTGCAGGGCGTCGGGGATCGCCGCGCCGACGCCGGCATGGTCCTGGTGGTTGCAGCTGCCCTTCAGCTTCACCGGCTTGTCGTTGAGGAAGAAGCCCTTCTGGCCGTCGAAGCGGATCGCGCGGACGCCGAAGCGGGTGACGAACCGGTCGACCACCGCCCCGCCGACCTTGGTCTCGGTGACCAGGGTGTAGAGGTGCGGGGTCTCCAGCGACCACAGGATCGGATTGGCCAGGGTCACCGTCTGGGACAGGCTCTGGCGCTCCCAGGCCGGGACGCGATCGGCGACGGGCGCGACGGCCAGGACCGGCTTGCCCGCGGCGTCGAGCACGGCGTGGGTCAGTTCGAAGGCCTGGCCCTTGTCGCCGTCGTTGACCAGGTCGGTGTCGATCTGGAGCGTGCCGTCCACCTTGGCGCGAACGAAGACGCCCCACTGCGGCACGTGGACGGGCGCGGTCTTGACCAGCCAGACGTGGCGATAGAGCCCCGCCCCTTCGTAGAACCAGCCCTCGCCCAGGCTGGCGTCGACGCGCACGGTCAGCAGGTTGTCGCCGCCCAGCTTGGCGATGTCGGTGATGTCGACGCGGAACGGGCTGTAGCCGCTGTCCTCGCGCTCCAGGATGTAGCCGTTGACGATCACCAGGGCGTCGCGGAACGCGCCGTCGAACTCGATCGACAGGCGCTTGCCGGCGTCGGTGGCCGGCAGGGCGAAGGTCTTGCGGTACCAGCCAACGCTGGTGTCCGGGAACTCGCGGCCCAACGGCTTGTAGCCGTGCGCGGCGCGCAGGTCCTCGTCGTCGGGCTTGCCTGAAGGCTTGTAGTCCGGGTTCGGGACGAACGGCAGCTCGACGGCCCAGTCGTGCGGCAGAGTCACCGGCTTCCAGGCGCTGTCGTCGAAGTCCTTCTGGGCGGCGGCGGCCACCCACCAGTTAGGCGAATTGCCGCCGGCCTTGGCGAAGGTGCGCTGGTTGGCGCCGAAACCGAAGTCCTTGGCCGGATCGGAGGCATGGCCCAGGGCGAAGCGCCAGTCGAAGTTCAGCAAGGTCCGCTCGCGCGGGCCGAGGTCCACCGAGGCGATCGGCGCGACCTGCGCGTTCGCCGCCGCTGTCTTCGCCAGCAAGGCCGCACCCGCCGTGGCGGCCAAAGCCTGGCGTCGATTGATCTGGACCATGGGAAACGCCCTCACGAAAAAGAGGGAGGAAGCGCGAACGCCTCCTCCCAGCGCAGAGTTCGAAATGTAGACGGACTAGAACTTCAGCGTCACGTCGACGAGGTAGCGACGACCATAGGAATCGTACCGGCCGATCCGGTTGGGATCGTTGTCGCGGTACATCCGCAGCGCTTCATTGGTCAGGTTGTTGACCTGGAAGCGAACGCCCAGGCGCTCGTTGATCTGGTAGGACGAGCTGAAGTCGAGGGTCTTCTCGGACTCCAGGGTCTGCAGGTCCGCGCCGTTCCAGCCGTAGATCACGGTCATCGGCGAGTGATACTTCCAGCCCAGGCGCGCCTCGATCGGACCGTTGGCGTACCAGAGGTCGACCGTGGCGGTGTTCTTGGCCAGGCCCGTCATCCGCAACGGATTATTGGCCGGCGAGAACTCCTTCAGGTTCGACTGCACATAGGCGTAGTTCGAGTAGATCCCGAACTTGCTGAGCGGTCCCGGCAGGAAGAAGAACGGCGTCTGGAACGTCAGCTCGACGCCCTGGATGTGACCGCTGCCGCCATTGGTCGGGCTGGCGACCGTGTAGGTCTGGCCGCCGAACACCGCCGGGCTCTGCTTCCAGCCGATGTAGGAGTCCACGTCCTTGTAGTAGTAGGACAGGGCCACCAGGGCTTCCGGACGGAAGTAGTATTCGGCCGAGGCGTCCAGCTGCCAGGCCTCGAACGGCTTCAGCTTCGGATTGCCGGCGCTGCCCGTCCAGGGCGCCCAGTTGGCCAAGGAACGGCTGGCGCGCAGCTCGTCCAGCGGCGGACGGGCGATGACCTTGGCCAGGCCCAGGCGGAAGAGCTTGCCGTCGCCGAAGTCGAACTTGGCGTTCGCCGAGGGCAGGAAGTCCGTATATTCGTTGTCCACCGTCACGGCCTTGAAGGCGCTGGCGGTGTCCTGCTGCATGCCGTCGCTGCTGGTCTCGGTGTGGACGAGGCGGGCGCCGACATTGCCGCTGACCCACGAGCCGCCGAAGCCGTCGGCCGCGAAGTTCAGCTTGCCGTAGCCTTCGTAAACCTTCTCGTTGACGGCCCAGCGTCCGGTCAGTTCCTCGGTCGCCTTGGAGACGGCGAAGGCGTTGGCGCCGTAGGCGACGGCCGCGATCTTGTCGATGTCGCCGGTCAGCAGCGCCGGGACATCGGCGCCTTCGCTCAGCTTGTAGGCCGTCAGCAGGCTGGTCGGGACCGTCGCGCCGGTGGCCGACGGACCGAAGCTGAAGCGGACGTGGTCCTTGGTGCGGTCGGAGGCGCGAACGCCGAACTGCACGCTCTTGAGCACGCCCTCGCCGAGGTCGCGGCTGAAGTCCAGGGCGGCGGCCTTCAACTCATCGTTCAGCCGTTCAGGACCGTCGTGCGAGCCGGCCAGGTCCGCCGTCTGGCTGAGCTTGATGCTCTCCTCGCTGGTCGTG
Source organism: Caulobacter sp. GW821-FHT11E10 (assembly GCF_058808375.1). Taxonomy (NCBI): domain Bacteria; kingdom Pseudomonadati; phylum Pseudomonadota; class Alphaproteobacteria; order Caulobacterales; family Caulobacteraceae; genus Caulobacter; species Caulobacter sp. GW821-FHT11E10. The sequence continues at coordinate 511,331 of NZ_JBXARP010000002.1, forward strand.
ATGGTCGGCGTCTTGCCCGCGCGCCAGTCGAAGGTGGTCCAGGCCGGCCAGGCCTCGAAGCGCACGGCCTTCCAGGTGTTGGTCCGCTTGGCCTTCGAGTACGAGAGATCGCCGACGACCGTCCACTGGTCGCCGGTCCACTTGCCGTTCAGGCCGCCGGCGAACAGGTCCTTGTCCTCGGTGTATTTGGCCAGGACCGTCTGCACCGAGCTGAAAGGAAGCCTGGCGGCCACGACGGTGTTGTTGATCAGGGTGTAGGTCGCGCCGGTCGCGTTGTACGTGCCGTCGTTCCAGCCGATGTTCGAAGCCGCGCCGGTGTTCCAGTTGCCCCAGTTGTTGGCGCCCCAGACGGTCTGGTCCTGGACCTCGGTGATCTTGATCTTCGAATAGAGGGCGTCGGCCTTCAGCTCGAAATTGTCGTTCGGCTTGTACTGCAGGCCGCCCGAGACGCCGGTGCGCTTCTGGTCGATGCGGCTGGCCGACATCTGCGCGCCCCAGGGCGTGTAGTCGACCTTGCCGTCGCGGTTCAGGTCGCTGCTGTAGTCGCTCGCCCCGGCCGGAGGACGCGCGTTGGAGTCGTTGTAGCCCCAGCCCGTGAACGAGGCGTAGCCGTTCTTCTGGCGCTGGGTGGTGACGCCCAGCACGACGGCCAGATCGTCATTGACCTTGTGAACCCACGAACCCGAGCCCCGATAGCCGGTGGTCTTGTAGTTTGGAATGTCCTTGCCGCCGTCATAGAAGACCGGACCGGCGCGCAGCACGAACTCGGGGCCCTTGTAGTCCAGCGGATCGATCGTCGAGATGTTGATAGTGGCGGCGACACCGCCGGCGATCAGGTCGGCCGACTGCGACTTGTAAACCTGCACGCCCGAGACGACTTCCGACGGATAGATTTCCCAGCGCACGTTGCGGTCGGGCTCGCTGGAGGCGACTTCGCGGTTGTTGATCGTGCCGAGAACGAGGCGCGCGCCCAGGCCCCGGACGACGGCCTGGCTGTCATTGCCGCGGTCGCGGGTGGCGTTGACGCCCGGCAGGCGGGCGATGGATTCGGCGATGGTCACATCGGGCAGGACGCCGATGTCCTTGGCCGAGATCGCCTCGACGACCTTGTCGGCGCCCTGCTTCACGGCCAGGGCGTCGCGCAGGCTCTTGCGGACGCCGGTGACGACGACCTCTTCGACCTGGGCGGCGTCTTGAGCATGGACGGCCCCGGCCGCGAAGGTCAGGGCAAGGCCGCTGGCAGCGGCGAGCAACATCGAATGACGAGTCATGGATTCCCCCTAAAGACGGGCGCCGCGCTCGTTGGTGGCGCGACTGCCCGGGACGACGGCGTGCGTAGACGCCTAAGCGCTCACAATGGCGCTATAAGTTCTATTTATCATACCAATCACACATGACAAGCGCTGTCAGTTCAAAGGAATGACACTGGCGCCCTTCCCGACCGTGGCGGACTTGGCCGGCGCATCGGCGACGGACCCCGCTTCGACCGCCGTGGCGGCGGTCACCGGCGTCCCGGGCGTCAGGCGCGTGCGGTAGGTCCAGGCGCCGTTTTCCAGCCGCATCGGGCGCGGCCCGGCGCCGCCCAGGAAGTCTCCATCGATGAAGCGCGCGGTCTCGCCGTGGGCGGTCGCGCGGAAGGTCACCTCCACCGGCATGACGTAGGGCGTCTTCAGCCAGTCGACGCCTTCCAGCGCCCAGCCCTTGAAGTCGAACAGGGCCGCGTTCTCCCAGTTGGAGCCCGTGCCCCAGCGGGTCTTGCACTGGGTCGAGAGCCAGGCCGGCTCCCAATAGACAACCCCGACCCCGCCATTGGCGTAGACCAGCTGGGTGAGGTCGGTGAGGTACTTCTTCTGGCCGGCCGGCGTCGCGGGATAGCCGGCGATTAGAGAGTCAGGGCCGAGCAGGTTGGGCGAGCCGTCAGCCCCGTCATTGGTGAACGGATAGGCCGTCTCGACCACCAGAACGTCGGCCGCATAGAGGTGGCGCAGACGGTTGATGGTCTGGCCCAGCTGCGCCATCGAGCGCTTGGACCACTTGCTGTAGTAGCTGATCCCGATCAGGTCGAAGTCGGTGACGCCGGCCTTGGCCGCCGCCGCGAACCAGGGCTCGACATTCTCGGGCTGGGCGATGTGCAGCATGACCCGTGGCTTGATCGCCGAGGTCGCGCCCGCGTCACGCACGGCCTTGATACCGGCGTTGAACAGCAGGGCGTTGCGGTTCCAGTCGATCGGCTCCTTGGATCGCGCGAGGCTGGAGGCGATCTCGCCATTGGTCTCGTTGCCCACCTGGACCAGCTCGGGCATCAGCCCCTCGCGGTCCAGCTCGGCCAAGGCGCCGCGTGTGAAATCGTAGAGCGCCTTGGCCTGGTCCGGCGTCGACAGCCCGACCCAGGCCTTGGGCGCGATCTGCTTGTCGCCGTCGGCCCAGTCGTCGGAATAGTGGAAGTCCAGCAGCACCTGGAGCCCGGCCTTGCGGGCCTTGGCGATGCTGCGCTTGACGTCCTTCAGGTTCGAATAGGGCGTCCAGTCGGGATCGTTCCAGATCCGGATCCGCGCGACATTGGCCCCCGCCGACTTGAAGAAGGCGTAGGGCTCCACGGCCTGGCCGCCCGAGCGATAGACCGCCCCGCAGTCCTCCATCTCGTTGGCGTACGAGATGTCGACGCCCAGATAGGTCTTGGGCGCCTCTTGGGGCCCTGCCTGAGCCGGCGACGCCAGCAGCGCCCCCAGCGTCAGGGCGATCAACGAGGCGCGGGCCTTCGAGCGTTGGGACTGGGCGGGCATGTTTCCTCCGTCGCGCGTACGACAACGCGCCGCGCCGTAGCGCGGTATCATTTGTCGTACAATTGACGCAAGGACTTGCGGATAGTTTCGCGCCGCGCGAGCCGGCAGAGTCGCTAGGTGCGCTGCCCCCGCAGCGCGTCGGTGATCATCCTGTTGGCCGATTGAAAGCGGTTTTCGGCGGCATGGGGATCGGCCGCCAGCAGAGCCCGCATCCGGGCCTCATGCGCCTCGCCGGCCGCCTCGAACCGCTCGATCTCGCTGTTGGCCTCGGCCAGCCGCCCTCCTGACCGGGCCAGGCTGGCGCGCAGGCTCTGCTCGCGATCGACGGCTTGTTGTTCAAGCTGGGCGACGGTCCGATGGCTGCGCACCAGCTCGACCAGCACGCCGTCGCGCTCGAGCGCCGTCTCTTCGCTTTCGTGGCGAATATGGGCCAGGCGCGCCTCGGCGCGGGCCAACCTGACGCTGAGCACGCCGGTCGCCAGCAGCAGAATGACCAGGAGGCCTCCAAGGGCCAGGTCGAGGTTCGGACCTTCGACGAAGTTCAGCACGGACGTCTCCTCCCAAAGGATCGTAACCGTCCCGGGCGAGCGCTCGCGGGATTCAGGACCCGGCCGTCGGTTGGAGGCGGGCGGCCGGGTCCTGGCGCGGCGTGCTAGACGCCCCCCTTGCCGAAGCGACCGTCGAGAGCGGCCGCGGCGGCGAAGTCCAGAACACCGTCGACCAGTCCGGTCACGTCGCCCTCGGTCACGCCCTGCTCGCGGGCCCAGACCTTGAGGACGTGACGCAGCAGGCGGACCGCGGCGTCATCGGCGGGCGCGGCGGAAGGCGCCGCGGTGAGCGAACCGTCGAGGACGGTGGCTTGATCGAAGAGCATGGCTTGGCTCCTGGCTTGGCGAGCCGGACCCGCGCGCTTGGCGACGCGTCCCGGCAGAAAGGATTTCTTGAAAGGGCGGACCCGACCAGGCGGTCGGTCGGGTCCAAGTCGGTTGGCGCGACCAGCGGCCTGGCGGCGTTCGGAAACGGTGTCGGTCAAGCAGGCCTCCAGAGAAGGTCGACAGAGACTTTCGCCGTCCGAACCCTGCCCGGTGCGGTCGACACCTGAACCGTGGAGAAAAATGACTGTTTCCGATGTGCGGATTTGCACACCGCCCGCCGCCGACGCGCTTTTTCGGTCTAGGAGGCGCGCGTCAGGCTGAAGATGGGCGTCGCCGCGAACCCTTTGCGTTCCTGGGTTCGCCCCACATAGCCACAGCGCACGCGGTCGCCGTGGAAGGTCGCCAGGGCTCCGGCCAGGGCTTCGCTGACACAGGCCGAGCCGGGCGCGACGTCCGGCTCGATTCGCGCCGCGACCACGACGTGCGCGCCAATAACGGCCGGAGCCTTGGTCAGCGGATTGGTGCGCAGATGGACCGGCCCGTAGTGGCCGCTGATGCGCAGATCCAGGCCGCGCGGCAAGCCCGAGGCGGGCAGGTCCAGCGTCCGGTGCGCTTCCAGCAGGGCCAGGGCGGCGAGCGCGGCGTCAATCGGCTGGTCGAACACCAGGAACAGGCCGTCGCCCCAGGTCTCCACGTGCAGCGGCCGCGCGTCGAGCCCCTCGATGGTCCGCGCCATCTGGCCCATCACGGTTTCGACGAAGGCCGGGATCTGGTCGTCGCGCAGGGCGCCGAACCCCTTCACGTCGGCGAACAGCATGGCCTTCATGGCCCGGCGGCTGGTGTCCGCGGGCGGGGTCTTGCGCCACTGCTCCGGCGGCGGCCGCTGGACGTCGATCACCGTCCGCCGCCGTCCGCCCCGCGCCCAGTAGCGGAGGTCGGCGGCCACGCCGGCGGGTCCCTCGGTGTCGTGGCCGTCCCAGACCGCCAGCTGGATCGCGTCGGTCGACAGAGTCTGGGCGCGCAACACGGCGCAGCCCATGGCGAACTGGCTGGAATAGGCGAAGACGTGCTCGTCGCCGAGATAGGGGTCCTGCGACGCGTGGCGGATCGAGGTCGCCTGGGCGAGACAGCGCTCGAACCGCGCCGTCCAGTCGTCGCCGAACGGCGCGACCGACACCGCGACGAAGGACGCGCGATTGACCGGCAGGACGACGTGGAGCTCGGCGCCGGAGGCCAGCAGCGCTTCGGCGAAGACGATGTCGGCCCCGGCCGCCAGCCCGCCATAGCCAAAGCCGACGCGCTGTTCGATCAAGACCCGGTCGATGCGTTGGCGAAGGTCGCAGCCGGCGGCCGCCGACAGGGCCGCGCCCTCGTTGGTCGGGTCCATGATGTGGCCCGTGAAGTGGGCGCAGATCGGCGGCCGGAACGGCGCCAGCCATGCGTGGTCGACGCCGGTGATCCGGCACAGCATCTCCAGCTGGCGGAGCGTCGAGGCGTGCGCGGCGAAGGCCTGGGGCGCGAAGGCCTGGGCGCCCGCGAGGGTGGCCCGCGCCGCCTCCAGATCGCCCGTCAGAAACAAGGCCTCGGCCCGGCTGGCGCTCTCGTAATAGGCCGCCTCGCCGGTCAGTCCCGCGGGGGGTGGAATGGCCAGGGCCACGGCGGCCCGCGCCCGCGCGCCTTCGGGGTCGCCGGCCACCAGGGTCATGGTCGCCGCGTTGATCGCCCCGTAGAGCCCGCCGAAGCGCTGGAAGAGGGTTTCGTAGCGCCGGGTCGAGGCCCGGGCGAAGGCGGTCCGGCGCTCGCCGCGCGCGGCCAGGGCGACATCCTTCAGGAGCCGCCCGCCCATGGCGATGGCGTCCGGATGATCCTCCGCCTGGTCCAGGCCCAGACGGACATATTCGGCGCGGGCGAAGTCCAGGGCGCCGGCCCGCGCCAGGCAAAGCACGGCGGCATAGGCGACCTCGCGCGACGTCTCGCCGGCCTCCAGCGCGGCGTGCGCGATGTCGTAGGCGGCAAGGATCTCGCCGCGCCGGATCAGCGCGGCGACCTGGTCCTTGTCGAACAGCGACGCTGCGATCAGGGAACGCGACCCGTGCCGTTCTCGATATCGGGATCGAGATCGATCTTCTGGCCGTGTCCGTCCATCATGAACAGGCTGTAGGTGTACTCGCCCATCCGCGCGTCTTCGTAGATGATCTTGAAGCGCGTCCGCGGCTCGGGATCCCCGCCGTCGATCGAATACGGGACCCAGACATAGCTCGAGAAGTTCACGCCGAAGTCTCGCGCGATCTCGATCGGCCGCCGCTGGAACATCCAACCGGCGTTGATCAACTGGTCGCTGAGCGTGAACACCAGCTCGCAACGTTCGCTCAGGTCCAGCGTCAGCCGCGTGGGCCGATCCGGATTGAGGAAGTTCATGAAATTGAACCGCTCATCCAGACCGATGACGATTTCGACCACTTTCCCAGGTGCAGGTTCAGTCATTACACGCCTCCCGATTGTCAAATTCCACCTGCAGGCGAATCTCGCCAAAAGGCAAGAAAAGCGGGGTGCCGATACCCTTGTTTCTTGAGCTCCCCGACAATCTTCTCGGCCTGGTTGTTCTGACCGATCCCTTGATAGGCCCTGGCCAGGACATCCCGGTTGGCGGGCGACAGCGAGCCGCCGCGCATCGACAGGGTCGACACCGCCTCGGCCGGCTGACCGGCCGCGAGTTGGGTGAAGGCCTTCAGTCCGGCGTTCTCGACCTCGACCTCACGGCCCCCGGGCGCCGTCTTCAGCTGTTCCAGCAGGGCGAGCGCCAGACGGCGCGCCTTGGCCTCGTCACCGTCCAGCCTCGAGAGCACGATAGCCTGCTGCGCCAGGCGTCCGTCCATATCGGCGCGCCAGGCCTTGGCCTGGTCGCCGACCCGCAGCTGGGCCAGCTTGGCGGTCGCTCTGGCGTGCGCCGCGCCGGCCTCCGCTCGACGGCCGGACCATGCGGCGAAGTCGACCGCGTCCAGCGCGCCGACCACCAGATATTCGCGCCAGCGGGCGTTGGTGGGGTCCAGCGCCTCCAGCTCGCGCAGCCGGCGCATGCCGACTTCCGACCGCGCCCGGGCCTCGTCGATCCGCCCGACATCCAGCTCAAGACGCGCCAGGGCCACGTTCGCAGCGAGGTTCTTGGCGGCCAGGCGCTTGTCACTGGGATCGCGGACCAGCGCCTCGTCCATCAGCTTGGCCGACGCCGCGCGCTCGACATGGGCTTCGCGCACCCGCCCCAGCTTCAGCAGGCAGTCGGCGATCCAGGCGCGGGCGTTCGCCGTGTCGAGGACGCGCGCCTTGTCGGTCGGCGCCCGAACCCGCTCGGCTTCGAACACCTTCAGCGCGCCCTGGAACGCCGCCAGGGCCTGCTCCGGCCGGTTCTGTTCGAACATCAGGGTGCCGAGGTTGTTGTTGGCGTAGGCCACCTCGATCCGCCATTCGGCGCGATTGGGATCCAGCCGGACCAGGTCGTCGGCCAGCGCCCCATAGTGCTTGAAGCCGCGCTCGGCCCCGGCGATGTCGCCCCGCCGCCATTCCATATAGGCCAGCCAGAAGACGTTCTGGGCCTCGTCGAAGATGCGCTCGCCGTTCCTGGGATCGCGCTCGACCAGGGCGTGGGTGGTCGCGGCCGCCTGGCCGAAGGCGTCCTGCGCGCCCTTCAGGTCGCCGCGCTGCTCGCGGATCGTGCCCAGCAGGGTCTGGGCCTTGGCGCGCTGGGCCAGGGCCTGGTCGTCCAGCTTGTCGGTCCGAGCCTTGGCGTAATAGGCCAGCACCTTGGCGCTGACCCCGTCCAGCACGTCCAGGCGCCCCACCGGCTCCAGCTGCTCGCGTAGATCGCCCAGCATGTAGGCCACGAGAGCCTCGGTCTCGTCGCGCTGCTCACGGGCGATCTGGCGGGACTTGAGGGTGGCGACGGTCATCGCGCCCATGCCCACCGTGACCACCGCGGCGGCGGTGGTGAAGGCGGCCATCATCCGCAGGCGGCGGCGGGCGTCGCGCTGGACCAGCTGGTCGAGGCTGACGCCCATCAGGCGAGCGGCGATCTTCAGGCGCGCCAGGCGCTTGCCGTCGGCGTCGGCCCGCAGGTCGACGGCCAGGGGCTCGACGCCTTCCGGCAAGGCCGCGAGCACGGCGGGCGGCAGGATCTCGGTCAGCGCCGTCTCGGCCGCCGTCGCCGGGGTGATCACGCAGATCACCCGCCCCGGATCCCGCGTGTTCAGGAAGTAGGTCGCCTCCTCGTTCACCCAGCGGGACGCCGCGGCGGTCGGCGAGCAGAGCAGGATCAGGGCGTCGGAACGGTCGAGCCCGTCGCGAATGACCTCGCTGAGGTCCGACGAGGCGGCGAGTTCGGCCTTGTCCCGGAAGATCGGGCGCAGGCCGCGCGAAACGGCGTCATCGCCAGCCTTGGCGAGCGCGCGCGGCGCCCGATAGGTCTCCAAGGCGCGATGCAGCCACTCGGCGGTTTTGCGGTCGCGATGACTATAGCTGATAAAGGCTCTGTACCGCTGTCGGCTATCCATGCAACGCCCCCAATCGACAGCGCGGGAGCGTAATCGATGACTGTGATTCCACCATCGCCCCAGCGCGCTTCGAGCCATACGACGATCGCGCCACAGCCAGAAGACTATCGCGGCAACAAGCTGTTCCGGCACATGTCCCGCGAGGAGGTCCAGGCCCTGGCGCCCCAGATCGAGCACCTGCGCTACGGCAAGGGCGAGATGATCCTGCAGCGCCGCGACCAGGACGGCGGCATCTATCTGCTGCTGGAGGGCGTACTGCTGGCCAATCTGTATGCGCGGTCAGGCCGCGAGGTCGGCTATCGCCGCATCGCGCCGGGCGGATATTTCGGCGAGATCGCGGCCATCGACGGCTTGCCGCGCTCGGTCAATATCGTCGCCGTGGAGGACGCCCGACTGGCCCGCCTGCCCCAGCGGCTGGTCCAGCGCCTGTTCGACGAGTCGCCACGCTTCATGCGCGCCCTGCTGGAGGACATGGCCAGCCTGATCCGCGCCCTGACCGACCGGCTGTTCGAATTGACCGCCGTCTCGGTGGCCTGCCGCGTCGATATCGAGCTCCTGCGCATGGCCACGGCGACCGCCGGGGACGCGAATGAGGCGGTGATCCACCCCTGCCCGACCCATGCCGAACTGGCCGTGCTGGTCGGCAGCCAGCGCGAGCCGGTCACCCGCGAGCTGAACCGCCTGGCGGGCCTCAACATCATCCGCCAGAGCGGTCGCACCCTGAAGGTCCTGGACCTGGCGAAGCTGGCCGACGAGGTCGAGCGGATCGGCGGTGAGCTCTAGAGCCTGTCCGTTTCTGATGGAAACATCAGAAACGGATAAACAGGTTCTATCTCAAACATTTAGAGCGTGGCGGGCGCCGAAACCGCTCACACTTTCGGCTGCCACGCTCTAGACCGCGCCGGCCGCCGCGCCTTCGGCGAACCCCTTGAGCCGCGCGGCGATCACGTCACCCATGGCCTCGACAGCGGCCCGGCGGGGGAAGTGGGCGCGCCAGACGATCCGCACGGTCCGCCCCGCCTTGGCCGCCAGCGGTCGTAGAACGATGCCGGCGTCCTGGGCCGCGCCGGCCGCCAGTCCCGGGATCAGGGTCGTGCCATAGCCGGCCGCCACCATGTTCAGCAGGGTGGGCAAGCTGGAGGCCCGCAGCGCTCCTCCTAGGGCCGCGCCGTTGCCGCACGCTTCCAGGGTCTGGTCTCGCAGGCAGTGCCCGTCGGCCAGGACCAGGATGTCGCGCGCCAGCTCCGTCTCGTCGATGACCGAACGCGCCGCCAGCGGATGCTCCGGCGGCAGGGCGGCCAGGAAGGGCTCGGCGAACAGCGGCCGGCTGTCCAGATCGGGACCGTCTGGCTCGGTGGCCAGCAGGGCGGCGTCCAGCTCGCGGGACCGCAGGCGTTCCAGCAAGGCCGAGGTCTGGTCCTCCCACGGCTCCAGCTCCAGGGCCGGCAGGGCCTCGCGCAAGGGCGCGAAGACCAGGGGCAGCAGATAGGGCGCCAAGGTCGGGATGATGCCCAGCCGAAAACCACCGGCCAGCGGATCGCGCAGACTACGGGCGGTGGCCAGCATCGCCTCGGTGGAGGTCACCGCGTGACGGGCGTGGTCGATGAGCTGCAGGCAGGCGCTGGTCGGGGCGGCCGTCTTGCTGCTGCGCTCGAACAGGACGACGCCCATCAGATCCTCCAGCTTGCGGATCTGCACCGACAGGGTCGGCTGGCTGACGCCGCAGGCCTTGGCTGCGCGCCCGAAATGCTCGTGCTCGGCGAGCGCCAGCAAGTAGCGGAGGTCTCGCAGGTTCATAGGCCAAGCCTATCACGGTCATTGAACCTTGCGGCTTCTATTTATCGGCGAGTTGAGCGAACACTTCAGCCCAGGCAATCCGACAGCGAGGGCCGCCAGGGAAGACGCGTCAGGACCCCACCCCTTCAAGGGCATTCCGCCCCCACCCGCCGGCCATCGCGCCGGACCTCTTCCTCGTGGGCGATACGCGCCGGCGCGGCGCTCGGTGAAAACAGGAAACGGAGACCACAATGGACGGCAGCGAAATCGTCGAACCGACCACCAAGTGCCCGCTGAGACACGGCGTCCGGTTTCACACCAGTTTCGGCGGACGCTCGAACCGCGACTGGTGGCCCAACCAGCTGAACCTCAAGATCCTGGCTCAGAACTCGGCCCTGTCGAACCCGATGGCCCAGTCGTTCAGCTACGCCGACGAGGTCAAGAAGCTGGATATCGAGGCGCTGCGCCAGGACATCATCGCCCTGGTCACGGACTCGCAGGATTGGTGGCCGGCCGACTATGGCCACTACGGCCCGCTGTTCGTCCGCATGGCCTGGCACAGCGCCGGCACCTACCGCACCGGCGATGGTCGCGGCGGCGCCGGGGCGGGCCAGCAACGCTACGCCCCGCTGAACAGCTGGCCGGACAACGGCAATCTCGACAAGGCCCGCCGCCTGCTGTGGCCGATCAAGCAGAAGTACGGCAACCAGATCAGCTGGGCCGACCTGATGATCTACGCCGCCGACGTCGGCATGGAGACGATGGGCTTCAAGACTTTCGGCTTCGGTTTCGGCCGCGAGGACGTCTGGGAGCCGGAAGAGGACGTCCACTGGGGCGCCGAGGACACCTGGCTGGGCGACGCGCGCTACACCGGCGAGCGCGAGCTCGACAAGCCGCTGGCCGCCGTCCAGATGGGCCTGATCTACGTCAATCCCGAAGGTCCGAACGCCAATCCCGACCCGCTGGCTTCGGCTCACGACATCCGCGAGACCTTCGCGCGCATGGCCATGAACGACGAGGAAACCGTCGCCCTGATCGCCGGCGGCCACACCTTCGGCAAGGCCCACGGCGCGGGTGACGCCGCCCAGGTCGGGGTCGAGCCGGAAGGCGCCGGCATCAGCCTGCAGGGGCTGGGCTGGAAGAACAGCTTCGGCAGCGGCGTCGGCGGCCACGCCATCACCAGCGGCCTGGAAGGCGCCTGGACCCCCGATCCGATCAAGTGGGACAACGGCTTCTTCGACACCCTGTTCGGCCACGAGTGGGAACTGACCAAGAGCCCCGCCGGCGCTCACCAGTGGACGCCCAAGAATCCTGACGCCGGCCCCAAGGCGCCCGACGCCCACGATCCGTCCAAGTCGCATCCGCCGATGATGCTGACCACCGACCTGGCGCTGCGGTTCGACCCGAACTACGCGCCGATCTCCAAGCGCTTCCACGAGGATCCGGAAGCCTTCCGCGACGCCTTCGCCCGCGCCTGGTTCAAGCTGACCCACCGCGACATGGGCCCCAAGGCTCGCTACCTCGGCCCGTTGGTCCCGCAGGAAGAACTGCTGTGGCAGGACCCCCTGCCCGATCCCGTCGCCCCGCCGCTGAGCGCCGCCGATGTCGCCGACCTGAAGGCCAGGGCCCTGGCCTCGGGCCTGTCGGTCCCGCAGCTGGTGGCCACGGCCTGGGCCTCGGCCTCGACCTTCCGGGGTTCGGACAAGCGCGGCGGCGCCAATGGCGCGCGCATCCGCCTGGCGCCGCAAAAGGACTGGGCGGTCAACCAGCCGGGGCAGCTGGCCACGGTGCTGGCCAAGCTGGAGGAGATCCGCGCGGGCTTCGGCAAGCCGGTCTCGCTGGCCGACCTGATCGTGCTGGCCGGCTCGGCCGCCGTCGAAAAGGCGGCCCAGGACGCCGGCTTCGCGGTGGAGGTCCCATTCGCGGGCGGCCGCGTCGACGCCTCGCAGGAGCAGACCGACGTCGCCTCGTTCTCGGTGCTCGAGCCCAAGGCCGACGGGTTCAGGAACTATCTGAACACCGACTCGCCGCTGTCGGCCGAGGAACTGCTGATCGACCGCGCCCAGCTGCTGACCCTGACCGCGCCAGAGATGACCGCTCTGGTTGGCGGGCTGCGGGCCCTGAACGCCAATACCGATCAGTCGCAGCATGGCGTCCTGACCAGCCGTCCCGGCGTGCTGACGAACGACTTCTTCGTCAACCTGCTGGACATGGGCACGGTGTGGACCGCCACCTCGGAGGACGAGACCACCTTCGAGGGCCGCGATCGCAAGACCGGCGCGCCGAAGTGGACCGCCACGCGGGTCGACCTGATCTTCGGGTCCAACTCGCAGCTGCGGGCTCTGGCCGAGGTCTATGCCCAGTCGGACTCCAAGGCCCTGTTCGTCGCCGCCTTCGTGGCGGCGTGGACCAAGGTCATGAACGCCGACCGCTTCGACCTGGCCTGATCGCCGGGCGATAATCGAGAGCCTTAGTTCAAGGAGATCAGAGCTTTAATCCCTCGACATCCCGGAAGCGCGTCGCGCTATCCGGGATGACGAGGGATTGAGCGATTTCAAATCTGGCGACCACGAAGAGGCAGGAGGCGGCGGACCAACGACCGCCTCCGTCTCGCGACTGGGAGGAGACCGCATGCCCCACGCCGTGGAGGCCGTCTTCAAGGACGAGCTGCGCCGCGCCGGCCTGCCGTGTCGCGGTCTGTTCGCGCCGCTTCTGGCGGTGCTGCGGGACTCGCCCGACACCCACCTGACCCTGGCCCAGGTGGCCGAGCTGGCCGCCGAAGCCGGCGTCGCCATCGCGCCCGCTGAACTGGCCCGGCACCTGGAGATCTTCGCCGACCACGGGCTGGTCGGCCGCCTGCCGACGACCTCGACCGAGCAGGTGTTCGACACCCAGCCCGAGCCGCACTTCCACCTCGTCTACGAAGAGTCCGACCAGATCGTGGACCTGCACGTCTCGGCCGACACGCTGCTGGCCATGATCGGCAAGGCCCTGGCCCAGAGGCCCGACAGTGTCGAGATCCTGGTGCGCTTCCGCCGCTCGCCGCGGGGGGGCGGTCAGGCCGTGGCGGGCGACTGAACCGGCTGGGCCTTTACGGGTCTAGACCCCGAGTTCCTTCAGGATGGCTTCGCGCAGGTCCTGCGCCTCGGGACTGGAGAGCTTGCGCGGGAACGGCAGATCAACCCGGATCTCGGTCTGGATCGTCGTGGGCCGCGCCGAAAGCACCAGGACGCGATCGGCCAGGTAGATGGCCTCCTCGACATCGTGGGTGATCAGCAGCACCGTGTGACGGTCCTCATCGAGAATTCGGCGAAGCTCGGTCTGCATGCGCAGGCGCATCAAGGCGTCGAGGGCCGAGAACGGCTCGTCCATGTAGAGGACGTCCGGCTTGACGACCAAGGCGCGCGCCAGTTCGACACGCTTGAGCATGCCGCCCGACAGTTCGTGCGGATAGGCCGCCTCGAAGCCCTCCAGCCCCACCAGAGCGGCATAGCGGTCGGCCAGCGCCATCCGCTCGGGGCGATCGACGCCGCCCAGGCCGAACATCAGGTTCTCCTGCACCGTCAGCCACGGGAAGACCGATCCGTGCTGGGAGATGAGCACGCCATTCGCGCTCGGCCCCGCCAGCGCCACGCCGTCGATCCTGACCGCGCCGCGATCCGCGCGCTCGAAACCGGACAGGATGTTCAGCAAGGTCGACTTGCCACAGCCCGAAGGCCCGACGATCGCGACGAACTCACCCTCCCGGACATCGAAGCTGACGCCGTCGATGACCTGAAGCGCGCCGAAGCTCTTGCTGACGCCGTCGACGACGATCTTCTTATCGGACATAGCGCCACTTCACTGTCTTCAGCCGTTCCAGGAGGCGGGTGCCGCCGTCCAGCAGCAGGCCGATCACGCCGATAATGATCATGCTGGCGATCACCAGGTCGTAGCGATTGCCGGCGTTGCGCGAGTCCATGATCAGGTAGCCGAGGCCCGAGTGCAGGGCGATCATCTCGGCGGCCACGACGACCAGCCAGGCGACGCCGATGCCGATCCGCATGCCGACGATGATCTCCGGCAGCACGGCGGGGATCACGACCCGGCTGAACAGGGTCCAGCGTGACACGCCGAAATTGGCGGCGGCGCGCAGGTAGCGCCGGTCGATGGTGCGCACGCCCGCCGTCGTCTGCACGATCATCGGGAACACCGAGGAGATGAAGATCAGGAAGATCGGCGACACATCACCGACGCCGAACAGCAGGATCGCGACGGGGATCCAGGCGATCGGCGAAATCGGCCGCAGCATCTGGAACAGCGGATTGAGCGTGTAGAAGGCGCCCGAGACCCAGCCCATCCAAAGGCCCAGCGGAACGGCGATCAGGAACGCCAGTCCGAACCCGATCCCGACGCGGAACAGCGACGCCCCGATGTGTTCGAACAGGGTGCCGTCCCGCACCAGCTCCCACGCCCCGGCGACCACCTGTCCCGGGGTCGGGAAGATCGGGTTTTCGGCCCTGGCGATGATGATCCACCAGACCGTGATCAGGAGTGCGATCACGAGCGCCGGCGCGACGATCTTTGTCAGCTTGGTGGCGGGTTGCCTCACCGTTTTCCTCAATGACTCGACGATTTGGGCGAATGCCCAGCGGGCCGCACCGTGGTGATCAATCTATCCAAACGCCAGCGGAGTCTTTTCCATCCGGGCGTGGGCGGGGCGTCGACGATGATGTCGAGTTGCCCGTTGGCGTGGGCGGTGCACATGAAGCTGTAGGTCGAAGCCTTGGCGAACGGCAGGCTGAAGCTCTGGCCCGGCATGATCAGCGCCGGCCCGAAGGTGTGAGGCGCCTCGTCCGAGTTCTTGAGCAGCAGCACGTCGTTGCGACCCAGGGTCAGCCGGATCGTCTGTGGCAGGATCTCGATCTTCTCCCCCGCCGCGCGCCGCGCCCAGGTCCCGCGCGGAATCTCGAACACCTCTTCGCGCGGAGCCGGCGCGATCGGGGCCAGAGCGGCCCAGCCCAGCCCCCCGAGCACGACGAGCGCGAACGCGGCCGCGACCATGCGGCCCCAGCCGGGCTTGGTCGCGTGCTTCACATCCGGCTCTGAAACAGGTCGCATCTGGAACAGCTACTGGGCCAACAGGATCTTGAGGTCATGGACGTAGTCGGCGGGCGCCTGTCCATAGGGCATCATCGCTCGCAGCTTGCCCGCCCGGTCGATCATGAAGGTCGACGAGGTGTGGGACATGACGTAGTGCGCGCCCCCGCCGTGCTTAGCCGCCGTCACCCCGTATTTCTGCCGCATCGCCGACAGGGCGCCGGGCGCGCCCGTCACCCCCACGAACGTGTTGTCGAACCTCGCCAGGAACTTGCGCATCTGGGCCACGTCATCGCGCTCGGGGTCCACCGTCACGAAGACCACCTGCACCGAATCCGCCGCCTTGCCGAGGCTGGCGCGCGCCTGGGCCAGCGTGGCCATGGTGGTCGGACACACCTCCGGGCAGTGGGTGAAGCCGAAGGTCAGCAGCACGACCTTGCCGCGATAGCGCGCGAGGTTGACGTCTGAGCCCTTGGTGCCCGGCAGCGAGAATTCGGCCGCCATGTACGGGGGATTGAACACTCCCGCCTTGAGCTCCGGCCGTCCAGGCGCGTTGGCGGACGTCGCCGGAGCCGCGCCGGCGAACAGCAGCGCGAGGGCCATGGCCAGGATGCGGGTGAAGCGGGTCAAGTCCGGGAGCCCGCGCTAGAGCGCGATCGTCGCCGGGAGCGCCGCGCGCGCGAAGCTGTCGTCCACATACTGCGCGTAGGGGATGGGCTGCTTCAGCGTGCCGGCGTCGACGGACATCTGCATCAACTCGTCGAACTCCCGCGGGATGATCCGAAGGTCGCCGTAGGTCACGCGGTCCGTCGGGTTTTCCATCACGAAGCGCAGGATGTTGGGATCTTGATTGAAGAAGTCGCGGCCCGCCGCGACCTGGACGGCGCTGTTGCGGTTCTGCTGCTGCTGGTCGAGCCAGGCGCCCGCGCCGAGGATGTGGTTGACCAGGTCCTGGACCAGCGGCCGGTTGGTCTGGATCAGCTCCTCGCGCACGGTCAGGACGCAGCACATGTACCGGGGCCACTCGTCGCGCGTCATCCGGAGCACTCGCGCATAGCCGGCCTTCTGGGCCGCGGCGCCGAAGGGCTCGCCGGTGCAATAGGCGTCGACCGCCTTGGCGTACAGCGCCGCCGGCATGTCGGCGGGGTTCATCTCCACCAGCTCGACATCCTTGGGCGTCATGTTCTCGAGCGCGAGCATCCTACGCAGGAACAGGAAGTCGACCGCGAAGCGGCTGGGGATCGCGATGCGCTTGCCGGCCAGGTCGTGGAAGCTTCCATAGGACGAATCCGTGCGCACCATGATCACCGCGCCCGACCGGTGACCGAGCGACACGACCTTGACCGGCACCTTCTTGCTGGCCAGGTCCATGACCAGCGGCGCCAGCATGTAGGCGGCCTGCAGCCGGCCGGACATCAGGGCTTCCTTCATTTCCGGGAAGCCGTTGTACTTGCTGTATTGGTAGGCGAATTTCGCGCCCTCGCCCGCCTTGGCGTTCGCCGCGGCCCGGCTGGCGCAAGCGACCGGAAGGGTCAGGTTGCAGGTGACCGCCAGGCCGCCGACCACGAGGGGCTTGGCTTCCGCCGCCGAGCAGCCCCACAGGGCGCCGGGAAGCGCCGCGGCCGCGAGGCCTCCGCGCAGCAGCTGAGCGCGACTGAGGCCCGGTCCGGATTCGTTGAACGAAGAACGCATCGAGCCCCCCTTGGCCTTGCCACGGGCCGGTTGAAGATCCGGTCTTGGCTCCCACGCACGCAATGAGTTCTGATTATCGCAGCCGACCTGGGCGCGCAAGAACAGCGGTCTGGGGACGGGCCGGGGGAGTGGCGGTGAGAGAGGGATTCGAACCCTCGATAGAGTTTCCCCTATACACGCGTTCCAGGCGTGCGCCTTCAACCACTCGGCCACCTCACCAGCGCATTCGAGTCGGGGGCGGCTGAGACCCCCGGCGCGGGAAGGCGCGCAATATACTCAGGGACTGGCCGGTAGCAAGCGCGTTCCCAGATGAAACTCGCGACGGCAGCGCCTATATCTGGCCGCGAAGAATTTCCGCCTCGAAAGGCCAGCCATGCTGTCGTTCAAGAAGCCCCTCGATCTGCCCACCGTCGACACGGCCCTGCCCGGCCGCGCGCAGGCGATCCCGACGGCCGACACCCACTTCATCAACGGCCATCCGCTGAAGGGTCCCTACCCCGACGGGCTGGAGACGGCGGTGTTCGCCATGGGCTGTTTCTGGGGCGTCGAGCGCGTGTTCTGGCAGGTCCCGGGCGTCTATGTGACCGCCGCCGGCTATGCGGCCGGGATCACGCCGAACCCGACCTACGAGGAGGTCTGCAGCGGCCGCACCGGCCACACCGAGGTCGTGCTGGTGGTGTTCGATCCCAAGGTCGTCACCTATGAAGCCCTGCTGAAGACCTTCTGGGAAAACCACGACCCGACCCAGGGCATGCGCCAGGGCGGCGACATCGGCACCCAGTATCGCTCGGGCGTCTATGTCGCCAACGACGCCCAGGCCGCGGCGGCCGTGGCCTCGAAGGAGGCCTACCAGCAGGCGCTGTCGGCCAAGGGCCTGGGCGACATCACCACCGAGATCGCCGCCGCCGGTCCTTTCTACTTCGCCGAGGACTATCACCAGCAGTACCTGGCCAAGAACCCGAACGGCTATTGCGGCATCGGCGGCACCGGCGTCGTCTGCCCGATTGGCCTGGGTGTTGAGAGCGGCGTCGAGGCCTGATGACCCCGCAAGCTTTCGACAAGGCGTGCCTGGCCCTGCCCGGCGCGACCCTCTCCCTCCAGTGGGGCGACGACCACGTGTTCAAGGTCGGCGACAAGATGTTCGCCGTCCGGGGCGCGGCGGGGACCAGCTTCTCGTTCAAGGCCTCCGACGTGGCGTTCGAGGTGCTGACGGAGTCGGGGCGCGGCAAGCCGGCGCCCTACCTGGCCCGCGCCAAGTGGGTCTGGTTCGAGGACATGGCCCAGGAAGACGCGGCCGAGGTCGCCGATTGGCTGACGACCGCGCACGGCCTGATCGCCGCGAAGCTGACCAAGAAGGCCCGGGCGGAGCTGGGGATCGGCTAGGGGCGGCCTCTATCGAACCGCCATTTTCCCTCGTCATCCCGGCCGAAGCGAAGCGTAGAGCCGGGATGACGAGGGGCCGTCGCACCGCCACTCGCCCCTGGGTCCCGGATAGCCTCTGCGAGGCTTCCGGGATGACGAGGGTTTTGCGGCCCGAAGCGTAGCCCCCTAACTCTTCGCCAGCCCTTGCAACGCCGTCGTCTCGATCGCCTCCAGCAGGCGCTCGTTGGTCAGGCCGGGGGTGGCCGGCGTCCACTTGGTCAGCCAGATCAGCATGCCGACCAAGAGCTGCACCACCAGCGGCGGCTCGCAGGCGGTCACCGAGCCGTCGGCCATGCCCTCTTCCAGGAACCGCTCCAGCCGCCCGCTGAGCCGCGCGGTCCACTCCTCGATGGACTTGCGCTGCTCCTGGGCGAGGTAGGAGTTGTCGCCGAAATAGAGCTGCGGGCCGTTGGTCACCGCGTCGTCCAGCAGGGCCCGCAGGAAGCGCCGCAGCTTGCACAGCCCGGTGCCGCCGTCGGCCTCGACCACGCCGAGGATCACCTCGAAGCGCTCCAGCGAGCGCTGGTGGCCGGCATAGGCCAGCGTCTGCTTGTTGGGGAAATAGTAGTAGAGCGCCGCGTCCCGCAGATCCAAGGCCGCGGCGATGTCGGTCATGGTGGCGGCGGCGAAGCCCTTGGCGTTGATGATCTTGATGGCCTCGTGAAGGATCGCCTCGCGCTTCTTCACCGACTTCTGGCTTTGTGCCATCGGCCTGGCCTCATCCATCAAGCTTCCGGACGCCAGGGCTCCTGGCGCCAGGGTCACGGGGTCCGAGCCCTTCGACAACCGCTCTCTCCTCCGCGGCGCGCCCGATTCTTCCGTCGGGGAACGCTGATATTTCAAGCTTGTCACGAACGACGGCCGGATCAATCCGATAAATTCTAACTTGCGCTAGAATATCAAGGTCATATTAAAATAGCAGTTAGTGATGCGCGGGATGCAAGCCCGTGTGTGCTGGGGCGATAACATGGCGCAAAGCGTCCTTATCCACGGGCTGGCCCTTCCCGCCGCTTCGCGCGGCGCGGCCGGTCGGCCCGGATCGCCCTCCCCCTACGTCAACACGTCCGCCCTTCCCCAAAAGAAACCCGCGATTGCTCGAGGCGGGATGGGAAGTCACGCGGCCAATAAGAAAAATCAGGGAGTTAGTTATGAGAAACGTCCACCTGCTGGGGGTGTCCGCCCTAGCGCTCGCCATCGCTTCTCCGGCCTTCGCCCAGGAAAAGCCCGCCCCGGCCGATAACACCTCCATCGACGAAATCGTCGTCACCGCCACCAAGCGCGAACAGACCCTGCAGGACGTGCCGATCTCGGTCGCCGTCACGGGTCAGCAGACGATCGAACGCGCCCAGGTCCGCGACCTGATCGACCTGCAGTCGGTCGTGCCGTCGCTGAAGGTCTCGCAGTTCAACGCCACCGGCCAGACCAACTTCGTCATCCGCGGCTTCGGCAACGGCAACGGCAACGACGGCATCGAAAGCTCGGTCGGCGTGTTCATCGACGGCGTCTATCGTAGCCGCTCGGCCGCCGCCCTGGATGACCTTCCCGAAGTCGAGCGCATCGAAGTTCTGCGCGGCCCGCAGTCGACCCTGTTCGGCAAGAACGTGTCGGCCGGCGCGATCAGCATCGTCACCAAGAAACCCCAGTTCGAAGCGGGCGGTAAGATCGAAGCCACGATCGGCAACTACGACACGCGCCAGATCAAAGGCACCTTCACCGGTCCGCTCAGCGACACCCTGGCCGTGCGCCTCTCGGGCAGCGTGAACAAGCGCGACGGCTTCTTCACCAACGTGACCACCGGCAACGACGTCAACGACCGCGACCGCTGGTCGATCCGCGGCGACGTGCTGTGGGAGCCGACCGACAAGACCTCGATCCGCTTCATCGCCGACTACAACAAGATCTCCGAGACCTGCTGCGCCGTCGCCTCGATCTTCAACGGCCCGGCCACCCTGGCGATCGGCGGCGTGCTGAAGAAGCCGATCGGCGACCCGACCAAGATCTTCGAGCGCAACGTCGTCTTCAACACCGACCCGTCCAACGACCTGTCGGGCAAGGGCGTTTCAGGCCAGATCGACCATGACCTGGGCTTCGCCAACCTGACGTCGATCACCGCCTACCGGAACCAGAAGAACGCCTCGTTCCAGGACGTCGACTTCACCGGCGCCGACCTGGCCAACAACTCGACCGCCAACAGCATCAAGACGTTCACCCAGGAAATCCGCCTGGCGTCGAGCGGCGACGGCCCGCTGAACTGGCTGATCGGCGGCTTCTATCAGAACGAAAAGATGGACACCGGCCGGACCATCCGCTTCGGCACGGACATCCGCGCCTATGGCGAGGTCCTGTCGCAACAGGTTCCGGCTACGCTGCTGGGCGCCCTGCCCGCGGCGCTGCGCCCGGCCCTGACCGGCAAGTCGAACCTGTACGCGATCGAATTCCTGCAGAGCCTGGTGACGCCGACGATCAAGCCCGGCTCGACCTACTTCCAGGCCGGCCATGGCATCGACGACTACTACGACATGAAGCAGAACACCTACTCGGTGTTCGGCCAGGTCGATTACAAGGTCACCGACAAGCTGACCCTGACGGGCGGCCTCGCCTACCTGAACGACGACAAGAAGGCGCGCTCGAACGTCGTCCTCAACGACCCGTTCTCGTCGCTGAACCTGGCGGCCATTCCGCAGTTCACGGCCCTGGGCCTGCCGGGCAACATCTACCAGACCCTGGGTGGTCTGCAGTTCTTCTACGGCAACGCCCCGACCCACGGCCCAGTCAACTTCCCGAACGCCACGGAGTCGGGCCAACTGAAGGGCAACAAGCTCACCTACGCCGTCCGCGCGGCCTACGACTTCGGCGCCATCAACGCCTATGCCAGCTACTCCACGGGCTGGAAGGCCGGCGCCTACAACCTGTCGTCCGACAGCCGTCCGCCGAACGCCAACGGCGTCGGCCGCACCGCCAATCCGGAAGACGTCGGCGTCTATGAAATTGGCCTGAAGGCCAACTTCCCGGGCGGCTACGCCAACCTCGCGGCGTTCAAGCAGTCGATCAAGGGCTTCCAGTCGAACGCCTATACCGGCCTCGGCTACAGCCTGGTCAACGCCGGCGAGGAGTCGGTGAAGGGCTTCGAAATCGACAGCGCCTGGCGTCCGACCGGCTGGCTGAACCTGACGGCCGCCGTGACCTATCTGGATCCGAAGTACGACAGCTTCACCGGCGCGGCCTGCGTGAACTACGACACCGCCCGCTGCCCGGTGAACCCGGCCACCGGCCTGCGTCCGAACTTCCGCGACCTGACCGGCGACACCCCGGCCGGCATCCCGAAGTGGTCGTTCTCGACCTCGGCGACGGTCAATCACGACCTGGGCGGCGACTACCAAGCCTACGCCCGGATCGAGTACGACTATGTCAGCAAGGTCCAGCTGACCGAGACCGTGTCGCCGACCCTGGCCAGCTATGACCAGAACGTCGTCAACGCCAGCCTCGGCGTCACCAACACCGCCCACCAGATCGAGGTGGCGCTGTGGGGTCGTAACCTGACCAACGACGAAAGCCTGATCTCGGCCTTCCCGACCGTGGCCCAGGACGGCAGCTACAGCGGCTATCCGAACGCCCCGCGTACGTACGGCGTGACGATCCGCAAGAGCTTCTAAACCTACCCAGAGGGAGGGCGGCCCGGCTTCGGCTTGGTCGCCCTTTCCTTATTCAAATTGGCCTGACCACTTTCCCTTGCCCCCTGGCCACCGGCCGTGCTTCAACCTCTGCGACAAGCCGAACGGCTAGCGGAGGATGCGCGATGGGAACGGGATTGAAGGTCATGGTCGGTGCGCTGGGCGCCCTGGCCCTGCTGGCGCCGATCGGGGCGCAGGCCTCCTCCCCCACCCTGACCCGGGCCGACAATCGCGACGGCCAGGACCTCTCGGGGACCTGGCATTATTCGGTCGATCCCTATCGCGACGGTCTGGCCGGCTTCCACCGCGGCGCGGCGGGCGCGGGCCATCGGCGCTATGACGACGTCGACGTCGACGCCCTGACCAAGGCCAAGCCGAACGCCCTCTACGAATACGACATGGACCGCAGCGCGACGGCGACCCTGCCGGCGGGCTGGATCACCCACGACCCCAGTCTGCGCTACTACCAGGGCCTGATGTGGTACACGCGCCGCTTCGAGGCCGCGCCGCTGAAGCCCGGCCAGCGCGCCTTCCTGCGCTTCGAGGCGGTCAACTACACCGCCAAGGTGTTCCTGAACGGCAAGGCGGTCGGCGAGCACGAGGGCGGCTTCACGCCGTTCTCGATGGAGGTCACCGACACCCTCCGCGCCAGCAACAACCAGATCACGGTCGGGGTCGACTCCACGCCCCAGGCCGATGGCGTGCCGCCGCCCGTCACCGACTGGGAGAACTACGGCGGGATCACCAGGCCGATGCGCCTGGTGATCACCCCTGGCACCTTCATCGACGAAGCCTGGGTGCGCCTGGGCAAGGACGGCAAGGTCGTCGCCACCGTGAAGCTGGACGGCGCCCAGGCGGCGGGCCAGGAGGTCCACGTCCGCGTCGCCGAGCTCGGCCTCGACGTCACCGGCAAGACGGATGCGCAGGGGATGCTGACCGCCTCGGCCGCCGCGCCCAAGGGCCTGGTCCGCTGGTCGCCCGAGAAGCCCAAGCTCTACGACATCGCGGTCGAGGCCGGCGAGGACAGGCTGACCGACCGCGTCGGCTTCCGCACCATCGAAACCAAGGGCAGCGAGATCCTGCTGAACGGCAAGCCGATCTATCTGCGCGGCATCTCGATGCATGAGGAGGAGTTCGGCGAGAACCCGGCTCGCACCATCACCGAGGCCGGGGCCCGCGCGCTGCTGAGCGAGATCAAGGACGGCCTGCACGGCAACTTCGTGCGCCTGGCCCACTATCCGCACAGCGAGGTGATGACCCGCGTCGCCGACGAGATGGGCCTCTTGGTCTGGAGCGAGATCCCGGTCTACTGGCTGGTCGACTTCGCCAATCCGCGCACCCTGAAGCTGGCGCGCGGCATGCTGGCCGACAACATCCGCCGCGACCGCAACCGCGCCTCGATCGTCATGTGGAGCGTCGCCAACGAGACGCCGATCACCGACGCCCGCAACACCTTCCTCTACCAGCTGGTCGACGACGTCCGGGCGTTGGACGACAGCCGCCTGGTGACCGCCGCCCTGCTGACCGACCGCAAGAAGACCGCCGATGGCGGGGTCGAGATGGGCCTCAACGACCCGCTGGCCGACAAGCTGGATGTGCTGTCCGCCAACACCTACAACGGCTGGTACAGCGACGACCCGCTGGACGCCCTGCCCGCCATCACTTGGCGCGCCACCGACAAGCCGATGGTGTTCTCCGAGTTCGGCGCCGACGCCCTGGCCGGGTTCAGCGACCCGACCCTGATGCGCAAGTTCTCCGAGGACTTCCAGAAGAAGTACTACGAGAAGACCCTGGCCATGGCCGCCAAGGTCCCCACCCTGCGCGGCCTGTCGCCCTGGATCCTCAAGGACTTCCGCGCCCCCCGCCGCCAGCACCCGGTCTATCAGCAGGGCTGGAACCGCAAGGGCCTGGTCTCGCCGACCGGCCGCCGCAAGCCGGCCTTCTGGGTGCTGCGGAACTTCTACAAGGACAAGGAGGCGGGAAAATAGGGCCCCGGCCAAGTCTCAACATCTGGTGTAGGCCGCCGCCGGAGACGCCGTTCGACGAACATGTGCGCGCCTTTGTCGCAGAGGTTGGTCAGCGGCAAGCGTTGCCTTAGCTCCGGGACTCGCCGATTGATCAATGGCTCGATGCACCCCACCGCGTCGACACTTTTAGAACCGGCTGGCGCACCCCAGATGCGCCAGCCGGTTTCTTTGTCTGGGGTCTGCTTCAGACCATGGCCAGCAGTCAGTACGGCTTGCAGCCCTTGATCGTCACCCGTTCGACGGTCCGCTCCTGGGGCCAGTAGTCCAGGGTAGCGTAGTGCTGGGTCGCGCGGTTGTCCCAGAACACGATGGCGTTGGGCGTCCAGCGGAAGCGGACCTGGTATTCGGGCGTCTTCACCCGGTCCAGCAGCTCGGCCAGCAGCGTCTTGGCCTCGTCCTCGGGCAAGCCGAGGATCCGCGTCGTGAAGACCTTGTTGACGAACAGGTGCTTCTCGCCGGTCTCGGGATGGGTGCGGACCACCGGGTGCACCATCATCGGATAGGCGGCCCGCAGCTCCTGGCGCTTGGCCTCGTCGACGCGATAGCCGTAGCTCTGGATGATGTCGTGCTCGGCCGTGAGGTCGGCGATCTGGTCCTTCAGTTTCTGGGGCAGGTCGCGATAGATGGCGGCGGTGTCGGCGAACAGGGTGTCGCCGCCCAGCGGGGGCATGTCGCGCATCCGCAGCACCCCACCCATCGACGGCGCTTCGCGGAAGGTGACGTCGGTGTGCCACTTGTTGGCGGCGCGGACGATCGGGACGATCTCCTCGCGCAGCTTCATGCCGTCGGCCGCCTCGATGTGCAGGATCTCCGGGAAGCCCGGCACGTGGGCGGTGACCGGATGCCCCTCCAGGTCGCCGAAATAGCGGCCAAAGCGGACATGGTCCTCGTGGCTGATGTCCTGGTCGCGGAAGAACACGACCTTGTGGCGCAGCAGGGCCGCGCGGATCGCCGCGACGATCTCGGGCTTGAGTTCCTGGCGCAGGTCGAGGCCTGAGATCTCGGCCCCCAGCACCGTGCTCACGGGCGTGACGGTCAGGCCGGCGTAGAGGGCGGCGTCTTGTTCGGAAATCGAGACCGGAGCGTTCATGGCGTTCTCCCTGGGCCGTCTGGAGCGGCCTAGCCTCAGAACACTAAGGGTGAACGCCGTTCACTCAATTCACAATTTCTAGGGGCGGTACGCGCGCTCCTCGTAGTCGAACCAGTCGAAGTCGGCCGGAGCCCCCGTCCCCGAGGTATCCTGGCAGGCCATGCCGACGAAGGCGCCGGTGAAATTCGGCGCGCCGGGGACACTGGCCTCGTCCGACAGGATGCTGGCGTCGAACACCTCGGGGAGCCACGTCCAGGCGCCCTGCCCCAAGTCATACCCTTGCCGGAAACCGAAACGCAGGCGCTCGAAATCCACCTCGACCCGCAGCTCGACCGGGCCCACGTCCAGCGGGAGCGGGGCGGTGAAGCTGTCGGCTTGCGGACTGTCGGGCGTGCAGGTCATGACCCGCAGGTGCTTGCCGACCTCGTCGTCATGGCTGACGTGCAGATAGTGGAACTTGGCGCCGTTGTAGTAGCAGACCAGGCCGGCGGCCTGCTGGAAGTGCGCGGGCTCGAAGTCCAGGACCGTCGCGGCCGAGTAGCAGTGGGCCTGCTGGCGACGCGCCACCAGGGCCTGCCTGAACACGCTGCCCAGGCTTTCACGCCCGTGGAGGCGCAGGCTGCCCGGCTTCTCCGCGAGGCTGAAGATCTCCGCCGGAAACGGCGTGCGCAGCCATTGAAAGTCCGTCGGCAGCTCCGGGCCGTCGAAGTCCTCGCGCACCGGCCCGGCAGGCCAGGGATGGGCCGGCAAGTTCGGCGCGGGGGTCTCCAGAGTCGGGTCGCCCGAACCGTCGAGCGTGCGTGGCCAACCGTCCTCGCCCCAGACCAGCTTCTGGATCGCCGTCTCGCGCCCCAGGGTGCAGCGGCCACGACCGGGGAGCGGCCGGCCGCACAGGTAGACGGCGTAGGTCTCGCCGTCCGCGGTCTCGACGAGGTCGGCATGGCCGGCCCGTTGCAGCGGCGCGTGCGGTCGGTCCCGGGCGGTCAGGACGTAGGTGTCGGGATGCAGCTCGTACGGACCTTCAAGGGTCCGCGACCGGGCCATGGTCATCGCATGACCCCAGCCGGTGCCGCCCTCGGCCGTGACCAGATAGTACCAGCCGTCGCGCTTGTAGAGATGCGGCGCCTCGGTCAGGCCGATCGGCGTGCCCTCGAAGATCATCCTGCGTTCGCCGACCAGGCCGCCCTCGGCGACCGAGTACTCCTGCAGTACGATACCGGCGAACCGGTTCTTGCCCGGCCGATGGTCCCACAGCTGATTGACCAGCCACTTGCGACCGTCGTCGTCATGGAACAGCGAGGGATCGAAGCCGGAGCTGTTCAGATGGATCGGGTCCGACCACTCGCCGTCGATGGTCTCGGCGGTGACCAGGTAGTTGTGAAAGTCGCGCATCGAGGCGCCCGACGCCCCGCCCACCGTGGTGCGGCCATAGCGCTTCACGTCGGTGAAGATCAGCCAGAACTTGCCATCGGCGTGGGTCAGGCACGGCGCCCAGAGCCCGCAGCCGTCGGGATCGCCCAGCATGTTCAGTTGGCTGGCGCGGCGCAGGGGCCGGGCCAGCAGGCGCCAGTTGCCCAGGTCCCGCGAGTGGTGGATCTGCACGCCCGGAAACCACTCGAAGGTCGAGGTCGCGACGTAATAGTCCTCTCCCACCCTTACGATCGACGGGTCGGGATTGAAGCCGCGAAGGATCGGATTGCGGATCACGGGAAGGCTCACGGATTGGGAATCTGGCTGACCGGCTCGGCGCGGGCTGGAACCCGGTCCTTGACCAGGGTCCAAAGCAGAACCGCCCCGGCGATGTCCAGCACGCCGAGGGCCACGAAGAACGGATCATAGCCGATCCTGGTCACCAGCCCGCCGATCAGCAGCGAAAACAGCAGGAGCCCCAGATTGCCCATCATGCCCGCCAGGCCCGCCACCGTGGCGACCTCGTCGCGGCGGAACAGGTCCGAGGCCATGGTGATGACGGTGACCGACAGGGTCTGGTGGGCGAAACCGCCCAGACACAGCAGGGCGATGGCCGCGTAGGCGCTCTCGACCTTGCCGACGAACATCATGCCGGTCATCAGCGCCGCCCCCAGGGTGAAGGCGATGCGACGGGCGTTGATCAGCGAGACGCCGCGCTTCTGCAGGAAGTGGGCGATGACGGGGCCGGCCATGCAGCCCAGGTCCGCGGCCACGAAGGGCATCCAGGCGAACAGGGCGATCTGCTTCAGGTCAAAGCCGCGCGTCTGGGACAGATAGAGCGGGACCCAGAACGACAGCGTCCCCCAGGTCGGGTCGGCCAGGAAGCGCGGCAGGGCGATGCCCCAGAACTGGCGTTGCTTGAGGATGGAGACGATCGAGGGCTTGGTCCCGGCGGCGGAGAGGTGCGCCTCCTGGCCGGCGGCGATGCGCTGGCGCTCCTCGTCGGTCATGGCGGGGTGCTTGTCGGGCGAGCGATAGAAGGCCAGCCAGGCGACCACCCAGATCAAGCCCAGGGCCCCGGTCAGCACGAAGGCCGCGCGCCAGTTCCAGGACAGCACCGCCCACACCACCAGCGGCGGCGCCAGCATCGAGCCGATCGACGAGCCGATGTTGAAGACCCCGCCCGCGAAGCCGCGCTCCTTGGCTGGGAACCACGTCGCCACGGTCTTCATGCCGGCCGGCTGGGCCGAGCCCTCGGCCAGGCCCAGAAAGCCGCGCAAGACGGCGAAGCCTTGCCAACTGTTGGCCAGGCCGTGGGCCATGGCGATCAACGACCAAGCGGCGGCGAACACCGCGAAGCCGGTGCGCAGGCCCAGGGTGTCCAGCACATAGCCGCAGAACGGCTGCAGCATGATCCCCAGCTGGAAGGCGCTGGTGATCCAGGAATATTCCTTCACCGAGATGTCGAGGTCCTTCAGGACCGTCGGGGCGGCGACGCCCATGGTCGCGCGGGTCAGGTAGTTGACGATCGCGCCCAGCATGACCAGGCCGATGATCCACCAGCGCAGGGCTTTCAGCTTGGGCAAAGGCGGTCTCCCCCGTCCGTCCGCGCGTTCGTTCGGCGCGCTGGACTCGGTGTTACCGCTATCGTCGTTGAGGTCTGACGTCCACCCCGGCGAGGTCAGACATTAGTCGTATATCTAGGCGTGGGGATGGCCCGCGCGGAGGGCCTTGCCGCGACGCGAGGCTTGCGAGGCCGCCGAGGGCGGCTTCTTGGCGCCGTTGGCCGATTTTGCGGCCTTGCTCGACTTGGCCAGCTTAGCGGCGCGCGCGTCCTTCTCCGCCGCCGCGCGCTGGAATGCTCGGACGCTGCGGTCCGCGCGCGCCTTGCAATGGGCGTGCATGGCCTCCAGCTCCTTGTCGGTCAGCTTCTCGATGCCGATGAACTCGTTCTCGGCGTCGGTGGTGGCGCGGATCAGCTCGTCCAGCTTGGTCTGCAGCGCGATGCCGTCGCGGTTCTGGGTGTTCTGGATCAGGAACACCATCAGGAAGGTGACAATCGTCGTGCCGGTATTGATCACCAGCTGCCAGGTCTCGGAGAACCCGAACAGCGGCCCGGTGAGCGCCCAGGTCAGGACCAGGGCGACGCAGACCAGGAAGGCCGGCGGGCTGCCCGTGATCTTGGCGGTGATGTTGGCGAATTTGGCGAACAGCTTGTCCACGGGCGACCTCTCCATGATCGCCCGCTAACGCCTAGACTGTCGCGTCGGCTCCCTGGCCATGCGCCGGTTGGCGCAGCGTGTCGGCGCCGTGGCGGTCGACCTCGCCTACGAAGCGGTCCTTGTCCCCGGCGACCATTGCGGGCTCCCAGACGAAGACTCCGACGCAGTCATGCGCGGCGCCGATCTCGGCGGCGACCTCGAGGGCCTCGAGATCGTCTTCGGCGGTCTCGGCGATGAAGGTCAGGGATACGCCGTCCGCGCGTCGCGGATAGAACAGATAGGTGGGCATGACATGAGCTCCTGCCAAAACGAGCGGGAGCAGAAGCCGCAGCTTCCTCTCTCAGTCACCAACGGCTCGAAAACACCGTGTCAGCGATGACTAGACATTACCACCCATTCCGGGGATGGCCAGTAAATATTGAAATCAGTCGAAGAAGTGTTTGTCGTAAACTCGACATATCCAGGCGATGTTCGAGGCAACCGGCCGGAATACATGATTAATTAAAACAACACATGACACGTCCTGTGCCAGAAGAGTTGCCCGACTATTTCACGGCGCAGCTTCGATGTTGGGCCGGTTTTCGCTGGCGCGGGGCTCCCGGCTCCGCCAACCTCCCCTCGATTTCGGCGCGAAGGAAGACGCGATGATCGGATACACCCTTGTGGGCGCTAACGACCTGGATAAGGCCAAGACCTTCTACGACGGCCTGTTCGGCGCGGTCGGCGTCAAGCGACTGATGGAATTCCCCAATGGCGGTTGCGCCTGGGGCTCCGACTGGAGCAAGCCGATGTTCGGCGTCGGCAAGCCCTATGACGGCCAGGCCGCCACCTTCGGCAACGGCACGATGATCGCCATCGTCCTCGACGAGCGGTCCAAGGTCGACACCCTGTACGAGAAGGCCCTCGCCCTGGGCGCCCAATGCGAGGGCGGTCCCGGCGTGCGCGGTGACGAAGGCGAGCAGGCGTTCTACGCCGCCTATTTCCGGGACCTGGACGGCAACAAGCTGTGCGCGTTCCGCGTGGGGCCGGCGAACTAAGACGTCACATTTTGCGCGTCATCCCGGACGGCCCGCAGGGGCGATCCGGGATGACACGATGATTTGCAGAGCTACTTGTAGCTGATCGTCCAGCTCACCGTGATCGGCCCGGCCTGCGCCGCGCCGCCCGTGCAGCTGGTCAGGCTGGTCATCGCGCCGGTGGGCGCGCGATAGGCCTTCTCGTCGTTCAGCGCCCGCGTCGAGCAGCTCAATCCCTCGACCTTGAAGCCGGTCACGTCACCCGTTCCAAAGGTGGTCGTCCCACCCTTGGTCGCCGCCTTGCCCGAGAAGCTGGCGAAGGCCAGGTCGACGGCCTTTACGGTCACGCCCGGCTTCGGCGTGAACACGTCCGTGCGACGGATACGGCCCGGCTCCAGGACATAGGTCGTCTTGACGCCGAAACGGTCGTCGGCGACCGGCGCCTTCTGACCCAGGCGGTCCAGCCGGTCCTGGTCGTAGGTCACCACCGTACGCGCGCCCTGCTCGTCGATCTTGACGTGGGCGGCATAGGCCAGCGGCGCCAACTGCGCGCCGTCGGCCAGGGTGATACGCGGCAGAAGCTGCGGGAACACGCCGTCGGCCACGCCCTGCAGCATCCCGGGGGAGAACGGGATCGGATAATAGGGCGTGTTCATGTGCTGGCTTTCGCCGCCATTGATGATCGGCAGGCCGATCACGCGGGTCTTGTCTCGCACCGTCACGACCAGACGGTCGTTCTTGCCGCGCGCGAACCAGGTCACCGTCCGCTTGGGCAGCTTGTCCAGCCACGCCGCGTAGCCGGGATCGGTCGCCTTGTCCTTGAAGCCCAGCTCGTCCCAGATGGCGCTGGTATAGATGTACTGCCGAGCCAGGCTGAGGTTCTCGCCCAGGATCCGGTGCTTGCCGCGATAGGTGTCGGTGCGGCGGCCATGCTCCCACATGTTCACCGAGCCCATCTTGGGATCGAACCAGAAGTCCATGTAGCGGGCCGCGACGCGCGAGCTGAACGCGTAGGCCATCGTCTTCTCTTCGGGCGTCAGTACATCCAGCTTGGCCGCCGCGGTCAGCACCTCGAGGAAGGCCGTCTCGCCATAGGTCCCGATGCTGCGGCCATACTCGAAGCCTTCGCCGCGCAGGTTGAGGCGCGGCAGCATCAGGTCCACCGACCGGCGCAGCCAGGCGCGGACCTCCGGCGTGGCGGGCATGCCGGCCTCGATCAGGCGGTGGCTGATCTCGCCGATCAGCAGCACGCTGTAGCGGTCGAACCGCCCTTCCCCGTCAGTCTCGTCGGCGAAGCCATACTCGCCGGAATATTTGCGATAGTGGTCGAGCGTCCGGTCCAGCAGGGCCTCGCTGGCCGAGGCGTCCTCCCAGCCGAGGTTGTAGCGCAGGCGCGCCACGCTGAAGGCGACGCCGTAATAGTTGTTGGGCAGGTTGATCAGGGTCAGGTCGTCGGCGCGCACGAAGCGGCGCCAGTCCAGCTTGGCCTTCAGCTTGGCCAGGGTCGCGGGCGACACCGCCTGGTCCAGCACGCCGGCTTCCTGCAGCATGTGCAGCGCCTGGCAGTAGTAGTAGATGCCCCAGGTGTCGTTGGTGTCGTCGACGGTCAGGTCCGCGATCTGGCGGTAGGCGGCCAGGTACCGGGCGAACTTCGGATCGGTGCGCGGCGTGTCGACGACGAGATAGGCCAGGCCGATCGCGATCTTGCCCGGCAGGAACTTGTCGTCGGCTTCGAAGACCTTGACCCCGTCGAAGGTCATGTCGCGCTTCTCGGCCAGCAGCTTGTCCAGCACCACCGCCATCTGCGGCAGCAAGCGGGCCTCGACAGTGCGGTTCATCGGCGCGACGGACGTGTAGATCGCGCCGCGCGGACCTTGGGCGACCGGAGCCTTGGAGGGGGTCGCGGCGCACACCGGCGCGGCCGTGGCGACCACCAGGGCCGCGGTGGTCAGGAACAGGGAGGTACGCAGTCGCATCGGTCGCTCATGACGCCCGCCTTCGCGGGTCTTCTGGCTATCTAGAGCCGCGCGACGTCAATCGGCGGCGGCAAGTTGACATGACCAATCTTGCCGACCGCCTAAAATTGTCAAGCCACTTTGGCCTTACCAGTTGAACATCGTCCCGTCCTGCAGGCGATTCACCGGCAGATAGGCGCGCTTGTAGGGATGCGTCGCGGCCAGGGCCTCGTCGATGTCGACGCCTAGGCCAGGCTTGTCGCCCGGGTGCAGCATGCCGTCGCCGAAGGTGTAGGCGTGCGGGAAGACCGCATCGGTCTCCGGCGTGTGGCGCATATATTCCTGCAGGCCGAAGTTCGGGATCGCCATGCCAAGGTGCAGGGCCGCGGCCATGGTCACCGGCGAGAGATCCGTGGCGCCGTGGCACCCGGTCTTCACATGGTGCAGGTCGGCGAAGGCGGCGATCTTCTTGAGGTTGGTGATCCCGCCCGCGTGCAGCACCGTGGCGCGCAGGTAGTCGATCAGCTGCTCCTCGATCAGGGTCTTGCAGTCCCAGACGTTGCTGAAGATCTCGCCCACGGCCAGCGGCGTGGTCGTGTGCTGGCGGATCAGCCGGAAGCCGGCCTGGTTCTCGGCGGGGACCGAGTCTTCCAGCCAGAACAGGCGGTAGGGCTCCAGATCCTTGCCCAGGCGCGCGGCCTCGATCGGGGTCAGCCGGTGGTGGACGTCATGCAGGAGGTGCACGTCCCAGCCCAGGACCTCGCGGGCCTTCTGGAACAGTTTCGGCACGTGGTTCAGATAGGCGGCCGTCGACCAGAGGTTCTCGGTCGGCAGGTCGTTGTCGGCCGGCTCGTAGAACATCTTGTCGCCCGAGACGCCGTAGGTGCTGGAAAGCCCCGGCACGCCGGTCTGCAGGCGGATGGCCTTGTAGCCCATGGCCTTGTACTTCACGGCCTCGGCGATGGTGTCGTCGATGCTCTCGCCGTTGGCGTGGCCATAGACCGTGACGCCGACGCGGCTGGCGCCACCCAGCAGCTGGTACAGCGGCAAGCCCGCCACCTTGGCCTTGATGTCCCACAGCGCCATGTCGACAGCAGCCAGGGCGCTCATGCCCACGGGACCACCGCGCCAGTACGAACCGCGATAGAAGAACTGCCAGGTGTCCTCGATCTGGTGCGCATCGCGGCCGATCAGGCACGGAACCATGTGGTCGCGCAGATAGCTGACCACCGCCAACTCGCGGCCGTTCAAGGTGGCGTCGCCGACGCCGGTGGTCCCGTCTTCGGTCGTGATCTTCAGCGTCACGAAATTGCGGCCGGGGCAGGTGACGATGACCTTGGCGTCGATGATCTTCAGCATGGACCTAGTTAGCTAAGCGCGGCCGTAAAGTGGCCTGACCACTTCTAGCGACTTATCCGACAAGATGCTAGAGCGTCATAGCCGAAAGTGTTCGTGGATCGGGCGACGGTTCCGCCCCTGGTCTGAAAGGATCGAGCCTGCTTGTCTTTCCTGGCGAGTCCATCCGAAAACGGTGGCCTTGCCACTTGTCGCCCATGCGAGCGGAGTAGCGCGGGGCGGGGCCTTGCAATAGGCTGCGCCGATCCCGACACAGCGTCGGACGGATTGCGAAACACATGACCACTTCGACGGCCGAAACCCGCAAGCTTTACCAGCAGGTCGCCAATTCGATCGCCGAGTCGATTCGGAGCGGCGTCCACAAGCCTGGCCAGCGCCTGCCGTCGGAACGCGACCTGGCCGAGGACTACAAGGTCAGCCGTCCCACGGTGCGCGAGGCGATGATCGCGCTGGAAATTCGCGGCCTGGTCGAGGCCCGGCATGGCTCGGGCGTCTATGTCACCGAGGCCCCGCGCCCCGAAGCGCCCGAACCCGACCTCGACATCGGCGCCTTCGAGCTGACCGAGGCCCGCCGCCTGATCGAGGGCGAAGTCGCCGCCCTGGCCGCCGCCACCATCACCGACGAAGAGCTCAATGAGCTGGCCGAGATCATGGACGACATGGTCACGGAGAACGACAACAACGTGAAGGGCGAGCGGGCCGACCGCCGCTTCCACGTCACCATCGCCGCCGCCAGCCGCAACAGCGCCCTGGTCACCGTCGTCGAGAACCTCTGGGACCTGCGCTACAAGTCGCCGCTGTGCCGGGCCATGCTGGAACGCGCCCGCCAGGTGGGCGTGCGCCCGCTGATCGACGACCACCAGGAGATCCTGCTGGCCCTGCGCGAACGCGACCCGACCAGCGCCCGCAACGCCATGCGCGAACACCTGGGCCGGGTCATCGACAACCTCCTGACCGCCACCGAGATCGACGCCCTGGAACGGGCTCGCAATGAGGTGGCCGCCCGGCGGACGGAACTGGCGCGGCGCTCGGCGATCTAGGCCAGGCCGCGCTCGCGCGTTCTCCGGCTCGACGTGACCTAGACGCCGACCAGGTCGCCGCTTGCGATCGTGGGGATTCCGACAAACTTCACCGCGAGATCTCCGGTGAGGTCGAAGGCCCCGTTGTGGTTCACGTCGATGAACAGATAGGTGTCCGGTCCGGCGTGGACGATGGTCGCCCGGCGGGTGACCCCGCCCGCGTCGTTGTAGAAGACGCCGCTGGCGACCAGGGCGTTGAAGCCGGCGAGATCGGTGACGCTGCCCTTGTCGACGACCACCAGCTCGGCCTGGGTCATCCCCAGCGCCTTGACGTCGATCTTGTCCTGGCCGCTCACGAAACCGAAAACGGCGTCCATGGGGGTGGTGCTGGCG
The DNA here is from genome assembly GCF_058808375.1 of Caulobacter sp. GW821-FHT11E10. NCBI lineage: Bacteria > Pseudomonadati > Pseudomonadota > Alphaproteobacteria > Caulobacterales > Caulobacteraceae > Caulobacter > Caulobacter sp. GW821-FHT11E10. The sequence continues at coordinate 545,661 of NZ_JBXARP010000002.1, forward strand.
AACTGCATCGCGCGGCGGGAGGATCCGGCCTGGCTGTCGTCGCTGAAGAGGGAGTCGGTGACGGCCTTGTAGACCAAGGTGTCGATCGGCTTATGGGTCGCCGCGCCGTTCGCCACTTCCTCGTTCAAGGCGTCGAAAACCCCACCGCCCAGGAGGAACGCGTCGCCGCCCTTGCCGCCGTAGAGGCTCTGGGCCACGGCCGTGGTCGAAAGGCCGGCCACGAGCGTGTCGTTGGCCGCGCCACCGACCATATTGACCGCCACGCCGGGGGCCACGGCCGCGGCGGCGGCCAGGACCAGGCCGCCCGTCGCCGCCGTGCCGTCCAGCAGGATGTTGTGGGTGATGGCCCCCGTCGCCACCAGCATCGCCTGGGAACCGGAGATGTTCACGATGTTCGGCGCTGTGGCCGGCGACAGCACCAGGATGTTGTCGCTGCCGACCTTGTCGTTGCCGAGGACGCCGCCCGAGACCACGTTCAGGATCTCGATCGACCCGGCCACGGCGGTGCCCCCGAGCGCCAGGCCGTTGATGACCGCGCCGGACGGGAACGGCTGAACGCCATTGCCGTAGAGGCCCAGGCTGAGCGTGTCGGTCGGGCCCGAGGCGTCATGGAGCTGCAGGGTGAGCCCGGCGCCGAGTCCGCCGGTCAGGTTGACGATGGAGCCGGTCGGCAGGTCGACCCGCTGCTGGGCGATCGGCGAACTGGTCAGATAGACCGGCATGATGCCGCCCCCGACCCCCTTGCCATAGGTCGCCGCCCCCGGCGCATAGGCGGCCAGGATGTTGGCGTTGTAGACGGCGGTGTTGTTGGCGATCGAGGCGTGATGCTGATCGAGCGCCAGGGCGTAGGCGCCGACACCCGCCTTGATCGATTCCTCCAGGATGTAGCCGACGATGATGGCCTTGGTGGCCAGGTCCTGGTTGAAGGCCCCGGCCCGCGCGGCGGCGACCTGCTGGAAGAAGGGAATGGCCCCCTGGATCGCGGCCACGGCGGCCGCGACCTGAGAAGCCCCGACCACCGCGACCCCGACAATCTGTTCATAGGCTTGAGCGACGGTCGCCTGCAGCGTCAGCGCCCCGTAGGCGGTCGCGAAGCCAGCGGCGTTGGGCCCCTGGAAGGCCTGGCTGATCGCCAGGTTGTAGTAGCGGTTCTCGAGGTTGAAGCCGCCCTCGCTGGGGTTCGAGGCCGTGCCGGTCGCGCCGTTGTAATAGCTGGTGTTCAGCCCGGACCCGGCCGTGTTGAGCAGGTAGTTCAGGCCAGCCTGACTGGGCGCCGAGCCGTTGAAATACTGATAGACGGCCACGGCCACGTCGGTCGTGGCCCGCACCTGCGGACTTTGCAGCGCCAGGGCCAGCACCTGCTGGTCGGCGATAGCGCCGGCGGCGGCCTGGGCGATCGCCTGGGTAAAACTCGCCACGGTCGCGGCGTCGGGCGCTTGGCCGAAGTTCGTCGCCGTGTAGTAGGCGGTCAGTTGAGCAACGGTATAGGCCACCTAGTCCCCCTTCGTGACGGACGCGGCCGTTGAACCAAGGGCGGCTGCGAGACGGCGATCGGGGATGACTTCGTTCGCTCGGACGGTCTGCACGGACGAGCCCCCTCAAACGTGGAGGCTCGACCTTAACCCCAAGACAGCGCTGCGCAATGGTTCGCGGACGGCGGCGATCCGAGGACCGCGCGAGCGGCCTCGAGATCGCGGCCTGTCGCCCCGCCTACTTCCGGTAAGGCGCGATCGTCAGCCGGCTCTGGGCGCCGGGCTTCAACTTGGCGATATAGCCGGCCTTCTCCGCGAAGCCCGCGTCGCCATAGGCCCAGGCCGCCAGATCATAGAGCGGCAGGGCCTCGCGCGTAGCGGCCTCGGGTTCGAGATCCTTGTAGGGGAAGGCTTTCTCATTGCCGACGAACTGGCCGAGATAGTCGAAGGCGACGCGGATGCCCTGCCCCTTCGGCCCCTTGTAGCCCCACAGGTCGACGCCGACGCAGGGCCCCAGCTCGGCCATGCCGGCCAGCGGCTCGAGGGTGAAGTAGCTGTAGTGCATGCCCTTGGTGCGGGCCAGTTCCTTGGGCAGCTTGCCATCGGCCTCGATCTGCGGGTCGATGCGGACCCTGCCGGCGGCCGCGAGCACGGTCTTGGCGACGTCCGGCTGGCGGGCGAACAGGGCGAAGGTCGCCAGCTGATAGTCGTACCAGACGCCGTGATTGTTCTCGGCCGCGCGCTCTTCCTTGCCGGTCGGGGCGGTCTGCATCCATTTGGCGTAGTCGCCGAACCAGGTTTCCAGGCCCTTCTGCTCGGCCGGAGTCAGCGCCTTGGACGGCGACAGCACGCCGATCGACTCGATGACCCGCAGCAGGCGGTACGTGTCGAGCACGCCCTCGGCGCGGCCCAGGGTGCGGCCGGGCACGCCCTGGGCATAGGTCATGGCGGGGTTCATACGCGTGGCCGGATCCAGGAACCAGACCCGCAGCAGCTGGGCGGCCTTGGTCGCGTACTTGGCGTCGCCGGTGAAATAGTAGGCCAGCGACAGCGCCTCGACGGCGTCGCCGAAGTCGCCCATGCGCACGGCGTCGAAGGCGTTGGTGGCGCGCTCGGGATTGAACTCGCCGTCGCGGCGGATGTAGGGCTCGCCGTTCGGCTTGCTGGCGTCGGGCCACCAGTACGGGCCCATCGAGATGTAGTCGTGCTTGTCGCCGCTGGGCGGGGTGCGGCTCTTGTCGGCGACACTATAGACCGGACCGTTCAGCGCCTTGTCGGCGCGGGCCAGCAGCGCCTTGTAGGCCGGGGCCAGCGCGGGATCGGCGAGGTTGGCCTTGGCCGCCTCCAGCCACTGCGGTTTCCAGCGGAAGGTCCGGCGACCGCCGAAGTCGGCCGTGTAGCCGTCGCTGGCGCGGCACGTCGGAGCGTCCGCCGCCTGGGCCGTCGAGGCCGCTCCGCCCGCCAGCAGGCTCGCGCAGAGCGCCATCATCCCGATCGAACGCCGCATCATCTCGATACTCCCCGAACTCGCCGCGTTCCGTCGCGGTCGTGGCGCGGACCATAGACGATCATCCTGGGCTCGCAAGATTGGCCAGACCAAATTGGCCAATTTGGTTTGCCACATTGCCTGCCTCCGCCGATCTCCGCTACTTAGGGTGGACGACAGCGCCCGACAGAGGCGCGAACGGGGAACGATGATGCGCGCGCCGATGTCCGCCGTCCTGGCAAGCCTTGTCCTGATCGCCAGCCCGGCCTTGGCCGCGCCGCCTTCGGCCACCCCCGCGCCGTCCGCGCAGACGGATGTTTCCGCGCCTGCCCTGACCCTGGGTCGCGCCGTCGCCGACTGGCAGCTGCGCCACATGGACGGCAAGTTCGACTATGTGCAGACCCATCGTCCTGGCACGCAAAATCCGCGGGGATGGATCCAGGGGGCCTTCTATGTTGGCCTGACCGCTTTCGCCGAACGGACAGGGGACTTGAGCTACGCCCAGGCCCTCCGCGCCCACGGCGTTTCGCAGGACTGGGGCCTGGGCAAGCGCCCTCTGCACGCCGACGACCACGTCATCGCCCAAACCTGGCTGTGGCTGAACGCCCGCGACCACGACGCCGCCCAGTTCGCGCCGGTGAAGGCGCGCTTCGACGCTATCCTGGCCGACCCGCCCAAGGCCAACCTGACCTTCATCGACGGCACCGAGGACCAGCCCTGCCAGGCCCGCTGGTGCTGGAGCGACGCCCTGTTCATGGCGCCGCCGACCTGGACGGCCCTGTCGGTCGCGACCAAGGACCCTCGCTACGCCGCCTATGGCGACAAGGAGTTCTGGGCGACGACCGATTGGCTGCTCGACAAGGAGAACGGCCTCTATTTCCGCGACAGCCGCTATTTCGACCGCCGCGACGACCAGGGCCGCAAGATCTTCTGGAGCCGCGGCAACGGCTGGGCCTATGCCGGGATCGTCAACATCCTCAAGACCCTGCCGGCCAACCACCCGTCGCGCCCGCGCTATGTCGCCCTGTTCAAGCGGATGTCGGCCAGGCTGGTGTCGCTGCAGAAGCCTGACGGCTACTGGTCGGTGTCCCTGCTCGCCCCCGAACACAGCCCGCCCGAGACCAGTGGCACCGGCTTCTTCGTCTACGGCCTGGCCTGGGGCGTGAACCAGGGTCTGCTGAAGGAGCCGAAATACGCCCGCTCGGCGCGCCTGGGCTGGTCGAGCCTGGCCAAGGCCGTGCAACCCGACGGCAAACTCGGCTGGGTGCAGCAGGTCGGCTACGCCCCCGACCATGTCGAGGCCAATGACACCCAGCTCTACGGCGCCGGCGCCTTCCTGCTGGCCGCCTCGGAAGTGTCGCGCGGCCGCTTCTAGGTCTGAAGTCCCTCTCTCAGAGAGAGGGGGTTCGCGTTGCGCGCACAACTCCAGAACACGGGCCCGTGAACATCGATATCCAGTAATACCAACTATTCAAATTTTGATTTTCGATACATCGCCGCACGCATCGTTCCACGAACAATGAGATTTCGAACTTGTTCCAATAGCGGCGTTATAGATTTCCGGCACGTTACGGCGGGGATAAGAGTTTGACTTATTCTCGCCCCATTCAAATAGAGTCGTGTCCTTAAAGAGACAGCTTCACGACAATTCGATTACACGCTCGGCAGCGCGATTGACCGCGCCGATGCTGGAGTCCTAAGCCGCCCGCCAACCGCCGGATCGCGACGGGAAACCCATCTTGCATCGGGCTGTAAGGACGCCGGCGCTCGCGCCGACGAGGGCGGCCCGGAAGGATCGAACATGAAGTACAAGCTTACCCGGGGTCGTCTGCTCACGACCACGATGATCGCTGGCGTGGCCACCCTGGCCGGTTTCGCCGCGAACGCTCAGACCGCCGCTCAGACGCCGAGCGACCAGACCGAGGTCGAGGCCGTCGTGGTCACCGGCTCGCTGCTGCGGCGCACCGACACCGCCACCCCCTCGCCCGTCACGGTCCAGACCAGCGAACAACTCAAGGCCCAGGGCATCACCACGGTGGCCGACGCCATCCGCAGCCTGTCGGCCGACAATTCGGGCTCGGTCCCGGCCGCCTTCGGCAACGGCTTCGCCGCCGGCTCGACCGGCGTCGCCCTGCGCGGCCTGACCGTCAACTCGACCCTCGTCATGATCGACGGCCTGCGCAACGCCAGCTATCCGCTGGCCGACGACGGCCAGCGCGCCTTCGTCGACCTCAACTCGATCCCCTTCAACGCGGTCGAGCGCATCGAGACCCTGAAGGACGGCGCCTCGTCGCTGTACGGCGCCGACGCCATCGGCGGCGTGGTCAACATCATCATGAAGTCGAACTACCAGGGCATGGGGGCGGACCTGTCGGTCGGCGCGTCCCAGCACGGCGGCGGCGACCAGTATCGCTTCAACGGCGAGATCGGCCACGGCGACCTGGATGCCGACAAGTACAACATCTACTTCGACGTCGAGTACCAGCTGGACAAGCGCATCGGCATCGACCAGCGCGGCTTCCCGTACAACACGTTCGACCTGTCCTCGATTCCCGGCGGCACGAACGACAACCCCGGCGCCGGCGGCAGCACCTTCTACGGTCAGGTCAAGCGCGCCACCATGGGCACGGCGGGCGACATCTCGACGGGCGTGGCCCTGGCCGGCGACCTTTGGCGGCCCCTGCGCACCTGCGCTTCCGACGCCCCGCTGACCACGGTCGCGGCCGGTTCGTACTGCGCCCAGAACGTCGCCGGGTTCGGTGATGTCGAGCCCCGCCAGGAGCGCGTGGGCGCCTATGGCCGCTTCACGATCAAGCCCAGCGACGACTTCCAGGCCTATCTCAGCGTCAGCTACATCCAGTCGAAGACGTCGACGACCGGCACGCCGCGCACGATCTCGTCCTCGACCCCGCACAACCTGTCGAACATCGTCCTGCCGGCCCTGCTGTCGAACGGTCAGGTGAACCCGAACAACCCGTTCGCCGCCGAGGGCTATGACGCTCTGATCCGCTACCGCTTCAGCGACCTGAACAACGGCGCCTTCTACACCAACCGCATGGCCCGCATGGTCGGCGGCGTCGAAGGCTCGGCCAAGGGCTGGGACTACCACGCCAACCTCGTGCTCGCGCACGGCTGGCTTGAGAGCCAGAACAACGGCTTCATCAGCTACAACGCCCTGCAGAGCGCGGTGAAGAACGGGACCTACAACTTCATCGACCCGTCGAAGAACAGCCAGGCCGCGCGCGACGCCCTCGCCCCGGTGCTGGCCAAGACCTCGACCAGCGACCTGGACTCGATCAACGTCGTGGCTTCGCGTGAGGTGTTCACCCTGCCGGGCGGCCCCGCCCAGCTGGGCCTGGGCGGCGAGTTCCGCTACGAGGCGACCAACGACCCGGCCCTGAACCCGGTCAACGACGCCCAAGGCCTGGGCAACGCCCGCACCATCGGCAACCGCACGGTCGCCTCGGCCTTCGCCGAGCTTGGCCTGCCGGTGCTGGACAATGTCGAGGTCAACGTCTCGGGTCGCTACGACCACTATTCGGACTTCGGCGGAAACTTCTCCCCGAAGATCGGCGTCAAGTACACGCCCAGCAAGACGGTCGCCCTGCGCGCCACCGTTTCGAAGGGCTTCCGCGCGCCGTCGTTCTCGGAATCGGGCGACTCGGCCAGCCAGGGCTTCACGAACTTCTCGTTCGCCAACTACCCGGACTTCGTCGCGGCCCACGGCGGCAGCGAGTACACCAAGACCTACTCGCTCTCGAGCATCACCGCGGCCAATCCGGACCTGAAGCCCGAGAAGTCGACCAGCTACACGGCCGGCGTGGTGTGGGCCCCGACCCGCAGCTTCAGCGTTTCGCTGGACTACTACCGCATCAAGAAGAACGACGTGATCGCCCAGGCCAGCGCGGGTGAGGCCATCGCGGCCTACTACGCCGGCGAAGCGATCCCGGCCGGCTACGTGGTGACCCCGGATCTGGCCGATCCGGACGCCCCGAACGCCCTGCCGCGCATCCTCTCGGTGTCGTCGCCGTACATCAACGCCGACTCGCTACGCACCAGCGGCATGGACCTCAGCGTCCTGAACACCGCCTACCTGCCGGCCGACATCAAGTGGACCAGCAACCTGGAAGCCACCGTCCTGTTCGACTTCAAGTACACCCAGGGCGGGTCGACCTATAACTACGTCGGCAAGCAGGCTCCGTACGTCCTGTCGTCGGGCGCCGGCACGCCGAAGTACCGCGCCTCGTGGAGCAACACCTTCGCGCGCGGCCCGGCCCGGGTCACCGGCACGCTGAACTATGTCAGCGGCCTGCGCTCGATCGACGAGAGCTATACCGGCGACCAGTCGTGCCTGTACGGGACGGCCGACTTCAAGTGCCACACGAAGGACTTCTATTCCTTCGATCTTACCGGCGGCTACGACGTCAGCGACCACACGACGGTCTATGCCGACGTGCTGAACCTGTTCGACGCCGGCCCGATGTTCAACCCGGCCAACTACGCCGCGGTGAACTGGAACCCGACCTACTCGCAGTCGGGCGCCGTGGGCCGCTACTTCCGGGTGGGCGTCCGCCTGAAATACTAGGCTGTGCAACACGTGCTAGCCGAGGACAGCCGCCGGATTCGGCGGCTGCGTACAGAGATCTCGCGTACGGACCGCGTGAGTAGGGTCCGATGAGATGGAAGGGGTCGTCCGCGAGGACGGCCCCTTTTCCATGACCCAGGTTTAATCGAACAACGGTCTTCATGACGCATTGTTAAATCGCGCGACGGTTGCGGCTTCGCTATCTCGGACGAAACGCTCGCTTTGCGGTATCGTGGGGCCAGGCTGTTCAAAGGATCCCGCGCATGACCGCCTATTCGAAACTGGCCGCCCTGGCCGTGCTGGCCGCCGCCGTTCCCGGCATGGCCGCCGAAACCCCCGCCCCCTCCACCTATTGGCTCAGCGCCGAGACGACCTCGGGTCAGTTCGGCGGCCTGGGCGGCGGTGGCCGTCCCTCCGCCGCCTCGATGATGCGCGGCATGATGGGCGGCGGCTCGCAGGTCAATCACAACCTGACGCTCCAGCTCGGCTCGCCGCAGCGCCCGACCGCGGCGCCGACCGCCGAGCATCTGCCGCCCGCCACCCTGCGCGCCGGCCCCAGCTTGCCGCTGGTGACGCCCAGGATCGAGCAAGCCAAGGCGCCCGAGACCGACACGCCGCAGCTCCCCTATGAGAAGCCGAAGGGCAAGATGCTGATCTACTGGGGCTGCGGCGAACACGTCGGCCCGGGTCAGCCGCTGGTCGTCGACTTCAGCAAGCCCCAGACCCTGGCCGGGTTCGCGGCCAACGACGTACGCTTCATGCGTCCGCCTTCACCGTCGCGGTTCGCCACCTATGGCGACTGGCCCAACGAGAAGACCCGCAAGACCGTGCCGGCCGACGGTTCGCTGGTCGGCGACCATCTGGTGCGCGGCAACTATTCGCCCGAGATCCGCTTCAACCTGAACGCCAACCAGGACTTCCTGGCCCCGTTCGTCCTGACCGAGCAGACCGGCCAGCCCAGCGGCGCCACCCGCCTGTCCTGGAACGCCATCCCCAACGCCCGCGCCTACTTCGCCATGCTGATCGGCGGCGGCGCCGGTGACGATGGCCAGACCGTGGTAATGTGGAGCTCCAGCGCCACCCGCCAGGGCTTCGGCGCCTTCCATGACTATCTGGCCCAGGACGAGATCACCCGCCAGCTGTCGCTGAAGGCCCTGCTGCCGGCCCAGACCACGACCTGCACCGTGCCCGCCGAGGTCACCAAGGCCGCGCCGGCCGCCATGCTCAGCATGACCGCCTGGGGCGGCGAGGCCAACTTCGCCTATCCGCCCAAGCCGGCCGACCCCAAGGTCGTCTGGAAACCGGAGTGGTTCGCCAAGGTCCGCTACAAGTCGACGACCGGAACCATGCTGGGCATGCCGTCGATGTCGCCGGGCATGAACGCGGCCCAGTACGAGGAAACGCCGCGCAACGGGCAAACTCCGCCGCCTCAGCCGGGCAAGGTCGACAAGAAAGCCATCGCCAAGGGCCTGCTGAAGGGCATCACCGGCTTCTAGGGACGCCGCCCGAGCAAAAAATGGGCTGACCGGCCCGTTGCCCCGACGGCGGAAATCCGCTCCAGCTTCGTCAGTCCAGGGAGAGCGAATGCGCCGACGCATTCGCCAGGGACTGACGGGGTAATGCGATGACGCGTGGTGCAGCGATGGCCGGGGCGGCCCTCGGCGTGGTGCTGGCTTTCGGCGGGCTTGGAGCGGCGATCGCCGCCGAGATCACCCCGCCCGACAAGGCCTTCGCCCAGCCGGTCGGCAGCGACTATTTCCTGGCCGACTACACCGCCTACGAAGCCTATCTGAAGACCCTGGCCGGCCAGTCCGACCGGATGAAGCTGGTCGACATCGGCAAGACCGAGGAAGGCCGCACCCAGTGGATGGCCATCGTCTCCTCGCCGTCCAACTTGGCCAAGCTGGACGACTACAAGGCCATCGCCCGCAAGCTGGCCAAGGCCGAGGGCGTGTCCAAGGACGAAGCCGCCAAGCTGGCCGCCCAAGGCAAGGCCGTGGTCTGGATCGACGCCGGCCTGCACGCCAACGAGACGATCACCACCCAGGGCCAGATCCAGGTGCTGCACCGGATGCTGACCCAGACCGACGCCGAAACCCTGCGCCTGCTGGACGACTGCATCATCCTGTTCGCGCAGGACAATCCGGACGGGATGGAGATGATCTCGGACTGGTACATGCGTAACCAGGACCCGAAGAAGCGCGAGTTCGGCTCGCTGCCGCGCCTGTACCACAAGTACATCGGCCACGATAACAACCGCGACAGCTTCATGTCGTCGATGGCCGAGACCACCAACGTCAACAAGCAGCTGTTCCGCGAGTGGTACCCGCAGATCGTCTACAACCAGCACCAGACCGGCCCGAACGGCATGGTGGTGTTCGTCCCGCCGTTCCGCGATCCGTTCAACTTCAACTACGACCCACTGGTCATGACCGAGCTGCAAGAGGTCGGCATGGCCATGCACAGCCGCCTGGTGGCCGAGGACAAGAAGGGCTCGGGCGCCCGCAGCGCCGCCCCCTACTCGACCTGGCACAACGGCATGGAGCGGTCGGTCGCCTATTTCCACAACTCGATCGGCCTCTTGACCGAGATCATCGGCGGCCCGACCCCGACCACGGTCAATCTGGTGCCAGACCTGCAACTGCCCAGCAACGACCGCCCCGCCCCGATCGCCCCGCGCGAATGGAAGTTGCAGGACTCGCTGGACTACCAGTGGACCATGAACATGGCGGTGCTGGACTATGCGTCCCGCAACCGCGAGCGCCTGCTCTTCAACATCTGGAAGATGGGCGACAACAGCATCAAGCGCGGCAGCCAGGACAGCTGGACCACCACCCCGACCCGCGTCGAGGAACTGGCCGCCGCCGGCAAGGGCAAGCCCGGACCGTACGGCGCGGCGATCGATCCCAGCCTCTACAAGTCGGTGCTGCAGACCCCGGAAGAGCGCGACGCCCGCGCCTATGTCATCCCGTCCGACCAGGCGGACATGCCGACCGTGACGGCCTTCCTGAACGCGTTGATCAAGACCGGCGTCGACGTGGACAAGGCGGCCAAGCCGTTCACGATCGGAGCCAGGACCTATCCGGCCGGCTCCTATGTCGTGCGCTCGGCCCAGGCCTATCGCCCGCACATCATGGACATGTTCGAGCCGCAGGATCATCCGCACGACCTGGACTATCCGGGCGGCCCGCCCAAGGCGCCCTACGACGTCACCGGCTACACCCTGGCCTACCAGATGGGCGTCAAGTTCGATCGCATCCTGGATGGCTTCGAGGCGCCCACCACGCGGGTCCCGGACCTGATCGCCGTGACACCGGGTTCAGTGAAAGGCTCCGGCGGCGCGGGCTGGCTGGTCAGCCACGAGACCAATGCCAGCTTCACCCTGACCAACCGCCTGCTGAAGGCCGGCGCCAAGGTCTATTGGGTCAAGGACGGCGCCAAGGCGGGTAAGGTCGCTTTCGGCCCCGGCGCCATCTGGATCCCGGCCTCGCCCACCGCCAAGGCGGTGATCGACAAGGGCGTGAAGGACTTAGGGATCGACGCCTACGCGGTCGGCGGCAAGCCCTCGGGCGCGACGATCGTCCTCAAGCCGGTCCGCGTCGGCCTGGTCGACGTCTATGGCGGCTCGATGCCCTCGGGCTGGAACCGCTGGATGTTCGAGAAGTTCGAGGCGCCCTTCCAGGTCGTCTACCCGCAGCGCCTGGACGCCGGCGACATCGCCAAGGACTTCGACGTGCTGGTGTTCCCGGACGGCGTGGTTCCGGCCCCCGCCGAGGGCCCGTTCAAGGCCGGCCGCGGCGGCCAGCAGCCCAAGCCCGAGGACATTCCGGCCGAGTACCGCGCCTGGCTGGGCCGGGTGACCGACGACAAGACCCTTCCCCAGATCGCCGACTTCGTGAAGGGCGGCGGCACGGTCGTCGCCATCGGCGCCTCCACCCGCCTGGCCACGGCCCTGGGCGCGCCGGTCGAGGTCGCCACCGCCAAGATGGAAGACGGCAAGCTGAAGGCCCTGACGACCCGCGAGCTCTACATTCCCGGCTCGGTGCTGCGCGCCAAGGTCGACCCGAAGCAGCCGCTGGCCTATGGGGCTTCCGACCAGGTCGACGTGTTCTTCGACCGCAGCCCCGCCTTCACCCTGAAGGCCGACGCCAAGGGCGTGGCGCGCGTGGCCTGGTTCGACGCCGACAAGCCCCTGCGCAGCGGCTGGGCGGTCGGCCAGGAGAAGCTGAAGGGCTCCACCGCCATGCTCGACATCGACGTCGGCAAGGGAAAGGTCTTCGCCTTCGGTCCCGAGATCACCCAGCGGGCGCAGTCGTACGGGACGTTCAAGTTCCTGTTCAACGGCCTGCTGTATGGGCCGGCGGTGAGCGGGAAGTAGCGCTCTCTAGCCTCCAAACCAAACAAGCCGTGTCATCCCGGGCGGCGTAGCCGACCCGGGACCCAGGGGGGTGAAAGAGCGCCATGCGCGCCGCCCCTGGGTCCCGGCTCTACGCTGCGCTTCGGCCGGGATGACACGGCTTTTGTGCGTCTGGTCAGCCACCCACAAATGAAGATCGCCGCCGGAGGGGCAGCTCCGGCGGCGAATGATCGTGCCCGTGGGGTGGCTCGGGGGGGAGTATGACCCCTAGGGCGCGATCGCCTCGGCTCCCGGACGACGCGGATCCGCGCCGCCCAGATAGAGACCCTTGTCGATCATGATCGACTGGGCGGAGCCCATGGTCTCGTCCGAGGATAGGGGGTGGCCCATCGCCTTGAGGGCGGCCACCGTGTCGGGATTGAAGTTCGGCTCGACGCGCAGGTTGTCGCTGGCGTCCTGGAAGATGCGCGGCTGATGCGTGGCCTCGGCCACGTTCATCTTGAAGTCGACGACGTTGACGATGACCTGCAGCACCGTGTCGATGATCGTGCTGCCGCCCGGCGTGCCGGTGATCAGCCAAGGCTTGCCGTCCTTGAAGATCATGGTCGGCATCATGGTCGACAGCACGCGCTTGCCCGGCTGCAAGGCATTGGGCGGCGCGGTCTTGCCGTCGCGCTTGGCGCGCCAGGCCGCCTCGTGGGCGTAGTTGTTCATCTGGTTGTTCAGCACGAAGCCCGCGCCCTCGACCATCACGCCCGAACCGAAATCGGCGCCCAGGGTGAAGGTGTTGGAGACCGCGTTGCCCTCGGCGTCCGCCACCGAGAAGTGGGTGGTGTTGTGGCTCTCGAACGCCCACGGATCGCCGACGCCCATTTCCTTGGCGCTCTTGGCCTTGTTGGGATCGATCAGCTTGGCGCGCGCGGCGCCGTATTCCTTGGAGACGTAGCCGCGCAGCGGGACCTGCACGAAGTCGGTATCGCCCAGATAGCGATACCGGTCCGCGTAGCCCAGCTTCATGGTCTCGGCCATCAGGTGCAGCGACTTGGACGAGCCCGCGCCGGACGCCGTCAGGTCGAAGGTCTCCAGGATGTTGAGCATTTCCAGCAGCGTCGCGCCGCCGGCGCTGGCGGGCGGCGAGGTCTTCACCGTCAGGCCACGATAGCTCCCGACCAGCGGCGGCCGGAGGACGGCCTTGTACGCGGCCAGGTCTTCCGCCGTGATCAGGCCGCCGTGCTTCTTCATGTCGGCCGCGAAGCGCTGGGCGATCTCGCCCTTGTAGAAGGCGTCGGCGCCGTGATCGGCGATCTGGCGCAGGGACCAGGCCAGGTCCGGCTGCTTCAGGGTCTCGCCCGGCCGATAGAGCTCGCCGCCGGTCTTGTAGAACGCCTGCTTGCCGGCCTCGCTCTCCGAGAGGCGCTGCTTGCCCCAGCTGAAGACGAAGGCCTCGTCCGGCGACAGGGTCACGCCGTCGGCGGCCAGCTTGTAGGCCGGCTCGACGACCGACTTCCACGGCAAACGACCGTACTTCTGGTGTGCCAGGAACAGGCCCGCCACCGTGCCGGGCACGGTCGGGGCGCGATAGCCCTTGGAGGCGACGTCGTCGATCTCCTTGCCCTTCTCGTCGACGAAGGTCTCGAGCTGGGCGGCCTTGGGCGCGATGCCGCGATAGTCGATGAAGACCGTCTGATCGGTCTTGGCGATATAGACCATCATGAAGCCGTCGCCGCCGATATTGCCCGCGCGCGGCAAGGTCACGGCCAGGGCGAAGGCGGTGGCGACGGCGGCGTCCACGGCGTTGCCGCCCTGGCGCAGGATGTCGGCGCCGACCTTGGTGGCGATGGCGTTTTGGCTGACCACCATGCCCCGCTCGCCGACCACCGGCGAGTGGATGCTGGGATACTCCAGCAGCTGTCGCTTCTGGGCCAGGGCCCCGGTCGAAGCGATCGGCGTGAGCGTCAGGGCCAGCGCCGAGGCGGCCGTCGCGAACAGGCGGAAGGGTTTCAAGGTCGAGCCTCGCAATACGGGACGCGCGAAGAGAAACGGGGCGGCCCGCGAGGACCGCCCCGAGGTCGGGAGAACTAGAAGCGCTTGCTCAGGTTCATGTACCAGTAGCGGCCCGTGGCGTTGTGCAGGGCCCCCAGGTAGCCGAAGTTGGCCGAGGCCACCGGCGGATCCTTGTCGAACACGTTGCGGGCGCCGACGCGGATCGTCGAGCCGTCGAACATGCCGTCCTTGAAGGCGTACTGGCCGTAGAGGCTGACCGTGGTCCATTCCTTGACCGGGAAGTACTCGCCGTTCACCTGGGCCGGACCGGTGTCATAGACCTGGCCGACATAGTTCACGAAGGCGCCGGCGCCCCAGCCGTTGTTGCGCCAGGTGAAGCTGGCGGTGCCGCGGAACTCGGGGAAGCCGTCCATCTGGATCTGGTTGCCGGCCGACGAGATCGTCAGGCCCGGCAGCTCGCCCCCGGCGACCGCGGCTTGCAGTTGCGCCTCGAGCGGGCTGGCCGACTGGTCGTACTTCAGCAGCTTGGCGACGTTGACCGACAGGCCGAAGTCGCCCCAGGCGGTGTCGTCCAGGTCGTAGTCGACGCTGAAATCGACGCCCTGGACCATGCGCGGCTGCAGGTTCTGATAGGTGTCGTTGATGTAGGCGATGTTGCCGACCGTGGCCGAGCCGACCGGCGCGTCACGCACGACGTTCGGGTTCGATGAGCCGTGCAGGCGCTGATAGTAGTCGAAGGCGATCGCGTTATAGCCGCCCACAACGCCGATGACGCCCTTCTCGCGGATCGACCAGAAGTCCGTGGTCAAGGCCAGCTTGCCGAACGCGCGCGGGATGAAGGTCGGCTCGTAGACGAAGCCGACCGTGGCGTTATCCGCCTCTTCCGGCTTCAGGTTCTTGTTGCCGCTGCGCACCTCGATCGTGCTGATGCTGGCGCAGGTCGTGGCGTTGATGCGGCAGGCGCCGTAGTCGATGCGGCTGTTCGAGACCGTCGCGCCGTCGCTGTAGAACTGCGGCAGGTTCGGCGCGCGGAAGCTCTGCGAGACCGAACCCCGGATGGCCAGGCCCTGGCCGACCTTCCAGTAGATCGCGCCCTTCGGCTTGTAGACGCTGCCGAAGTCCGAATAGTCCTCGCCGCGAGCGGCGATCTGGAGGCTGACTTCCTCGACGAACGGGATGCTCATCTCGGGCGAGATGATCGGCACGGCCAGTTCGAAGAAGGCCGACTTGATCGAGCGGTGGGCCTTGACGTCGACGGAGCCCGACGCCCCCATGACGTCGGTGCCGTAGGTCAAGCCGGTGACGCTGTTGGTGTACTTGACCTTGCCGTCCAGGCGGTTGTCGCGATCGTCCAGATAGGTCTCGCGGCGCCATTCGACGCCGGCCGCGACGCCGACATCGCCGCCGGGCAGGCGGAACAGGTCCTTCTTGGAGACCTTGAAGTCGGCCAGGGCCAGCGAGGTCTCACTGATCCGATAGACATTGATCAGGAACGAATTGATCGTGTCGCGATTGCTGACCGTGGCGTCGCCCAGCGAATAGTTGTCCAGGCTGCCGCCGTTGAACGGGTTGTAGGCCGACGCGTCGGTGCGGTTCACGGCCTGCTGGAACAGCGTGTTGCTGATCGCATTGTGGGTCATGTCCTTGGTGCGCGCCTTCGAATACAGCAGCGCGGAATCCCACTTCCAGCCGTTCCACCGGCCCTTCAGCCCACCCAGCAAGCGGAAGCTGTCATCCGTCACCGTGTAGGTGCGCGGACCGGTGTCGACCGGGCGGTAGGTGGTGATGTTCATCGCCAGGCCGGTGGTCGGGACGCCGGTCAGGCCGGCCAGGCGGTTCGGGCTGGTCGTCGGACCGAAGGGGTTCCAGTAGGCGTTGGCCGCGATGCTGATCGGCGCGGTGCTCAGCGGGGCCGACTGCTCGCGGCTGCCGGTGAACAGGGCGTGGTAGTAGCCCGCCTCGCCATAGGCCGTCAGGTCGCCGAAGTCGTGCTCAACGGTCGAGAACAGGTTGGTGCGCTCGACGCCGCCCTTCAGGGTGCGGTCGGGGTTTTCGTCATAGCGCAGGACGCGGTCGGTCGTGCCGGTGATGGTGCCGGCGCGCAGGCAGAGGTTGCCCGTCAGTACGGTGCTGGAGCAGCCGGCGGCGGTGTTGCTCACCGGTTCGACGTGGAAGACGCCCGAGGTGGTCAGGGCCACCGTGCCCTGGCGCACGGCCGTGGTCGACGGGATGACCGTGAACGAACCCCAGGGGCTGGAGGTCGAACGGCTGTCGAAGGTGGTGTTGTCCACCCACGGGGTGTTGGCGATCTGCGCGCGGTGATCCTCGCTGGCGGCATAGTCGCGCTCGGTCGCCATCAGGCGGCTGCGGCTGGTGTAGTTGCCGAAGAAGGTCAGACGCGTGCCGTCTTCCAGGCGCGTGCCGGCCTTCACGTTGAAGGAGCCTTCCTGGTAGCTGGTGCCTTCCGAGCCGCCGTATTGCGCTTCCAGCTTCAGGCCGCGAAAACGGGTGTCGAGCACGGTGTTGACCACGCCCGCCACGGCGTCGGTGCCGTAGATGGCCGCGGCGCCGTCGCGCAGGACTTCCACGCGCTTGACGCCCGCGACCGGGAACGAGTTGGTGTTGACGGTCTGGACCGGAACCAGGTTCTCGGTCTGGCTGCCCGGCGCCAGCACGGCGCGGCGGCCGTTCAGCAGGGCCAGGGTGTTGCCGGTGCCGAGGCTGCGCAGGTTCAGCGAGGCCACGTCGCCGCGCGCGTCGTTCAGGTTGCCGGTCGTGCGGGCTTCCTGGAACTGAACGTCGCCGGCCTGCGGGATGGCGCGGAACAGTTCGTCGCCCGACACCGCGCCGGTGGCGATGATGTCGTTCTCGCTCATGACCGACACGGGCAGAGCTTCCGTGGTCCGGGCGCCTTCGATCTGCGAGCCGACGACCACGACGGCTTCGACGACCTGGGCCTCGTCAGTCGACGCGCCGGCCCCCGCGCTCGAGGACTGGGGGAGGTCGGACGGAGCCTGGCGCAGCGTGATGGTCTTGCCGTCGTCCGACTGGACGACCAGGCCCGCGGCCTTGGCCAGGCGGGCCAGGGCGTCGGCGTCGGCGACGTCGCCGCTGACGGCCGGCGTGCGCTTGCCGGTGGCCGCTTCGAACGGGAACAGGACCTGCTTGCCCGACTGCTTGGCGAAGGCCTGCAGCGCGGTCACGGCGTCACCGGCCGGAATGTTGAAGCTGTGACGGGCCTCCTGCGCCAGGGCCGGACCGGCCAGGACCAGGACGGCGGCGGACGCCATCAGGAAGCCGCGAACCGTGCGGCGGTGGGTGTCGATCGACATTCTTCTTATAACCCCTCGGGACGTTCTCCATCCCCATGGGGGAACGCCTTCGAAAGACCGACGTGGGCGCGCCGGGTTTCCGCCATACCGAACGGAGATTTTTCAGCCCATTTTTTGGGGCTGAGACGACTAGCCCCGACGCGACAGGCGGATCGCGCCGTCGGCGCCCGCCGAGGCCCGCACCGGGAAGGCGCTGGTCACGGCCGCCACGAAGCTCTTGGGCTCGGTGGTCTGGAAATAGCCGGCCAGACGCAGCCCCGAGATCGACGGATCGGCGATGCTGATCTGCTGGCGATTGTAGCGATTGAACTCGGCGACCGCCTGCTCCAGCGACTGGCCGTTCAAGGCGATCGCGCCCTGACGCCAGGCCAGGGCCCGATCGATCTCGTTCTCCGACACCGCCCGCGAGCGGCTCCCGGCCGAGCTGTAGATCGCCGCGACGCCGGCGGTCAGGCGCAGCTCGTCCTTGTGCTCGGTGGGCGCCGGGTCGAGATCGACGGCGCCCTTCCGGACGGTCACGGCCGCGCCGTCGGAGCGCAGCCGCACGGCCATCTCGGCCCCGCCGTCGGCCTCCATCACCGCGTCGGCGGCCTTGATCACGAAGGGTCGCGAGTCCTTGGCGGCCTCGAACACCGCCTCGCCCCGGATCAGCTTCACCTCGCGCACGCCGTTGCGATAGCGCACGACCACCTTGCTGTTGGTGTTCAGCTCGATGCGGCTGTTGTCGCTGAGCACCACGACCCGGCGCTCGCCGATCGCGGTGGCGTAGGCGGTCGAGCCGCCGAAGGTCATGACACCCGTGACCGTCAGGGCGATGGCCGCGGCGGCGGCCATGCCGCGCGCCCAGGGCGACTGGCCGAGGCTGGGCAGCGACAGGCGGCGCGCCGGGACCAGCAGGTCGCGATCCGGCCGCTCGCTGGCCGGGCGCAAGGCGCGCAGGCGTTCGAGGCGCGCCCAGACGGCGGCCTCGCGTTCGAACGCGGCCTCGTGCTCGTGGCTGTCGTCGCGCCAGGCCTCGAAGGCGGCGCGATCGGCGGCTGAACACGAGGGATCGTCAAGCCGGACCACCCAGAGGGCGGCCGCCTGCCTCACCGCTTCGCGTCGTGATCCCGTCTCGCGCTCCATGAGCGTCCTTCGTCGACCTTACTCTTGCGTCCGATACGACGTCCCAGCTTGTCGGAACAGTACCGAAGGCCCTTCACCAGATGCTTCTCAACAGTAGAGACGGACAGGCCGAGCCGAACCGCTATCTCGTCTGGCGAGAGGCTATAAACTTTTCTCAACGTGAAGACGCGCCGGCACTGCGCGGGCAGTTCGGCGATCGCCTCGGCCAGGGCCCGCAGCTCTTCCCGTGATTCGAGCACCATGTGGGCGCCGGGTGTCTCGTCGATCGGCTCGATGCGGTCGAAATCGGCGACGGCGGTGATGGTCAGCACCTTGCGGCGGCGCAGGGCGTCCAGGGCGCAGTTGCGCAGGATGCGGGTGGCGAAGGCGGCGGGGTTGCTGACCTCGCGCCAAGTCCTGCAAGCGATAGCGCGCGCGAAAGTCTCGTGAACCAGGTCCTCGGGATCGGTCTGCCCGTCGCGGCAGAACCGCCGGGCGTAGGCCAGCAGATCCGGCTCGAGCGGTAGGATCTCGCGCCGGAACCAGGCGCGCCGGTCTTCGTCTTCTTGCGCCATGGACGCTCCCCTCGACAGGCAGCCAAGCCCATCGGGAGCCGGATAGCAACCCGGCGGCGACGCGGCCGCCGGGTTGCTTCGCATCCAGCCTAATCGTCGATCACGTTGTTGCGGGTGTCTTTCAGGAACAGCCCGCCCACGACGGCGGTGACGCCGGCGATGATCACCGGGTACCAGAGACCCGAATAGATGTTGCCGGTCGCCGCCACGATGGCGAAGGCCGTGGTCGGCAGGAAGCCGCCGAACCAGCCGTTGCCGATGTGATAGGGCAGCGACATGGCCGTGTAGCGGATCCGGGTCGGGAACAGTTCGACCAGCATCGCCGCGATCGGGCCGTAGACCATGGTCACGTAGATGACCAACAGGGCCAGCAAGCCGACGACCACGGGCTTGTTGACCGTGGCCGGATCGGCCTTGGCCGGATAGCCGGCGGCCTTCAGCTGGTCGCCGAGATCGGCTTCCCAGCTCTTGCGCGCGGCGGCGAAGGCCTTGCCCGTGGCCCCCTTGGCGTCGAAGCCTTCCAGGTTCACGGCCCCCACCTGCACCGAGGTCGGCGAGCCGGCCGAACCGGCGTGGGTGCTGTAGGTGACCCCGGCCTTGGCCAGATACGCCTTGGCCACGTCGCAGGGCGTGTTGAACTTGGCCTTGCCGATCAGGTCGAACTGGAAGGCGCAGGTGGCCGGATCGGCCGACACCACGACCGGCGACGAGGCCGCGGCGTGGGCCAGGGCCGGGTTGGCGTAGGTGGTGATGCCCTTGAAGATCGGGAAATAGGTCGCCGCCGCCAGGACGCAGCCCAGGATGATGATCGGCTTGCGGCCGATCTTGTCCGACAGCCAGCCGAAGATGACAAAGAACGGCGTGCCGATCAGCAGGGCGACCGCGACCAGGGTGTTGGACAGCGCGCCGTCCAGCTTCAGGGTCTTTTCCAGGAAGAACAGGGCGTAGAACTGGCCCGTGTACCAGACCACCGCCTGACCCATCGTCAGGCCGAACAGCGACAGCAGCACGACCTTGAGGTTCTTCCAGTTGCCGAAGGCCTCAGCCAGCGGCTTCTTGGTGCCCTTCCCCTCGGCGATCATCTTCTGGAAGGTCGGGCTCTCGTGCAGCTTCAGGCGGATCCACAGCGACACGCCCAGCAGCAGCATCGAGACCAGGAATGGAATGCGCCAACCCCACGCCTTGAAGGCCTCTTCGCCCAGCTGGGTGCGGGTGAACAGGATCACGGCCAGCGACAGGAACAGGCCGACGGTCGCCGTGGTCTGGATCCAGCTGGTGTAGAAGCCGCGTTTGCCGGGCGGGGCGTGCTCGGCGACGTAGGTGGCCGCGCCGCCATACTCGCCACCCAGGGCCAGGCCTTGGACCAGACGCATGACCACCAGGGCGATCGGCGCCGCGATGCCGATCTGGGCGTAGGAGGGCAGCAGGCCGACCACGAAGGTCGACAGACCCATCAGCAGCATGGTGATCAGGAAGGTGTTCTTGCGGCCCCAGATGTCGCCCAGACGTCCGAAGATCACCGCGCCCAGCGGCCGGATCGCGAAGCCGGCGGCGAAGGCCAGCAGCGCCAGGATGAAGCCGGTCGTCTCGTTGACGCCCGAGAAGAAGTGATTGGTGATGATCGCCGCCAGCGATCCGTACAGATAGAAATCGTACCACTCGAACACCGTGCCGAGGGACGACGCCCCGATCACCAGCGCGTCGCGCCCTTTCGTGGGCGCGGCTTGGCTGTCAGCCCCCATACGCTTAGTCCCTTCCCTCGATCACGCCGCGCGTTCCCCCGCGCGGTCGCCTGAACCTAACTCAGAGAACCGGATTCATAGATCAAGGATTTCTGGTAGCGCTACCGCCAATTCAAGAACGCTGGTTCGCCATACGAAGCCTTAAGGTTGCGACGGCATGCTGACGGCGAAAAGCGCCCTTCGGAACAAGGGCTTCGCTGCACGCAGGCCAGAATGTCCGCTCCGCTCGCGCCCCTGATCCACGCCCGCTTCGAGGCCCAGGCCCGCGCCAATCCGGACGCTGTCGCCCTTTCGGGCGCGCGCGGGACAATCACCTACGGCCAGCTCGAAACCCTTTCCCGCGCCCTGGCCGCGCGCCTGACCCAAGGCGTCCTGACCGGAATCCTGGCCACGCGCGGCCCGCGCATGGTCGTCGCCATGCTGGCCTGCGCCCGCGCCGGCGCGCCGTTCGTGGTGCTGGACCTGGCCTATCCCCTGCCCCGCCTGCGCAAGATGCTCGACATCTGCCGGCCGGGCCTGCTGCTGGAAGCCGGCGCGACGCCGGAGGACCTCTCGGACCTGCCGCGCCTGGAGGTTTCCCTCACGCCGGGCGAGACGACGGACATCGCCCTGCCGGCCGTCGATCCCGACGCCCCCGCCTATCTGCTGTTCACCTCGGGCAGCACCGGTGAGCCCAAGTGCGTCGCCGTCTCGCATCATCCGCTGGTCAATTTCGTCGGCTGGCAGGCGCGGACCTTCGACCTCGGCGCGGAGGATCGCTTCACCCTGCTGTCGGGCCTGTCGCACGACCCGGTGATGCGCGACGTCTTCACGCCGCTGAGCCTGGGCGCTGGCTTGCACGTTCCCGACCAGGCGACCCTGACCGCGCCGGGCGGCCTGTCCGCCTGGTTCGCGCAGGTCCGGCCGACCGCGGCCCACATGACCCCGCCGCTGGGCCAGCTGCTGACCGCCGCCAAGGGCCAGGCCGCCCTGCCCGACCTGCGCTACGTCTTCTGGGGCGGCGACGTGCTGCGCCGGAGCCTGGTCGACACGGTCACCGCCCTCGCGCCGAACTGCGAGAGCGTCAATTTCTATGGCGCGACCGAAACGCCGCAGGCAGCCACCTTCCATCGGGTTCCGCGCCAGGCCGACGGCGAGGAGCGCCTGCCGATCGGACGCGGCATCGACGGCTTCGAGGTCGTGGTCGTCGACGAGACGGGAGCCGAGGTCGCCGACGGCGCCGTGGTCATCCGCTCGGCCTTCCTGACCCTGGGTTCGGTGCGCGAGGGTCGCCTGCCCGCCCCCGCCGCGCCCAAGTCGCAGGACTACGCCACCGGCGATCTTGGCCAGCGCGGCGCCGATGGCGCAGTGACCGTGCGCGGCCGCCAGGACGACCAGGTCAAGATCCGCGGCTACCGCGTCGAGATGGCCGAGGTCACCGCCGCCGCGCTGCGCGCGCCCTACATCTCCCAGGCCGTGACCCTGAACATCGGGACCGGCGAGACCGCGCGCCTTGGCCTGTTCGTTCAGCCGCTGAACCCCGACCTGATCTTGGACGCCGAGGCCTTGCGCGCGCGCCTGGCCGCCGCCCTGCCCGACTACATGGTCCCGGACACGATCGTCGTCCTGCCCACCCTGCCCCTGCTGCCCAACGGCAAGGTCGACCGCCAGGCGCTGATCGAGCAGGCCCAGGCCCGTCCCGCCGCCGCGCCCGCCCGCGCCGCCGCCTCGCCGCTGGAAAAGACCCTGGTCGCCGACTGGAGCGACCTGTTCGCCCGCGAGGTCGGGGTCGACGACAGCTTCGCATCGCTGGGCGGCGACAGCCTGTCCTACGTCACCGCCTATCTCTCGCTGGAAGAGGCCCTGGGCCAGGTGCCAGAGGGCTGGACCACCCTGAGTCTGGCCCAGCTGGCCGCCACCGTCGGCGGCGAGGCGCCGAGGAAGGGCGTCCTGGCCTGGATCGAGAGCGCCATACTGCTGCGCGCCGTCGCGATCTGCGGCGTGGTCGCCAGCCACTTCCAGCTGATCTTCACCGGCGGCAGCGCCACCAGCGCCCTGCTGTTCGTCTCGGGCTACATCTTCGGCTCATTGCAGCTGAACGAGATGGAGCACGGCAAGTCGCTGAAGCCCTTGGGCCGGCTGCTCAAGGGCCTGCTGCTGCCGCTGTTCGCCTACGAGCTGGCCAACACCGCGCTGAAGCTGGCCACCCACGAGACGGTGCGGCTCTCAAGCCTGCTGCTCTATACCGACTTCATGGACTATCGCGGCCTGCCGGCCGACGGGCCCAACGCCTATGGCGGCCACGATCCGGTGATGTGGTACGTGCACTGCATCTTCCACGTCATCCTCCTGTACGGCTTGGTGTTCTGGCTGCTGGACCGGGTGGTCAAGCTGGCCAAGCCGGCGCTGGCCACGGCCCTGACCATCCTGACCCTGGGCCTGCTGGGCCGGTTCCTGCTGCCGTTCGCCTTCGTGCCCGACTTCGGCCGTGCGCCGCTGGACATGATGTCGGTGTTCAAGCACGCGCCCAGCACCCACATGGCCACCTTCGCCCTCGCCGCCCTGGCCGGCTTCCTGAAGGGCCGCTGGCGGGTCGTGCTGACGATCGCCGCCACCCTCTACGCGGTGGCCAGCGCGCCGTTCTACACGATCGGCGACGCGGCGGTCCTGGCCCCGATCGCGGCCCTCGTCCTGTTCGTGCCCAAGGTCCCCTGGCCGCGCCTGCTGTCCAAGCCCGTCTACCTGATCGCCGGGGCGTCGCTGTTCATCTACCTGATCCACTTCAAGGTGCTGGGGATCTGGACGCGCCTGACCGACGCCCCACTGGTGTTCGCCTGGGCCGGGGCGATCGTGGCCGGCGTCGTCGCCTGGGGCTGCTGGAACTTCGGCCTCAAGCAGCTCACGACCCTGCCGACGCTGCTGCGTCGCCTGGACCCACGCAAGCCTCTGGCCAAGCCCGCGCCCGCCGTTTCCTGAGGTCGACGGCGGTCGTTTCGATCGGCTAGGGTCCGCGCCGAACCACCGGAAGGACCCCGATGACCAAGCCGACGATCGCCCGCCGCACGATGCTGGGCGCCTTCAGCCTGTTCGCTGCTTCCCCCGCCCTCGCCGCCGGCAAGCCGCGCGTGGCCATCGAGACCGACAAGGGGACGATCGTCGTCGAGCTGGAGGACAAGAAGGCCCCGATCACGGCCAAGAACTTCCTCTACTATGTCGACAAGCACCGCTTTGACGCCGGGCAGTTCTTCCGCGCCAACCGGGCCAAGGGCGCGCCGGGCGCCGGCTCGATCCAGGGCCAGCCCAAGCCCTATTCCCGCCGCGCTCCGCCGATCGCCCACGAGAGCACCTTGCGGACGGGCCTGAAGCACAAGGCCGGCGCCATCTCTATGGGCCGTGACGCGCCGGGCTCGGCCACGGCCGACTTCTTCATCTGCGCCAGCGCCCAGCCCTATCTCGACGCCAAGCCGGGCAAGTCCGACGCCGCCCAGGGCTACGCCGTATTCGGCTATGTCGTTCAGGGCATGGATGTCGTGAAGAAGATCCTGGCCGGCCGCACCGACGGCGCGACCAACGTCCCCTCGATGAAGGGCCAGATCCTGAACCCGCCGGTGAAGATTTTGTCGATGAAGCGGGTCGGTTGACGACCGGCCTGCGCTGGGCTTTTGATGGGTTCAGCGCGCTTCTGGAGCGCCGCCTGTCCGCGGCAAGGGAGACTTCTCCCATCCAGCCTACCTTCTTTGGTCTTACGAGCCCTTCTTCCGGCCCTTCGTAAGCGGACGCTCGGCCATGGGAAGGAAGGTTTGCCATGAGCCGTGAGCTCACTGCGAAGACTCGACTCGAAACCCTGCGCAAGGACGCCAAGCGGTGGCTGAAGGCCTTGCGCGCCGGCGACCCCGCGGCCAGGGCCCGGCTGTTGTCCGCCTGGCCCAAGGCCCCGGCCGACGCGGGTCTGCGTGATCTCCAGCACGCCCTGGCGCTGGAGTATGGCCAGGAGAGCTGGGTCGCCCTGAAGGCCGCCATCGACGACCTGGCCATCGCGCGCCAGACCCGCGCCGAGCGGATCGCCCAGATCCTGCGCCACGGCTGGGACGGCGAGCCGGCCATCGCCCGGCGAATCCTGAAGCGGTATCCGGAGCTGGCCCGCGACAGCCTGTTCACGGCCGCGGCCTGCGGCGATCTCGAAACCGTCGAGCGGCATCTGGCCCGCGATCGGGAAGCCGTCCGCCGCGTCGATCCCGTGCGCGGCTGGACGGCGCTCGCCCATACCGCCTACGGCCGCCTCGACGAGGCCAACGGCCTGGCCATAGCTCGCCGCCTGCTGGACGCCGGCTCCGATCCGAACTTCGGCTTCACCGACGACTGGGAGACCCCCTTCAAGGTGCTTACGGGCGCCATCGGCCTGGGAGAGGGCGCCAAGCCCAGCCATCCGCAGGCCGAAGCCCTGGTCGCTCTGCTGGTGGCGGGAGGCGCCGAGGCCTACGACTCCCAGGCGCTCTACAACGTCTCGATCGTCGGCCACGACACCCATTGGTACGACGTGCTGTGGCGTCAGGCCGAGGCGGCGGGAAAGCTCGACGACTGGCGCGTGAAGGGCCCCGGTCGGCTGGGCGAGCACCTGGGCTGTTCGACCCTGAACTACCTGCTGGGCAACGCGGTCGGTCAGAACCACCTGGCCCGCGCCCAGTGGCTGTTGGAGCGCGGCGCCGACGCCAACACACCCCACGCCTACGAGAAGCGCCCCGTCCTGGCGATCGCGCGGCTGTCGGGCTCCATGGCGGTCGCCGACCTGCTGGAAGCCCATGGCGCCACGCCGATCACCTTCAGCGGCGCCGAGGATCTGCAGGTCCTGGCGCTGCAAGGCGACGAGACGGCCGCCCAGGCGCTCGTGGCCGCGCAACCGGAGCTGATCAGCCAGCCGAGATCCCTGCTGGCCGCCGCCGAACACGGCAACGCCGGCGCCGTGGCCCTGCTGCTCCGCCTCGGCGCCGACGCCCACGGGGCGGACCACGAGGGGATCACGCCCCTGCACCGTGCGGTGCAGTCCGGCTCGCTGGAGGCGGTCGAGCGCCTGCTGGCCGCCGGCGCCGACGTCGACCGGCGGGAACGCAAGTGGCGCGGCACGCCGCTGAGCTGGGCGACGGTCCTGGGCCGGCCGCGCGTGGCCGAGCGGCTCGCGCCGCTGAGCCACGATGTGCGGGCCCTGGCCAGTCAGGCGCGGCTGGAGCGCCTGGCCGCCGTGCTCGCGGCCGATCCGTCCCTGGCCAACCACCAGCTGCCCGGCGATGCGCCGACCCCGCTGTTCTGCCTGCCGGACGACGAGGACGACGCCGTCGCCGTCGCGCGCCTGCTGCTGGACCACGGCGCGGATCCGACGCCACGCAACGACCGGGGCGACACCCCGGCCGACGCGGCGCGCAAGCGCGGCCTGGACGACGCGGCGGAACTGTTGGCGGGGTCGTCATCCCACGCCCGCAAGGCAGGGAGGGAGACCCTCTAAGCCACCGTCTTGAACGGCGCCGCCACCGCCTCCGGCGGCGGCGCCGGACAGTTCTGGGCCAGGAACTCGCCATGGCTGGGCAGGCCCGCGACCTGGGCGGCCAGGATCGGCTTGGACTGGTCCAGGGTCTGGGAGATGACCTCGTACGGCACGGTGTCGACCAGCTGCTGGTAGCGCCTGGGCCGCACGCCCATGCCTTCCATGACCGACTGCCAGGACGGATTGCGGAACATCTCGTCGACGCCCTCGCGCAACACGGCGTGGGCGCGGAAGAGCTCGATGCGTTCCTTCAGGCTGTCGGGGATCGGCGCCTCGCGGCAGGCCTTCCAGAACGGCGTGTCCTCGCGCTGGGTCGTGCAGTAGTGCAGCACGATGAAGTCGCGGATCTCCTCGTAGTCTGCGGCCATGCGGCGGTTGTATTCGGCCGCCAGCGCCGGGTCGAAATCGCGGTCCGGGAAGAACCGCAGCAGGAAGTCGATGCCGCGATAGATCAGGTGCAGCGCCGTCGATTCCAGCGGCTCGATGAAGCCGCCCGCCAGGCCCGCGGCGACCACGTTCTTCTCCCACAGGCGCTGGCGCATGCCGGTCTTGAACGGGATGAACATGGGGTTCATCAGCATCTCGCCCTCGAGGTTCTTGACCAGGGTGGCGCGCGCATCGTCGTCGCTGAGATGCTTGGAGCTGAACACATAGCCGTTGCCCGCCCGGTGCTGCAGCGGGATGCGCCAACGCCAGCCGGCGTCCTCGGCCTTCGACAAGGTGAAGGGGTGCGGCGGGCCGACGTTCTGGGTCTGCACCACCACGGCGCGGTCGCAGAGCAGCATGTCGGACCAGTCGACGAACGGCACGTCCAGCGCCTTGCCGATCAGCAGGGCGCGGAAGCCCGAGCAGTCGATGAAGAGGTCGCCGGCGACCTCGTGGCCGTTCTTCATGACCACCTTGGCGACCGAGCCGTCCGGGTGGGTGACTACGTCGGTGACGATGCCCTCGGTGCGCTTGACGCCCCGCGCCTCGGCGAAGTCGCGCAGGAACTTGGCCACCAGCCGCGCGTCGACGTGCAGGGCGTAGCTGGCCCCGGCGATCAGGGTGCGCTGGGCCTTGAACGGCAGCATGAACTTCCACTGGTCGGCCATCACCGTGCCGGGCGCGAAGTCCTGCAGGTTCGACGGGTGGCCGTTGGCCTTGGCGCGCAGCCAGCACTGGTAGAACTCGTGCGGGCCGATCGGGCCGCCGATGGCGCCGAACGGGTGGTAGTAGCGCTCGCCCTTCTGCTTCCAATCCTCGAACCGGATGCCCAGCTTGAAGCTGGCCTGGGTGGCCTGGATGAACTCGCGCTCGTCGACGCCCAGGCTGGCGATGAGTTGCAGGAACGGCGGGATGGTGGACTCGCCGACGCCGATCGTGCCGATCTCGTCGGACTCGATCAGCTCGACCTCGCAGCCACCTTTCTCGAAATAGTGGCTGAGCATCGCCGCCGAGATCCAGCCGGCCGAACCGCCGCCGACGATGACGATCTTCTTGATGGCGTTGGGATTGGTGTCGGTCATCAAGCGTCTCCTACTGGGCGGCCATGGCCGAGCGCGCTGGCGCGCTCGGGTCTGAAAGTTTCGGCGGGCGGCAATACTCTTCCAGGAAAGCCCCATGCGGCGGGGCGGCGGCCACCACGTCCCGCACGGCCTTGCGCATCTCGGCCAGCGGCGCGCTGAGCGCCTTCGGATCGATGCCGTCCAGCGCGGGATCGACCATCTCCGGCAACAGCTCGAACCCGGCATAGATCGCCATCCAGCTGGCCGGCTGGAACATCTCCCAGCGGTAGCGGACGAAGTGGCCGCGCTGGCGGAACAGGTCGACCTTGCGCTGGAGAGTGTCGGGCAGGGTCACGGCGTTGCAGTCGCGCCAGAAGGCGGTGTCGCCTCTCTTGTTGGCCCAGTAGTGCAGGATGATGAAGTCGCGCACGCGCTCCATCTCACGCTTGGACCAGTCGTTGAATTCGTCGACCAGTTCCGGCGCGAAATCCTTGTCCGGGAACAGCGCCTTGATCTTGTCGATGCCCGTCTCGATCAGGGCGATCGAGGTGCTTTCCAGCGGCTCGAGGAAACCCGACGCCAGGCCAAGCGCGATGACGTTCTTGTTCCAGACCTGTTTGCGGCGACCGGGGTTGAAGGCGATCCGGCGCGGCTCGAACAGCAGCGGATCCGGGATCGCGGCCTTCAGCTCAGCGAGGGCGTCCTCGTCGCTGATATGGCGCGAGGAATAGACGTAGCCGTTGCCATAGCGGTGCTGCAGCGGGATGCGCCAGCGCCAGCCGGCGCTGTGGGCGGTGACGTCCGTGTACGGCATCGGATCGCCGACACCTTCGCTCTGCACCGCATAGGCGCGGTCGCAGAACAGCACGTCGTTCCAGTGCTCGTAGCCGGTCTGCAGCGCCTCTTCGATCAGCAGACCCCGGAAGCCCGAGCAGTCGATGAACAGGTCACCCTCGACGGTGTCGCCCGTATGCAGGTCCAGCGCGGTCACGAACCCGGTCTCGGGATGCAGATTGACCTTGGTGATCTTGGCGTCGATCCGGCGCACGCCGTTGTCCTCGGCCACCCGACGCATCAGCTGGGCGAACAGGCTGGCGTCGAAGTGCAGGGCCCAGTCGAAGATCGACAGGCTGGAGGCGGGATTGCGCGACGGGGCCATGAACTTGCCCGCCCGCGCCAGCGAGGCGCCCAGCGAGTAGTCGGCGATGTCGGTCGGCTCGCCGGCCTGGGCCAGCTTGCGCCAATAGTGATGAAACGGGATCCCGCGCAGGTCCTGACCGAACAGGCCGAACGGGTGGATGAAAGAATGGTCCGGCCGCGTCCAGCCGTTGAAGCGGATGCCCAGCTTGCAGGTCGCCTGGGTGGCCCGCATCACCTCGATGTCGGACAGGCCCAGCTGCTGGTAGAAGCCGCGGATGGTGGGGATGGTCGCCTCGCCCACGCCGATCGTGCCGATCTCGGAGCTCTCGACGAGGGTGATCTCGATCGGACCGCCCTGGAAGTGCCGCCGCAGCGCCGCGGCCGCCATCCAGCCGGCGGTGCCGCCGCCGACGATCACGAGCTTGCGGATTCTGTTGTCCTGCATGGAGCGCTCCCGACTCCCGGTCTCTAATGTCCGGTTGATCCCAGGCTAGCCATTCATGCCCAGGCCGGACAGGTCTCGCCGCCTCAAAAAAGTAGCCGCCGTGGGAATCCACGGCGGCCGCAGGAGGTGAGAGGGCCTTTGAGCGTGGCGGCCACGCTCAAAAATGTTTGAGATCGAGCCTGTCCGCTTCTGATGTTTCCATCAGAAGCGGACAGGCTCTTGCTTACCAGCGCGCCCGGACGCCCAGCGTGTAGCGGGGTTCGAACTCGTTCTGGCGGATGTACTGGGTCTTACCCTTGGCGAAGCGAGCGTAGTAATCCTCGATCTCGCCCGTCACGTTCGACCCGTTGAAGTAGAGGGTGACGTTGTCGCGCAGGCTGTAGCTGACGTTCACGTCCACGTAGCCGGTGCTCTTCTGGTAGATCGGGATGTTGCTGCTCATCACCTCGGCCAGGCGGTCGGTGCGATAGTTGTAGGCGACGCGCGCCTGCAGCTTGTCGTCCTGATACCAGCCGACCAGGTTGAACTGGTGCTTGGAGTTGTCCTGGAAGGCCAGCTCCTCGCCGTCCAGACCCACCCGTGACTCCTTGCTCGGCGAGTAGGTGTAGTTGGAGTCCACACCGAAGTTCGAGAAGAAGCCCGCGTCCGGCATGAAGTCGCTGACCGCCAGCTTGGCGCCGACTTCCACACCCTTCACCTCGCCGCCGTCGCCTTGGATAGGCAGGGTGACGTTGACCGTGCGGCGGATGACGCCGTCCTGGTCGGGGAAGCGGCCGGTGGTGACGCCGTTGGTCACGAAGCTGTCGATCTTCAGCTTGAAGGCCGAGATGTTCAGCATCGAGGCGCTGCCGAAGTAGTACTCGATAGCGCCGTCGAAGTTCGACGCCCGCCACGGGTTCAGCATCGGGTTGCCCGAGGCCTCGCCGCTGGTGACGCAGCGGACGTTCGGCAGGGCCGCGCCGCAGTCGGCGGTGTTGATCTTCAGACCGCCGCCATAGCTGCCCAGGTCGAGGGGCTGCATCGTCTTGCTGTAGGCGAAGCGGAACTTCAGGCTGTCGTTCAGATCGTAGGAGACGTTCAGCGACGGCAGCCAGTCGGTATATTTGCGACGGGTGACCTGGTCGCCCGCGTCGGCGTTGGTGTCGCCGTAGTTGCGGGTGTCGCCGGTGAGGTTCTGCTTCACCGTCAGTTCGGTCTCGATGACGCGCAGGCCGAAGTTACCCGACAGCCCGCCGACCTCGAAGTTGGCCGAACCGAAGGCGCTCTGCTCGTTCAGGCGGACGTCGTAGGTCTGGCCCGGGATCTGGACGCGGATGGCGCCGCCGAAGACCTTCTTGTGGAAGGCTTCCGCGTCGTCGAAGTCGCGCGGATCGATGGCCCAGAAGCCCGGCATGCCGCTGGTCACGCCGCCCAGGTCGTCGACCCAGACCACGTTGTTGTAGGTGTCCAGACGCGTCGGCGCATTGACTGTGTAGCCCTGGAAGACCGGCAGGCCCGTGACCGGATGCGGCACGAACTCGCCCGCCTGGCACTGGTTCTGGTTCATGACGACGTCGATGGCCTTCCACTGGGCCTCGCAGCCGCCGGCCGGCACCGGCAGGCCGTTGGCCTGCACCGCGCCCGGCGAGCCGCCGTAGAAGCCCGAGAACAGGTGGAACTGCTCGACCTCGACGGTGCGCTTGCTCTGGCGAACGCCCGCATCGACCTTGGTGATGAAGCCCAGCAGCTTGTCGTCGAACTTGTAGTGACCTTCGGCGCTGAACACGTTCATGTCCGAATTGACTTCGTTGTTGCCCTCCGACGAGAAGGCCCCAATGGCGTAGCTATCCTTGTTCGCCATGTAGTCCTTGAGGGTCTTGCCCGCCCCAAGGCCGCCGGCCAGCGGACGGTCGAAGCCCGACCACACCGGATGATCGCCGCTGATGTTGTAGTGCAGCTGCGGATTGGCGCCGTAACCCAGCGGGTTCGGATCCAGATAGCAGCCGCCGGCGCTGCCGGTGACCGCGTTGGTCCGGCGCGAGGCCGCGAACTTGTCGCAGATGGCCTTCGGATAGAAGGTGCCGCGCGTGCGGTCGGCCGGGTCGCGGAACAGGTTGAAGCGACCGTCGGCATAGCGCCAGTTGCTCAGGTCGCCCTGGGCCTGGCCGTTCATGCTCAGGCGATCGCCGTTGGCGCGGATGGCGCGCGCTTCGAAGGTGAACGGACCGCCGTTGTCGTAGTTCAGTTCCAGATTGTAGTTCTTGGTCTTCGACTTGGTCGTGCGGTTGACCGAGAAGGAGTTCACCCACCAGGCATTGATGTCGTACTCGTCGACGGCCAGCCAGTTGCTGATGCCGACCGGCGAAGAAACCGTGGGCTTGTTCCACGTGCCGAAGGCGCCGCCATCCCAGCGGTTGGAGATGTTGATGCCGACAGCGCGGTTGTACTCGTCGAGCTTGGCGTAGAAGCCCTCGGCGATCAGGGTGAAGCCTTCGCCCAGATCCGCCTCGAACGCGGCGTTGATGCCCAGGCGCTTGCGCTCGACGACGCGGTTGAAGCTCTCGTAGCCGTGGGGCGAGATGTAGCTGGTGGAGAAGCCGCCACCCCAGTCGTTGTTGCCCGACAGGCCGACGGTGCCCGAATAGTTGTTGCCCAGGTTCGCCTTGCTGGCGGCCGCGCCGACCATCAGGCCGACCCGGTCGTTGCGCCAGTTGACGACGCCGTTCAGCAGGTAGTCGTCCTTCTTGGTGCGTTCGCCGCGCTGGGCCTCGGCCGCGCCGGTCAGGGTAAGGCCTTCGCCGAACTGGAACGGACGGCGCGTACGCAGGTCGATCGTGCCGGAGATGCCCGAAAGGGCGTTCTTGGCGTCGGTCGACTTGTAGACCAGCACCTGGTTCATCAGCTGCGACGGCACGTCCAGCAGGTCCGGCTGGGCGTTGCCCATGTTGCCGGCGCTCAGATACTGCTCGCCGTTCAGCAGGGTGATCACCTGCCGCAGGCCGCGAATGTTGACGGTCTTGCCTTCGCCGGCGTCGCGCTGGATCTGGATGCCCGAGATCCGCTGCAGCGAGTCGGCGATGGTCACGTCCGGCAGCTTGCCGATGTCTTCAGAGGAGATGGCGTCGACGATCGCGGCCTCGCGGCGCTTCACGTCCACGGACTTCATCTGCGACCCGCGAACGCCGGTGACGACGATCTCTTCGACCTGGGTGTCGCTACCGCCCGCTTGGGCGAAGGCTCCGGTGGCCAAGGCCAACTGAGACGCGCCGGCGACCAGCGCCAGCGTCAAGCCGCGCCTGAGCACGACGTTCCTTGCTTCCTGTGACAATTCCTCGCTCCCCAAAATAATTCGTTCTTGTTGGCCGCCCGCCCGCTCCTCGCGCCGCCGCTCTGTGGCGGCTTTCGAGAAGCGTTTGAGGCTTTGCGGACCAGGACAATCGCGTGTCTTGCGACTGTCCAAATCCCTCGGCGGCCCCGGCGCCCGGACATCCGATTCCAGCCCCGCGCCTTCATCGAACGCTGTCACATTCTCCAAATGTCCCGAGCAAGTCAACAAGAATGTCAACGTTGTCATTCCAGCAGGACAAGGGTTTTGGAGCGCTCCGCATGCAACCTGGAGCGTAAGGCCCGGCGAGGTCAGCCTCACATTGGCGAGCCAAATGCGGCACAGTGACGTTGATTTAATTGGCCTTTATCACGCCACCCGCGACCCCAGGGGCCATTCTTTGTGGAGCCGTCACAATGTCTCCAGCGGGAGGCGACTCCGCCCCCAAAATCGCGAGCAACGCTACGCCACTTCGCCGAAATGTCCTGAAAATGTCCTTACGATCGACTTTTTTTGACCCGTTTTTGTCCTGATGACATGACATGCGAGACAGCATGGACTATGGCTTGGTCGTTCGCCGCCTTGCGGGCGCCGCCTTTCACTGATGGGGTGCGGGCCGACAAGCTTGGCGGTTGGACGGGTACGGGGACCTATGACGACGATCAACGACGTGGCCGATCGGGCGGGCGTTTCGCCCAAGACCGTCTCCCGCGTTCTCAACGATCACGACAGTGTCAGCGCCAAGACGCGCGATCGCGTCCGCGCGGCCATGAACGACCTGGGCTATCAGCCCAGCGCCGTGGCCCGCAGCCTGCGCTCGCAGGGGTCCGGCTCGGTCGGCGTGCTGATGGGCGACCCGTCCGGCGGCTATCACACCCGCGTCCACCACGCCCTGCTGCTGGCCTGTGTCGAGACCGGACGTCACCTGTCGGTCGATCTTTCCGAAGGGCCCGTCCCCGGCTGGCAGGACCGCGTCCGGGCCTTCGTCCGCGACGGCGGCATCCGCGAGATGATTCTGCTGCCGCCCGAGTGTGACTTCGGCCCGATGAAGGAGCTGATGCGTGAGCTGGACGTGCGCTGCGTGCTGATCGCGCCGACCACGCCCGACCCGCAGTTCCCCGCCATCGGCATGGACGACCGCGCCGCCGCCCGCGAAGTGGTCGAGCACCTGTTCTCGCTGGGCCACACCCGCATCGGCCACATCGCCGGCCATCCGGATCACGCCGCCAGCACCCACCGCCGCAACGGCTTCTTCGAGGCCTATGCCGCGCGGGGCCTGCCGCGTCCGGCCCCCGAGCTGATCGTCCAGGGCGAGTTCACCTTCAAGACCGGCCTCGACGCGGCCAAGGCGCTGCTGGACATCGACGAGCCGCCGACCGCGATCTTCGCCAGCAATGACGACATGGCCGCCGCCACCTGCATGGAGGCCCAGCGCCGAGGCCTGCGCATTCCCGACGACCTGTCGGTGGTCGGTTTCGACGACGCGCCGATCGCCGGCGTGATCTGGCCGACCCTGACCACCATTCGCCAACCCTTCGAGCAGATGGCCCTGCGCGCGATGCAGACCTTCGCGGCGTGGAGCGCCAACGAGGGCGCCGGCAAGACCAACACCCCCTTCCTCGCGCAGCACAGCCTGATGGCGCGCGAGTCCACCGGTCCGGCCCGGAGCGGTCCGCCGCCCCGACGAAAGACTTAAGACCCCCTCCCCCGACCCGGCCGAAGCCGCGCGGGGCTCAAGAACAAGACCACGGAGGAAACATGACTCGGACGACCTGGCGGGGCCTCTCGCTCGCCCTGCTGATCGGCGCCTCGGCCTCGGCGCTGACCGTCGCCCCGGCCCTCGCGCAAGCCGCCAAGCCGGCCGCCGCCGCGCCCGCCCATCCGTGGCTCAACGCCAAGCTGGACGCTGACAAGCGGGCCGACCTCGCCTTGGCGGCGATGACCAACGATGAGAAGTTCACGATCATCTTTGGCTACTTCGGCTCGGACATGAAGCCGAAGTACACGCGCCACAAGGACTCGCTGGAGGCCTCGGCCGGCTATGTCATCGGCGTTCCGCGCCTGGGCATCCCGGGCCAGTGGCAGACGGACGCCGGCGTCGGCGTCGCCACCCAGGGCAGCCACCAAGGCCTGCGCGAACGCACCGCCCTGCCGTCGGGCATGGCGACCACCGCCACCTGGAACCCCGAACTGGCCTTCAAGGGCGGCGCCATGATCGGCAAGGAGGCCCGCGACTCTGGCTTCAACGTCCAGCTAGCCGGCGGCGTGAACCTGATGCGCGAGCCGCGCAACGGCCGGAACTTCGAATATGGCGGCGAGGACCCCTGGCTGGCCGGCGCGATGGTCGCCGCCCAGATCCGCGGTATCCAGTCCAACAACATCATCTCGACGATCAAGCACTACGCGCTGAACGGCCAGGAAACCGGCCGCTTCGTGGTCAGCTCCAACATCGACGACGCGGCCGCCCGCACCTCGGACCTTCTGGCCTTCCAGTTCGCCATCGAGCAGTCGGACCCGCACTCGGTGATGTGCGCCTACAACCGCGTCAACGGGACCTATGCCTGCGAGAACGACTGGCTCCTGAACACCGTCCTGAAGAAGGACTGGGGCTACAAGGGCTACGTCATGTCGGACTGGGGCGCCGACCACTCGTCGGCCAAGGCCGCCAACGCTGGCCTCGACCAGGAATCGGCCGGCGAGGCGTTCGACAAGGAGCCGTTCTTCGGCGCGCCGCTGAAGGCCGACCTGGCCGCCGGCAAGGTCAGCCAGGCCCGCGTCGACGACATGGCCCGCCGCGTGCTGCGCGCCATGTTCGCCAGCGGCCTGATCGACCATCCGCTGACCGGCGCGCCGATCGCCCTTCCCGCCGCGACCCTGGCCGCCCACGCCAAGATCACCCAGGCCGACGCCGAGGAAGGCATAGTCCTGCTGAAGAACGACGGCGTGTTGCCCCTGGCCAAGACCGCCAAGACCATCGCGGTGATCGGCGGCCATGCCGACGTCGGCGTGCTGTCGGGCGGCGGCTCGTCCCAGGTCTATCCGGCCGGCGGCCGCGCGGTGAAGGGCCTCGAGCCCGCCACCTGGCCGGGCCCGGTGATCTACTACCCATCCTCGCCGCTGAAGGCGCTGCAGGCCCGCTATCCCGGCGCCAAGGTGGTCTATGACGACGGGACCGATCCTGCCCGCGCCGCCAAACTGGCCGCCGCGAGCGAACTGGCCCTGGTCTTCGCCGACCAGTGGACCACCGAGTCCTGGGACGTCGAAGGCCTGAACCTGCCCAAGAACCAGGACGCGACGATCGACGCGGTGGCCTCGGCCAACAAGAAGACCGTCGTTGTCCTGCTGACCGGCGGCCCGGTGGTCATGCCCTGGCTCGACAAGGTCGGCGCCGTGGTCGAGGCCTGGTACCCCGGCACGTCCGGCGGCGAGGCCATCGCCCGCGTCCTGACCGGCGAGGTCGACGCCTCGGGTCGCCTGCCCGTCAGCTTCCCCAAGAGCGTGGCCGATTTGCCGCGTCCCAAGCTGGACGGGGTCGGCAAGCCCGAAGGCGAGATGTTCGACGTCGACTACAACCTCGAAGGCGCCGCGGTCGGCTACAAGTGGTACGACCTGAAGAAGGTCGAGCCGCTGTTCGCCTTCGGCCACGGCCTGTCCTACACCAAGTTCGCCTATTCGGGCCTGACGGCCAGCGCCGCTGGCGACAAGGTCACGGTCAGCTTCGACGTCAAGAACGTCGGCGCCCGCGCCGGCAAGGATGTGCCGCAGGTCTATGTCGGCCCGAAGGCCGGCGCCAATGGGGTGTCTTGGGAAGCGCCCAAGCGCCTCGCTGGCTTCAAGAAGGTTTCCCTGGCCCCCGGCGCCACCCAGCGCGTGACCCTGACGGTCGATCCGCGTCTGCTGGCCACCTGGGACGGCAAGGCCCACGGCTGGTCCATTGCAGCCGGCCAATACGACATCGCCCTGGGCTCTTCGTCTCGGGCTCTTTCCTCCACCGCCCAGGTCACCCTGGCGGCCCAAAGCCTGCCGGTTTCGCCGGCGAGCAAGTGAGGGTCGGGCATGACACCCATGAATCGTAACCGGTTCCGGGGCCCATCTCCTCATTTTTAGAAGCGGGCCTGCCTGGCAGGCCAAGGGCGGCGGGGGCCTAGCCTACCCCTGTCCCGTCGCCCCCTTCAGTCTCTTCCCTTTCAGGAGCGTCGCCTCGGCGGCGCTCCTTTTTTTGCCCGCCGCTTGCGCCGCTTCATTTATACTATAATTAGGCCGCCACGGCGCTGAACGCCGACGGGAGGAAGTACGCGTGATCCGGATCGGCCTCGTCGGCGTGGGCAAGATCGCCCATGATCAGCACATCCCCGCCCTGGCGGCGGACCCGCGTTTCACCCTCGCCGCCGCCGCCAGCCGCAGCCTGCCGGACCTCGGGGCGATCCCGGTCTTCCACGACATCGACGCGATGCTGAGCCGGGGTCCGGCGCTGGACGCCGTCGCCCTCTGCACCCCGCCCCAGGCGCGGCGCGAGACGGCGCTTTCCGCCCTGCGCGCCGGCAAGCACGTGTTTCTCGAGAAGCCGCCGGGCGCCACGGTCAGCGAGGTCGCCGAGCTGGCCGCCGTCGCCCGCGAGCATGGCGTGGTGCTGTTCACCAGCTGGCACTCCCGCTTCGCCGCCGGCGTGCCGCGAGCCAAGGCCTGGCTGGCCCGGCGCACCGTCCGCAAGCTGGCGATCGAATGGCGCGAGGACGTCCGCCGCTGGCATCCGGGCCAGACCTGGATCTGGCAGGCCGGCGGCATGGGCGTCTTCGACCCGGCCATCAACGCCCTGTCGATCCTGACCGAGATCATGCCGGCCGAGGTGTTCGTCACCGACGCGCGCTTACAGGTGCCCGAGAACGTCCAATCGCCGATCGCCGGTCATGTCGACATGACCACCCTGTGCGGCGCGGCGATCACCGCCGACCTCGACTTCCTGCAGACCGGCCCGCAGACCTGGGACATCACCGCCTGGACCGACGACGGCGTGCTGAAGCTGTCTCTGGGCGGCGCGAAGCTGGAGATCGACGGGACGGTCGTCGTGGATGGCGAGAACCGGGAATATCCGGGACTCTATGACCGGTTCGCGGGGCTGGTGGCCGAGGGCCGGTCGGAGGTGGACGTACGGCCGCTGACCCTGGTGGCGGACGCGTTCCTGGTCGGGACGCGCGAGGTCGTGGAAGCGTTCGTGGAGTAGGCCCCAAAATCCTCCCCCTAACGGGGGAGGTGTCGGCTCGAAGAGACGACGGAGGGGGAAGATGCCGGGCCAGGAGAACTTCCCCCTCCGGCCGCTTCGCGACCACCTCCCCCGCCAGGGGGAGGATTTGATCGTTAGTTCACCTGCCGCTCACGCCCCTCCCAGTACGGCGCCCGCAATTCCCGCCGTAGGATCTTGCCCGAGGCGTTGCGCGGCAGCGCCGCCACGAAGTCGACGCTCTTGGGCGCCTTGAAGTGGGCGATCCGCGTCCGGGCGAAGGCGATGATGTCCTCCGCGTCGGGGGTCACGCCGGGCTTGGCCGCGACCACCGCCTTGACGGCCTCGCCCCACTTGTCATCGGGCACCCCGATCACCGCCACCTCGGCCACGTGCGGGTGGCCGTAGACGGCGCTCTCGACCTCGGCCGGATAGATGTTCTCGCCGCCCGAGATGATCATGTCCTTCACCCGGTCGTGGATGAACAGATAGCCGTCCTCGTCCAGGTAGCCGGCGTCGCCGGTGCGCAGCCAGCCGTCGGCGTCGACCGTCTTGGCCGTGGCCTCGTCCAGCTTCCAGTAGCCGGCCATGTTCGAGCGCGAGCGGATGGCGATCTCGCCGACCGCATTGACCGGCAGAGTGGCGCCGACCTCGTCCATGACCTTGATCTCGACGCCCGGCATCGGCAGCCCCGCCGCGCGCATGCGCTTGTTCCCGGCCGGGTCGTGGTCCTCGGGCGGCAGATAAACCACCGTGCCGGTCGTCTCGGTCATGCCGTACTGCTGAACGAAGCCGCAGCCGAACACCTCCATGCACTCGCGCAGCAGATCCAGCGGGATGGGCGCCGCGCCATAAAGGATGTGGGTCAGGCGCGAATAGTCGATCTCGCGCGCCCGGGGCTGGCGCACCACGATCTGCAAAGCCGCCGGCACCATGAACATCTTCGAGACCCGGTCCTTCTCGATGAAGTCCAGCACCTTGAAGGGATCGAACTCGCGGGCCACCACGCCCTTGGCGCCGTTGATCAGGCCGACGAGGCCCCAGCCCGTGCCGCCGATATGGGCCACCGGCATGGCCACCAGGCTGACATCGGTCGGGCCCCATTGGTTCCATTCCATCGGGTTCTTCGAGGCCTCGCGGCGCATGCCCAGCAGGTTGTCGTGGGTCAGCATCGCGCCCTTGGGCCGCCCCGTCGTGCCCGAGGTGTAAAGCTGGATGGCGATGTCCGAGGTCTCGATCGGCTTGTGCGGGTCGGTGTCGGAGTGCGCATCCCGCCAGCCCTCGAAGGTCGGGTGCTCGCCCGCTCCTTCGGCCTCCATGGCGATGACCACCGGGCGATGGGTCAGCTCGGCGGCGACCTGCCCGACGTGGGCGATCAGTTCGGGGCCGACGAAGACCAGCTTGGCGTCGCTGTCGGCGACGATATAGGCCATCTCGGGCGGGGCCAAGCGCCAGCCGATCGGCGTGGTCACCACCCCGGCCTTGGCGGCCCCGATCAGAAGCTCGAAATAGTGGTCGCTGTTCTTGCCGACATAGGCGACGCGGTCGCCGGTCGACAGGCCCGCGGCGATCAAGGCGTTGGCGACCTGGTTCGCATGGCGGTCGAACTGGGCGAAGCTTGTCTCGCGGCCCTCGAAACTGAAGGCCGTCGCTTCGGGCCGCGCCTCGGCGTGATAGCGGGCGACGTCGCCCAGGGTTCGCATGCGGTCGAAGTCGATCGCGTCGGACATCAAGTCTGGCTCCCTCGGTCGCCGGATCTGGCGTCCGGTCAAACGGATGCTGGGCCCGCGTTACGTTGGCGGCAAGCTATCCGTAACGATAGGTGGCTTGAGGGGAGCCACCCTTTCATTTGCCTTCCTCGCCCTTGTGGCGAGGATCCATGGCCGGGCCAGGCCCTGGATCGTTCGACGAAGGCGCCGCCAGCGTGGTCGCGCGACGTTCCGAAGCCGCGCCAGCTGAACCATGGGTCCTGGGCACAAGGCCCAGGAAGGCGATGACTTTTTAGTGCTGGGAGCAGTCGCGTTTACCGCCAGGCCTTCACACCCACCACCACCGCCGTGCTCCCGGCGCGTTCTCCAGCAACCACCGCCGGGCCGTACGCGCGCTCGCGGACCAGGCCCACATAGGGCGCGAATTCGCGGGTGATCTCGTAGCGCAGGCGCAGGCCGCCCTCGACCCTCGCCGCCCCAGCCTCGGCCAAGTCGGCCTCGACACGCGGCTGCAGGATCAACTTCTGGGCCAGGCGCAGGTCGTAGGAGGCTTCGGCCCGCGCCGACACCTCGCCCCTGTCCGAGAGATAGGCCGCGCCCTGAACCTCGAACCAGTAGGGCGCGAGCCCCTCGAAACCCACGGTCGCATAGCTCCGACCTTTCGGCGCCAGGTCGTAGCGGACGCCGGCCTGGAGGTCGAAATAGGGACCGACCGGCCACGCGTTCAGGACCTCGGCCTCGCCGCGCTCCCAGCCGTGGCCGCCCACGCGCTCGCCCCGCGCCTTGACCACCCATTTGGAGGCGTCGCCGCCCCACCAGGCTTCGCCCTCGAACGCCTGGGCGTCATCGCCCTCGCGCGAGCGGTATTCCAGAACGTCGGCGCGGACGGTCCAGGCGGTCCCGCCGCCATGCTCCTTCATCAACTGGGCGCGAGCGGCCGCCATGGCCGCGCCGCTGTAGAAGCGCTCGGCGGCGTGGTCGGTCGGAATGGGCGGCGGCTTGACGTCGGCGGCCGGCTTCATGGCCGACATGTCGTGGCCAGCATGTGGATCCGGCGCCGGCTGATGGTGCTCGTGCTGAGCTAAGATCACGTCGCGCCCCCGTCGAGCGGCCGCACGGTGACGACGTTGAACATCCCCGCGTGCATGTGCAGCAGCAGGTGGCAGTGGAAGGCCCAGTCGCCGGGCTCATCGGCCGTCAGGTCGAAGGCGACCTTGCCGCCAGGCGCGACATTGACCGTGTGCTTCAGTGGCTGGCGGTCCTGGCCGTTGACCAGCTCGAAGAAGTGGCCGTGCAGGTGGATCGGATGGGCCATCATGGTGTCGTTGATCAGCACCACGCGGACCCGCTCGCCGCGCTCGAAGGCGATCGGTTTCTTGATCGGCCCGAACGCCTCGCCATCGAACGCCCACATGAAACGTTCCATATTGCCGGTCAGGTGGATCTCCATCGTCCGGCCGGGCGGGCGGGTGTCCTTGGGTCCGTGCAGGTTGGCGAGGTCGGCGTAGCGCAGCACCTTGTGGCCGACGCCCTCCAGACCTTGCGGCGCCTCCGCCATGCGGTCCATCGGCATCGGCGAGATGGTCTGGACGCCCGGCGTCAGCGGCACGTTCGGCGCGTTGCTCTGAGCCCGCATCGACATGTCCATGCCCGGCATGTCCATCCCATGCCCCATGCTCCCCATGCCCATGTCCTTCATGGTCGCGAGAGGACGCTTGCGCAGCGGCGGGATGGCGGCGCTCATGCCCAGGCGCGGCGCGAGCGTTCCGCGCGCCATCCCCGAACGGTCCGAAGCCTCGGCGACCAGGGTGAAGGCCTTGTCCTCGACCGGGCGCACGATGACGTCATAGGTCTCGGCCGGCGCGATCTGAAACTCGTCCACCGACACCGGCGACACCGGCTGGCCGTCGGTCGCCACGACCTCCAGCGACAGGCCCGGAATGCGGACATTGAAGATGCTCATGGCCGCGGCGTTGATGAACCTCAGCCGCACGCGCTCGCCGGGCGCGAACAGGCCCGTCCAGTTGTCGCCCGGCCCGTGGCCGTTGATCAGGTAGGTGTAGGTCGAACCCGTGACGTCGGCGATGTCGGTGGGGTCCATCCGCATCTTGGCCCAAGCGACGCGATCCTTTAGCGACTGGTCCTCGCCCGCCAGCAGGCCCGCCACCGTCTGCTTTCGCATGTTGAAGTGGCCGGCATTGGCCTTCAGCTTCCGGAACAGCTCGTGGGGATGTTCAAAGCTCCAGTCCGACAGCACCACGACGTGCTCGCGGTCGTAGGGAATGGGGTCCTCGCCCACCGGGTCGATGATCATCGGACCGTAGTGGCCGACCTGCTCCTGCAGGCCCGAATGGCTGTGCCACCAGTAGGTCCCCGCCTGTCGCACCGGGAAGTCGTAGGTGAAGGTCTCGCCCGGCTTGACGCCCGGGAAGCTGACGCCCGGCACGCCGTCCATCTGAAACGGCACCAGCAGGCCGTGCCAGTGAATGGACGTGTCCTCGTCCAGGGTGTTGGTCACCGACAGCCGGACGCGCTGGCCCTCCTTCAGCCGGATCAGCGGGCCGGGGATACCGCCATTGACGGTGACGGCGTGGCCGGTCTTCCCGTCGATCTTCGCCATGGTGTGGCCGACGGTCAGCTTGATCTCCTCGCCGGTCAGCGCTTCCGGCGACCGGCCGGACTCGCCGGCTGTCGCCCAAGCGGGCAGCAGTCCGACCGCCCCCAAGCCCAAGGCGCCGCGCAGCAAGATCCGTCGATCGATCATCGCCTATCCGTATTCCAACCTTGGGCGCACTTGGGTATCACCCGGTTCATGTCCAAGAGCACCCCCGCCACGATCGCACTGACCAAGGCCGGCGTCGCGTTCGACCTGCATACGTACGACTACGACCCCGGCTCCGAGCGCGTGGGCCTGCAGGCCGCCGAGGCCCTGGGCGAGGACGCGTGCCGGGTGCTCAAGACCCTGGTCGTGATGCTGGACGGCAAGCCCGCCTGCGCCATCCTGCCCTCGGACAAGGAGGTCAGCATGAAGAAGCTGGCCGCGGCCCTGAAGGGCAAGTCGGCCGCCATGGCCCCTGTCGCCGACGCCGAGCGGATCACCGGCTACAAGGTCGGCGGCGTCAGCCCGTTTGGCCAGAAGAAGCGCCTGCCGACCGTGCTGGAGGAAGCCGCCCTCGCCGAGCCCTACGTCTTCATCAACGGCGGCCAGCGGGGTTTGCAGGTGAAGCTCGCGCCGGCGGATGCGGTCAAGGCCCTGGGCGCGGTGACGGCGGCGATCGTGGCCGACTAAGCATTTCCGCCAAGCGCGAAACCCCGCCTTCCTGGGCCTTG
Source organism: Caulobacter sp. GW821-FHT11E10 (assembly GCF_058808375.1). NCBI lineage: Bacteria > Pseudomonadati > Pseudomonadota > Alphaproteobacteria > Caulobacterales > Caulobacteraceae > Caulobacter > Caulobacter sp. GW821-FHT11E10. The sequence continues at coordinate 588,466 of NZ_JBXARP010000002.1, forward strand.
TGCCCAGGATCCACGCCCGCGGGCGATCCCGACTGTCCGATCTAGCGCCGCCCCAAAGCCCAGAACACCAGCCCATCTCAAAGCGAGCCGAACGATGGGTCCTGGGCACAGGGCCCAGGAAGGCGATTGAGAGGGTTTGAATTTTTGGACGAACCGCCAGCGACTTGAAATCCCGCGCGGTTCTCGCCTATAAGCCGCGCCTCCTGGTCTGGCTGGGTAGCTCAGATGGTTAGAGCGGTGGATTCATAACCCACAGGTCGGCGGTTCGATCCCGCCTCCAGCTACCAGGATTTGACCGGCCTTCGCGCCGCGTCCTACGCTCTCCGGCATGACGGAAAACACCTTCAAAGGCGGATGCCTGTGCGGCGCGTTGCGCTGGGAAGCCGACCGCGCGCCGGACTATATGGGCATGTGCTGCTGTGGCGATTGCCGCAGGGCCTCGGGGTCCGGCTTCATCCCGTTCATGGGGTTTGCGGCCGAGGCCCTGACGATCACCGGTCCGACGCGCCAATACCGTAGCCGCGCGTTTCGGGGCGGCGAGGCGACCCGCAACTCGTGCCCGACCTGCGGCGGCCTCGTCTTCGGCGGCGAGCACGGCTTGCAAGACAGCCACACGATCTATGCCGGCAGCCTGGACGACCCGAGCCTCTACAAGCCGGCCATGCTCCTGTTCAACCGCGACCGGCCGGACTGGGTGATCCCGCCCGAGGGCGTGGCGATATTCGAGACGATGCCGGACTAGATTGGGGCCGGACTAGATTTGGGCCGGACTAACCGCCCGGAAACGTCCCCGGCCGGATGTAGGCGAACATGTGGCTGACCCAGTCGGGCTTTCCGAGCGCCACGCCCTTGTGGCGCAGGATCGCGTAGGCGGCGGTCAGGTGGAAATAGAACTGGGCCAGGGCCCAGTCGCGGACGAACTGCTCTCCGTTCATGTCGAAGACAATGCCATTGGGCATTTTCAGCTCGATCTTCTTGTCGGCGACGCCGTCGAAGACCGAAGCGGGCGTGGCCTGCAGCCGCTCCGCGGCGTCGGCCAGTTGGGCCCGCAGCCCGTCGAAGTCGGTGGCGTCCTCGGCCGGGGCGAAGGACTCCGCGCCGGTCAGGTGGCGCAGCAGGTCGCTGGATTGAGTGCAGACGAACCGCACCTGGGTCGACAGCGGGAACATGTCCGGCGCCAGCCGCGCGTCCAGCAAGTCCTCGGGCGCCACGCCGGTCTCGGCCGCGAAGGCCTCGGCCTTGGTCAGCTGGTTGCCGAGCCCCTTCAGCATCTGGACGTAGGTGGGGATGGTGAGCGCGTACAGGTCCATGGGGTCCTCCGGTCCAGGCCGCAGGAAAGCGGACAGAGCGTTGATGCGCCAACCCATAATGCGTCGTGCGCCGACGGTGGAGGGAATTAGACGGAAGGCCCAAACCTTGCGACCAGATCGTAGGCCTCGCCCGGAAACACCTGCCGCACGCGGGTGACGTGCTGGCCTTCGCGCCAGGTGCGACGGTCGACGACCAGGCAGGCCGCGCCCTCGTCCAGCGCCAGCAGGCGGGCCTCCTCGGCGTCGGCGTTGATCGCGCCGATGCGGCTCTCGGCCTCGGTCCAGGCGACGTGTTCCAGCAGCCAGGCGCCGGGAGGAACGGCGTCGAAGTCCGCCTCCGCGATCTCGGGCGCGGCCTTCAGCGAGACCACGCGGCGCTCCAGGGCGAAGGGCCGGCCGCCCGCGTCGTGGACCCCGTCCAGTTCCAGCAGCTTGCCGCCGGCCGCCAGCTCGACCTCTTCGGGACTGTCGCGGTCGGCCGCCCGCACCCGGCGCGACAGCAGGCGGAAGCCGTAGGTCTCGCCGCGCGCGACGATCTCGGACTGGATGTCAGGGATGTTCAGCACCGGGGCGTGGACCTTGGGCCGGGCCACGAACGAGCCGGCCCGCTTGCGACGCACGATCAACCCGGCCTCGACCAGGGCGGTCATGGCCTTGCTCACGGTCATCCGCGCGCAGCCATACTCGGTCATCAGCTCGGCCTCGGTCGGCGCCCGGTGGCCCGGCTCCCACTCGCCCGAGCGGATACGGGCCTCGATGTCCGAGCGGATGCGCTGGTGCAGCGGCCCCGTCACGCCAGCAGGGCCTTCAGGGTCTGGACGTAGCGCGCCTGGATCGCCTCGCGCGCATGGTGGCGGCCGCCGGAGACCAGCTGCTTGCCGTGACGCCAGACCGTGTCGATACCGCCGCCGGCGAAGACCAGGCTGTCGATCAGGGTGTCGCCCGAGCGACCGGCCAGGTTCGGGTGCTCCCGGTCCAGGGTGATGAAGTCCGCCGCCGCGCCGCGACGCAGGCCGCCGCGCCCCACGCCTAGAGCCTGCGCCCCGCCCATGGTCGCCGCGCGCCACAGGTCGCCGCCGGTCGAACGGCGCGGACCGCCCGCCAGCACATTGCGAGCCCGACGGGACAGGCGCTGGGCGTACTCCATCGTCCGCAGTTCCTCGGCGGCGCTGATCAGGATGTTGGAGTCGGTGCCGATCCCAAAGCTCCCGCCAGCCGCCAGATAGTCCGGGGTCGGGAAGATGCCGTCGCCCAGATTGGCCTCGGTCACCGGGCAGAGGCCCGCGACGGCGCCGCTCTTGGCCAGGCGCTCGGTCTCGGTGGCGTTGATATGGGTGGCGTGGATCAGGCACCACTGCTTGCCCACATCCGTGTGGTTCATCAGCCAGCGGACGGGACGCTGACCCGTGGCGGCCAGGCAGTCGTCGACCTCCTTGGTCTGCTCGGCCACATGCATGTGGATCGGACCGCCGGCGGCCAGTGGAATGATGGCGTCCAGCTCCTCGGGCGTCACCGCGCGCAGACTGTGCGGCGCGATGCCGACCACCGCCTCGGGCAGGTCGGCGGCGACGTCCCGGCAAGCCTCGACCAGGCGCGCGAAGCCGTCGACGTCGTGGATGAAGCGCTTCTGGCCATCGGTCGGCGGCAGGCCGCCGAAGTTCGCGTGGGCGTAGAACACCGGCAGCAAGGTCAGGCCGATTCCCGTCTCATCCGCCGCCGCCGCCATGCGGACGGCCATCTCGGCCGGGTTGTCATAGACGCCGCCGTCGGGCGCGTGGTGCAGGTAGTGGAACTCGCCCACCCGCGTGAAGCCGCCCTCCAGCATCTCCATCTGGCCCATGGCGGCGATGGCCTGGGCCATGTCGGGGTCGAGCCGCTCCAGGAAGCGGTACATGACCTCGCGCCAGGTCCAGAAGTTGTCCCCCGTTTCGCCGCGCGTCTCGGCCAGGCCCGCCATGGCGCGCTGGAAGGCGTGGCTGTGGACATTGCCCAGGCCCGGCAGGGCGGGGCCGAGGCGAACGGCGTCACCGGCCGAGGTGTCGGTATCGATCCGGGCGATGCGACCGTCGGTAATCGTGAACTTTACGCCGCGCGCCCAGCCGTCGGCCAGCAGGGCGCTCTCGCACCAGACCACGGTCGAAGAGTCGGGGTCGCCTGTCGGATTCTGCGCGTCGGTCACTGGACAAGCCTCATCGTTCGCAAATATGTCTATACATATTGAAGCGCGCCGCAAGGGTCGGCTAGCGCGGTTTGGAGGCAGGCTCATGCGCTGTGATCGGGTGTGGATCAACGCCCGTCTCGCCACCCTCGCGCCGGACCGCGAAGGGCTGGGCATCGTCGAGGACGGCGTCCTCGCCTGCCTGGACGGTCGCATCGCCTATGTCGGCTCCGCCGCCGACGCGCCTGTCTTCGAGACCGCCGAAACGATCGATGTCGAGAGCCGTTGGATCACCCCCGGCCTGATCGACCCGCACACGCATCTGGTCTTCGCCGGCGACCGCGCCCACGAGTTCGAGCTGCGCCTGGCCGGGGCCAGCTACGAAGAGATCGCCAGGGCCGGCGGCGGCATCGTCTCGACCATGCGCGCCACCCGCGCGGCCTCGGAAGAAGAACTGGTGCAGGCCGCCCTGCCCCGCCTCGACGCCCTGATCGCCGAGGGCGTCACGACGGTCGAGATCAAGTCCGGCTACGGCCTATCGCTGGACGACGAGGTCAAGAGCCTGCGCGCCGCCCGCGCCCTGGCCGAGATCCGCCGCGTCGGGGTCAGCACGACCTTCCTCGGCGCCCACGCCCTGCCGCCGGAATATCGCGACGATCCGGACGCCTATATCGCCCTGGTCTGCGAGAAGATGATCCCGGCCATCGCCGCGCGGGGCCTGGCCGACGCGGTCGACGGCTTCTGCGAGGGCATCGGTTTTTCGCCTGCACAGATCCGCCGCGTGTTCGAGACCGCCCGCGACCACGGCCTCCCGGTCAAGCTGCACGCCGAGCAACTGTCGAACCTGAACGGGGCCGCCCTGGCGGTCGAGTTCGACGCCCTGTCTGCCGATCACCTGGAGCACCTGGACGCGGCGGGGATACAGGCCATGGCCGCTTCTCGCACCGTCGCGACCCTGCTGCCGGGCGCCTACTACTTCACCCGCGAGACCAAGGTCCCGCCGATCGCGGCCCTGCGCGAGGCCGGCGTGCCGATGGCCCTGGCCACCGACTGCAATCCCGGCACCTCGCCCCTGACCTCGCCGCTGCTGGTCATGAACATGGCCGCCACCCTCTTCCGGATGACCGTCGAGGAGTGCCTGGCCGGCGTGACGCGCGAGGCCGCGCGGGCCCTGGACCTGCTGAACGACCGCGGGACGCTGGAGGCCGGCAAGGCCTGCGATCTCGCCATCTGGGACATCGAGCGTCCCGCCGAACTTGTCTATCGCATGGGCTTCAACCCGCTCCATGCGCGCGTGTGGAGAGGCCAGTGACCGACCTTGTTCTGAACCCCGGCGCGGTCCCGCTGGCCGAGTGGAAGATGATCTATCGCGGCGCGACCGCGCGGCTGTCCGAGACCGCCTGGCCCGTGATCGCCGAGAGCGCCAGAGCCGTCGAACGCATCCTGGCCCGCCACGAGCCGGTCTACGGCATCAACACCGGCTTCGGGAAACTGGCCAGCGTCCGCATCGGCGACGCGGACCTGGAAACCCTGCAACGGAACATCGTCCTGTCCCACGCGGCGGGCGTCGGCGAACCCTCGCCGGTTCCGGTGATCCGCCTAATGCTGGCCCTGAAGCTGGCCAGCCTGGCGCAGGGCGCTTCAGGCGTCCGCGTCGAGACGGTGCGCCTACTGGAGGCGATGCTGGTCCAGGGCCTGACGCCGGTTGTGCCGTGCCAGGGTTCGGTCGGCGCCTCGGGCGATCTGGCGCCGCTGGCCCACATGGCCGCGACCATGATCGGGGTCGGCGAGATCTTCGTTGGCGACCAACGCCTGCCGGCCGCGGAAGCTTTGAAGCAAGCCGGCCTGGCGTCCCTCACCCTGGGCCCCAAGGAGGGCCTGGCGCTGCTGAACGGCACCCAGTTCTCGACCGCCAACGCCCTGGCCGGGCTGTTCGAGGCCGAGCTGCTGTTCCAGTCCGCCCTGGTCACCGGGGCCCTGTCGACCGAGGCCGCCAAGGGTTCGGACACCCCGTTCGATCTCCGCATCCACACCCTGCGCCGCCATGCCGGCCAGATCGAGACCGCCGCCGCCTTGCGCGCGCTGATGTCGTCGTCGGAGATCCGCGCCTCGCACCTGAAGGAGGACGAGCGCGTCCAGGACCCCTACTGCCTGCGCTGCCAGCCGCAGGTGATGGGCGCGGCCCTCGACATCCTGCGCCAGGCCGCCGCGACGCTGGAGACCGAGGCCAACGGCGTCTCGGACAATCCGCTGATCTTCCCGGAAACGGACGAGGCCCTGTCGGGCGGCAACTTCCACGCCGAGCCGGTGGCCTTCGCCGCCGACATCATCGCGCTGGCGGTCTGCGAGATCGGCTCGATCGCCGAGCGCCGTATCGCCATGCTGGTCGATCCCGCGCTGTCGGGTCTGCCGGCCTTCCTGACGCCGAAGCCCGGCTTGAACTCGGGCTTCATGATCCCGCAGGTCACGGCCGCCGCCCTGGTCTCCGAGAACAAGCAGAAGGCCTATCCGGCCAGCGTCGACTCGATCCCGACCTCGGCCAACCAGGAAGACCACGTCTCGATGGCCGCCCACGGCGCGCGGCGCCTGATGGGCATGGTCGAGAGCGCCACGGCCGTGCTGGGCATCGAGCTCCTGGCCGCCGCGCAGGGCTGCGATTTCCACGCGCCGCTGCGGTCCAGCGAGGCCCTGGAGGCGGTGCGCAAGCTGACGCGGAGCAAGGTCCCGCACCTCACCGACGACCGTCACTTCCATCCGGACATGGAGGCCGCCAACGCCTTGGTGCGATCGGGGGCGGTGATCGCGGCGGCGGGTGAATTGCCGGGAGTCAGCTGATGACCGCTACAAATTCCCTCGTCATCCCGGAAGCCTCGCAGAGGCTATCCGGGACCCAGGGGCGACCGCACTGCACCGGCCCCTGGGTCCCGGCTCTCCGCTGCGCTGCGGCCGGGATGACGGAATGAATTGGCTCCAAGTCGTTCGCGGGTCCGCCCCGCTGATCGTCAGCCTCCCGCACACCGGCACGGAGATCCCGGCCGAGATCGAGGCCCGCCTCGTCTCGCCCTGGCTGGCCCGCAAGGACGCCGACTGGTGGGTCGACCGGCTCTACGCCTTCGCCGCGGGCATGGGCGCGACGATCGTTCGGACGGCGATCTCGCGGACGGTGATCGACGTCAATCGCGACCCGTCGGGCGTCTCGCTGTATCCGGGCCAGACGACGACCGAGCTCTGCCCCACCACCACCTTCGACGGCGAGCCGCTGTACCGCGACGGCCAAGCGCCCGACGCGGCCGACATCGCCGCGCGGCGCGAGGCCTATTTCGAGCCCTACCACGCCGCCCTGCGCACCGAGATCAACCGCCTGCGCGCGGTCCATCCGACGGTGGTGCTGTACGAAGCCCACTCGATCCGCTCGCGCGTGCCGCGCCTGTTCGAGGGCGAGCTGCCGCAGTTCAACCTCGGGACCAACAGCGGCGCCAGCTGCGACGACGCCCTGACCGCCGCCGTCGAGGCCGCCTGCGACGCCTCGGGTCGGAGCCGCGTCACCAACGGCCGCTTCAAGGGCGGCTGGACCACACGCCACTACGGGCAGCCTTCGAGCGGCGTCCACGCCATCCAGATGGAGCTGGCCTGCCGGGGCTACATGGACGATCCCGCTGACGCCCCGACACCCGACACCTGGCCCACGCCCTTCCACGCCGACCGCGCTGGACCCCTGCGCGCGGTGCTGGAGGACGTTCTTTCCGCCTGCCTTTCCTTCGCCGCCCGGAGCCCCGCATGACCCGCCGCGACAACACCCGTGTCATCCGCCCCGCCACCGGGACCGAGCTTTCCGCCAAGTCGTGGCTGACCGAAGCGCCGCTGCGGATGCTGATGAACAACCTGCATCCCGACGTCGCCGAGCGTCCGGAGGAACTGGTCGTCTATGGCGGCATCGGCCGCGCCGCCCGCGACTGGGAGAGCTTCGACAAGATCGTCGAGACCCTGCGCCGACTTGAGGACGACGAGACTCTGCTGGTCCAGTCCGGCAAGCCGGTCGGCGTCTTCCGCACCCACGCCGACGCGCCGCGCGTGCTGATCGCCAACTCCAACCTCGTGCCCCGCTGGGCGACCTGGGAGCACTTCAACGAGCTCGATCGGAAGGGCCTGGCCATGTACGGCCAGATGACCGCCGGCTCGTGGATCTATATCGGCGCCCAGGGCATCGTGCAGGGCACCTACGAAACCTTCGTCGAGATGGGCCGCCAGCACTATGCCGGCGACCTGTCGGGCAAGTGGCTGCTGACGGCCGGCCTGGGCGGCATGGGCGGGGCGCAACCCCTGGCCTCGGTGATGGCTGGCGCGGCGTGCCTGGCCATCGAGTGCCAGCCCTCGCGGATCGAGATGCGCCTGCGCACCGGCTATCTCGACAGGTCCACCGACAACCTCGACGAGGCCCTGGCCTGGATCGAGCAGTCCTGCGCCGCCAAGACCCCGATCTCGGTCGGCCTGCTCGGCAACGCCGCCGAGCTGCTGCCCCAGATGTTCAAGCGCGGCATCCGCCCCGACCTGCTGACCGACCAGACCAGCGCCCACGACCCGATCAACGGCTACCTGCCGGCCGGCTGGAGCCTGGACCAGTGGGCCGACGCCAAGGAGCGCGACCCCGCCAGCGTCGACAAGGCCGCCCGCGCCTCGATGGCCGTGCACGTGCAAGCCATGCTGGACTTCCAGGCCGCCGGCGTCCCCACCGTCGACTACGGCAACAACATCCGCCAGATGGCGCTGGAGGAAGGCGTCGCCAACGCCTTCGACTTCCCCGGCTTCGTGCCGGCCTATATCCGCCCGCTGTTCTGTCGGGGGATCGGGCCGTTCCGCTGGGCGGCGCTGTCGGGCGATCCGGAAGACATCGCCAAGACCGACGCCAAGGTCAAAGAGCTGATCCCGGACAACCCGCACCTGCACAACTGGCTCGACATGGCGGCCGAGAAAATCAAGTTCCAGGGCCTGCCGGCGCGCATCTGCTGGGTCGGTCTGGGCGACCGTCATCGCCTGGGCCTGGCCTTCAACGAAATGGTCGCCAGCGGCGAGCTGAAGGCCCCGATCGTCATCGGTCGCGACCACCTCGACTCCGGCTCGGTCGCCTCGCCCAACCGTGAGACCGAGGCGATGAAGGACGGCTCGGACGCCGTGTCGGACTGGCCGCTGCTGAACGCCCTGCTCAACACCGCCTCGGGCGCCACCTGGGTGTCGCTGCATCATGGCGGCGGGGTCGGCATGGGCTTCTCCCAGCACGCCGGCATGGTCATCGTCTGCGACGGCACCGAAGCCGCCGCCAAGCGGATCGCGCGGGTCCTGTGGAACGACCCGGCCTCGGGCGTCATGCGCCATGCCGACGCCGGCTACGACATCGCCCTCGACTGCGCCCGCGAGAAGGGCCTGGATCTGCCAGGCATCCTGTAGGGCGGATTTCGAGAGCCCTTTCGGTCTCAAAACGCTCGTCATCCCGGAAGCCTCGCAGAGGCTATCCGGGATGACGAGTAGGATGAAGCTTGGAGCGCTCGGGTTGGGTCGCGCCCAAATCCAAGAAATCCCCACGGCTCAGCTTGCTCGCGGGGTCTCGTCGCTTAAGGTCGCCCGCTCCAATGGGGCCGCCGACGAGACCACGTGACCGGGGATCCTGACGTCTTCCGCTTCATACGCGAGCACATCCGCTCGGTGTGGGCGCTGGAGCTTCTGCTGAGGCTGAAGGCCGACCCCGAGCGGTGCTGGTCGGCGGACGAGCTCGTCGAGACGCTGCGGGCGAGCCACGCCCTGGTTGACGGCAATCTGGAAACCTTGGCCGCGGCCGGCCTGATCGTTTCCGACGACAAGGGCTGCTTCCGCTATCGCCCCGCCGCCCCGGCCCTGGCGACGCTGTGCGACGAGCTGGAGGAAACCTATCGCGTGCGCCCCGTGACGGTGATCCGCTGGATCTCCGCGCCCGTGGAACGCCTGCAGTCGCTGGCCGACGCCTTCAAGTTCAAGGGAGGGGACAAATGACGCCCGCCGTCGTCTATGGCCTGTGCCTCGCGGCCAGCCTCCTCTGCGCCGGCCTGCTGACGCGGGCCTGGCTGAAGGCCCGCACCCGCCTGCTGCTGTGGACCGCCGTCTCGTTCGGCTTCCTGGCCCTCAACAACCTGCTGCTGTTCGCCGATCTCGTCTTGCTGCCGACCCAGGTTCACCTGTGGTGGCCGCGCCAGATCGCCCTGGCCGCCGCCGTCGCCGTGCTGGTCTACGCCTTCATCTGGGAGGTCGACCAATGAACCCGCTCGAGGGACTGGTCGCCGGCGGCCTGGCCGTCGGCTTCCTGGTGGTGGCGGCCTTCTTCCTGCGCTTCTGGGGTCGCACGCGCGAGTGGCTGTTCCTGGCCTTCTCGGCCGCCTTCGCCCTGATGGCGGTGAACCAGGCGCTGCCGGTGGTGCTGAACATCCCACAGGAAGAGCGCGGCGGGATCTATCTGATCCGCCTGGCGGCCTTCCTGCTGATCATCGTGGCGGTGGTCGGCAAGAACCTGAGGCGCGACCCGGAGGGCTAACCTTCGCGGCCATCACCCTTCCAAGAAGGACTCGACCTCGCGGCGGGACGGCATGGACGGCGCCGCGCCGGCCTTCTGGACCGACAAGGCGGCCGCGCCGTTGGCCAGCTCGACGGCCTCGCGCAGCTCCATGCCGGACGCCAGGGCGGCGGCCAGGGAGCCGCAGAAGCAGTCGCCGGCCCCGACCGTGTCGACGGCCTTGACCTTCTTGCCCTCGACCAGGAACGCCTCGTCGCGACGCACGGCGGCGACGCCGGCCGAGCCCAGGGTGACGATGATCGTCTGATCCGGGCGGCTCATCAGCTTGCGGGCGGCGATCGAGACCTCTTCCAGGCGCGAGGGCTCGCGGTCGAGCTTGCCGTAGGTCGCCAGCTCGGTCTGGTTCAGGATCAGGATGTCGGTCAGTGGGAACAGCGCCGCGCCCTGCGGCAGGGCCGGGGCGGCGTTCAGCACCCGCAGCGCGCCCTTGGCGGCGCCGGTGCGGAACAGGGCCTCGATGGTGGTGGCCGGCGTCTCCAGCTGGCTGAGCAGGACCCGCTGGCCCTCGATCGGCGTAGCCGACACGTGCTGGGGCGTCACCAGGGCGTTGGCGCCGGCCGTGACGACGATCATGTTCTCGGCGCTGTTGGCGACCCAGACGTGGGCCTGGCCGGTCGGCACGCCTTCCAGCTCCATCACGTCGGCGACCTGCACGCCGTAGCCGGCCAGCTTGGCCTTCAGGCTCTTGCCGCTGTCGTCGCCGCCGACGGCCCCCATGAGGCGGGTCGGCGAGCCCATGCGGGCGGCCGCGACCGCCTGGTTGGCGCCCTTGCCGCCCAGGAACAGCTCCAGAGAAAGGCCGGCCACCGTCTCACCCGGCCGCGGCAGGTCATCGACCCGCGCCACGGCGTCCAGATTGATCGAGCCGAGAACGAAAACGGTCATGGTCTTGGTCTTCTTGGTCTTTAGTTCAGTCGCTATCCGCCGCCGCCGCGCTGGAAGCTCTCCACGAGGCTCCCCGCGACGAGTCGCCAGCCGTCCACTAGCACGAAGAAGATCAGCTTGAACGGCAGACTGATCGACGCGGGCGGCAACATCATCATGCCCATGCTCATCAGGACGCTGGCGACGACCAGGTCGATGACCAGGAACGGAATGAACAGCAGGAAGCCGATCTCGAACGCGCGCTTCAACTCCGAGATCATGAAGGCCGGGGTCACCACCTTCAGCGGCGTGTCCTGGGCGGTCTTCGGCGTCGGGATCTTCGACAGGCGCACGAACAGGGCAAGGTCATCGCGGTCGACCTGGCGCAGCATGAAGCCCTTCACCGGCCCACTGGCGGCGTCGAAGGCCTCGGGCAGCTCCATCTGGTGGTCCAGCAGCGGCTTGATGCCCGCGTCGTAGGAGCGCTCGAAGGTCGGGCCCATGACGATGGCGGTCAGGAACAGGGCCAAGCTGATGATCACCGGGTTCGGCGGGCTCTGCTGCACGCCGATGGCGGTCCTCAGCAGACCCAGCACCACCACGATCCGCACGAACGAGGTGGTCATGATCACGATCGACGGCGCCAGCGACAGCACCGTCATCAGGCCGACCAGCTGGACGACCCGATCGGTCAGGCCCGCGCCCGTGCCGAGGTTAATGTTCACCGCCGACTGGGCCATGGCCGCGGCCGGCATGACGGCGCAGGCGATGCCGGCCAGCACCGAGATGATCGCGGCGCGGCGAAGATCCTCGGCCTTGGCGCCCGTCACGGATTTGAACAGGTCGCGCATCAGACCACGGGCTCCGGAGCCTTGACCGTCGCGGCGGACACGGGCCTGGCCGCGCCGGGCGTCGGCGCCCAGTCCAGCAGCTTGCCGTCGCCCAGCAGCACCATGCGCTCCTCGCCGTCCAGGCTGACGACCACGAGGCGGCGGGTGGGATCGAGGGCCAGGCTCTCGACGATCTTCAGCCGCCGGTCCTGGCGCGAGGCGATCAGCCGGCCCACGGCGTCGGGTCCGAACTTGCGCAGGGCCCAGGCGGCCAGGCCGATCAGGCCCAGCGTGACGGCCAGCGCCGCGAGGGCGCGAAGGAATTCGATGGGATCTACCATGGACCGCCCAAAGCGAGACAACTTGGCGCAGGGAAACAACCCGCCTGACCCTGGTGTGCCTGAGGGTTCTTAATGCCGAATTAACCCTGTTTCTTCACCATGATCGCCATGGGTCCGGATGATCTTCCCCTTTTCGGCATGCTCAAGAGCCGCCTCGGTTATCTGACCGAGCGCCAGAAGCTTGTCGCCCAGAACGTGGCCAACGCCGACACCCCGGGATATCGCCCCCACGACCTGAAGGCCTTCAGCTTCCAGACCTCCCTGATGAACCAGGGCTCCGGCGCGGTCTATCGCGGCGGTCGCAGCGCGCCGACCGGTTCGGTCAGCATGATGGCCACCTCGGCCTCGCACATGGCGCCTTCGAACGCTCCCAGCGCCTGGCGGGCGACGGCGGGCGCCGATTCGGAGACCACCCTCGACGGGAATGCGGTCTCGCTCGAGGACCAGATGCTCAAGATGACCGACGCGCGGATGAACTACGACGCGGCGATCACCTTCTACCAGAAGTCCATGAACATGCTGCGCACCGCCGCGCGCAAGCCGAACGGCTAAGGACCTAAGGCATGCCCGAGATCAAGTCCCAACCCCTGGCGACCATGGCCGTGGCCTCGTCGGCCCTTCGCGCCCAGCAGGGCCGCATGCGGGTCATCGCCGAGAACCTGGCCAACGCCAATTCGACCGCGCGCACCGCCGGCGGCGATCCCTACCGCCGCCAGGTCCCGGTGTTCCAGCCGACCAAGGTCGCGGGCGCGGAAGGCGTGCAGATGCTGCGCGTCGATCCGGACCAGTCCGAGTTCAAGACCGAGTACGATCCCGGCAACCCGGCCGCCGACGCCAAGGGCTACGTCAAGCTGCCCAACGTCAATTCCCTGGTCGAGGCGCTGGACATGAAAGAGGCGCAACGCGCCTACGAAGCCAACCTCAACGTCATCGAGACGGCGCGCTCCATGCAGGCGCGCACCCTCGACATCCTCAAGCGATAAGGGGCTAGGCCATGATCACCGCGCTCGCCGCCGCCAAGGCCTACGCCTCGCAAGGCGCCATGGGTATCGGCTCCGTCGGCTCCATCGGCGGCTCCGACAAGAAGGGCGGCATCGACTTCGGCGAGCTGCTGAAGTCGACCATGGACGGTGCGACCAAGGCCTCCAAGGTCGCCGAAACCAAGATCGCCGACCAGGTGGCCGGCAAGGCCGAACTGGTCGACGTCGTCACCGCCATCAGCTCGGCCGAGGCCAGCTTGGAAACCGTGATGGCCGTGCGCGACCAGGTGATCTCGGCCTACCAGGAAATCATGCGGATGCCGATCTAGTCGGCTTTCGACTCCCCAACGAACAAAAAGAAGGGCCGCGTCCGGAAGGACGCGGCCCAGTTTGCTTCAGGGGAGAAGAACAACGAACGCTACGCCTACTCACACATGCAGAAAGGTCTTGGCCACCGTCAGCAGGCCGCCCCAGACGACGGCGTTCAACACCGAGGCCAGCAGCACCGCGAAGCCGAGAGGCCATTGGCGGGCGCGACGACGGGGACGCGGATCGAACGGGCGAGCTTGGGACGCAACAGGCATGGGACCTCCTTGAACCTGTCGCCATGGTCGAGATTGACTCGGCCCGCGCGAACCGCGCGAGCTGTCGCGCGCCGCCTTGTCGCACCCGAGGTTTGATTCAACGCTTGGGGCCGGCGAAGGTGATTCTTCCCCGCGTCCGGAGCCCCCATGACCGACGCCCTCAAGACCCCCGCCCTCAAGACCGACGCGATCGTCCTCGATCAGGTCAGCAAGTCGTACGGCGACCGCGCCGTGCTGGCGCCGACCTCGCTGACGATCGCCAGAGGCCGGTTCGTCGCCCTGGTCGGCGGATCGGGCGCGGGCAAGACCACCTTGCTCAAGCTCATCAACGGCCTTTCGGCGCCCTCGAGCGGGCGGGTGTTGATCGACGGCGCCGACATCGCCGCCGGTCCTGGCCCGGAGCTGCGGCGCGGGATCGGCTATGTCTTCCAGGAAATCGGCCTCTTCCCCCACATGACCGTGGCCCAGAACATCGGCGTCACCCCCGCCCTGCTCGGCTGGCCGGCGGGCGACATCGCCGAGCGGGTCGACGAACTGCTGGACCTGGTCGCCCTGCCGCGTGACCTCGCCGGCCGTGCGCCCTCGGCCCTGTCGGGCGGCCAGCGCCAGAGGGTCGGCGTGGCCAGGGCCCTGGCGGCGAGGCCCTCGATCCTGCTGATGGACGAGCCGTTCGGCGCCCTGGACCCGGTGACCCGCGTGGCGTTGGCCGACGACGTCCGCGCCCTGCACGAGCGCCTCTCCCTGACCACGGTGATGGTCACCCACGACGTCGGCGAGGCCTTGCTGCTGGCCGACGAGGTCGTGGTCATGGCCGACGGCGAGGTGCTGGCCCAGGCCTCGCCGCGCGCGCTGTTGGCGAACCATGCCAATCGGGTGGTCGCCGACCTGATCGCCGCGCCGCGCAAGCAGGCCCAGCGCCTGGCGGAACTGGCCCGTGGCTGATCGCCTGAACTCGGCCCTCGCCGTCCTGCCCGAGCGCCTCGGCTGGCACGTGACCCTGTCCGCCGCCGCCCTGGCCCTGGGCCTGGCCATCGCCCTGCCGTTGGGTATCGCCGCCGCCCGCGGTCCGCGCCTGAAGTGGATCGCCCTGGCCGCCGCCGGCCTGGTCCAGACCGTTCCCAGCCTGGCCCTGCTGGCCCTGTTCTATCCCCTCCTGCTGCTGCTCTCGGGACTGGCCGTAAAGACCCTGGGCCATGGCTTCCCAGCCCTGGGCTTCCTGCCCTCGCTGCTGGCCCTGACCCTGTATTCGATGCTGCCGATCCTGCGGAACGCGGCGGCCGGCGTATCCGGCGTGGACCCGGCCGTGGTCGAGGCGGCCCGAGGCGTCGGCATGACCGATCGCCAGCGCTTGTGGCGGGTCGAGCTGCCCCTGGCCGCGCCGGTGATCATGGCCGGGGTACGCACCGCCGCCGTCTGGACGATCGGGGCCGCGACGCTCTCCACGCCCGTCGGCCAGACCTCGCTGGGCGACTACATCTTCTCGGGGCTGCAGACCGAAGACTGGGTGGCGGTGCTGGTCGGCTGCGCGGCCTCGGCGGTCCTGGCCCTCACGGTCGACGCCTTGCTGGGCCTAATCGAGGACGGCGTGGCGCGGCGCGACGCGAAACGCCTGTGGGCGGGCGGCCTGGGCCTCGCCATCGGCCTCCTGGCGGCCCTGGCGCCTCTGGCCAGCGCGGCCTTGTCGCACGACCGACCCAGCTACGTGATCGGGGCAAAGAACTTCTCCGAGCAATACATCCTGGCCGAACTGATGGCGGACCGCCTGGAGGCCAAGGGCGCCGGCGTCCAGCAGCGCGTGAACCTGGGTTCGGCCGTCGCCTACCGCGCCCTCGCCTCGGGTGAGATCGACGCCTATGTCGACTATTCCGGCACCCTCTGGGCCAATGTCCTGAACCGCCAGGACAATCCCGGCCGCCAGGCCTTGCTGGACGGCCTGCGCACCCAGCTGAAAGCCCGCGACGGTGTTGTTCTGCTCGCGCCGCTGGGCTTCGAGAACGCCTATGCCCTGGCCATGCGCCGCGACCGCGCCGAGCAACTGGGGGTCAAGACCCTGGCCGACCTGGCCGCCAGGGCCCCGAACCTGGTGATGGGCGGCGACCTGGAATTCTTCTCGCGCCCCGAATGGGCCGGCGTCGAGAAGGCCTATGGCCTACGCTTCAAGGCCAAGCGCCAGTTCCAGCCGACCTTCATGTACCGGGCCCTGGCCAGCCGCGAGGCCGACGTGATCTCGGCCTTCTCCAGCGACGGGCGCATCGCGGCGGACGATCTGGTGCTGCTGGGCGATCCGAAGGGCGCGCTGCCGCCCTATGACGCGGTGATCCTGATCTCGCCGAAGCGCGCGGACGATCGGCGCCTGCTGGACGCGCTGAAGCCGTTGGGCGGCAGCATCGACGTCAAGGCGATGCAGGCGGCCAACTACGCGGTCGATCGGGATGTAGGGAAGAAGAGCCCGGCCGAAGCCGCGGCGACGCTGAACCGTTAGGCCGCGCGGATGCCCGAGAAGCCGCCCTCGGACTGGGCGCCGACCACGGCGTCGTAGCCGAGGATCATGTCGACGTCCTTGCCGTTCGTGGCCAGCGGCAGACGCAGCCACAGGATCGACATGTGCGGCGAGCCCCGCCAGGCCAGGCTGTGGACGCCGACACCCGGACGGCGCTCGTCGACAACCTTGTCCAGTTCCTTGCGCCAGTAGTCGAAGGCGGCGGTGTTGTAGACGTCGCCGATCATCCGGCCGGTGATCTCGCGGCCATAGACGCCATAGAGACCGGTGCCCGCCAGGCGCAGGCGATAGTCGCGCGGTTCATTGACGACGTCGATCAGGCTGACCGTCGGCAGCAGCCGCTTCATGCTCTTAGGGTGCAGGTCGACGCGCGCTGGGAGGCTCGCCCCCCGGCGGAGGGACGCCCAGTAGGCGAACATCTCCTGGTGAGCGCGGGCCGCCGAAGCGGATGCGCTCAATTGCGCGGACATCTTCAGAGTCCTTAACAAGCCTTTGGAATCACTCGATTCACTATCGCTTAAGGAACGAATCGGCGGCAAGTGAAAACTTGTCGCGCGACAAGATTCCCGGGGAGAGTCAACCGCGAAGAGAAACGCCCGCCATCCGGACTCGGATGACGGGCGTTGCGTTTTCTCGAGGCCCGTTAGGGCCAAGCTTTTGTTCCGACTCGGCTATTTGCCCTTGCGAGCCGGTTTGCGACCGCCCTGACCCAGGCCCATTTGCTTGGCCAGGTTCGAACGCGCCTCGGCGTAGTTCGGAGCGACCATGGGGTAGTCCTTGGGCAGGTTCCACTTCGCGCGGTAGTCTTCCGGCGTCATTTCGTACTTGGTGCGCAGGTGGCGCTTCAGCGATTTGAACTTCCGGCCGTCTTCCAGGCAGATCAAGTAGTCGGGGGTGATCGACTTCTTGACCGAAACCGCGGGCTCCTTCGGCGCCGGAGCCGGCTCGGCCATGGGAGCGCCGACAGTGGCGAGCGCGCCGTGGACCTGCTTGATCAAGGCCGGCAGGTCGGCGGTCGCGACCACGTTGTTGCCGACATAGGCGGAGACAATGCCCGCCGTCATCTCGATCAGGTCCGTTTGATCTTCCATAAGGCCTCGCCCGTCGCCAAATCTTTTGCTGGTGCGGCTGATTCCAGGATCAGTCGAGGCGTGCATACAAAGATTGCCCAGTCCGGGCAATACGGGCTCTGCAAGAGATTATCTGTAATAACCACTGTTCATCAGACGAGCTCAACCGCGCACATTACGAGTAAGTAAGGTTGAGTTCCTGATCGGCGAGAAGCAGCGACCGCGAGAGACCGGCGATATCCGGCGTTCAACGACCAAAATCGCGCGAGAGCGCCAACATCGCCGCGCGCTGGGGCGCCGAGTATTCGTCGACGGCCGCTTCATCGCCCTCGCGGATGGCCTTCAGCAGGGCCGGCGTCAGCGCCGAGGTCAGCGACCAGTTCCAGTAGCGCAGAACCGTCTGGGCGCGATCGACGGCGATGGCGTCGTAGACGGTCAGGACGCGTTCCAGGGCGTGGTCGGTGGCGCCGCTGCGGTCGACTTCCTGGCGACGCAGGCCGCGCCACAGCTGCCTTATGCAATTGCGCGGCAGGCCGGTGGCCTTGCACAGGATGGCCAGCGGCTCACCGCCCGGATCGGTGAAGATCTTGGCGCCGGTCATCGGCTTCAGGCCCGAGAGATATGAGATCTCTTCGGCCACCTCGCGGGTGAGGCCGCGCTCGGCGGTGGCGATCGCGTCGTCCAGGCTTTCGAACGGGCTCTTGGCGATGGCGGCGCGATTGCGCTGGCGGCGCTCGATGAACTGCAGGGCCTTGCGCGACAGCGGGTCCTGCCAGCCCTCGGCCGAGGCCAGGGCGAAGACGTCGCCGACGGCGTCCTGCAGGATCTCGCGCGATACCGCGAAGCGCTGAAGGATCGTCTTGCGCGCCTCGGCGTCGGCCCACCAGAACATCACATAGGCGTGGCTGGGCCGCAGTTCGCTCCGGCGCAGCAGCAGCGGGATCAGGTGCTGGGAGTCACGCGTCGCGGCGACGATGTTCTCCACGCCCTGGTGGCTGAGCTTGACCAGTTCGTTGCGCAGCAGCGTCTCGATGACCGGCGGCTCGGCCATGTCGATCAGGGCGTCGGCCACGACCTCGCTGACGCCGCGGCGCTGGGCGATCAGGCGGCGGTGCTCGATGGTCGCTTGATAGAGGCAGCTGATCAGGTCGGCGTCCGACAGCTTCTCGCAGTCGACCAGCAGGGCGCGGGCTACGGGCAGCTCGTCGCGCAGCAGCAGGCGCACGAGGACCCCGGGGATCTCGTTGAGCATGGCCAGGCGGCGGGCGACCTTCTCGCGCTCGACGGCATTGGCGTCGCGCAGCATCTCGACCAGCAGGTCGGCGGTCATCGACCGCTCGAAGGCGTTGATGCGGCTGGTCGGCAGGCAGACCACGTCGGCCAGGCGCTTGAGCAGGGTCGTGCGCGAACGCCGGGTGGGCTTTGGGGCCTCCGGGTCTTCGAACGACGATGTCAGGGCGCTTTCGTTCATCGGCATGACAAGAGCAGATCGTGCTTAACGACCAATGAGCGTGGGCCGCGACAAACTCACCGGAACTGGGGATCCTTCCATTCCGGCCAGATGTCGGGCAGGTCGCTCGACACCTTGTTCGGATAGACCGGCGCGCGCTTTTCCAGGAACGAGGTCACGCCCTCCTTGGCGTCACCGGAGGCGCCCCGCGACTGGATTGCCCGGCTGTCGGCCTTGTGGGCCTCCATGGGGTGATCGGCGCCGGCCATGCGCCACAGCAGCTGGCGGGTCAGGGCGACCGAGACCGGGGCGGTGTTGTCGGCGATCTCGCGGGCCAGAGCCCGGGCGGCGGGCAGCAGCTCGTCGGGCGCGTGCAGCGAGCGGATGAGGCCCTTGTCCAGCGCCTCTTGGGCCGGGAACACGCGGCCGGTATAGCACCACTCCAGCGCCGTCTGCAGGCCGACCAGCCGCGACAGGAACCAGCTCGAGGCGGCCTCGGGATTGATGCCTCGACGCGCGAAGACGAAGCCGAACTTGGCCTCGGTCGAGGCCATCCGGATGTCCATCGGCAGCTGCATGGTCACCCCCACGCCCACGGCCGCGCCGTTGATCGCGCCGATGATGGGCTTGAGGCTGTCGTACATCCGCAAGGTCACGCGGCCGCCGCCGTCGCGATAGATGTCGCCGACCTTGCCCTCTTCCCGCTCCAGGGCCTGGGGCGAGGTGCGATCGAAGGTGGCCCCGCCGCCGCCCAGGTCGGCCCCCGCGCAGAATGCCCGGCCCGCCCCCGTGATGATCACCACCTTCACCGCGTCGTCGGCGTCGGTGACGTCGAACACCTCGATCATGTCCTTCATCATCCGGGCGGTGAAAGCGTTCATCCGGTCCGGACGGTTCAGGGTGATCGTCGCGATCCCGTCCTCGACGTCATAGAGCAGGGTCTCGAAGGTGGGTTGCGACATGGGGGCTTCCTTCCGGTTTGGAGCGATCCAAACATGTGTATGAATTACGGGCAATCGCTGAGAAGATCCCCCCCTCCGGGGGAGGTGGCCCGGAGGGCCGGAGGGGGCAGCGCGGCGAATGCCGAGATGGCCCCCTCAGTCGCTCCGCGACAGCTCCCCCAGCGGGGGAGCATCTCGAAGCCCTAGCCCCGCTTCACGCCCAGCTTGCTGATCGCGTGGACGAAGTTGTTCGGCGCGATCTCGATGTTCCCCGTCCACTTCAGGTCCGGGAACCGCGCCAGGATCTGGCGATAGGCCTCCTCCAGCTGGATCTGGGCCACGCGCTTGCCGATGCAGGTGTGGGGGCCGTAGCCGAAGGCGATGTGCTTGCCCGCGTTCGGCCGGGTGACGTCCAGCTGGTCGGGGTTCTCGAACATCGCCGGATCGCGGTTGGCCGCGCCGTAATACATCACCACCTTCTCGCCCTCGCGGATCAGCTGGTCGTGGACCTCGACGTCGCGAGTGGCGGTGCGGCGCATGTAGATCACCGGGCTGACCATGCGGATGAACTCGTCGACCGCCCCGCCGAGTAGTGAAGGATCGTCGATCAGCTTCTGCTTCTGGTCCGGGAACTCGGTCAACAGCTTCATCGCGCCCGACAGGGTGTTACGCGTCGTGTCGTTGCCGGCGAACACGATCAGCAGCCACGAGCCGTCCAGATATTCGTCGGCCAGCAGAGCGCCGTCGACCTGGGCCCGGGCGATGGCGGTCATCAGATCGGCCTGCGGCTCCTCGCGGCGCTTGAGCAGCATCCGGCGGCCGTACTCGAACATCTCCTCGACGCCGTTGTTGAAGTCCTGGACGAACTGCATCAGCTCCAGGGTCGGGGCGATCGGGGCGGCGGCGTTCTGCACCGCCAGGTCCTGGGCGCGTTCCAGATAGTGCATCCAGCCCAGGAACTTCTGCCGGTCCTCGGGCGGCACGCCCAGGATCTCGCACAGGGTGAACAGCGGCAGGATCGAGCTGAAGTGCTCGACCATGTCAATCTCGGCGCCGTCCGCCAGCAGCGGCTCCATAGCGTCCAGCAGCCGGGTCACCTCGGCCCGCACCCGCTCGGTCAGGCCGCGCAGATAGGCCGGCGTGAAATAGGGCATGTGCTCGCGACGCAGCTGCAGATGATGCGGCGCGTCGAGATTGATCATGGTGTCCATCGACGCCCGGAACAGCAGGGCGTGGCGCTTCTCGGGCGTGCCCATCGACATCAGGATGCCGCCGCGCTGGGACGAGAAGGCCTCCGGATCGCCATTGACCCGCTGGACGTCGTCGTAGCCGGTCAGGGCCCAGAAGCCGGGACCGTCATAGGGCTCGGCGTGCCACATCACCGGCGCCTCTTTCCGCATCCGCGCGAAGTCGGCCCAGGGCTGGCCCTGGCTGAAGCGAAAAATGTCGGCGAGGTCGACTCCGCCCAGCGTCGGATAGGTCGGCGGCGCGCCTGGACCGGCCTTGCCGTCCACCACCGTCTGGCTGATCAGATCCATCGCGCGTCTCCCCAAGGCGCTCATGCGAACGCCGTTCTTTGGAGGTGACGATAACCCGGAACGGCCCGTGGCCAACGGCGCCGCGACGGCAACTTGCGCGGCGGTCCAATCTGGGCTCACCCTCTCAACTGAACATCGATCACGCGGGTTACACGCGGACGATACAAAGGGAGAGTGCGATGAGCGGGATCATCGAGGCCGACTACGTGATCGTGGGCGCAGGTTCGGCGGGCTGCGTGCTGGCCGCTCGCCTGTCCGAAGGCGGCAAATTCAAGGTGGTGCTGCTGGAGGCCGGCGGCGACGACCGGCCGACCAAGAACCTCTCCCAGTTCGCGTCGAACCTGATGATCCACATCCCGGTCGGCTATTCCTCGACCCTCAAGGATCCCAAGGTCAACTGGCTCTACACCACCGAGCCGGACCCCGGCACGGGCGGACGCCAGCACATCTGGCCGCGCGGCAAGGTGCTGGGCGGCTCGTCCTCGATCAACGCCATGCTCTATGTCCGCGGCCAGGCCGCTGACTATGACGGCTGGCGTCAGCTGGGTTGCGAGGGCTGGGCCTGGGACGACGTCCTGCCCTATTTCCGCAAGGCCCAGAACCAGGAGCGCGGCGCCTGCGACCTGCACGCGACGGGCGGTCCGCTGAACGTCGCCGACATGCGCGACGCCCACCCGATCTCCGAGGCGCTGATCGAGGCCTGCGACCAGGCCGGCATCCCGCGCTATCCCGACCTCAACGGCCCCGACCAGGAAGGCGCCACCTGGTACCAGGTGACCCAGAAGAACGGCTCGCGCTGCTCGTCCGCCGTCGCCTATCTGCACCCGGCCATGAGCCGACCGAACCTGCGGGTCGAGACCAATGCCCTGGCCAGCCGCGTCCTGTTCGAGGGCAAGCGCGCCGTCGGCGTAGAGTTCATGCAGAACGGCGTCAAACGCGTCGCCAAGGCCAAGGGCGAGGTGATCCTGGCCGGCGGCGCGATCAACTCGCCGCAGCTGCTGCAGCTGTCCGGCGTGGGTCCCGGCGCGCTCCTGCGCGAGCACGGGATCGCGGTCGTCGCCGATCTGCCCGGCGTCGGCGAGAACCTGCAGGATCACTATATCGTCGCCGCCCGCTATCGCCTGAAGGCCGGCACGATCTCGGTCAACGAGCAGAGCAAGGGCGGACGCCTGGCCGCCGAGGCCATGAAATACCTGCTGTTCCGCAAGGGCCTGCTGACCCTGTCGGCGGCGCACGTGGCGGCCTTCTGCAAGTCGCGACCGGATCTGGCGGGACCGGACATCCAGTTCCACATCCTGCCCGCCACCATGGACCTGGAGAAGCTGTTCAACGAACAGAAGATGGAGCTGGAAGGCGCGCCCGGCATGACCATCGCCCCCTGCCAGCTGCGGCCGGAGAGCCGGGGCCATATCCGGATCAAGTCGGCCGATCCGTCGACCTATCCGGCCATCTTCGCCAACTATCTGTCCGACCCACTGGACCAGGAGGTCACCGTCGCGGGCCTGAAATGGGCGCGCAAGATCGGCGCCCAGCCGGCCATCGCCAAGTATGTCGAGCAGGAGATGAACCCGGGCCCGGGCATCCAGACCGACGAGCAGCTGCTGGAGTTCGCGCGCCAGACCGGCTCGACCCTCTATCACCCGGTCGGCACCTGTCAGATGGGAACCGGGCCGGCCGCCGTGGTCGACGCCCAGCTGCGCGTGCGCGGCGTCGAGGGGCTGCGCGTGGTCGACGCCTCGATCATGCCGCGCCTGATCTCGGGCAACACCAACGCGCCCTCGATCATGATCGGCGAGAAGGGCGCGGCGATGATCCTGCAAGACGCCAAAGCGGCCGTGGCGGCCTAGCCCGAAACTAGAGAGGTCACCCGGCGATGCACCCCTACCTCCACGCCCAGACGCAAGGCGACAAGCCGGCCTACATCATGGCCGGGTCCGGCGAGGTCGTGACCTACGCCCAGCTGGACGCGCGGTCGAACCAGGGCGCGCATCTGTTCCGCGCGCTGGGCCTGAACGCCGGGGACGTCATCGCCATCCTGATGGAGAACAACGCCCGCTTCTTCGAGGTGGCGTGGGCGGCGCAGCGGGCCGGACTCTACTATGTCTGCGTCTCGACCAAGCTGACGGCGGCCGAGGTCGAGTACATCCTGAACGACTGCGGGGCGAAGGTGTTCGTCACCTCCACCGCCATGGGCCCGCTGATCGACGAGGTCGCGCGGCTGGTCCCCGACCTCACCCTGTTCGCGATCGGCGGCCCGTACGGCGCCTATGCCGACTTCGAGGAGGCCCGGGCCAGCGAGCCGACCACGCCAATCGCCGACGAGACCGCCGGCTCGGA
The DNA here is from genome assembly GCF_058808375.1 of Caulobacter sp. GW821-FHT11E10. Lineage (NCBI taxonomy): Bacteria > Pseudomonadati > Pseudomonadota > Alphaproteobacteria > Caulobacterales > Caulobacteraceae > Caulobacter > Caulobacter sp. GW821-FHT11E10. The sequence goes on from NZ_JBXARP010000002.1 coordinate 611,964, forward strand.
CATGCTCTATTCGTCCGGCACGACGGGTCGCCCCAAGGGCGTCAAGCCGGCCCTGAACGGCGGCCCGATCGACGCGCCCAACGCCTTGCAGATGATGGCCCAGGGCCTGTTCGGCTTCTCGGGCGACAGCGTCTACATCTCGCCGGCCCCGCTCTATCACGCGGCCCCGCTGCGCTGGTGCATGACCGTGCATAAGCTGGGCGGCACGGTGATCGTGATGGAGAAGTTCGAGCCCGAGGCGGCGCTGGCCCTGATCGAGAAGCACCGGATCAACTGCGGCCAGTTCGTCCCGACCCACTTCGTGCGGATGCTGAAACTGCCCGAGGCGGTTCGGGCGAAGTACGACGTCTCCAGCATGAAGTCGGCGGTCCACGCCGCCGCACCCTGCCCGGTGCCGGTCAAGGAACAGATGATCGCCTGGTGGGGTCCGGTGATCTACGAGTACTACGCCGGCACCGAGGGCAACGGCTTCTGCTGGATCAATTCCGACAACTGGCTGGCCCACAAGGGCAGCGTCGGCCAGGCCGTGCTGGGCGAACTGCGCATCTGCGACGACGCCGGAGATCCCGTCCCGCCGCGCACCGAGGGCGCGGTCTATTTCGCCAACGGCCCGGCGGTGAACTACCACAACGCCCCCGACAAGACGGCCGAGAGCTACAACAAGCACGGCTGGACAACGCTGGGGGACGTGGGCTGGGCCGACGAGGAGGGCTACCTCTACCTCACCGACCGCAAGAGCTTCATGATCATCTCCGGCGGGGTGAACATCTATCCGCAGGAGATCGAGAACCTGCTGATCACCCACCCCAAGGTCGCCGACGCCGCCGTGGTCGGGGCTCCGCACGAGGAGATGGGCGAGCAGGTGGTGGCGGTGATCCAGCCGATGGCCTGGCTCGAGGACCACACCGATCTCGCCGAGGAGCTGATGGCCTTCGCCCGGGCCAATCTCAGCCACGTGAAGTCGCCGCGCCGCATCGACTTCATGGCCGAGCTGCCGCGCCACCCGACTGGCAAGCTCTACAAGCGCCTGATCCGCGACGCCTACTGGGGCAAGGGCGAGAGCCGGATCGTGTAGGGCGGCGTTCGCCGCCTTGCCCTCGCCGCCGGCCCGTGCCACCTAACCAAACAACTGTTTGCCAAGAGTGAGTGGGGAGAAGAACACCATGAAGGAAGTCGCCTACGCCGACATCGCCGGCCTGGTCGGTGAGGAGATCGGGGTGTCCGACTGGGTCGAGGTCACCCAGGAGCGCGTCAACCTGTTCGCCGAGGCCACCGGCGACCACCAGTGGATCCACGTCGACGTCGAGCGCGCCACCCGGGAAATCGGCGGTCCGATCGCCCACGGCTATCTCACCCTGTCGCTGATCCCGATGCTGGGCGCGGACATCCTGCGCGTCACCGGCGTCACGCGCGGCATCAACTACGGCTGCGACAAGGTCCGTTTCACCGGCATGGTCCGGGTCGGCAAGCGCGTCCGCATGCGCCAGAAACTGGTCAGCGTCGAGCCCAAGGCCGGCGGCCTGCAGATGAAGAACGAGTGCACCATCGAGATCGAGGGCGAAGAGCGCCCGGCGTGTGTCGCCGAGACGATCTCGATCATCTACGGGGCTTAGGCGCCCATCCAACCCACCAAACATCGCCTTCCTCGCCCCCGTGGCGAGGACCCATGGTTCGGCCAGGCTCGATAGTGATCGGCGCGCTCCGCGAGCGTGGAAGCGTTCCGATTTCAGACCTGAGCGGCGGAACGATGGGCCCTAGGCACGAGGCCTAGGGAGGCGGAGGCTGGTTGGCTGAAAACGAGGACTTCCCGTCATTTCCGCCGAACGCCTTCCGCGCTAGGCAGAGCCCATGCTCCAGCTCCGCCCCAACTCCGAACTGTGCGACGTCGACCTGCCGCCGGACGCCACCAACGCCCGCACCTGCAGCTATGAATGCACCTATTGCGCCGACTGCGCGGACAACGTCCTGCGGAACGTCTGCCCGACCTGCGGCGGCGGTTTGCAAGCCCGACCGATCCGACCGAGGCAAGCCTACCACCATCCGCATATTTCACTCGGCCTGGGCTTCCATCCGGCCAGCGACGTCCGCAAGTACAGTCGCTGGAGCCGTGACCAGATCGCCGCCATGACCGCGCGGCTGAAGGACGTCCCTCCAGAGGAGCGGTAGATGGCCAAGCAGCACGACTACACCTGCCTGATCGCGTGGACTGGCGACCGGGGGGACGGCACGCGCACCTATCGCGGCTACGATCGCACCTGGACCATCGCCACCCCTAGCAAGCCGGTGGTCGACTGCTCCAACGACCCGCTGCTGGGCGGCGACCCGACCCTGCACAATCCGGAGGACCTGCTGCTGTCCTCGCTCAGCGCCTGTCACATGCTCTGGTACCTGCATCTGGCGAGCAACGCCGGCATCGTGGTGCGCGGCTATCAGGACCAGCCGATCGGCGTCGGCGAGAGCACGCCCGACGGCGCCGGCCGCTTCCTGCGCGCGACCTTGAAACCGCACATCCTCGTCGAGCGCGGGGCGGACCTGGCCAAGGCCGACGCGATCCATCACGAGATCCACAAGGTCTGCTTCATCGCCCGCTCGGTGAACTTCCCGGTCGACTACGCGGCGACCTACGAAGAGGTGGACTGAAGACGATCACCTAACTTCGCCGGGACGAGACGCCCTGCTATCAGGGTCCATGATCTTGAGACCTATCCTCGCTTTCGTAGGTTGCCTGTACTGGCTGCTGCTGCTGTTTGGCGCTCTCGACCGAGCCGAAGAGTACGGCTACTCCGCCGACGAGTTGCAGTTGATAGCCATTCCGTCAGTCATGATCATCATGACCGTCGCGACCGGCCTATGGCGGTTTAAAACCTCAGCAGAGTGGCGGGTCATAGTTTGGGCGTCGTTCGGCGCTGTGGCGGCGACCGTTTGGTGGCTAGCAGTCTGGGGAATGAGCGTTTGAGGCTCCTTAGCCGCCCGTAGTGTGTAGAGCCTTCGCCGTCGCGGCGTCCGCCGGCAGGAAGGTCTCGATGGCCAGCTCCGACACCATCACGTCCAGCGGCGAGCCGAAGGTCATGGTGGCCGACAGGAACGACAGCTCGCCGCCTGGCGTCTTGAGGCGCAGCGGCGCGGCGATCAGGCCTTCGCCGGCGCGGGGATGGGCCTCGCCGCCGGGATAGGCCGACAACTCCTTGATCAGGTCGACCAGTTCGGCGTCGCCGCTCTCGGCCAACTGGCGGCGCAGGCGCGAGAGGATGTGGCCGCGCCATTCGGCCAGGTTGGCGATGCGCGGCGCGATTCCGTCCGGATGCAGGCTGACCCGCAGCACATTGACCGGTCCCTCAAGAAGCTTGGGCGCAACACCCTCGAGCATCGGCGCGATGCCGGCATTGTGGGCCAGCATGATCCAGCGGCGGTCGATGGCCAGGGCCGGGAACGGCATGTGGGCGCGCAGCACCGCCTCCACCGCCGCGCGGACGGTCGCGAGGCCCGGGTCCTCGAACGACCGCTCGGGAAACACCGGGGCATAGCCGGCCGCCAGCAGCAGGGCGTTGCGTTCGCGCAGGGGGACCTCCAAGCGTTCGGCCAGGCGCAGGACCATGTCGCGACTGGGCGTGGCGCGGCCGGTCTCCAGGAACGACAGGTGGCGGGTCGAGATCTCGGCCTCGAGCGCGAGGTCCATCTGGCTCAGCCGACGCTTCTGGCGCCAGTCGCGCAGGCGCTCGCCGACGGTCGGCGTCTTGGTCAGGGCGGTCGTGGTCGCGGTGCTCATGGGATGAAGCTAGGGCGGCAGGCGCGTCGCCGCCATTACCTCGGGCGTAATCGACGGTCGGCGCGATCGGCCAAATCCTGGCGAGGCTCGAACACCTGACCGGAGACCGCCATGACCGCCGCCGCCCTACCCCGCCGTCACGCCCTGACCGTCATGACCGGTCTTGGAGCTCTCGTCGCCAGCCTGCCCGCGACCGCGAACGCCGCGCCAAGGCCTTCAACGCCGCCGAAGCGCCCGGCTTCCATCGTCGCCCGTGACGGGACGCGCCTCTACCACCGGGACTGGGGCGAGGGCCGTCCGGTGGTGTTCCTGGCCGGCTGGGGCCTGCCGTCGGAGTGCTGGGCCTACCAGGCCGCCGCCCTGTCGGAGGAGGGTTTGCGCTGTGTCTCCTACGACCGCCGAGGCCACGGCCGCTCGGACGCGCCGTGGAAGGGCTACGACTACGACACCCTGGCCGACGACCTGGCCGCGGTGCTGGACCAGCTGAATCTGCGCGACGTGGTTCTAGTCTCCCACTCTATGGCGGCGGGCGAGGTGGTTCGCTACTTCAGCCGCCATCACGGCGCGCGGGTCGCCAAGGCGCTGTTCCTGGCCCCGCTGGACCCCTGCCCGGCCCGCAAGCCCGACAATCCCACCGGCTATCCGCCCGAGGCCTTCGAGCAGTTCCGCACCCGCGTGCTGATGCGCGACTATCCGCGCTGGCTGGAGGAGAACGCTCGCCCGTTCGTGACACCGACGACCTCGCGCGAGATGATGGAGTGGATCCAGGGCCTGATGCTGGGGACCACAACCAAGGCCCTGGTCGAGTGCAACCGCGCCGCCACCTCGGCCGACTTCCGCCCCGAGATCGCGGCCGTGAGAGTCCCCGTGCTGGTCATTCAGGGGGATAAGGACGCCTCGACCCCGCTGGAGACGAGCGGCAAGCGCTACGCGGCTTTGGCGCCGAAGGCCGAGTTGATCGTTTACGAAGGCGCGCCGCACGGGCTGATGTTCACGCACATCGAGCGGCTGAACGGGGACATTCTGCGGTTCGCGAAGGGCTGACTGCCCCAATGGCAACCGCACTGCGCCACCCGTTGGTCCCGGGCCAGCTACTCCTCCGGGATGACGAGGAATAGGTAACGCAAAAACGGCCGCCGGATCGCTCCGGCGGCCGCTTCGCTAGTTGGAGTCAGAGGTTCAGCGCTTGATCGCGTCGGCGATCTTGTCCTGCACCTGGCCGACCTTGTTCTGGATGTCGCCCTTGGCCTTCTGGGCCGCGCCCTCGGCTTCCAGGCGTTCGTTGTCGGTGGCCTTGCCCACGGCTTCCTTGACGGCGCCCGCGCCCTTGTCGATGGCGCCTTCGACACGATTGGTGCTCATGGCTCGCTCCTGCTTCTGCTGTTGTGCGTTGCAGAAAGAACGGGCCGGCCGCGCGCCTGTTCCTATAAATCTAGTGCGAGGCGCCCATGGCCGTGGCCGAAACCGCTACCGCAGGGATCGCTCCGGGCATGACCGGTTCCGGTTTGCCAACCTTGGCCTGGATGATCGGCGCACCGGGAAGCCTATCGAGAATGGCCAGGGTTTCGCGGATGAACTTGGCGTGGGTGACGATGCCGATCTCCAGGCGCTCGCCCGAAAGCTCGACCTGCTGGGTCAGCAGGCCGGCCACGAACTGGACCTCCTGGCTCTCGGTCGCGCCCGGCCGGCGGCGCGCGCCCTCGGCCATGAACACCGGCCCGCCCGAATTGCCGGGGAACACCGAGAAGTCCATCAGGAAGGTCGGGAAGTTGGTCGCCGGGGCCAGCGGATAAGAGGCCACCCGGCCCGAACGCAGGATCGGGAAGCCGGCCGGATTGGCCGACAGACCGCGCGGGAACCCCAACGCCATCATCTCGTCGCCGGGGCCGAGGTTGAATTTGTTGAAGGTGTCGTCCTGGGCCAGGTAGTTGATCGGGATGGCCGCCTTGACGAACTCGGGCGGGGCCTCGACCACCATGGCCGCGACGTCGCGGGTCGGGTGCTTGACCCACAGCGGATGGTCGCCGTCGCGGATCTTCAAGGTCTCGGGATCGTAGCGCCAGACGCCTTCCGAACCCTGGATGCGATAGCCGATCTTGGCCGACATCGAGGGCATCTTCTCGAAGACGTGGGCGGCGGTGATCAGGATGGTGCGCGGCTTGCCATCGGGACCGGGGTCGGAAATGAGAAAGCCGGTGCCGACGGTGCGCGACCCGTCGCCTAGCGGCTGCTCAAGCTGGACCGTCGCCTTGATCAGGTCGACGGACAGATCCAACGGCATGACGCCCCCTTAGTACGCAAACTCGCCCGACACTTGGATGAGTTTGACCACAGGATTCTCGCGCCGCAAGTTGTCGTTCTGCCGCACTCGCGCGTTAGGGTCCTTCGGGGGAAATTCTGCTCATGAACCGTCGGCAGATGATGACGAGCGGCGCCGCGACGCTTACGTCATCCCCCATAGTCCTCCCTGGAATAGCTTTCGGATCCGCCATGTCCTCAGATGCCGCTCGCCCCATTCCGCCCGTCGCGCGAAAGGTCCCCAAGACCATCGAGCAGCTGGGGCGCACGCGCACCGACGACTATGCCTGGATGAAGGACGACAACTGGCAGAAGGTCTTGCGCGACCCGACCCTGATCAAGGCGGACGTCAAGGAGCACCTGACCGCCGAGAACGCCTACACCAAGGCCATGCTCGCCTCGACCGAGGCCCTGCAGGCCAAGATGTTCGACGAGATGAAAGGTCGCATCAAGGAGGATGACGCCTCGGTTCCCGCCAAGGATGGTCCCTTCGCCTACTACACGCGCTTCGAGAAGGGCGCGCAGCATCCGATTCATGCTCGCAAGCCCGTCCCCGAGGCTGGAATGGGCGGCGGCGTCGAGGAGATCCTGCTCGACGAGGAGGCCGAGTCGAAGGGCAAGGCCTTCTACCAGGTCGGAGCGGCCGGCCACTCGCCGGACCACAAGCTCTACGCCTATGCCGTCGATGCGCAGGGCTCGGAGGTCTATCTCATCCACGTGAAGGACCTGGCCTCGGGCAAGGTGCTGGAGAGCCCGGTCGAGAGCACCACCGGTGACTTCTGTTTCTCGCCCGACAGCCAATGGCTCTATTGGACGTTCCGCGACGACAACGGCCGTCCGGCCAAGATCTATCGCCGTCCGGCGCGCGGGACGGCCAAGGACGACGTGCTGATCTATGACGAGCCCGACGAGGGCTTCTTCATCGGCGTGGGCGTCACCAGCTCCGAGAAGTTCGTCGTCATCTCGTGCGGCAACCAGGAGAGCAGCGAGGCGCTGCTGATCCCGGCCGCCGATCCGACGGCCGCGCCGGTCGTCTTCCATCCGCGCGAGGTCGGGCTGCGCTACGAGGTCGAGCACTGGAACGACCACTTCGTGGTCCGCACCAACGCCGACGGCGCGGTCGACTGGAAACTGGTCACGACGCCCGAAGCCGCGACCGGCAAGGCCAACTGGAAGAACTGGATCGCCCACAAGCCGGGCCGCCTGATCTCCGGGACCATGGCCTTCAAGCGCTGGTTCGTGCGCCTGGAGAAGGTCGACGCCCTGAACCAGGTGGTCGTCACGGCCGCGAATGGGGATGAACACACGATCGGTTTCGACGAGGCGGCCTACGCCCTGAGCCTCGAGGGCGGCTACGAGTACGACACCGACAATCTGCGCTTCGTCTACAACTCGATGACCACGCCCCGGCAGTGGTTCGACTACGACATGGGCAGCCGCGCCCGCACGCTCCGCAAGACGCAAGAGATCCCCTCCGGCCACGACCCGGCCCAGTACGAGACCCGCCGCCTGAACGCCAAGGCCTCCGACGGGACCGACGTGCCGGTCTTCATCCTGATGAAGAAGGGAACCAAGCTGGACGGCTCGGCCCCGCTGCTGCTGTACGGCTACGGCAGCTACGGCATCGCCATGGAGCCCAGCTTCTCGATCCGGAACCTCAGCCTGGTCGACCGCGGCTGGATCTGGGCCACGGCCTGCCCGCGCGGCGGCTCGGAAAAGGGCTGGGGCTGGTTCCTGGACGGCAAGAAGTTCAAGAAGAAGAACACCTTCACCGACTTCATCGCCTGCGCCGAGCACCTGCATGGCGCCGGCTATGGCAAGCCGGCCAACACCGTCGCCTACGGCGGTTCGGCAGGCGGCCTGCTGATGGGCGCGATCACCAACATGCGGCCCGACCTGTTCGCCGGCATCATCGCCGCCGTGCCGTTTGTCGATGTCGTCAACACCATGAGCGACACGTCCCTGCCCCTGACCCCGCCGGAATGGCCCGAATGGGGCAATCCGCTGGAGGACAAGGAAGCCTACGACTACATCGCCAGCTACTCGCCGTACGACAACGTGGCCGCCAAGCCCTATCCGGCCGTGCTGGCCACCGGCGGCCTGTCGGATCCGCGCGTCACCTACTGGGAGCCCGAAAAGTGGGTCGCCAAGCTGCGGCCGGCGACCACCAGCGGCAATCCGGTGCTGCTGAAGATCAACATGGAGGCCGGCCATGGCGGAGCCTCCGGGCGCTTCGACTTCCTGAAGGAGATCGCCCTGGACTACGCCTTCGCCGTCTGGGCCGTGGAGAAGGGCTGGACGAAGTGAGCCGGTGCTTCCAAATCCTCCCCCCAGCGGGGGAGGTGTCCGCGAAGCGGACGGAGGGGGAAGGTCTGCTGGCGGGGTCACTCCCCTCTCCGGCCCTTCGGGCCACCTCTCCCACGGGGAGAGGATTTTGATGACCGTCACGATCCGCCCCTCCGCCGACGCCGACATCGCCGCCATCACCGCCATCTACGCCTGGAACGTGTTGAACGGCCTGGGCACCTTCGAGGAGGTCCCGCCGGACGAGGCCGAGATGGCCCGTCGACGCGCGACCTTCCTGGATCGCGGCCTGCCCTATCTGGTCGCCGAGCTTGATGGCGAGGTCGTCGGCTATTGCTACGCCGGCCCGTTCAGGTTGCGCGCCGCCTATCGCTTCACCGTCGAGGACAGCGTCTACGTCTCGCCGAAAGCTGTGGGTAAAGGCGTTGGTAAAGCCCTGCTTTCCGCCCTGATCGAGGCCTGCGAGGCCCTGGGTTTGCGACAAATATGCGCGGTGATCGGCGACAGCGGCAACGCCGCCTCGGTCGGTCTGCACGCGGCCTTGGGCTTTGAAAAGAAAGGCGTTTTCCCCGACATGGGGCACAAGTTCGGACGCTGGGTCGACCTGGTCTGGATGCAGCGTTCGCTGAACGGCGGTGGCGAAACCCCGCCGGATGCGCCCGGAATGTCACTAAGCGGCGTGTAAACCATTCAAGGCGCAACAACGCTTAACCACTCTTCGCGTAGCTTACTCGACTATAGATAGTCGAGGTCCGACGTGACGGCTGCGAAGACTGACGCCCGCCAGCCAGCCAAGATCGCGCTTATGCGCGCCTACGTGCCGATCGCGCGCGGCTACATGATCGCGGCCGCGATCTACTATGCCCTGATCAGTCTATCGCACCCGTTCTACGAGACGGGTCGAGCTTTGGTGGTGCTGGAAGGCCTGTCGGTCGTCGCCGGCCTCTACGCCTTCGCCGCCTGGATCGGCCTGCGTCGCGGCCAGATCATGGGCCTGCCGCTGGAAGCCCTGGTGCTGGGCATGAACGGCCTCTTCCTCGCCAACACCATGGCCTACCAGCTTCTGCACTTCGAGCCGCAGAAGCTGGTCTATTTCGTGCTGATGGCCCTGGTCTTCGCCACCTCGGCGCCGACGCGGCGGGTGTCGCTGCTCAGCGTGACCAGCGCGATCGCGGGCCTGGCCTGGATGGCGCGCAACGCGTCGAGCGACACGATCGACCAATATATGTTCGTCGGCCTGGCCGGCGCCTTCGCGGCCATCGGCATGTCGGCCCTGATGCGTGGCGTCGTCGGCCGCGAGGTCCGCGCCCGCCTGGCCAGCGAGGCCCTCAACGCCGAGCTCGAGCGCGAGCTGACCGAGAACCGACGCCTGAAGACCGAGGCCCAGGACCTGGCTCTCGCGGCCGAAACCGCCAACCGCGCCAAGACCGACTTCCTGGCCACCATGAGCCACGAGATCCGCACGCCGCTGAACGGCGTGCTCGGCATGGCCCAGATCATGGCTACCGGCGCGCTCGAGCCCGACCAGCGCCGGCGTCTCGACACCATCAGCGCCTCCGGCCAGTCGCTGCTCGGCGTGATCAACGCCATTCTCGACCTCTCCAAGATCGAGGCCGGCAAGATGGAGGTCGTGGCCGCGCCGTTCGATCTTGGCGCCCAGCTGGACGCCCTGCGCCAGCTCTATGGCGGCCTGGCGCGCGACAAGGACCTGGAGTTCAGCCTGGAGGTCGCCGGCGATGCGACCAGCTGGCGCCACGGCGACGCCGAGCGTCTGCGCCAGGTGCTGTCGAACCTGATCTCCAACGCCGTGAAGTTCACCGAGCGCGGCGCGGTGCGGGTGATCGTCGAGGGCGACGACCAGACCCTGTCGGCCCGTGTGATCGACACCGGCGTCGGCATTCCCGAGAGCCAGCGCGCGCGGCTTTTCACCAAGTTCGCCCAGCTGGACAGCTCCAGCACCCGCCGGGCCGGCGGCTCGGGCCTGGGCCTGGCGATCTGCAAGACCCTGGTCGAGCTGATGGGCGGAACGATCGCCTTCTCCGCCCCGGCCGACGGCGGCGCGTGCTTCTCGATCATCGTGCCGATGCCCCGCGTGGCGCCGGTCACGGCCCCCGCGCCCGCCCGGGACGTCGCGGCGGCCGAGATCGAGGACATGGCCGTTCCCAAGATCCTGGTGGTCGACGACAACCAGACCAACCGCGCGGTGCTGCTGACCCTGCTGAGCCACCTGGGCGTCGACGGGCATTTCGCCGTCGATGGCCGCGACGCGGTGGCCATGTGGGAGAAGGACCGTTGGGACTGTATCCTGATGGACGTCCACATGCCGGTCATGGACGGCGTTCAGGCCAGCAAGGCCATCCGCGAGGGCGAGCGCCGCACGGGCCGTCCCCGCACGCCGATCATCGCCGTCACCGCCAGCGTCCTGACCCACGAGCGGTCGCTCTATGCCGAAGCCGGCATGGACGCCCTGGTCCCCAAGCCGGTCGAAGTTCCCCGCCTGGTGGAAGCCCTGGCCAAGGTCCTGAACCTGGATACGGATGATGAGGCCGAGGCGAACACGCGCGGCGTGGCCTAGGGGCTCTTCTCCGCCACGAAACCTGCCTTCCTCGCCCTTTGGCGAAGACCCATGGCGCCGCCTGGATCGGCATCCGCAAATGCGCGCCGCCATGTCGCGCCCGCACCGTCTCATGCAGCGCTAGTGGATCACTGGATCCTAGGCGCAAGGCCCAGGAAGGCGGGATTTCCTAGAGTTCGTCGCTCAACGAAAAAGGGACGCCTTTCGGCGTCCCTTCTGAAATCCGTTCGGATTTGAAATCCAATTAGCCCTTGCGGCCGCGCGTCGCCTTGCCCTTGCGACCGCCCTGGCCCAGGCCCAGGGCCTTGGCCATGGCCGAGCGGGCCTCGCTATAGGCGGGCGCGGTCGTCGGATAGTCGTTCGGCAGACCCCACTTGGCCTTGTACTCGGCCACGGTCATGCCGTGCGTGGTCAGGTGGCGCTTCAGCGTCTTGTAGGGCTTGCCGTCCTCGAAGCTGATCAGCGCCTCGGGCGTGATGCTCTTGCGGATCTGGGCCGGTGTCGCCTTGGTCACCGCTTCGACGGTCGGGACAGGCGGCGCGCCAATACCGGCCAAGGCGTCGTGCGTTGCACGGATCAGAGCCGGAAGTTCCGAAACAGGCGTCGAATTATTGGCCACATAGTTGGCCACGATTTCAGCGGTAAGCTCGATCAGAGTCGCTTTGTCTTCCACGATCTCAACTCCATGTCCCGTTAGTTCCGGAATTACACCCTGGCTTCAGAAACACAAGTACTTCGAATACGAATTCGGATTCAAATCGTGAATTCTCACGACAATTGACTATGGACGCATGCGTTCAACGAAGCGAATTTTCGTCAACTATACCCATGACAACGCTGTTACCCGCCCTCGGGATCGATTGCTAAACCCATACGGGCGACGCTCTGTCTCGCAACTGCGAACTCGACTTTAGTTCTTATGGAGCGTTGCGTGTCCAATACCCGGCGGACAATTGGGCCCGCGGATCGTCCGGTCCTCCGCTCCGTCGCGAATTTCGCGGGAACCCGGGGAACGCGCGGGTGCACGGCCGCCGCGCGCTCATTCGCAGCCCGGGCGCGCCGAAGCGCTGAAAGACTGGCTGACTATTCAGAGAAGAAAGTGGCTGGGGAACTAGGACTCGAACCTAGAATGACGGTACCAAAAACCGCAGTGTTACCATTACACCATTCCCCAGCAGGAACGGCGAGACCTCGTTGGGCCCGGCGAGGCGGTGGAGATAGCCCACGACTCGGATGGATGCAACAGGCCTTTTCAGAACTTTTTGGCCCCCGTCATCCGAACCTCGAAAAAGGCGCTTGCGCCCCCCCAAACGGCCACCTATAAGGCCGGCCTCCAAGTCGGAGTGTGGCTCAGTCTGGTAGAGCACTGCGTTCGGGACGCAGGGGTCGCAGGTTCGAATCCTGCCACTCCGACCACTTCTCCCCGCCAACCAGAGGCGGGAAAACTTCCTACAAAACAGAAGCTTAGGCGCCGCGAAAGCGGCGCTTGGCCTGCGCGTCCGCCAAGTCCGGATTCGTTGCTTGCTCTTCATTTGGTCGCAACCCGAACAGCGGTTAGCTTGTCGGCGTTCCCAAAGCAGGATCTCCGATGAAGCAGTTCTTCCTGACCGTCGCCGGCGTGTTCGTCGGCTTACTTCTGTTCGTGGTCGGAGTGCCCTTCCTGCTCATCGTGATGGCCGCCGGCGCGACACGGCCGGCCCCCGTCCCGACCCACACCGTCCTGCAACTGGACCTGCGCGGCGGCCTCTCCGACCAGGACGCCAAGAACCCCTTCGCGGCCCTGGGCGGCGGCGGCGGCGACTCGGTGATGTCGATCATCGAGACGCTGCGTCGCGCCGAAAGGGACGACAAGGTCGAGTCCGTGCTGGTGCGCCTGCCCGAAGGCGGCGTCGCCCCGGCCGCGGCCGACGAACTGCGCCTGGCCTTCAAACACTTCCGCGAGGTCGGCAAGAAGCCGATCTACGCCCACAGCCAAGGCCTCTATCCGTCCGGCATGGTCACCTCGACCTATATGCTGGGCGCGGCGACCAGCGAGTTCTGGATGCAGCCGGATTCGAGTTTCCAGGCGGTCGGCGTCTCGTCGGAGACGATGTTCTTCAAGCGCTTCTTCGACAAGTACGGCGTCAAGGCCGAGTACGAGCAGCGCTACGAATACAAGAACGCCGTGAACCCCTACCTTCAGAGCGACTACACCCCGGCCCACCGGGAATCGACGCTGTCGTGGATGGGCTCGGTCTATCGCACGGCCCTGACCAGCGCGGCCATCGATCGCAAGCGCGACCCGGCCGCCATGACCAAGACGCTGGAGGCGGGCCCCTACAGCGCCCAGGAGGCCCAGGCCAACGGCCTGATCGACAAGGTCGGCCAGGTCAGCGACATCCAGGCCTTCGCCCTCGACAAGGCCGGCAAGGGCGCCAAGCTGGTCGACTTCGACGACTATGCCAGCCGCTCCAAGCCGCCGACCGTCAAGACCGGCCCGGCCATCGCCGTGATCGGCGCCGAAGGCGCGATCGTCACCGGCGTGGGCGGCGGCGGCTCGCCATTCGGCGGCGACAGCAACGTCTATTCCGACGATGTGGCCCAGTCCTTCCGCACCGCCATCGAGGACAAGGACGTCAAGGCGATCGTCTTCCGCGTCTCCTCGCCCGGTGGGTCGGACACGGCCTCGGAACAGATCCTGGCGGCCGTGAAGGCGGCCAAGGCGGCCGGCAAGCCGGTGGTGGTCAGCATGGGCACCTACGCGGCCTCGGGGGGCTACTGGATCTCCAGCCAGGCCAATTCGATCATCGCTCAGCCCTCGACCCTGACGGGCTCGATCGGCGTCTATGGCGGCAAGTTCGCCCTGGGCGGCGCCCTGGCCCGCTTCGGCGTCGACACCAAGGACCTGCATGTGGGCGGCGACTATTCCCAGGCCTTCGGCTCGGCCGAGGGCTTCACGCCCGACCAACGCGCCAAGTTCGCCGGCTGGATGGATCGCATCTATGCCGGCTTCGTCAGCCGCGTCGCCGAGGGCCGCAAGCTGCCCCCCGAACGCGTGCGTGAGATCGCCAAGGGCCGCGTCTGGACCGGCGAGCAGGCCAAGCAGCTGGGCCTGGTCGACGAACTGGGCGGCTTCTACGACGCCGTCGACAAGGCCAAGGCCCTGGCCAAGCTGGAGGGCGATGTCCGCCTGAAGCGCATGGACGGCGGAACCTCGCCGTTCGAGGCCTTCGAGAAGCTGCTGGGGGTCAGCGAGACCTCGGCCCGCACCCTGGCCGCCGCCGCCTGGGTGATGGGCGATCCGCGCTCCCAGGCGATCCTGGACGAGATGGCCAAGTCCCGCCTGCGCGCCGCGCCGGGCGGCGCCTCGGTGCTGGCGGATACGCCGCTGCGCTAGCGTTCGCCGCGAGGCCAGAGACGACGAAACCGCCCGGTTCGCGCCGGGCGGCTTTTTCGCGAGCGGCGGTGACTTTCGGAACGTCCGCTTAGGGTGGTTAGCGGTCGCATAAGATCCTCCCCTTTTGGGGGAGGTGGCCCAGAGGGCCGGAGGGGGCAGCTCGGCATAGGCCGCATAGCCCCCTCAGTCGCTCCGCGACAGCTCCCCCAGAGGGGGAGCATCCGACTTCCGACT